>DAIDBD010000122.1 GCA_027310305.1 Herminiimonas sp.
CATTCTTGCCCGACTGCGTTCCATCGCACTGAACTGTATGCGCGCCGGCAATGAGCCATGTATCTCACGAGCCATCTATCGCAATACCCTCAACTTCGATCATGCGGTCTCTATTGCACGTGGAAGAACTTAACAGCCCTGTCGCCGAATAATTCCCGGTTGACATAAACCGGCAAAAACGCCATAATTTTCGGCTGTTTGGTGATATAGCTCAGTTGGTTAGAGCACAGCACTCATAATGCTGGGGTCGGTGGTTCAAGTCCACCTATCACCACCAAGAACACGACAAACTTCAACAAAGTTTGATTAATCCCCCTAAGATATCAAACACTTAGGGGGTTTTTATGCTTGGAACGCCAAGTGCCAATTTTTGGACATCTGCAGTGGAACAAGCATTAAAAATGTCCGATAAACGGCCTTACGATGGAGGCCTTAATCATTCCAAATACAAAGGGCTGGTCAAACGGATCTAAGTTTTCCGTTCTGTTTAACAGTCGTCGAAAAACCTGGAGCCACTTCTCTTGCTCGACCGTCATGCCGCCGAGGACGGCCGACTTACTCATGAACTGGGGCACCGTAACAGGGCCAAAAGCACCGTCATTGGTAACCCGAATCCGTTATTTTTCCGACGATAATCGTGGACGCCGCCTATTACGCAACCCCACATATCCCGAATGTCTTGCCGGCCAGTCCGTCATCGAATTGACGCAGATCGGGCGGCGATGTGAAGCCGCTCGTCAAGCGACTTCAGCCTTTCAAACCGCTTTTTATCTGTCTCGTAAAGCCGCTCGCTCTTCGTAATCACCAGCCTGTGAGGCGAACCTTCCTTTCTGACCTCGAAACGAATGGGCAATCCCGATCCCCTGAAGACGTTCATGATGTGATCGCGATGCTGTTGCGCGATCGGCCATACCTTGATGGCTTCGGTCGTCGATTTCAGAAAATCGACGGTCGTTCGGCAGTAAGCGCATTTACAGGACGGCTGCGCCTCGATCGACCAGTCACCCTCGGTGCGCAAACCCTTGCCCAGTTCACGATGTATGTTTTGCGCGGCGTAATCGCGCAGGGCTTCGCATGCAGGCGAGGATGCGCCCGCGCCCCTCTTTTCCAGCTCCAGCACCATGTCGCCCAAATCGGGCGCCGGGTATAGCGCAGAATGGGATGTAACGTGTTCGACGATCTTCCTGACCATGGAATCGTCGCGGAGCGCAATACCTGCACAGATGACTTTCTTCAGAGCGTCCATTCTCTTGTCGAGCGCGGACATTTGTTCCACGGGCGCGGCATGCGCAAGATAGGCATCGCTTTGAACGATGCGGCCGATGTAATAGTCCGCCAGGAAGGCGGCCACCCCGGCGTCGCCCCCTTGGGACAGGAGATGCCGCGTCAGGTCATCGATGTTGACGGAAGCGGCGGGGCGGCGGAACCGGAGACGCTCGTCCCCTTCCCTCCACGCCTTCATCAATGCCAGGCACCAGGCCGCACCATAGGCATTCTGCAAGTCAACCCAATCCCTGGCGGAATCCATATCGATATCGGCAAGGGAAAAATCGGACAGAAGAGTTCGCGCAATGTTCTCGTCCCGGAGATAGAGCGCGATCCGGATAAACGGTTTGAACTGCCCGGTGCCGGTATCACGGGCAGCTCTGCGCAAATACGGCCCAGCCTTGCTGACGATATCGGCCACGCGCGCTTCGTTGCCGCGCTTTTTCGTCAGCGCCGACAAACCGGCAAGGGCGCGATCGTAATCGAGGTCGAAACGCATCGCTACCTGGTCAGATTCGCGCCACAGGACGATTGCCGCCCGACGGTACCAGTAATCGATGGTGTTGCCGTAATTTCCCATCCAGCCTTCATGCTCGGAATTGATCAGGTCGCTTTCTTTCGTGTCCTTCGTCCAGCAGAGTTCGTCCTCGGAAACGGAAAGCTCCCGGTACGGCAGCTTCTTACCGGCCGCGTCCAACCAGTGGGACAACACCGTGCTGCCGTCGATCAGTTCGCCCGGTTCGGGATCGTATTCCTCATCGTATCTGTCATCGTATCCATCGTCCGCCGTCCAGGATTCATGGATCTCCGCCAAGGCAAGGTGAGGCGTCAAACCTCTATGTTCGGCGGCGCAACGCAAGGCCTCGGCATTCTTGCGATCGGCACCCTTGAGCAGGTCCCATTTCAAACTGTGCTCGGTGTAGCTGTGATCCAGAAAGTAGACGAGCTTCGGAGGCTCCGCGTCCTGCCCATCCTCCCGATGAAAATATTCCTTGAGCGCCTTTTCCAGGGCGGGGTTGGCGCGCTTCTTTTCGCGGGAAAGAGACGGCGTCGATTCCAGCGCGAGGTTATAGGTCAATGCAACGCGATAACCCTGTTTGATCTTGTCGACTTCATGATGGCAGTCCGCGTAAAAGGTAATGCATTGGAGCGTTTCGCCATCCAGGTTTTCCGATGCGAACCGGTGTTGTTCCTTGCCATGCCTGATCAGCAGGTCTCCGCCTATGTGAGGCGAGGGAAGCACCACGACCAGCGTGGCGACCATGCCGTCGATCTTTTCGGAGTCCCGATGTTTCTTGAAGAACTGTTCCGGCCCGTAGATGAGCATATTGTGCAAATGCGGCGTGAGCACGGCGTTCTTCGGCAATCCCATGGCATCGCGCATGTCGGCCAGCATTGACGACATGGCCTTCTTGTCATACCGGACGCGCAACTTGTCCGCAGGGATTTCCTGGGTATCGCGCACCTTCCTGTCCAGCAGCGTCTTTTCGCGCAAGCCGAATTTGGCGGCGGAGGAGACGCTCAACAGCCGTTCGATCCCGTGCCGCCCAAGCGGCATGGAAACAGGGCCGACTCCCTTGATCTCGATATGAAAGGTGCGCGGGTCGAGCGTGTGTTCCGCATAAAAAGGGGATGGGGAAGCCGCGCTGCGGCGCTCCTTTGCAAGTGCTTGAATGATTTTTTGTGTCGATGCGTTCAATGTCGTTCCCGTCCATGGAATGGTGAGGCCGGCGTCCGCGGCCGGCCGGCTGAAGAGGCGTTCGGCACGGGCATGGTTGCTGGCCGTCATATCCCCCCGCCTCGTCCTGTCCGGGGCTGGCACCCGACAGATCCTGGCATGCGCGATTGACGCATCCGGCTCTTCGACAGGGAGTTTCGCTGAAAGCCCTATATCCCATGAATCAACCACGCCGCCGGAAGCGGGAACACCTCAAGTATGCGCGCATGCACAATCCCACCATGTAGTACGCCGCTGCAACCGGCACCCCAGCCGTTGCGCAAGCCCGCTCCGTGCAGTCCGTAGCATGCATAGTGACCAATGAGCATGCGCTTGAGGCGCTCCCAACACAGTCAGGAACTCCGTAGCCAGTGCAATCGGTTCGAATTCCCGCACGTTTACTTTAACTCAACCAAAGCGTTGAGATATCGCGGCAAGCCCCCCGCAGCCACTAAAGTCTATGCAGTTCGAAAAATTTTTTGACGGTATCAGTGACGGCATTTCCGATTTTCAAAAACCACAGACCGTTCATCCATGCTGGTTTTAAGGACTGTTCAGTCCACCTACACCGCCGAAATTTTGAGGAACACCTGGTCAATTTCGATCAATTAACTTGATTCCGTTGATGCGTAGTTTATCCGCAGGCAAACAACTTCACTACCTGAATGCTTGCCCGCGCATGTCAATGCGCTCCCGCCGCAGCCGCCGACATGGCCGATTTTTTCGGCTTGGTAAACCACACCAGCCCGATCAGCGCGAAGAACAGGATCGACGATATCCAGAAAATATCCGTGGCGGCCAGCGTGCTGGCCTGCACGCTCAAGGTCCGCTCGATCACGGCCCACGCTCCCGGTTCCGGCAAGCCTTGCGCAGTCAGCGCGCGCACCGTCTGGGTAAAGGCAGGATTTTGCGGGCCGGTATGCTCGGCCAGTTGCGAATGATGCAGCGCCGCCCGGCTGTCCCACAAGGTGGTGGTGAGCGACGTGCCGATGCCGCCAAACATGATGCGCACGAAATTGGAGAGCCCGGCGGCAGCCGGAATTTTATCGGGCGGCTGGCCCGACAGAATGATCGACGTCAGCGGAATGAAGAACATTGCCATCGCCGCGCCCTGTATCACGGTCGGAATGATCAGCGCCATCGTATCGACTTCGGGCGTGTAGCGGGAGCGCAGGTAGAACACGATCGAGAATATGATGAAGGCGCATGTCGCGATCTTGCGCGAGTCGACTTTGGGAATCAGCCTTCCGACGAACGGGGTCAGAATAATCGCCAGGATGCCGACCGGCGCCATCACCATGCCGGCATCGGTCGCGCTGTAGCCGAGCTGGGTTTGCAACCATAGCGGCAGGATCACCAGCCCGCCGAAAAACAGGCCGTAAGCAACCGATATCGCAATCACGCCGGCGCTGAAATTGCGCCCCTTGAACAGGGACAGGTCCACCACGGGATGCTGGTCGCCAAGCTCCCAGACAATGAAATAAATAAAGCTGACCGCCGATACGCTTGCAAGCAATACGATCTCGCCCGAGTTGAACCAGTCGAGTTCCTTGCCCTTGTCCAGCATCAGTTGCAACGCGCCGACCCAGACCACCAGCAAAAACAATCCGATCTTGTCGATCGGCAGGCGCACGATGGTCGATTCGCGTTCGCGATAGACCGACCAGGTGGCCCAGGCGGCAAACAGGCCGATCGGAATATTGATGTAAAAAATCCAGGGCCACGTGTAGTTGTCGGAAATCCAGCCGCCCAGCAACGGCCCCATGATCGGCGCAACCAGCACCGTCATGCCCCAGAAGGCGAGCGCCATGCCGCTTTTCGCAGGCGGATAGCTGCTCAGCAGCAGCGCTTGCGAGAGCGGAATCATCGGCCCTGCAACCGCGCCTTGCAAAATCCGGGCGGCGATCAGTATTTCGATACTCGGTGCGATGCCGCATAAAAACGACGCCAGCACGAACAACAGAATCGCACCGACGAACAGGCGCACTTGCCCGATGCGCGTGGTCAGCCATCCGGTCAGCGGCACCGAGATCGCATTGGAAACGGCGAACGACGTGATGACCCATGTGCCCTGCTGCGGCGCGACGCCGAGATCGCCCGAGATCGCCGGAATCGACACGTTCGCAATCGACGAGTCGAGCACGTTCATGAATACCGCGAGAGACAGCGCCAGCGTGCCGAATATCAGCGGCGCGCCTGTCAACGGCGGAACGGCGGAACGGGGAGGTGCGCTCATGAATAACCTGGCTTGCTTTTAAAAGTAAAAATTAAAATTTATGCAAATTTCAATGACTATTCAGTCCGCGATGCGCCAGGTGTGTCAGCACGCAACGCACCGTTCGTCCCGGGGCACCCTTTTGGGGTGTGAGTAGCGCAGCGTATCGAAGGAAGCGTATCGAAGGACTGCAGATCCTTCGATACGCCGCTGCGCGGCTACTCACACCCCAAAAGGGTGCCCCGGGACGAACGGACTCTTGGATAACCAAAGCCCGCTTTAGCACGACGCTTGATGGCTGCAGTTTCGTGCTTGTTTGCGTAAGTCATTAAAAATGAATGCCGGTATTGCGCGACAGTCAAACCTTCCCGCCATTCTGCGCAATGATGCGCGCGATCAGCGCATCCGCTTCCTTGTTCGCGGTATCGAATACCGCGGTCCTGTAGGCCGGTACGGTGCGCGCTGGACCGCTTGCCGTCAGCGAGGTGCCTTCATCGTGCGCGATATCGACCTCGACCTGCATCGACAAGCCGATCCGCAACGGCTGCTGCGCCAGCTCTTTGGCATCGATTGCAATGCGAACCGGAATACGCTGCACGACCTTGATCCAGTTGCCGCTGGCGTTCTGCGCCGGCAGCAAGGCAAAGGCGGAACCGGTGCCGGCGGCCAGTCCGATCACCTTTCCGTGGTACGTCACGTTCGATCCATACAGGTCCGAATGCAGTGTGACCGGCTGGCCGATCCGCATATGCGCGATCTGCACTTCCTTGAAATTGGCCTCGACCCACAACGCATCGAGCGGCACGATCGACAGCAGCGGCACGCCGGGCGCAACGCGCTGGCCGACCTGCACCGAACGCTTGGCGACATAGCCGGTGATCGGCGCGGGCAGCGAGGTGCGGGCGCGGGCAAGATAAGCCGCCTCGACCTGGCCGGCGGCGCGCCGCACGTTCGGATGCTCGGCGACTGACGTGCGGTCGGTCAGTACGCGATTCGACGCGAGTTGCTCGCGCGCCGCCTGCAATGCCGATTCCGCGCTTTGCAGCGCGCTCTTCGCATGCGCGACTTCTTCGCCGGACACGGCGCCGGTGCCGATCAATTGCTGGCGGCGCGCCAGATCGGCGCGCGCACGCTGTACATCGGCGCTGCGCAGCGCGACATTGGCATTCAAGGCGCTGTTATTGACGAACAGCGTGCGCACTTCCCGCACCGCCTGCGCCAGTTGCGCCTCCGCCTGCTCCAGCGCCACCTTGGCATCGCTTTGATCGAGTTCGATCAACGGCTTGCCGGCCTGCACCAGCTCGGTATCGTCGGCGTGGATCGCGACCACCGTACCGCCGATCTGCGGCGTGACCTGCACCACATTGCCGGCGACATAGGCATCGTCGGTGCTTTCATAATGGCGCGCAAAAAGAGCCCACCAGATGCCGTAGGCGATCAGCGCGATCGCCAGCACGATCGTGACGATGATGAGCAGGCGGCGGCGCTTGCCGTTGTTCTGTGGAGCGGATTCGGTAGTTTCGGCGGATGCGTTCATGATGCGGATTTCGTTTGAGTGGAGTTGTTCGTAACGGCGCGGCCCGGTTCGACGGTTGCAGCCGTCGCATCGAATCCACCGCCCAGCGCCTTGATCAGGCCGATCCGCAAGTCTGCGCGGCGCGCCTGCGAATCGAGCTCGGCCTTGCGTTGCATGAGCCATGCCATTTCGGTCGCGAGCGCCGGCAGCATGTTGGTGGTGCCGACCCGCTCCCGATCGCGCGCCAGCTTCAGGCCGTTCGCCGCCGCCTGCGTGGCGCTGTGCTGATACTCGTCCTGGATTTGCGCCGCGCGCAGCGATTGCACCTGGTCCGCCACGTCGCGCAGTGCGTCGGTGAGCGTCTGGTTATAGGTGCCGACCGCGGCATCGTATGCGGCAACCCTGCCCTTCAACTGCGCCCGCAGTGCGCCGGTCTCGAATACCGGCAGCCGGATCGCCGGGCCGATGCCGGCCACCTGGCTGCCGGAATGCAGCAGGTTGGTCAGCCCGAGACTGGAAAAGCCGGCGAACGCAACGAGATTCACGTTCGGATAGAACTGCGCCTTGGCCGTATCGATGTCGCCCTGTGCAGCTTCGGCGCGCCAGCGTGCCGCGACAATATCAGGCCGCCGTCCGAGCAAGGCCAGCGGCACTTCGTTCGGCAGGCGCATCGCCGCTTCCTGCGGCAAGCCGGGCCGCGCAATGCGCCGCCCGCGATCCGGTCCTTGGCCCATCAATGCCGCCAACTGATTGCGGGTGAGCGCAATCGATTCCTGCCACTGCGCCTGTTCGGCCTGCAGCACGGCTTGCTGTTGACGGGTTTGCTCGCTGTCGGTTCGCGTATCCAGACCGGCCTTGAACCGGAGCCGGGTCAGACGATCGATCTTCCGGCGCACCAGCAACTGCTGCTCGACCAGATCCAGTTGCGCATACTGACGCGCCAGTTGAATCCAGCCGCGCGCGATCGACGTCGCCAGCACCAGGCGCGATGCATGCTGCTCGGCCTCGGCCGCCTTCCCCTGCGACAGCGCGGAACGCAGCTCGGCCGCATGCTTGTCCCAGAAATCGAAGTCGTAGGAAAAATCGAGCGCCAGCCGGTTGTCCGACTTGTACGCGCCGGCCAGCGGCGGCGGAACAATGCCGTTTTCGGTGTAGCGCTGATAGGTGCTGTTGAAGCCGGCGCTGACGCCGGGACGGGCTGCCGCACCCGCCGCCTCGGCCAGCGCCTGGGCTGCGGCGACGCGCGCAGCCGCTATCTGCAAGCCGGGATTGCCTGAAAAGGCTTCGTCGATCAGCGACTGCAACGGCGCGCCGCCAATCGCAAAAGGCCAGGTCTGATCGGGCCATTGCCCATCTTGCGCGGGCAGGGACGCCGCGCTTGCCAAATCGGCCGGAGCGCGACGCTGCGCATTGCTCTCGATGCCGCTGAAACTGGCGCAGGAAGTCAGGACGACAGCGGTGACGCTCGCAAGCAAAAATCGCCGGATATAAGATTTCATGCATGCTCTGATGATGAGGTGTGTTGTTCGGCCGGTTTTTTCATGATCAAGGAACGGTTAGTTGCCGCCGGCATCTGCATCGCAGGAATTCGAGTCGCAGCCCAGCGATTTGCGCAGCAGGCTCTTCAGGGTTGCCATCTCGTCCGGGCTGAAGCCGGCAAAGTTGCTGTTCACCACGGCGGCATAAACAGACGGCAGCCGGCGCCCCAATTTCTGCCCGTCCGGCGTCAAAACCAGGTCGATGACACGCCGGTCGCCGCTTTTGCGCACACGCGAAATCAGCCCGCGTTTTTCCAGACGATCGACCATGCGGGTCATCGAGGCCGAATCGATATACATCTCGCGCGCAAGATCGGCAGCCGTCGAATACTTGCCGCTCGCCAGCATCAGCACGATGCCGCCCTGTGCATGCGTGATGTCCCATTCCGCAAGCGCGACGTCAAGCGATTTGGCAAGCTTCAGCCGGGCGCGGCTCAGCAGATAACCGACGCTGTCTTCTGGTTTGTATTGACCGGGAACAATTTTTTTGGATTCGCCCATAATGCAGTCATAGCTGTAATTGCCTAGGCAGGTAATATACTTTATTTCATGGATTTTGTACAGCGACGAGTACAAGTCAGATCGGCAAGCGGGCTTGCGCAACCACGCCGGCCGGCTTTTGGGGAATGGTTTGCGGCCTCTCGGACACGTCCCACATTGGCGCACTCTGGCGCGGCTGTAACCGCAATAGTCGCCGGATTCCCGCAGTTGAAATCCCAATGTCTGCAAGCGCTGGAATTCATTGATGTCCGTGCTAAGGGGTAGCGCAGCAATAAGTTAGGTAATTTGGCGGTCGTAACGGGATGCACGGCAAGGAGGGAGTGTTCCCTTGCAAGGGAACACCGTTACGCGG
>DAIDBD010000036.1 GCA_027310305.1 Herminiimonas sp.
CGTCGCACGCAGGCCGCATTTGCGGAACGACGTGTTGATCAGCTTGGAAATTTCTTTTTTCTTCAACGCACGATTCAGCACGCTGAACGGCAAGCCCTTCGGCAAAATCTCCGACAGGATCGCGCGGCCGATCGTGGTTTCATAGCGCGTGACCGTCTTGACGAATTCGCCGGTTTCCGCATCCTTCGGATATTCGGTAATACGCACGGTGACACGGGTGGTCAGTTCGACTTCCTTGTTGTCGTAGGCGCGGATCACTTCGGACACATCCGGGAACATCATGCCTTCGCCCTTGCCGTTGATCTTTTCGCGGGTGGCGTAGTAAAGACCGAGCACGATATCCTGCGACGGCACGATCGACGGCTCGCCGTTGGACGGGAACAGGATGTTGTTGGACGCCAGCATCAGGGTCCGCGCCTCCATTTGGGCCTCGACCGACAGCGGCACGTGGACCGCCATCTGGTCGCCGTCGAAGTCGGCGTTGAACGCGGCGCACACCAGCGGATGCAGCTGGATCGCCTTGCCTTCGATCAGCACCGGCTCGAACGCCTGGATGCCCAGACGGTGCAGCGTCGGCGCGCGGTTCAACATCACCGGATGTTCGCGGATCACGTCTTCCAGGATGTCCCACACCACCGGTTCCTGGATCTCGACCAGTTTTTTCGCAGCCTTGATCGTGGTTGCCAGGCCCATCAATTCGAGCTTGTTGAAAATGAACGGCTTGAACAATTCCAGCGCCATCAGTTTCGGCAAGCCGCACTGATGCAGTTTCAATTGCGGACCGACCACGATGACGGAACGGCCCGAGTAATCGACCCGCTTGCCCAGCAGGTTCTGGCGGAAGCGGCCGCCCTTGCCCTTGATCATTTCGGCCAGCGACTTCAGCGGACGCTTGTTGGCGCCGGTCATCGCCTTGCCGCGGCGGCCATTGTCCAGCAGCGAATCGACCGCTTCCTGCAGCATCCGCTTTTCATTGCGGGTGATGATTTCCGGCGCGCGCAATTCCATCAAGCGCTTCAATCGATTGTTACGGTTGATGACGCGGCGATACAGATCGTTCAGGTCGGAGGTCGCGAAGCGGCCGCCATCCAGCGGCACCAGCGGGCGCAATTCGGGCGGCAGCACCGGCAGCACTTCCATGATCATCCAGTCCGGCTTGATGCCGGAACGCTGGAATGCTTCCAGCACTTTCAGGCGCTTTGCGTATTTCTTGATCTTCGCTTCGGACTTGGAATCCTTCAGCTCCTGGCGCAGCATCTCTGCATCGCGGTCGATGTCGATCGAACGCAGCAATTCGCGGATGCCTTCGGCGCCCATGAATGCGGTGAAATCGTCGCCGAATTCTTCATACTTGGCGGCATAGTCGTCTTCCGACATGATCTGGCACTTCTTCAGCGGCGTCATGCCGGGATCGGTCACGACATAAGCTTCGAAATACAATACGCGTTCGATGTCGCGCAATGTCATGTCGAGCACCATGCCCAGACGCGACGGCAGCGATTTCAGGAACCAGATATGCGCGGTCGGCGACGCCAGTTCGATATGACCCATGCGCTCGCGGCGCACCTTGGCCAGCGTGACTTCGACGCCGCATTTTTCGCAGATGACGCCGCGGTGCTTCAGCCGCTTGTACTTGCCGCACAGGCACTCGTAGTCCTTGATCGGGCCAAAGATCTTCGCGCAGAACAAGCCGTCACGCTCAGGCTTGAACGTACGATAGTTGATGGTTTCCGGCTTCTTGACTTCGCCGTACGACCACGAACGGATTTTTTCGGGCGACGCGAGGCCAATCTTGATCGCGTCGAACTGTTCATTTTGCTGAACTTGCTTGAATAAATCGAGCAGTGCTTTCATGTATCACTCCAGGTTGGCGTGAAAAAAATATCTTATAACTTGCGGGACAGAGTTTGCGAGGCGCCGCAGCGCGCCGGTTACTCTGTCCCCAACTGTTCAACAAGCCTCTCGGTTAATCTCTTTCGAGATCGATGTCGATGCCCAGCGAGCGGATTTCCTTCACCAGCACATTGAAGGATTCCGGCATGCCGGCATCGATGACGTGATCGCCCTTGACCAGGTTCTCGTACACCTTGGTACGGCCGTTCACGTCGTCGGATTTCACCGTCAGCATCTCTTGCAGCACATACGATGCGCCGTAGGCTTCCAGTGCCCAGACTTCCATCTCGCCGAAACGCTGGCCGCCGAACTGCGCCTTGCCGCCCAGCGGTTGCTGGGTGACCAGCGAATACGGCCCGGTGGAACGCGCATGCATCTTGTCGTCGACCAGATGGTGCAATTTCAGCACGTGCATGTAGCCGACCGTTACCGAACGCTCGAAAGCCTCGCCGGTGCGGCCGTCGTACATCGTGACCTGATTCTTGGACGGCGTCATGCCGAGTTGCTTGGCAATCGCGTCCGGATAGGCCAGATCGAGCATCCGATGGATTTCGCTTTCATGCGCACCGTCGAACACCGGCGTTGCAAACGGCACGCCATGCTTCAGGTTGTCGGCCAGCGCCAGAATTTCGCCATCGGAGAAACTGTCGAGGTCTTCGGTCTTGCCCGATTCGTTGTAAATCGTCTTCAGGAATTTCCGCAGTTCGATCGCCTTGGCTTGCGCCTTCAGCATTTCACCGATCCGCAGGCCCAGACCCTTGGCAGCCCAGCCCAAATGCACTTCCAGCACCTGACCGACGTTCATCCGCGACGGCACGCCGAGCGGATTCAGCACGATGTCGGCCGGCGTGCCGTCGGCCATGTAAGGCATGTCTTCCACCGGCACGATGCGCGACACCACACCTTTGTTGCCGTGGCGGCCCGCCATCTTGTCGCCAGGCTGCAGGCGGCGCTTGACCGCCAGATACACCTTGACCATCTTCTGCACGCCCGGCGGCAATTCGTCGCCCTGCGTCAGCTTCTTGCGCTTTTCTTCGAACGCGAGATCGAACTGATGGCGCTTTTCCGCGATCGATTCCTTGATCGCTTCGAGTGCCGCAGCGGCATCGTCATCGGCCGGACGAATATCGAACCAGTGATATTTGTCGAGATCGGCCAGATAATCCTTGGCGATCTTCGCGCCTTTGGCCAATTTCTTCGGACCGCCGTTGACCACTTTACCGATCAGCATTTTTTCCAGACGCTGGAAAGCATCGCCTTCGACGATACGCAACTGATCGTTCAGGTCAAGACGGTAACGCTTCAACTCATCATCGATGATTTGCTGAGCGCGCTTGTCGCGCGGGATGCCTTCGCGGGTAAACACTTGCACATCGATCACGGTGCCGACCATCCCCGAAGGGACGCGCAGCGACGTGTCTTTGACGTCGGACGCTTTTTCACCGAAGATCGCGCGCAGCAATTTCTCTTCCGGCGTCAGCTGCGTCTCGCCTTTCGGCGTGACTTTACCGACCAGCGTATCGCCGGCTTCGACTTCCGCACCGATATAGACGATGCCGGATTCGTCGAGACGCGCAAGCTGGTTTTCCGCGAGGTTGGAAATATCGCGCGTGATTTCTTCCGCGCCGAGCTTGGTGTCACGGGCGACGACCGACAATTCCTCGATGTGAATCGACGTATAGCGATCATCCGCCACCACTTTTTCGGAGATCAGAATCGAATCTTCGAAGTTGTAGCCGTTCCACGGCATGAACGCGACCAGCATGTTCTGGCCCAGGGCCAGTTCGCCCAAATCGGTCGATGCGCCATCGGCGATCACGTCATGTCTGGCAACACGGTCGCCCACTTTGACGATCGGACGCTGGTTGATGTTGGTGTTCTGATTCGAGCGCGTGTACTTGATCAGGTTATAGATATCGACACCGACCTCACCGGCAGTCGCTTCATCATCGTTGACGCGAATCACGACACGACCGGCGTCAATATAATCCACCACGCCGCCGCGCAACGCCTGCACCGTCGTGCCCGAGTCGACTGCGACGGTACGTTCGATACCGGTGCCGACAAGCGCTTTTTCCGGGCGCAGGCAAGGCACGGCCTGACGCTGCATGTTGGCGCCCATCAATGCGCGGTTCGCATCATCGTGTTCAAGGAAAGGAATCAGCGAAGCCGCAACCGATACGATCTGGCCCGGCGCGACGTCCATGTATTGCACGCGCTCGGGCGAGACCAAGATGGTTTCACCTGCTTCACGCGCAGAAACCAGTTCATCGGACAACTGGCCGGACTTGTCGATGGTCGCATTCGCCTGGGCGATGATGTAGCGACCCTCTTCAATCGCGGACAGGTAATCGATCTGACTCGTGATCTTGCTGTCGTTCACCTTGCGGTAAGGCGTCTCGAGGAAACCATATTCGTTCAGGCGCGCATACAGCGCCAACGAATTGATCAGGCCGATGTTCGGGCCTTCCGGCGTCTCGATCGGGCAGACGCGGCCATAGTGCGTCGGATGCACGTCGCGCACTTCGAAACCGGCACGCTCGCGGGTCAAACCGCCCGGGCCAAGTGCCGATACACGGCGCTTGTGGGTGATTTCCGACAGCGGATTAGTCTGGTCCATGAACTGCGACAATTGCGACGAACCGAAGAATTCGCGGATTGCGGCCGAGATCGGCTTGGAATTGATCAGGTCATGCGGCATCAGGTTGTCCGCTTCGGCCTGGCCGAGACGCTCCTTGACAGCGCGCTCGACACGCACCAGACCGGCACGGAACTGATTTTCAGCCAGTTCGCCGACGCAACGCACGCGGCGGTTGCCGAGGTGATCGATATCATCGACTTCACCGCGGCCGTTACGCAATTCCACCAGGATCTTGATGACCGACAGTACGTCTTCATTCGACAGCGTCATGGCGCCGGTCAACTCGTCGCGACCGATGCGGCGGTTGAATTTCATGCGGCCGACCGCCGACAGATCGTAGCGATCTTCGTTGTAGAACAAACCATTGAACAGTGCCTCGACCGAATCTTCGGTCGGCGGCTCGCCCGGGCGCATCATGCGGTAAATCGCGACCTTGGCAGCCATCTGGTCTGCGGTATCGTCCATGCGCAGGGTTTGCGAAATGTAGCCGCCCTGATCCAGATCGTTGGTGTACAACGTCTGGATATCGGACACATTCGCTTCGCGCAAGCGGCCCAGCAATTCATCGGTCACTTCGTCGTTGGCATTGGCGATGACTTCGCCGGTATCGGCGTCGACGATGTTTTTCGCCAGCACGCGTCCGAGCAGATAGTCTTCAGGCACGGAAATATGCTTGATGCCTGCGGCTTCAATATCGCGCACATGCTTGGAGTTGATGCGCTTGTCTTTTGCAACCAGCGGCTTGCCTGATTTGTCACTGATATCGAAACGCGCGACTTCGCCACGCAAACGCTCGGCGACGAATTCCATTTCCGCACCTTCGGAGCGCAGCGTGAAATTGTCGAACACGAAGAAGTTCGCGAGGATTTGCTCGACCGTCATGCCGATCGCTTTCAGCAGGATGGTGACCGGCATCTTGCGGCGGCGATCGACGCGGAAGAACAGGATATCTTTCGGATCGAATTCATAATCGAGCCAAGAACCGCGGTAAGGAATGATCCGAGCGGAAAACAGCAGTTTGCCGGACGAGTGCGTCTTGCCGCGGTCATGCTCGAAGAACACGCCGGGCGAGCGATGCAACTGCGACACGATGACGCGCTCGGTGCCATTGATGACGAACGAACCGGTCGTCGTCATGAGCGGCAATTCGCCCATGTACACTTCCTGCTCTTTCATTTCCTTGACGACCGGCTTGGTCGGCGATTCCTTGTCCAGGATCACCAGGCGCACCTTGGCACGCAATGGCGATGCGAACGTCAATCCGCGCTGCTGGCATTCCTTGACGTCGAACGGCGGATCGCCGAGCACGTAAGAAAGAAATTCGAGCCGCGCGAAACCATTGTGCGATACGATTGGAAAAATGGACGTGAAGGCGGATTGCAAACCTTCGTTCTTGCGTTGGGAAGGCACCTTGTCCGCCTGTAAAAAGCCCAGGTAAGACTCGAGCTGGGTCGCCAGCAGGAACGGAACTTGGTGAACATTTGCGCGTTTCGCGAATGATTTGCGAATGCGCTTCTTCTCGGTAAATGAATAGTGCATGGACACTCCGTGAGTGACAGGAAGGATAGAGAATTCAGGATTCGCAGCGGGCCATCAAACTATTCCCCTCTGCGAAACCTCAAGTCTCCGCCCTTCACATCTGACTAAACTGGGGCCTGATTACGAAAACCGAATAATCAGACTGGCAATAGACACGTCAAAATTCGAAAACGACAAAGGAGCCAAAGCCGAACCCTCCTTTTGAAAGGGTTCTGCGCTTTGACTCCGGCGCTGCATGTCGCGCTGGCAAGTCGAAATAAATTACTTGATTTCGGCTTTCGCGCCAGCTTCTTCCAGCTTTTTCTTGGCCGCTTCCGCATCCGCCTTGGCAACGCCTTCCTTGACCGGCTTCGGTGCGCCGTCAACCAGATCTTTTGCTTCTTTCAGACCCAAGCCGGTGATTTCGCGAACCGCTTTGATGACGCCAACTTTGTTTGCGCCGAAGTCGGTCAATGTCACGGTGAATTCGGTTTGCTCTTCAACAACCGCCGCAGCACCGCCGCCGGCAGGACCGGCAACTGCCATTGCAGCGGCGGACACGCCGAACTTTTCTTCGAATGCCTTGACCATATCGTTCAAGTCCATTACGGACATTGCGCCTACGGCTTCAAGGATGTCGTCTTTGCTAATCGCCATGTAAAACTCCTAAATTAATTTTCTAATCAACTGGTACTGACGCAAAAAGCGCTAAAGCCAGTGCTGCGCAATAAATCGCAGCGTTTATGCGGCTTCGGCTGACGCTTCGACTGCAGCTGGCGCTGCGGACTCGGCCTCTTTTTTCGCTGCGAGGGCAGCGAGTGCACGGGCAAATCCCGAAACCGGCGCCTGCATGATGCCCAGCAACTGGGACAGCAGAACTTCACGGCTCGGGATGCTGGCCAATGCAGAGACAGCCGCTTTATCAAGCGGTTTGCCTGCGTAATTGCCTGCCTTGACGACCAGTTTGTCGTTGGTTTTAGCAAATTCACTAATGACTTTTGCTGCTGCAACGGCATCCTCGGAGATCGAATAGATCAACGGGCCGGTCATTTCGGAGGCGAGGCCAGCAAACGCGGTTCCCTCGACGGCGCGACGAGCGAGCGTATTTTTCAATACGCGCAGGTACACACCCTGGGAACGCGCTTTGGCGCGCAGTTGCGTCAAGTGACCAACCTGGATGCCGCGATATTCGGCCACGACGATCGTCTGCGCTGTTGCAACTTTTGCAGAGATTTCGGCGACTACGGCCTTTTTGTCATTCAGATTGAGACTCACGATCAACCTCCAAAAATAATGCTCGGATAAAACGCAACCATGTGGCTGCTGACCTTGCATCGGTTCGAACACGGCGTCCGAAGTTAGGAGTTCAGTACTGGCGCGGTACAAAATGCGCAGTGTTGAGACTGCAAAACTTGTTCGGGTTCACCATCTGCGCTGGGTACCGGTTGATTATTACTTCATCCAGCGTTTTAACTTTGTACATAACCTTCATGCACGCCGCCCAACGGTCTTTGATTGTCTGGACCTTCTTCAGCCTAGGGGCAGAGTATCGCTACACTTAACTTTATCCCAATTACTCTTGGCATGAATCCGACCCAGCCCAAAGATTCGCCCCATGCCTTGGGCACAGGGACTTAATTTTTTAATCAGTTGGGGACCGAGTATCGCTGCGCTTAACTCTGTCCCGCAATGCCTTTAACTTGCCAACGTTCCCTGATCAATGCGAACACCGGCACCCATCGTGGACGACAGCGCAACCTTGCGCAGATACACGCCCTTGCTGGAAGTCGGCTTGGCCTTGTTCAGCGCGTCGATCAATGCCAGCAGATTGGATTTGAGCTCCGCATCGCTGAACGACTTGCGACCGATCGTCGCATGAATGATGCCTGCCTTGTCGGTACGGTATTGCACCTGGCCGGCTTTGGCGTTCTTAACTGCAGTCGCGACATCCGGCGTCACTGTGCCGACTTTCGGATTCGGCATCAAGCCGCGCGGGCCGAGAATCTGGCCCAGCGTACCAACGATACGCATCGTATCGGGCGACGCGATCACGATATCGAAAGGCATGTTGCCGGCCTTGATTTGTTCGGCCAGATCATCCATGCCGACAATATCGGCGCCCGCTGCCTTCGCTTGCTCGGCCTTTTCGCCGGTTGCAAACACCGCAACGCGCACGGTCTTGCCGGTACCTGCCGGCAGCACGACGGAACCGCGCACCACCTGGTCCGATTTCTTCGCATCCACGCCCAGTTGCACCGATACATCGATCGATTCATTGAACTTGGCGGTTGCGCATTCCTTGATCAACGCAACGGCGCTATCGAATGGATAGGCCTTGGTGCGATCGATTTTGCTCTTGATCGCTTTAGCGCGCTTGGATAACTTAGCCATTACAGACCCTCCACCGTGATGCCCATGGAGCGTGCGGAACCGGCGATCGTACGCACGGCGGCATCCATGTCGGCCGCCGTCAGATCCGGCCGTTTTGTTGTGGCGATTTCTTCTGCCTGCTTGCGGGTCATCGTGCCGACCTTGTCGGTATGCGGCTTCGGCGATCCCTTGGCAATGCCAGCGGCCTTCTTGATCAGGAACGTCGCAGGCGGCGTCTTCATCACGAAGGTGAAAGACTTGTCTGCGAATGCGGTGATCACAACCGGGATCGGCATGCCAGGCTCGACGCCTTGAGTCTGGGCGTTGAACGCCTTGCAGAATTCCATGATGTTCAAACCGCGCTGGCCCAATGCCGGACCAATCGGAGGGGACGGATTTGCCTTACCAGCCGGCACTTGCAGCTTGATAAAACCAACAATTTTCTTTGCCATGAAGGTTCCTACGTTAAGTGAGTGTTAGCGCCCGTTCATTTACCTTCCAGCAAAATACTGGGGCTCCTCTATTTGATGCACTTCGGATTTCACCCATGTTTGGGGCGCTCCGAATGGGCGCTTGCTGCAATTATTTTTTATGCTGCCGGACAAGAATCAGGCTTTTTCGACTTGCCCGAATTCCAGCTCAACCGGCGTTGCGCGGCCAAAAATCGTGACCGATACGCGCACGCGCGATTTTTCGTAATTGACCTCTTCGACATTGCCGTTGAAGTCCGTGAACGGGCCATCCTTGATGCGCACCAGTTCGCCCACTTCGTACAACACCTTGGGACGCGGCTTTTCGATCCCTTCCTGCATCTGTTGCATGATCTTGTCGACTTCATGCGGCGGAATCGGCGTCGGCTTGTTCGATTTGCCGCCAATGAAACCGGTCACCTTATTGGTATTTTTCACCAGGTGCCATGTTTCATCGGTCATTTCCATTTCAACCAATACATAACCCGGAAAGAAACGACGCTCGGTCACCGATTTCTGGCCATTCTTGACTTCAATGACTTCCTCGGTCGGCACCAGGATCTGCCCGAATTTATCTTCCATGCCGGCGCGGGCAATGCGCTCGGTGAGTGCGCGCTGCACGCTTTTTTCCATGCCGGAATAGGCGTGCACCACGTACCAGCGCTTGCTGCCGCCAGAGTGAGTTACTGCCGAGGCGCCCGGCGCGCTATCCCGCATGTTCTCGCTCATTATTTTTTCCAGCCCAAGATCAGGTCGTACAACAAAACTTCCAGCAATTTATCCGTACCCCACAGGAAGAGCGCCATCACCAGCACGAATCCGAAGACGATCAGCGTGATCTGCAGCGCTTCCTTGCGGGTCGGCCAGACCACTTTTTTGGTTTCCCGTACGGCTTCTTTTGCGAAATTCAGAAAGCTGCGGCCCGACAGCGAAGTCCATGCCAGCGCAATTGCAGCAATCAAACCCGCCACCAAAGCACCGGCGCGCATGTAAGTCGGCTTGCCTGCCAGAAAATAGAAACCGGCCACACCGGCAATTACGGCACAAACTGCCAAGGCGATTTTTGCTTTGTCGCCCGACGTGCTGACGGTCTGTACGGGTTGATTAGACATACGCTTTTACTTTCGGTGCCCACCTGAATCGGTGGCAGGGGCGGAGGGCCTCGAACCCCCAACCTTCGGTTTTGGAGACCGACGCTCTGCCAGTTGAGCTACGCCCCTACGTTTAAACGCTTATTTGAATCGTCCACGTCGCGCTTCGGGGACTTGCCCGGAGCGCGACGCGAAAATTCAATTCATTACTCGATGATTTTCGCGACGACGCCGGCGCCGACGGTCCGGCCGCCTTCGCGGATGGCGAAGCGCAATCCTTCTTCCATCGCAATCGGGTTGATCAGCATCACGGTGATCGACACGTTGTCGCCCGGCATCACCATCTCTTTGTCCTTCGGCAGCTCGATCGAGCCGGTCACGTCCGTGGTGCGGAAGTAAAATTGCGGACGGTAGTTGTTGAAGAACGGCGTATGACGGCCGCCTTCATCCTTGGACAGCACATAGATCTCGCCGGTGAAGTGCTTGTGCGGCTTGATCGAGCCCGGCTTGGCCAGCACCTGGCCGCGCTCGACGTCTTCGCGCTTGGTGCCGCGCAGCAGCACGCCGACGTTGTCGCCGGCTTGCCCCTGGTCGAGCAGCTTGCGGAACATTTCGACGCCGGTGCAAGTGGTCTTTTGGGTGTCGCGTATGCCGACGATTTCAATCTCTTCGCCAACCTTGACGATGCCGCGCTCGACCCGCCCGGTGACGACGGTGCCGCGGCCGGAGATCGAGAACACGTCTTCGACCGGCATCAGGAACGCGCCGTCGACCGCACGCTCCGGGGTCGGGATGTAGCTGTCCAATGCTTCGGCCAGCGCCATGATGGCTTGCTCGCCCAGCGGGCCGGTGTCGCCTTCGAGCGCGAGCTTGGCGGAACCGCGGATGATGGGCACGTCGTCGCCGGGAAAGTCGTATTTGGAGAGCAGTTCGCGCACTTCCATTTCGACCAGTTCGAGCAGTTCGGCGTCGTCGACCATGTCGCACTTGTTCAAGAACACCATGATGTACGGCACGCCGACCTGGCGCGCCAGCAAGATGTGTTCGCGCGTTTGCGGCATCGGACCGTCAGCTGCGGAACAGACCAGGATGGCGCCATCCATCTGGGCAGCGCCGGTGATCATGTTTTTGACGTAGTCGGCGTGGCCGGGGCAGTCAACGTGCGCGTAGTGCCGGTTGGCGGTTTCGTATTCGACGTGCGCGGTGTTGATGGTAATGCCGCGCGCCTTTTCTTCCGGCGCCGCATCGATCTGGTCGTATGCCTTGGCTTCGCCGCCAAACTTCTTCGACAGGACGGTCGCAATCGCCGCCGTCAGCGTCGTCTTGCCGTGATCGACGTGGCCGATCGTGCCCACATTCACGTGCGGCTTGGTCCGCTCAAACTTGCCTTTTGCCATCTTAGACTCCTAACGATTTGATGAGAATGTCCAGGCACGCGCCTGACCGTCTTTCAGATATACCGGTGTATCAAATGCACAAATAAAATCTGGTGCCCTTTACGTGGATTGAACACGTGGCCTCTCCCTTACCAAGGGAGTGCTCTACCACTGAGCTAAAAGGGCATACCTTGCTGTCCGATGCCCTACCTGCTACGGCACGTCCAACCTTGAAACTGGAGCGGGTGAAGGGAATCGAACCCTCGTCATAAGCTTGGAAGGCTTCAGCTCTACCATTGAGCTACACCCGCGAGGGCGACCACCTCGGCCACACACAAAACAAAAACAAGTACCAGCCATCCCTGCATGCCTAATCCTGTGGTGGAGGGGGCTGGATTCGAACCAGCGTACTCGTAAGAGGGCAGATTTACAGTCTGCTGCCATTAACCACTCGGCCACCCCTCCGCAGGGAACCCCAAACTATATGTGAGACAGCATTCCTTGTCAACCGAAAAGTACTTTGGCGACTTGTTCAGAACCGCGTTTCACGCGCTGCGCGCAAAAAACTGTCCAGAATCGGCGTGCAATCGAGCAATTCCGTGCCGCCGGCATGATGGAATTCCGGATGCCACTGCAAGCCCATCACAAACCGCGCCTTGCGATAACGAATCGCTTCGACAATATTATCGGCGCCGGAAACCGCCTCCACCGTCAGGTCGCGCCCCAGATCCTTGACCGCCTGATGATGAATGGAATTGACCAGCGGCGCGGGCTCTGACGCAAACAGCCGCCCAAGCGCCGAGCCCTTGGGGAAATGAATCACGTGACGATGATTGTCATACAGATCGTTGACATGTTCGATCGCGGTCGGCACGTCGGACGCGATGTCTTGATACAGCGTGCCGCCAAATGCGACATTGATCAGCTGGCAACCTCGGCATATGCCCAGCACCGGCTTGCCGGCTTCGATGAATTCATGCAGCAATTCGAGTTCGTACATGTCGCGCGCCCGGTCGCCGATCCATTCGGGGCGCGTCGCCGATTGCGAGTAGCTTTGCGGCGAGACGTCGGCTCCGCCCTGCAGTACCAGCCCGTCCAGGTGTTTCGCATAATCGCGCAACCTGATATTGCTGGGATGCAATAATCCATTGTTGTTGACGGTCGGAATCATGAATACCAGCACATCGCGCGACATGACCCATTGCGCAATCGATTCTTCCAGATACTGCAGTGTTTTGCTGCGCAGTCCGGTAGCGCCCGATTCCGGATGGAAAATACGCGCCGAAACGCCGATTTTCAGCGTCCGTTGCATCACACGGCGGCGAATCTGGTCCGACATCGCCTCATAACGCGCGACCAGAACGCGCCATGTCAACGACCAGGGCGTATCGCTGGATTCAAGATAACGCGAGGCACCGCTGTTTTCGTGAGTAATCGGGCCAGCAGTTTTGGCAGGAGCGGGCGGGTGAGCGGCGGCCGGGTCGGAAATAGATGTTTCAGAACGAGGAGTCTCGGACATATTGTCAAATTCAAATGGCTAAAATGGCTGGAATAAACCGGTGCAAATACACGGGATGGACAGATTCCCGCAAGACGGGCGGAATGGGATCAGCCAGCAAATGCTTCACTTCGGATCGAGGTTTTCAAGGATCATACCTATATTGATGCAGAATCAACAAGTTTATCGGGTTAGTACTGCTTCGCGTCTGACAAGCTTTAATGCGAACAATTTCCTTGCATCCCTAAAAAGGTTTCCATCGGCATGAATGGCAATTCATGCCGACACGGCAACATTGCGGACAATAACAACATGACTGCTGCGCCACGCATCCTGATTTTGTATGTCCATCCGGCGCCCCATCGTTCGCATATCAATCGTCGTCTGGCCGAGGCGGCGCGGTCGGTACCGAATGTACGGATGCACGACCTGTACGAAACCTATCCCGATTTTTATATCGACGTACCGCGCGAACAAGCGCTGCTGGCGGATGCCGATCTGGCGGTATTCCAGCATCCGATTCAATGGTACGGCATGCCTGCGCTGCTGAAGCAATGGGTCGATACGGTGCTGGAACAAGGCTGGGCATACGGCGATGGCGGCACCGCGCTGCGCGGCAAGGATTACTGGCTGGCCGTCACCACCGGCGGTCCGCATGAATCGTATCAGGAGAGCGGCTATCATCGTCATGCGTTTGCCGCCTTTCTGCCGCCGTTCCGGCAAACCGCCGATCTGTGCGGCATGCGCTGGCTGCCGCCGCATATTATCCATGGCGCACATCGAATCGACGAAGCCACGATGACAGATCGCGGCGTCACGATGATCGAGCGCGAAACGTTCGAGGCCGCGCTGCAACTGGGTCGGCAGGCATTGCAGCAACTCGGCTTCGGCGCGTACCAGGCGCGCGAGGCGGCGATGAAATTCCGTTCGCATAACATTCAATCGCTGCATGCGGTCTATCCGTACTACAAGGATCAGCAGCAGCGGGTGTCGATGGCCAAGCAGGCGCGGGACGAACTGGAGGAAATGTTCGCACGCGATACCGAAGTGCTGAAGGCCGAACAATCGGGCGGCTGGGACTGATGGTTGGAATGAAGTCTACTTATCATGCAACTTGGCGGGCGCGCATGCGCCACGCGGCCACCACCGCAGTCGCGCAGATGGCAGCGACGAACAGGAACGTGTCGTCGAATGCATGAATGCGATTCGCCATGTTGCCATCCTGCCCCGCCGCCAGACCGGTTTGATGCACCGCCAGCCGCCATTCGAGCACGATGCCCACCAGGCTGACGCCGATTGCGCCGCCCAGTTGCCGCAGAAAATTGATCGTGCTGGCGCCTTGCGCAATCAGATCGGCATCGACGCCGCGCATCGCCCCCAGACTTAACGCCGGCAACACGAAACCGAGCCCGATGCGGCCGATGACAGCCCATGCCATCAATGTGAAATAACCGGTGCCGGGGGCGCCCATCGCCATCAATCCGAACGACAATGCCAGCAAGCCGAGCCCGATCGATACCAGCACATTCGCCGGATAGCGATCGGCCAGCCTGCCGGCCAAGGGAATCGCCACCGCCAGCACGATCCCGGCCGGCAGCAGAATCAGGCCGGCGCGCGACGGCGAATAATGCAACGCCATCTGCATGTAGACCGGCAACAGGTAGGTAGAGCCGAACAACCCCATGCCGTAAATGAAGGCAACCAGTGCGCCCATCGCGAACTGCCGGTAGCCGAACAATTCCATGTTCATTAACGGCTGCTCGGCGCGCAGTTGGTACATGATGAATCCGACAAAACAGGCCAGGCCCAGCGCCAGCAATCCGGCTGCCTGCAGCTTGTCGCCATGCAATTGCACCAGCCCGTTCATGATGCTGATGGTGCAGACGCCGGCCAGCAGCAGCCCTTTCCAGTCGAGTCTTTTGGCATCGCCCATCATCGGCGAATTCACTGACAAAAAACGCCGGATCAGCACCAGCACCAGCAGGCAGAACGGCACCACGACAAAGAAAATCGAACGCCAGCCGAACTGCTCGACCAGAAAGCCGCCGACACTGGGCCCGAGCGCCGGCGCGAGCACCACGCCGAAGCCGAAAATGCCCATCGCCTTACCCTGCTCGCCGGTGCCGAACGCGCGCAGGATCACGATCGCGGGAATCGGCTGCAAGATGCCGGACGCCAGGCCTTCGACCACCCGCATCGCCAGCAGCATCGGGTAATTGACGCTGAATCCGCCGATCACGCCGCCGGTCAGCAGAATCAGGATGGCGCCGGTATAGGTGCGGCGCAAGCCGAAGCGCAACAGCAGCCATGGCGTGGTCAGCATCGATAGCGTCATCGCCAGCATGAATGCGGCCGACACCCACTGCGCCCGGTCCTGGCCCAGCGTGAAATGCCGGCTCAGGTCGGGCACGGCGACGTTGACGATGGTGGACGACAGAATCGACGCCATCGTGCCGATCATGACGGTCAGCAGCACCAGCCACTTGTAACGACTGCCGTAACGTTCGCGCAATTCTTCCAGGGTGGGCGGCATGGCGGCGGCGGATTGAATGGGGATGATCGGTAGGGCCAACAGTATATAAGCAACCGGAAAATCGGGCCGGGTGCGGCAGCGGCAAGAAACCGCTTCAGCAGAACAGGCAGGTGCGCTTGACCACTTCCGCTATCAGGAAGGCCAGCGCCGACCATGCCACCGTCGAGCCGAACGGCAGACATAATATCTGGCCGAACAGCTTGAACCGAATGTCGCCCGGCAACCGCCCTACTCCCAGTTTCGCCAGCCCGGGCAGCAGCGCGTAAAAAATGAACAGCCCGATGAAAATCACGGCAACCCAGCGGATCATGCGTTATCCCTCATGAAAGCAACATGCAGCGGGCCGCCGATTCATTTGAGCAAGCGCGCCACCAGGAATATCACCGTTGACAGTAATATTGTGGATGCGAACGGCAGGAAAACGGTTTTGCCGAACAGCGTGAACCGTACATCGCCCGGAAGCTTTCCCACCCCGAGCTTTTCAAGCCAGGGCAGCATTGCGGAAAAAACGACCAGCGCAATGAATATGGTGAGGAGCCAGCGTATCATCCGCGTCTTTCCAAAAATTACAGCGATTGTTAATGGTTTCTCACAGCCGGTGGCTGCGATCGTTGCGGTCGAATTTCGCCGGCAACTGCGCCTTTTTGCCGACCACCAGCACCTTGAACAACTCGCCCATCTCGGCCGGCGAAGTCAGTTTTTGCACGGCGTTGGATTGCGGCAGATAACGCAGCTTGTCGGTCGGCGGCGTGCGCAGCAACAAGTCACCGATGCCGGCATCGAGCAGGAATGCAGCTTGATTCATGTAGCCCAATATGTCCAGCCCGCCCTCGACCGCCGCGCGCGCGATCGCGGTGAAATCGACGTGCGCGGTAATATCCTGCAAACCCGGCAGGTAAAACGGATCGTCATGCGCATGATGCCGGTAGTGGCACATCAACGTGCCTTGCGATCGTTGCGGCAAATAATATTCATGTGCCGGAAAACCGTAATCGATCAGGATCGCGGCGCCGCCGTGGCCGGTGTTTTCATGGCCGGCGCACAGCATGCCCGACAGCGATTTCATGAACCCGATCGAGATCGGATGCACTTCGGTCAGGTAGCCGACCGGCAGCATGTCGGCATCCGGAATCTGCGCGATCAGCCACGGCTCGCACGGCCGGTCGCGATAGACGAATTTCTTGGGCGCCAGGCCGATGCCGCGTTCCTTCCATCCTTGCTGCGTTTTCACGACCAAATGCGCGGGCATCGCGTCGAGCACTTCATTGCCGATCACGACGCCGGAAAAGGCTGCGGGAAACTGCTCCAGCCAGGCCACTTGCGGAAAGCCGCGCAACGTGCGCTGCTGGCGCGCGCGCAACTCGCCGGACAATTCGACGATCGAGTAGCGATGCACGGCAACGCCCATCGCGGATAATTCGGTCAGCATGTCGTGCGCCAGCTTGCCGGTGCCGGCGCCGAATTCGATGATCTGCGGCGCGGTCTTGCCCATCAGGTCAGCCGCCACATGCGCCAGCGTCTCGCCGAAAAGCGGCGTGATTTCGGGTGCGGTTGTAAAATCACCGTCTTTACCAAGTTTGGCCGCGCCGCCGCTGTAATAACCCTGACCGGGCGCATACAGCGCCAGCTCCATGAAGCGCGAGAATGAAATCCAGCCGGAATTGTGCCGGATGTCGTTGGCGATCAGGGTTTGCAGCGAGCGCGATGCAAGTAGCGCATCGGGAGAAGGTTCGGGCAATTGCAGTTGCATAATTGGTATTGTAGTGAAATCGGCAAAAAGTTATAAGAAACCCACGGGCTGCACTCAGACCGGCACGCAAACACCCTATGACCACAAATCGGCAAAAAGTTGCACTTGTTACAGGTTCTGCCAGACGCATCGGGCGCACCATTGCGCTGGCGCTGGCGCAGCGCGGCTGGCATGTGGTCGTGCATTATCGCCATTCCGCCGCCGATGCGCAGGCCACCGTGCGCGATATCGAGGCGCTGGGACAGCGCGCGGTCGCGCTGCAATGCGATCTGGCCGATGAAGCCGCGGTCAGGACGCTGCTGCCGCGTGCCGTCGCCGCGCTGGGTCCGGTCGCGTGCGTGGTCAACAATGCGTCGTTGTTCGAGCATGACAGCGCCACGGATTTTTCGGTAGCCCGGCTCGATGCGCACATGCATGTCAATCTGGCGGCGCCGGTTTTGCTGACGCAGGCGCTGCATGATGCGACTCCGCCGGGATCGCAGTCGGTGGTGATCAATCTGCTGGATCAGAAATTATTCAACCTGAATCCGGATTTTCTGTCTTATACGTTGTCGAAAGCGGCACTGCACAGCTCTACCACGATGCTGGCGCAGGCGCTGGCGCCGAAAGTGCGGGTGGTCGGCATCGCGCCCGGCATTACCTTGCGGTCCGGCGGCCAGACCGAAGCCGGATTTGCGAAGGCCCATGCAGTCACTCCGCTGGGAAAATCCAGCACGCCGGACGACATTGCCGCAACCGTATGCTTTGTCGCCGAATCGCCGGCGATTACCGGCACCACGCTACTGGTCGATGGCGGCCAGCATTTGATTCCGCTGCAACGCGACGTGATGTTCGTTGCCAAATGAATAATCCGCAATCTTTGCGCAAATAACTGCAAATAACTTTCTGAAACCATGCTCTCCTCTCTGTCTCATCCCGGATTAAGCGATTGCCGCCGCCTGTTTTTGCGCAACTACGAAGTGCAGATCAATATCGGCGTGCATGAATTCGAAAAGAAGGGCGAGCAGCGGGTGCTGATCAATGTCGATCTGTTCATTCCGCTGGCGCTGTCCACGCCGCAGGGCGATCATCTGGATGAAGTGGTCGATTACGATTTCATGCGCGATACGATTGCGAAGCGCATGGCGCAAGGCCATATCCATCTGCAGGAAACCCTGTGCGACGACGTGGCGCGCGCGATGCTGGCGCACCCGAAGGTGCGCGCGGTGCGGGTATCGACCGAAAAGCCGGACGTCTATCCCGATTGCGAATCGGTCGGCGTCGAAGTGTTTCGCGTCAAGGAGGCTTGAATGCCACAGACTGCCATGAACGATGTTTCGGATGCCGCAACGACGCTGAAGCAAGTCGAGAAAATCGCCTACGAAAACAACAAGCTGCACAAGCGCCTGTGCCGCCAGGTCGGCCAGGCGATCGGCGATTTCAACATGATCGAGGAGGGCGACAAGGTGATGGTCTGCCTGTCGGGCGGCAAGGACAGCTACGCCTTGCTCGACATCCTGCTGACCTTGCGGCAGCGCGCGCCGATCCATTTCGATATCGTCGCCGTCAATCTCGATCAAAAGCAGCCGAATTTCCCGGCGCATATCCTGCCCGACTATCTGACGCGGCTCGGCGTGCCGTTCCATATCGAAACGCAGGATACCTACAGCATCGTCAAGCGCGTGATACCGGAAGGGAAAACCACCTGCTCGCTATGTTCGCGGCTGCGGCGCGGCATTCTGTATCGCGTCGCCGATGAACTGGACGCGACCAAAATCGCGCTCGGCCACCATCGCGACGACATCATGGAAACATTTTTTTTGAATATGTTTTTCGGCGCGAAGTTGAAAGGCATGCCGCCGAAGCTGCAATCGGATGACGGCAAGCACATCGTGATCCGCCCGCTGGCCTATGTGCACGAAGCCGATTCGACGCGCTATGCCGAGGTCAAGCAGTTTCCGATCATCCCCTGCGACTTGTGCGGCAGCCAGGAAAATTTGCAGCGCAAGCAGATCAAGGCGATGCTGCGCGACTGGGAAAAGAAATTCCCGGGCCGGGTCGACAATATTTTTTCATCGCTGTCGACGGTGGCGCCGTCGCATTTGATGGACCGCGATCTGTTCGGCTTCGCCGGATTGAAAGCAACCGGCGAAGCGATAAAAGACGGCGATATCGCGTTTGATGAGGAACCGTGCGCGACCGGCGGCACGGTTGCCGGCATCATTCCGCTGCAACCGGCGAGTTAAATCTCATCCCGCCAGCGCGTTGAAATCATCGATCCATTTTTGCAAATTTTTCACGAAACGCGCTTTCTGCGCCGGCGTGGCGTTATTGATGATTACCGACGCCAAGCGGATCGAGCCGGCATGTGCAGCATCGAAAAACACCTTGTGTTCGGGGTTGGCGAAGCGGTTCATCGTGCCGTTCATATAATCTTTCAATATCGCCATGGTGGCGTCGCGGCCGGGTTTCTCCGCCTGGATTTTCTTCAACAGCGCAATCAATGCCGCCTGGCGTTGCAGCCGGTCGGCCATCACCAGTTCGTTGTTCAACGGGCGCGCATCGGATGCGGCGCGAATCAGCTGTTCCTGTTGAGCGCTGAAACCGCCAAACCAGTATTCAGCTTGCTTGAGTGCTTTTTTGTAACGAAAGCGCTGACGCTGCTCAATATCGCCGCGTAAATAATCTTTACGATATTTATCATTGTTGGATGCAAATTTTTTCTCGATATTGGCGATCTGATGCGGTTGCAGCGATAATGCCAGCTCCGCCATCTGCGGCAGGGCCTTGTCGGTCAGGATCAGGATGCGCTTTTTGAGGTCGTCGTAATCCGTCCGCAGCTCCGCTTCGCTGATATTGCCGTGAATGCGGCTTTGCGCGCGCGTCAGCAGTTGCACATAACCCTTTAGCTGCGTACTGCGGTGCCACGCAAACAGATCAGCCAACTGCTTTTTTACCCACGGCTTCTGGTCAGTTTCAAAATCGACATAGTTATCCAGCCACCAATAGGATACGGTTTCTCCATTGCTATACCCGAGGCGCGCTGCGCTGCAGCCCAACATCAGGGAAGCGATTAAAAATATACCTGTCCATGCGGCAAAAGCGCCGTATCTGCGCATGATAAAATTTTGCATTCTTTTTACTGACCTCTTATGAACGTTGTCATTCTCGCTGCCGGCATGGGAAAGCGCATGCGATCCGCGCTTCCGAAAGTGTTGCATCCACTGGCGGGGAAACCGTTGCTGTCGCATGTGATCGACACCGCGCGCGCGTTGTCGCCTTCCACGTTATGCGTGATTTACGGTCATGGCGGCGACATGGTGCCCGAATTGCTGCAGGCGACGGATCTTGCATTTGCCCGGCAGGAACCGCAGCTCGGCACCGGCCATGCAGTGCTGCAGGCGTTGCCGTATCTGAACGATGATACGCCGACCCTGGTCTTGTACGGCGATGTGCCATTGACCACTGCCGCTTCGCTGCGACGCTTGTTGGACATTGCAAGCGGGAATAAGTTGTCGGTCCTGACGGTCGATCTCGATAAGCCAGACGGTTATGGCCGCATCGTGCGCGAGCAAGGCAAGATCGTGCGAATTGTCGAACAGAAAGACGCCACCGAAACCGAACGCGCGATTTGCGAAGTCAACACCGGCATCCTGATTGCGCCGACCGTGAAGCTCAAGCAGTGGCTGACCACGCTGTCGAACGACAACGCGCAACGCGAATATTATCTGACCGACATCGTGGCGCGCGCGGTTGCCGATGGCGTGCCCGTGGTATCGGCGCAACCCGATCACGTATGGGAAACACTGGGTGTCAACAGCAAGGTGCAGTTGGCTGAACTGGAGCGCATTCATCAGCGCAATATTGCCGATGCGTTGCTGGAACAAGGCGCGACGCTGGCCGATCCGGCCCGCATCGACGTGCGCGGCGCATTGCTGTGCGGACGCGATGTCAGCATCGACGTCGGCTGCGTATTCGAGGGCAAGGTCGAGCTGGCCGATAATGTAACGATCGGTGCGCATTGCGTGATCAAAAATGCATTGATCGCCAGCGGCGCCCACATCAAGCCGTTTTGCCATATCGAAGATGCAGTCGTCGGCGCCGGTTCGATGATCGGACCGTACGCGCGGCTGCGTCCCGGCACCGAACTGGCGGAAGATGTCCACATCGGCAATTTCGTCGAGGTCAAGAATAGCCGCATCGCCGCGCACAGCAAGGCCAATCATCTGGCCTACGTCGGCGATGCGACGGTCGGCATGCGCGTCAACATCGGCGCCGGCACCATTACCTGCAACTACGATGGCGTCAACAAATTCCGCACCGTTATCGAAGACGATGCATTCATCGGCAGCGACAGCCAGCTGGTGGCGCCGGTGCGCGTCGGCAAAGGCGCCACGCTCGGCGCCGGCACCACGCTGACGACCGATGCGCCGGCCGGCAAGCTCACCGTTTCGCGTGCCAGGCAAACCACCATCGACGGCTGGAAACGGCCGACGAAACAAGCAACTTCACCAAAGAAATAGGGATTCTCCATGTGCGGCATAGTCGGCGCGGTTGCGCAACGTAATATTGTCCCCGTCCTGCTGGAAGGCTTGAAGCGTCTCGAATATCGCGGCTACGACTCATGCGGCGTGGCGGTGCACCACAACGGCTTGCAGCGCGCGCGCAGCGTGGCGCGCGTGGCTGAATTGCAAAGCCAGGTTGCCGAAACCGAGTTCTCGGGCACCACAGGCATTGCGCATACCCGCTGGGCCACGCATGGCGTGCCGGCGACCAACAATGCGCATCCGCATTTCTCCGCCGGCAAAAACGGCGATCAGTGCGTCGCGCTGGTGCACAACGGCATCATCGAAAATTATGAAGAAATACGCAACGAACTGAAGGCGCTCGGTTATGTATTCGAATCGCAAACCGATACCGAAGCGATCGCGCATCTGATCAACCACACCTATGACGGCGACTTGCTGCGCACGGTGCAGCGCGTGGTCAAGCGACTGACCGGCGCGTTCGCCATCGCGGTGTTCTGCAAGGATGAACCGCAGCGCGTGGTGGGTGCCCGCCTCGGCTGCCCGCTGATCGTCGGCCTCGGCGACGGCGAAAATTTTCTCGCATCCGATGCGATGGCGCTGGCCGGCATCACCGACCAGATCATTTATCTGGAAGAAGGCGATGTGGTCGATGTGGGCCTGGCATCGGTGCAGATCTTCGACAAGAACGATAGCCCGGTGCAGCGCAACGTGCAGACGGTCAACGCCTATTCCGGCGCGATCGAACTCGGCCCGTATCGCCACTACATGCAAAAGGAAATTTTCGAACAACCGCGCGCGATCGGCGACACCTTGGAAGGCGTGCAGGGTTTCGTGCCCGAGCTGTTCGGCGCCAATGCCGGCGCCGTGTTCAACGACATCAACGCGATCCAGATTCTCGCCTGCGGCACCAGTTATTACTCGGGCATGACCGCGAAATACTGGCTGGAAGCGGTGGCCGGCATTCCAACCAATGTCGAGATCGCCAGCGAATACCGCTATCGCAGCCCGGCAGTCAATCCCGATGCATTGGTCGTGGTCATTTCGCAATCGGGCGAAACCGCCGATACGCTCGCCGCGCTCAAATACGCGAAAGAACTCGGCCACCGGCACTCGCTGGCGATCTGCAATGTCGGCACGTCGGCGATGGTGCGGGAAACCGAACTGTCTTACCTGACGCGCGCCGGCACCGAGATCGGCGTCGCATCGACCAAGGCGTTCAGCACGCAACTGGCCGCGCTGTTCCTGCTGACGCTGACGCTGGCGAAATTGCGCGGCCGCCTGACGCCGGCGCAGCAACAGGATCATCTGAAAAACCTGCGCCATCTGCCGACCTCGCTGCAAAGCGTGCTGGCGCTGGAACCGGCCATCATCGCCTGGGCCGAAGCGTTCGCACGCAAGGAACACGCGCTGTTCCTGGGGCGCGGATTGCATTATCCGATCGCGCTCGAAGGCGCGTTGAAGCTGAAGGAAATTTCGTACATCCACGCCGAAGCCTATCCGGCCGGCGAATTGAAGCACGGCCCGCTGGCGCTGGTCACCGAAGACATGCCGGTCGTCACCGTCGCACCGAACGATACGCTGATCGAAAAACTCAAATCGAACATGCAGGAAGTGCGCGCACGCGGCGGACAATTGTATGTGTTCGCCGATGCCGATTCGCGCATTTCTTCCAGCGAAGGCATCCATGTAATTCGCTTGCCGGAACACTACGGCTTGCTGTCGCCGATCCTGCATGTGGTGCCGCTGCAATTGCTGGCCTATCACACCGCGCTGGCGCGCGGCACCGATGTCGATAAACCGCGCAATCTGGCAAAATCGGTGACGGTGGAATAAAAGTGTGGCGGGATCCGCCCAGTGTGTCTCTTGGGAATAAAGCGGCTTCCGGGTCATGCCAAATCCGCCACCGTATCGATATCCTTGCAAATTCCAGCGTCATTAGTGGCAATCTCAATAACCGGGAAAGTAGCCAGTAAACGACGGGCGCCGTTATCGCCGGTCAAGCGCAGGAGTTCAGGTAAATGTTTGCGGCTAAACGCGACCGGATTGCCGCGTTGACCGCGATAAGTCGGCACCGCGATATCGGCTCCATGGCTGATGGCCTCCGCCAATGCCGCAATGGTTGCCGGTCGCACATAGGGCATATCCGCCAAGGCAATCACCCATCCTTGTGCATCCTGTGCTTCCGATAGCGCATGCACCAGCGAGGCAGCCATGCCCTCATCCGCAAACGGACATTCCACTATCCTGCAATCGATTGACTGAAGCTGGTCGACGATGTCAACTGAGCCGGGCCGCACAACGACAATCATGGTCGGCAATGCTGTTTTCAAATTTCGGGCTGATGCAGCAACCACACTACCGCCGGATGGGAGTATCCGGGTTAATTTGTTTTTGATGCCACTGCGGTCGAAGCGCGTGCCTTTTCCCGCTGCCAGCAAGATACCCGTCATTGCCAAGGCGCTGTGTGATTGCATCACATACTTTATTGTTTATGAAAAGCCTTGCCAAAGGGCAGGCTTGATGCCTGATCGGTACAAACCCCGTTTTTTACTGCTGTAATTTCAGCAAGAATGGAAATGGCAATTTCCGGAGGCGTACGGCTCCCAATGCAAAAGCCTATCGGCCCGTACAACCGTTCAATTTCGGCTGCGTTGACATTCAGCAAAGCAAGCCTGGCCTTTCGTTTAGCGGTATTTGCGCGCGAGCCTAATGCGCCAACATAAAATGCCCGGGATTTCAACGCTTCCATCAATGCCATGTCGTCAAGTTTAGGATCGTGCGTCAATGCGACGACCGCAGAATGCATATCCAGGTTCAAGGCAAGCACCACCTCATCCGGCATATCCCTGGAGAGCATGACGCCAGGCATGTCCCATGTCGCCGCATATTCCTCGCGCGGATCGCACACGGTCACGTCATAGTCCAGCGCTTGCGCCATTTGCGCGACATAGCGTGATATTTGTCCGGCGCCGATGATCAAAAGACGCCAGCGCGGACCGTGTATCGTTCTCAGCATCTGCCCGTCAAAGCTGATCTGCTCATTCGACAACGCGGGATGCAACGTCACCTGACCGCTTTTCATGTCCAGTATACGGGCGACTAATTGATGATTGGTAATACGGTCGATCAGTTCGGCAATCCATTCCGTATCGGTCACCTCTTCCTGGATCAGACGCAGCGTACCGCCGCACGGCAGACCGAATCGTGCCGCGTCATCTTTCGTAACGCCATAAGTGATGAGTTCCGGCGTTTCCGTCAACAGGATGCCGTTCTTGATGCGCTCGATCAAATCATCTTCCACGCAGCCGCCCGATACCGATCCAGCGATGCGCCCGTCATCCCGAAGCGCGAGCAATGCACCGGGCGGCCGCGGTGCCGAACCCCAGGTTTCAATTACGGTCACCAGACAGACCCGATGGCCGGCATGGCACCAATCTAATGCCATACGCAGAACTTGCAAGTCGACACTGTCCATAGATGAAAGATGCGTTCCGTTAAACCGGCAGGTCCAATTAATCCTCTTGCATTGCGGCGCGGACATTCGTGCACGGCAATGCTGTTATCTTCCGGCATTCGGCAAGCTACCGCAAGTCCGGACCGGATTTACAAAAGAACAGTCGCCGTCACGGCTACTTCAAGGCGTTCGTGCTCCAAATACAACTTGCGCGAAAACCAGCATATCCGGTTTAACCCGCCATGCTGTATGCAGTCTTCGCGGTCGTATAGAACTCCGCCGCATAACGTCCCTGCTCACGAGGCCCGTAGCTCGAACCCTTGCGTCCGCCGAACGGAACATGATAATCAACGCCGGCGGTCGATGTATTGACCATCACCATGCCGGCTTGTGCGTGCCGTTTGAAATGCGTGGCGTATTTCAGCGACGTGGTGCAGATGCCTGCGGACAGGCCGAACTCGGTGTCATTGGCGAGTTCAAGCGCGTGCTCAAAATCGTCCGCCTGCAGTACGCAGGCGACCGGTCCGAAGATCTCTTCACGGCTGATTCTCATGTCACGCCTGGCGGCGATGAACAGTGCCGGCTCCAGATAGTAGCCGGGAGATGATCGCTCAAGTAACCGCCCTCCCTGCACCAGCTCCGCTCCTTCGGACTGCCCGATCCGGATATAGTCGAGGTCGGTTTTCAGTTGCTGTTCGTCGACCACCGGCCCGATCTGCGTCGTCGGATGACGCGCATCGCCGATCACCAGCGCTTCCAGCCGGGCGCGCACTCCGGCGACAAATGCGTCATGGATGCCGCGTTGAACGATCATCCGGCTCGACGCGGTGCAACGCTGCCCCGTCGAGTAATACGATCCTTGCACGGCGCAATCGATCGCGATCGCAAGGTCGGCATCGTCCAGCACGACCAGCGGATTCTTCCCGCCCATTTCGATCTGTGCTTTCGCAAGGCGCCGGCTGGCGCCTTCGAGGATTCGTCTGCCGGTCGCGGCCGAACCGGTAAAGGTGATCGCGGCTATCCGCGCATCGTCGATCAGCGACTGGCCCACGATGCGGCCCGGTCCCATTACAAGGTTGAACACGCCTGCAGGAATGCCGGAGCGGTGGATGATTTCCGCCAGTGCCCACGCCGATCCGGGCACCAGGTCGGCGGGTTTGAACACCACGCAGTTGCCATATGCCAGCGCAGGTGCGATTTTCCAGGCCGGGATGGCGATCGGAAAATTCCAGGGCGTAATGATGCCGACCACACCGATCGGTTCTCTGGTGACCTCGATATCCACGCCCGCCCGGACCGATGCGAGCCGTTCCCCTGGAATGCGGACCGCCTCGCCGGCAAAGAAACGGAATATCTGCCCGGCCCGCTTCACTTCGGCGACGGCTTCCGGCAAGGTTTTGCCTTCTTCCCGTGCCAGCAAATCTCCCAGTTCATTCGACCGTGCAAGCAGTTCGGCGCCGATCCTGTCGAGCGCATCGGCACGCACTTGGGGCGACACCATCGACCAGCCGGCAAACGCGTGCTGGGCCGCGGCAACCGCCAGATCGACATGCATGGCGTCCGCCTGCGCATATTCATCGATGACATCGCCGGTGTCGGAAGGATTGATGTTGGGCCTGGAGCGGGTGCCGGCGATCCATTCGCCGTTGATCAGGTTGGATTTCATTGCGTTCGTGGTTCCTTCATGGGGGCTGCACTTGTTATCGGATGAGTGATCGAATGACGGCGGCGTCCTTCAACTGCTGCATATCGGGTTCGGACAGGCCGAGCCATTCGGCCAGCACTTCTTCCGTATGCTGGCCCAGCAAAGGCGGGGCGCGCCGGTACTGGACGGGCGACTCGGACAGACGGATCGGATTGGCGACCAGCGGCACCGTCCCCGCGACAGGATGCGAAAGCGTAACCTGCAGTTGCCGCGCCTGTACCTGCGGGTCGTCGAACACCTGGTCGATGCGGTTGATCGGTCCGCACGGCACGCCGGTCCGCTCCAGCGCTTCCATCCATGCCTGCGTGGTGCGGAATACCGTCGCTTGCCGAATCAACGGCAACAATGCCGCACGGTTTTCGACGCGGCCGCGGTTGGTGGAAAAACGCGCATCCTGCGCCCATTCGGGATGGCTTGCGACATCGCAGAAACGCGCGAACTGCGCGTCGTTTCCGATCGCGAGAATCATGTCGCCGTCGGCCGTCGGAAAATCCTGGTAGGGAACGATATTCGGATGCGCGTTGCCCATGCGCTCGGGCACGGTCCCGCCTATCAGGTAATTGACCGCCTGATTCGCCAATGCCGCGACTTGCACATCGAGCAATGCGACGTCGATGTGCTGCCCTTTGCCGGTCCTGGTCCTGTCGGCCAATGCCGCCAGCACGCCGACCGCCGTATACAGGCCCGTCATGATATCGGTCAGCGCGACGCCCACTTTCTGCGGCCCCGCACCTTCTTCCTTGTCGTGGCGGCCGGTGACGCTCATCAGACCGCCCATGCCCTGGATCAGAAAATCGTAGCCGGCCCGCGCAGCATAGGGTCCGGTCTGTCCGAAACCCGTGATCGACGCATAGATCAGCTGGGGATTGAGCCGGAGCAGCGACGCGGCGTCCAGGCCATATGCCTTGAGCCCTCCGACCTTGAAGTTTTCGAGCAGGACATCGGCCTTGCACGCCAGCGCGCGGATCAGAGATTGCCCCTGGGCGGTGCTGATGTCGATTGCCAGCGATCGCTTGTTCCGGTTGGCGCTGAAAAAATAGGCGGCATCCTCGGTCGGTTGCCCGGACTCGTCACGCAGCCATGGCGGCCCCCAACTGCGTGTGTCGTCGCCGGCGCCGGGGCGCTCCACCTTGATCACGTCGGCGCCGAGGTCGCCCAGCAACTGCCCGGCCCATGGACCGGCGAGAATACGTGACAGATCCAGCACCTTGACCCCTTCCAGGGATGCGGACTGCGCCGGCGGCACATCACTGAAAGCTGTTTTCATTTCAAAACGCCGCAATCCCCGTCTGCTCCCGCCCCAGAATCAACGCATGAATATCATGCGTCCCCTCATACGTGTTCACCACTTCCAGATTGACCATGTGCCGAATCACCCCAAACTCATCACTGATCCCATTGCCGCCCAGCATATCCCGCGCCATCCGCGCCACCTCCAGCGCCTTGCCGCAGGAATTGCGCTTCATCATCGACGTGATCGCCGTCGCCGCCGTGCCTTCTTCCTTCATCCGCCCCAGCCGCAGACATCCCTGCAAGCCCATCGTGATCTCGGTCTGCATGTCGGCCAGCTTCTTTTGAATCAACTGGTTCGCCGCCAACGGCCGGCCGAACTGTTTTCGATCCAGCACATATTGCCGCGCGATATGCCAGCACGATTCGGCCGCCCCCAGCGCGCCCCACGCAATGCCGTAACGCGCCGAATTCAAGCAGGTGAAGGGCCCTTTCAAGCCGCGCACTTCGGGAAAC
>DAIDBD010000024.1 GCA_027310305.1 Herminiimonas sp.
ATCGGCTACCGCATCGAAGTACTCCCCCATTTTCATGTCCGAATCATCGACCGCGTGATAGATGCGGCACGGCAGCGCGCGAAACAATGCCAGTGCAATGATGCGCGCCAGATCGTCCGCATGAATATGGTTGGTGTAGACGTCATCGTCCGGCGACAGCGCCGGCGTCCCTTTTTGCAAGCGCTCGACCGGCAGGCGATTGCTCGCATAGATGCCCGGCACCCGCAAAATCGACAAACGCGCGCCCGAACGTCTGGCCCATCGGCGCAGCACCTGCTCGCTATCGACCCGGCGCTGCGCGCGCGGGTTCTGCGGATTCACCGGCCGGGTTTCATCGAACCGCGCGCCATCGCAATTTCCATATACGCCGGTGGTGCTGACATAAACGAGTCGCGCATGGTCGGGTAAAATGGCGGTCAAGTTATGGGTGCGCTTGTCTTGCGTGCCGTCCGACCGGGGCGGCGCAAGATGCACGATGGCAGTGGCGAGACGAGCCAGACGCGCCAGGCTGGCGGGTTGGTCCAGATCGGCAACGATCGGTATCGCGCCGGCCTCGCGCAGTTCGACCTGGCGTGATGCATGGCTGGTAACGGCGAACACGCGAAACCGGTCGCGCAGCAGCGGCAGCAAGCGCATGCCGACATCGCCGCAACCGAGAATCAGCAAGCGCGGCTTGTTGAATTTTGCCGCACTTCCTTCAACAACTTTATTTTTCATCATCGGAATTGTATGACTTTCCAAGTAACTGTCCAGCCTAGCGGCCGGCAATTCATTTGCGACGAGAACGAAACCGTTCTCACCGCAGCGATTCGTGCCGGCGTCGGGCTGCCCTACGGCTGCAAGAATGGCGCCTGCGGCACTTGCAAGGGTAAGCTGGTTTCGGGCGAGATCACGCATCGCGCGCATCAGGAAAAAGCATTGCCGGTCGCGGAAGAACAAAACGGCTATTCGCTATTCTGCTGCGCAACGCCGCATTCCGACATCGTGATCGAAGCACGCGAAGTGCTGGGCATCGGCGAATTCCCGATCAAGAAACTGCCGTCGCGCGTCGCCAAACTGGACAAGGTCGCGGACGATGTGATCATCATATCGCTGCAATTGCCGGCCAGCGAACGGCTGCAATACAAGGCCGGCCAGTATATCGAGTTCATGCTGAAGGACGGCAAGCGCCGCAGCTACAGCATGGCCAATGCGCCGCATCTGGATGAACACGTCACTGTGCATGTCCGTCACATGCCGGGCGGCCTGTTCACCGATCATGTATTCAACACCATGAAAGAACGCGACATATTGCGCTTCGAAGGCCCGCTAGGCACCTTTTTTCTGCGCGAAGATTCCGACAAGCCGATGGTGCTGCTGGCTTCCGGTACCGGTTTTGCGCCGATCAAGGCGATCGTCGAACAGGCGATCGACAAGAAAACCGAGCGTCCGATGGTGCTGTATTGGGGCGGCCGCCGGCCCGGCGATTTATACATGCATGCTTTGTGCGAGGAATGGGCGCGCACGTTGCCGAACTTCAAATACGTGCCGGTGATCTCCAACGCGAAGCCGGAAGATAACTGGCGCGGCCGCAGCGGCTTCGTGCACCGCGCGGTCATCGACGACCTGCCCGACTTGTCCGGTTATCAGGTGTATGCATGCGGCGCGCCGATCGTGGTCGATTCGGCCAAGCGGGATTTCGTCGCGCTGTGCAAATTGCCGGAAGAAGAGTTTTATGCCGATTCGTTTACGTCGGAGGCCGACATGGTGGCCGGCTTGCCGAGTCCTGCATAAACCATCATTTTCAAGCGGCGCAAACCGGCGTAATAAATTTTTGACGCACTGCGCAAAACATCATAATATTGGCTTCATGAACGCGACAGCCAAATTCTTGCGACGCCGTACCCCGCTGCCTCAGCCTGGGAAGCCGTGCGTGTAAGCGTTTGCCGATCACAAAGCCACAGGCCAATCCTGTGGCTTTTTTTTTGAATCGACTTTGAACTGTTTGCCAATCTTTTCGCTCCATCAATCACCATCCTTGTCCGGGAGTACCCAAATGGAATTCAGCCAGTACCAGACCAACGCCCTCTTGTCGATCACCAACCGGCCGCCGCTCGTCTTCACCGAAGGCCAGGGCATGTGGATGACCGATCACACCGGCAAGCGCTATCTCGATTACCTGCAAGGCTGGGCCGTCAATTGCCTCGGCCATGCGCCGCAATGCATCCAGGATGCGCTGGCCATGCAAGCCAAAAGGCTGATCAATCCATCGCCTGCGTTCTACAACGCGCCGTCGATCGAACTGGCGACGTTGCTGGTGGAAAATTCCTGTTTCGATCGCGTGTTCTTTGCCAGCAGCGGCGCCGAAGCCAATGAAGGCGCGATCAAGCTGGCCCGCAAATGGGGCAAGAAAAACAAGAACAGCCGGGGCGTCGACCGATACGAAATCATCACCTTCGACCACAGCTTTCATGGCCGCACGCTGGCCACCATGTCGGCCAGCGGCAAGGCCGGCTGGGATACCATTTTCGCGCCGCAGGTGCCGGGGTTTTTCAAGGCTGAATTGAACAGCCTCGACAGCGTCGCCAAACTGATCACCGACAAGACCGTGGCCGTGATGCTGGAACCGGTGCAAGGCGAAGGCGGCGTGCTTCCGGCGACGCGCGAATTCATGCAGGCGCTGCGCGCGCTGACCAAGAAGCATGACTTGCTGCTGATCGTCGATGAAGTGCAAACCGGCATGGGCCGCACCGGCGAACTGTTTGCCTATCAGCTTTCGGATGTAGCGCCGGACATCATGACGCTGGGCAAAGGCATCGGCGGCGGCGTGCCGCTGGCGGCGATGCTGTGCCGCGAAGAGGTCGCCTGCTTCGAACCCGGCGATCAGGGCGGCACTTACAACGGCAATCCGCTGATGACGGCGGTCGGCGTGGCGGTAGCCAATGCGCTGCTGCAACCCGGCTTCCTGCAATCGGTCAAGGACAAGGGCGAGTACATGCGCGCCGAGCTGCTCAAATTGTGCGACCGGCACGGCTTGCAGGGTGAACGCGGCGAAGGATTGCTGCGCGCGCTAAAGCTGGGGAAGGATATCGGCCCGAAGATCGTCGAAACCGCACGCGACATGGGTCCGGTCGGCTTGCTGCTGAATTCGCCGCGTCCGGATCTGCTGCGCTTCATGCCGGCGCTGAACGTGACGCAGGAAGAAATCGATCAGATGGTTTCGATGCTGTCGGATGTGCTGAAGCGGTTGGGACACTGATTCGCACCGGCCCGACATTCTGCGACAAGGATAACAATGTACATTCCACGGCATTTTTCGCAAGACGATCCCGCCATTTTGCTGGAAGTCATGCAGCGTCATAATTTCGCCACGCTGGTCTCGACCCATGACGGCGGGCCTTTTGCCACCCACCTGCCGGTACTGGCGCGGCTTGACGATGGCGTGATCCGCATCGCAGGCCATTTCGCCCGCGCCAATCCGCACTGGAAAGCGCTGGAAACCGATCCGCATGCGCTGGCCATTTTCCATGGACCGCATACCTATATCTCGCCGACGCTGTACCAAAGCAAAAATCGCGTCCCGACCTGGAATTACATTGCGGTTCACGCGACCGGCTGCGTCACCGTCGATCACACGGCAGACGCAAAAATCGGCATGCTGTCAAACCTGATCGCGCATCATGAACCGGCCTATCAAGACCAGTTCGATGGAATCGATTCAAGCCTGCGCGATGGATTGCTCAATGCGATCGTCGCGTTTGAACTGGTCGTTGAAAAACTGGAAGGCAAGTTCAAGCTGGGCCAGCATCGTCTTGCAGAAGATAAACCGGAAATGCAGGCCTGGCATGAACAGGGCGGAGAAAACGAGCAGGCGATTGCCGTGTGGATGAAGCGGCTGGGATACTGGGCGTAGCAAACCCGGAGGCTGGGGTGACGGATAAATGTTTTCCCATCTGATGAAGATAGGGGTGGAGAAGTGAAATGCGTATCGCGATCTTGTCTGATATCCACGGCAACATCTGGGCGCTTGAAGCCGTCTTGGCGGATGTCAAAAAACAGCGGGTGGATGTTATTGCCAATGCGGGCGACATCCTGTCCGGCCCTCTGGAGCCGGCGGCCACGGCCGATTTATTGATGCCGTTGGGGTTGCCGACCATACGCGGCAACCATGACCGGCAGCTACTGGCCTGCGAGCATGAATGCGGTGATGCGTCCGATCAATTTGCTTTCAAGAATACCCGCACAGTGCATCACGACTGGCTGCGCAGTTTGCCAGCGTCCCTGGAAATATCGAGCGATATATACATGTGCCACGGCACGCCTGCCAGCGACCTGGTTTATTTTCTTGAAGGAGTTGATGAACACGGAGCCAGATTGGCAAACAGCGCTTCGGTGGAAGAGCATGCCAAAGGAATCAGTCACAGCCTGATCATCTGCGGCCACTCGCACAAGCCGCGCACCTATGCGATTTCCGGCTATCGAATCGTGGTCAATCCAGGCAGTGTGGGATTGCAGGCATATGACGATGATCAACCTTTTTACCATGTGATTGAAAACGGCAGCCCGCACGCGCGTTATGCGATTTGCGAGCAAGCCGGAAATAGCTGGCACGTCTCGCATCGCTGCATTCATTACGCTTTCGAAGAAGCAGTGGCGACAGCGAAGCGCAACGGCCGCGAGGATTGGGCCGGATGGATCGAAACCGGAAGAACATGAATCCGTTTTTATGAATTGACGGCCCTCCCTTCAATGCAAAACGCCAATGTTTCCATTGGCGTTTTGCATTGCAACAGCAGGACTAGAGAAAAATTATTTCTTCCGCGCCGGCGGCAAATCCGTGCAAACCCCTTCGAACACTTCCGCCGCCATGCCGATCGATTCACCCAGCGTCGGGTGCGGATGAATCGTCTTGCCGATATCCACCGCGTCCGCTCCCATCTCGATTGCCAGCGCGATTTCGCTGATCAGATCCCCGGCATGAGTGCCGACGATGCCGCCGCCGACGATGCGATGCGTTTCGGCATCGAACAGCAGCTTGGTGAAACCTTCGTCGCGGCCGTTTGCAACCGCGCGGCCGCTGGCGGCCCAAGGGAACAACCCCTTCTCCAGCTTGATGCCTTTCGCCTTGGCTTCGTCTTCGGTGATGCCGACCCATGCCACTTCCGGATCAGTATAGGCGACCGATGGAATCACGCGCGCATCGAAATACGATTTTTCCCCTGCCGCCGTTTCCGCCGCGACATGCGCCTCATGCACCGCCTTGTGCGCCAGCATCGGCTGGCCGACCAGATCGCCGATCGCAAAAATGTGCGGCACGTTGGTGCGCATTTGCGAATCGACGCTGATGAAGCCGCGATCGGTGACGGCAACACCGGCCTTGTCGGCGGCGATCTTCTTGCCGTTCGGGCTGCGGCCGACCGCCACCAGCACCATGTCGTAGAGTTGTGGCTCCGGTGCCGTTACGCCTGCCTCCGCCGCTTCGAACGTGACCTTGATGCCTTCCTTCAACGCTTCCACCGCAACCGTCTTGGTCTTCAACATGATTTTGTCGAAGCGCTTTTCATTGAACTTCTGCCACACCTTGACCATGTCGCGGTCCGCGCCCTGCATCAGGCCGTCCAACATTTCGACCACGTCGATGCGCGCACCCAATGTCGAATAGACGGTCGCCATTTCCAGGCCGATGATGCCGCCGCCGATCACCAGCATCCGCTTGGGCACGGCGCGCAATTCGAGCGCGCCGGTGGAATCGACGATGCGCGGGTCCGCTTTTTCAGCACCTTGCACGAACGGCAGATTTACCACCGACGAACCGGCTGCAATGATCGCCTGCTTGAACTGCACCGTTTTCTTGCTGCCGTCGGCAGCGGCGACTTCCATGTGATGCGGCCCGACGAACTGGCCGACGCCCTGCACCACATTGACCTTGCGCGCCTTGGCCATGCCGGCCAGGCCGCCGGTCATTTTGCCGACGACCTTGTCCTTGTAGCCGCGCAGCTTGTCGATGTCGATTTGCGGCTTGCCGAAGGTGACGCCATGCGCGGCCATCGCCGCTGTTTCATCGATCACGGCGGCGACGTGCAGCAGCGCCTTGGATGGAATGCAGCCGACGTTCAGACAGACGCCGCCGAGTGCCGCATAGCGCTCGACCAGCACCGTCGCCATGCCGAGATCGGCCGAACGGAATGCGGCGGAATAGCCGCCCGGACCCGCGCCGAGAACCAGCATGTCGCATTCGACATCGACTTTGCCTGCGTAGCTGGTTGCTGCCGGTGCTGCGACCGGTGCAGAAGCAGACGCCGGCGCAGGTGCGGCGGCAGCCGATGGAGCCGGTGCGGGCGCAGGTGCAGCCGGTGTTGCAGCCGCGCTTTCTTCCAGCGTCAGCAGCAACGAACCTTCGGCCACCTTGTCGCCGATCTTGACTTTCACTTCCTTCACCACACCCGCATGGCTGGCGGGGATTTCCATGCTGGCTTTATCGGATTCCACCGTGATCAGCGATTGATCGACTTGAATCGTGTCGCCCGGCTTGACCAGCAATTCAATGACTTCCACTTCCTTGAAATCGCCGATGTCCGGCACTTTGACTTCCATCACGCTCATAGCGTTGCTCCGTATTCTTCCTCCCCTTGCAAGGGAGGGAATTAATAAGTCACGTCATCGTGAAACCAAAAACTTGAAACAGGTCAGACAAAGCATCAGACTCACAGCAATGTCTTGCGCAGGTCCGCCAGCACCTCCGCCAGATAGACGGAGAAGCGTGCGCCGCTGGCGCCATCGATCACGCGATGGTCATACGACAGCGACATCGGCAGCATCAGCCGCGGCGCAAACTGCTTGCCATCCCAGACCGGCTTGATGTCTGATTTGGACAAGCCGAGAATCGCCACTTCCGGCGCATTGATGATCGGCGTGAACGCGGTGCCGCCGATGCCGCCGAGCGACGAGATGGTGAAACTGGCACCCTGCATGTCGGCCGGTTTCAGTTTCCCGTCGCGCGCCTGCGCGGACAGATCGGCCATCTCCTGCGCGATTTGCGCGATGCCTTTTTTATCGGCATCCTTGATGACCGGCACCACCAGGCCGTTCGGCGTATCGGCCGCGAAACCGATGTGGTAGTACTGTTTCAGAATCAGGTTTTCGCCGTTGGCATCGAGCGATGCATTAAAGGCGGGGAATTTTTTCAGCGCGGCGACGCTGGCCTTGATGACGAATGCCAGCATGGTCAGCTTGACGCCGGATTTCGCCAGCGCGGCATTCGAAGCCTTGCGGAATTCTTCCAGCTCGGTCACGTCCGCTTCGTCGAACTGCGTCACGTGCGGAATCATCACCCAGTTGCGATGCAGATTCGGGCCGCTGATTTTCTTGATGCGCGACAGCGGCAGCAATTCGGTGGCGCCGAATTTGGAGAAATCCAGCGACGGCCACGGCAGCAGATCCAGTCCGGCGCCGCCTCCTCTTGCGGCAGGTGCAACGCCGCCCGTTGCGCCGGAGATCACCGACTTGACGTAATTCTGCACGTCTTCATGCGTGATGCGGCCTTTCGGGCCGGATCCCTTGACGCGGGCCAGATCGACGCCGAGTTCACGCGAGAACTTGCGGATCGATGGCGATGCATGCGGCTTGGCGCCGCTGGAATCGTGCGATTCCGATGGCGCTTGTGCAGGCTTCGATTCGCTCGGTGCGGGAGCAGGCACCGGTGCGGCAACCGGTGCCGGGGCAGGCGCGGCGGCCGGAGCAGCCGGAGCGGGCGCAGGCGCGGCCGGTGCTGCGCCCTCACTTTCTTCCAGCGTCAGCAGCAGCGAACCTTCGGCCACCTTGTCGCCGATCTTGACCTTCACTTCCTTCACCACGCCCGCATGGCTGGCGGGAATCTCCATGCTCGCCTTGTCCGACTCCACCGTGATCAGCGATTGATCGGCCTTGATCGTATCGCCCGGCTTGACCAGCAATTCAATGACTTCCACTTCCTTGAAATCGCCGATATCCGGCACTTTGACTTCAGTCAAGCTCATAGCGTAGCTCCGTTTGTTCCCTTCCCCTTTTCAGGAGGAAGGGTTAGGGTGGGGATAAGCACGGTCAAAATACGAATGCATGATGCGACCGCACTACCCTCTCCCTAACCCTCCCCCGGCAAGAGGGAGGGGACTTGTTAGTGTTATTGACAGTGAGTTACAACGTAACCGGATTCGGTTTGTTCGGATTGATATTGTACTTTTCAATCGCCTGCGCTACGACGGATGCGGCAATCGCTCCTTCATCCGCCAGCGATTTGAGCGCCGCGATGGTGACGAAATAACGATTCACTTCAAAGAATTCGCGCAACTTGGCGCGGCTGTCGGAACGTCCGAAACCATCGGTGCCCAGCACTTTATAGCTGCGGCCTTTGGGTATGAACGCACGCACCTGCTCGGCGAAAGTACGCATGTAGTCGGTCGACACGACGATCGGACCGGCCGTATCCTGCAGGCATTGCGTGATATGCGCGACACGCGGCTTGTCGGACGGATGCAGCATGTTCCAGCGCTCCACATCCTGGCCGTCACGCGCCAGCAGCGTAAACGACGGCGCCGACCAGACATCGGCTTCCACGCCCCAATCGTCCCGCAGCAAATCGACGGCAGCGATCACTTCACGCAGGATCGTGCCGGAACCCATCAACTGTACGCGCTGCTTGGCTTTCTTCGGACCTTGCTGCAACAGGTAAAGCCCTTTCAGAATGCCCTCTTCCTGACCCGGCTTCAATCCCGGCTGGCTGTAATTCTCATTCATCAGCGTGATGTAATAGAACACGTCCTCCTGCCGTTCGATCATGCGTTTCAAGCCGTCGTGCATGATGACGGCAACTTCGTGGGCGAAAGTCGGATCGTACGGCAGGCAATTCGGAATGGTCGAGGCCAGCACGTGGCTGTGCCCGTCTTCATGCTGCAAGCCTTCGCCGTTCAAGGTGGTGCGGCCCGCCGTGCCGCCCAGCAAAAAGCCGCGCGCCCGCATGTCGCCGGCGGCCCATGCCAGATCGCCGATCCGCTGCAAACCGAACATCGAATAAAACACGTAGAACGGAATCATGACGCGGTTGTTGGTGGAATACGACGTGGCCGCCGCGATCCACGAACTCATGCCGCCCGCTTCGTTGATCCCTTCCTGCAAAAGCTGGCCGGCCTTGTCCTCGCGGTAATAGCTGACCTGGTCCTTGTCGACCGGCTCATACAACTGGCCCTGCTGATTGAAGATGCCGATCTGGCGGAACAGTCCTTCCATGCCGAACGTGCGCGATTCATCGACCAGGATCGGCACCACGCGCTTGCCGAGATTGGCATCGCGCAGCAGCACCGCGAGGATGCGCACGAACGACTGCGTGGTCGAAATCTCGCGGCCTTCCGCCGTCGGATCGAGCACCGCTTTAAATGCCGACAACTCCGGCACCGGCAACGTTTCATCCGCCTTCACGCGCCGTTGCGGCAGATAACCGCCCAGCGCCTTGCGGCGCTCATGCAGATATTTGATTTCAGGCGAATCGTCGGATGGCTTGAAGAACGGCACATCCGCCAGTTGCTCATCGGAGACCGGGATCCCGAAGCGGTCGCGCATTTCGTGAATCGCCTGGTCGTCCAGCTTCTTGGTCTGATGCGCGGTGTTGAGCGCTTCGCCCGATTTGCCCATGCCATAGCCCTTGACGGTCTTGACCAGCAATACGGTCGGCTGCCCTTTGTGCTCCTGCGCCACCTTGAATGCGGCATAAATCTTGTGCGGATCATGTCCGCCGCGCGTCAGGCGCCAGATGTCGTCGTCGCTCATGTTGGCGACCATTTCCAGCAGCTTCGGATGCTTGCCGAAGAATTGCTTGCGCACATAGGCGCCGTCCTTGGCCTTGTAATTCTGGTATTCGCCGTCGACCGTTTCCATCATCACGCGCTGCAGGATGCCGTCCTTGTCGCGCGCCAGCAGATCGTCCCAGCCGGGACCCCAGACGACTTTCACGACGTTCCAGCCGGCGCCGCGGAAGTCGGCTTCCAGTTCCTGGATGATCTTGCCGTTGCCGCGCACCGGACCGTCCAGGCGCTGCAGGTTGCAGTTGACCACCATCACCAGGTTGTCGAGCATTTCACGGCCGGCCATGCCGATCGCGCCCATCGATTCCGGCTCGTCCATTTCGCCGTCGCCGCAGAATACCCAGACCTTGCGATTCGCGGTATCGGCGATGCTGCGCGCATGCAGATACTTCAGGAAGCGCGCCTGGTAAATCGCCATCAGCGGCCCGAGGCCCATCGACACGGTCGGGAATTGCCAGAATTCCGGCATCAGCTTCGGATGCGGATAAGAAGACAAACCCTTGCCATCGACTTCGCGACGGAAATTCAGCATCTGCTCTTCGGTCAGGCGGCCTTCGAGGAAAGCGCGCGCATAAATGCCGGGCGACGAGTGGCCTTGAATGTAAAGCAGATCGCCGCCGTGGCCTTCGGACGGCGCGTGCCAGAAATGATTGAAACCGATGCCCAGCATGTTGGCCAGCGAAGCGAAACTGGACAAATGCCCGCCCAGATCAGGGTCGGCGCGGTTGGCCTTGACCACCATCGCCATCGCATTCCAGCGCATCCATGAACGCAGACGCTCTTCATATTCGAGGTTGCCGGGACAGTGTTCGCCCAAATGGGCCGGAATCGTATTGACGTAAGCGGTATTGCTGGAAAACGGAATATGCGCGCCGCGGCGGCGGGCCAGATCGACCATGCGCTCCATCAGGTAATGCGCGCGTTCCGGGCCTTCGTTTTCAATCACGGCTTCTAGTGCATCAAGCCACTCTTGCGTTTCCATCACATCGGGATCGTTGGCGGCTTGCGCCACCACTTGGTCGAGCTGGGCTGACATGAATGCGTCTCCTGTTTGTTGCCTACCCGATTGGACATCGCGGCGGGCCGTTTTGGTCCGAATTACAACGAATTTATTTTTGTCTGAAATATATTAACAGGACTTTTTAATATTTTCAAATAGCGATATTGATTTTCATATTATGAAATATAAAATCCTGAATAAGATTGCTGTAGTCATTTGATAAATCAAAAATGAATGCGATTGGCTGCAGTGGTTCAGCCTCCGCGCCAGTCAGCTTTATAATCCTGTTTTAAACATGCACACTTCCCCATTGACCATGCCCGCACAACTCATCAACGGAACGCTTCTTTCCCAACAACTGCGCACCGATGTCGCCAGACGCGCGGCTGCCCTCACCGCTCAAGGCAAACAGCCCGGTCTGGCAGTGGTTCTGGTAGGCGACAGCCCTGCGTCGCAGGTTTATGTACGCAACAAGGTCAAGGCATGCGAGGACAACGGCATCCATTCGGTATTCGAAAAATACGATGCCGACCTGACCGAAGCGGCGTTGCTGGCGCGTATCGATGCGTTGAACAACGATCCGAAAATCCACGGCATCCTGGTGCAGCTGCCGCTGCCGGCACACATCGATGCGCACAAGGTGATCGAAGCGATCGCGCCCGAAAAGGACGTCGATGGTTTCCATATCAGCAATGCCGGCCTGCTGATGACCGGCCAACCGTTATTCCGGCCCTGCACGCCCTATGGCGTGATGAAGATACTGGAATCGATCGACTACCCGGTACGGGGCGCCCATGCGGTGATCGTCGGCGCATCGAACATCGTCGGCAAACCGCAGGCGATGCTGCTCTTGCAAGCAGGCGCGACCATCACCATCTGCAATTCCAAGACGCGCGATCTCGGCCGCCATACACGCCAGGCCGATATCCTGGTGGTCGCCACCGGCAAGCGGAACATTGTTACCGCTGACATGATCAAACCCGGCGCGGTGGTGATCGATGTCGGCATGAATCGTGACGATAATGGCAAATTGTGCGGCGATGTCGATTTTGCCAACGCAAAGGAAGTGGCCGGCTACATTACCCCGGTGCCGGGCGGCGTCGGGCCGATGACGATCACCATGTTATTAGTGAATACAATTGAAGCTGCCGAAAGAACCTGATTTGATGAACGACTCCCTGAATCCCCTGCTCGATTTTTCCGATCTGCCGCGTTTCGACGCGATCAAGCCCGAGCATGTCGCGCCTGCGATCGATGCGCTGCTCGAACAAAACCGCGCGGTAGTCGCGCAGCTGGAAGCGCCGATGCCGCAAGTGACGTGGGAAAACTTCGTCGAGCCGCTGGAAAACGCCACCGAAAAACTCGGTCGCGCATGGGGCATCGTCGGCCATCTGAATGCGGTGATGGATACGCCGGAATTGCGTGCCGCCTACAATGAAAACCAGCCGAAAATCACCGAGTTCTGGACCGCGCTGGCGCAAAATCTCGCGCTGTTCGACAAATACAAGGCGTTGAAAAACGGCGCGCAATATGCCGCGCTGTCACCGACCCGCAAAAAGATTATCGAAAATGCGTTGCGCGATTTCCGTCTGGGCGGCGCCGAACTGCCGGACGATAAAAAGGAACGCTTCGCGGAAATCCAGGAACAGCATGCTGTGTTGAGCACCAGGTTTTCGGAAAACGTGCTGGACGCAACCAACGACTATGCATTGCTGATCGAAGATGAATTGCAGTTGTCCGGTTTGCCGGACGATGTCAAACAGGCCGCCCGCGCCGCGGCGGAAAAAGACGAAAAGCCGGGATTCAAATTCACGCTGCATTTCCCGTCGTATTTCCCGATCCTGCAATTCGCCGACAACCGCGCAGTGCGCGAAACGATTTACCGCGCCAATGCCACCAAGGCGTCGGAGTTGGGCGGCAAGCCGGAATGGGACAACACGCACAATATCGCGGAGATGCTGAAGCTGCGCGATGAAGAAGCCAGGCTGCTCGGCTACCGGAATTTTGCCGAAGTGTCCCTGGTGCCGAAAATGGCGCAATCGCCGGAACAAGTCATCGGCTTCTTGAAGGACCTGGCGCAGCGCGCACGGCCGTTCGCTGAAAACGACCTGGCTGAATTGCGCACTTTTGCCCGGCTTGAACTCGGCATCGACACGCTGGAAGCATGGGACATGACCTATGCGTCGGAAAAACTGCGCGAGCGGCGCTATGCGTTTTCCGAACAGGAAGTAAAGCAGTATTTTCCGGAACCCAAAGTCATCGACGGTTTGTTCCGTCTGGTGCAAACGCTGTTTTCGGTTGACATCGAACCGGATACCGCGCCGACCTGGCACAGCGATGTGAAGTTTTTCCGCATCGAGAAAAACGGCCAGTTGATCGGCCAGTTCTATCTCGATCTGTATGCGCGTACCGGCAAGCGCGGCGGCGCGTGGATGGACGATGCGCGCGGTCGCCGTCAGGCCGCGAACGGCATCCAGACGCCAGTCGCTTACCTGACCTGCAATTTTACCGAGCCGGCGATCATCGACGGCAAGAAAAAACCGGCATTGTTTACGCACGATGAAGTGATCACGCTGTTCCATGAATTCGGCCACGGCTTGCATCACATGCTGACGCAGGTCGATGAACTCGGCGTATCGGGCATCTCGGGCGTGGAATGGGATGCGGTGGAACTGCCGTCGCAATTCATGGAAAATTTTTGCTGGGAATGGGACGTGCTGCAGCACATGACCGCGCACGTCGATACCGGTGCGCCGCTGCCGCGCGAACTGTTCGACAAGATGACGGCCGCGAAAAATTTCCAGTCCGGCTTGCAAACGCTGCGTCAAGTGGAATTTTCGCTGTTCGACATGCATCTGCACTACGATCACGATCCGTACGGCAGCAAGTCGGTGCAGGATCTGATCGCCGAAGTGCGCGATCGGGTCGCAGTCATCGTTCCACCCGCATTCAACCGATTCCAGCATTCGTTCGGCCATATCTTTGCCGGCGGCTATGCGGCGGGTTACTATAGTTATAAATGGGCGGAAGTGCTGTCCGCGGACGCCTACGGCGCCTTTGAGGAAGCCGGCGTTGCCGGCGACAAGAGCCGATTGGCCGAGACCGGCCTGAAATTCCGGAAAGAGATACTGGCGGTGGGCGGTTCGCGTCCCGCGCTTGAATCCTTCAAGGCGTTTCGCGGCAGGGAACCGACGATCGATGCGCTGTTGCGGCATAACGGCATGGCCGCCTGAAGAGTCGACACGATGGGAAGAACGATAGATATGAATCGGACGCTGATATTTTCATTTTTATTCTTGCTGGCTGGTACGTCCGGCGCGCAGGCGCAACTGTATAAATGGATCGGCCAGGATGGAAAAGTAACGTACAGCGATACCGCGCCGCCGGCATCGGCAAGGCAGGTTGAAACAAAATCGGCCGTTTTCGGCAATACGGGCAAGATCGATCTTCCATATGAATTATCGGAAGCAGTGAAAAATAACCCGGTCACGCTCTATACCGGCGACAAATGCGTGCCTTGCGATGACGGCCGCAAACTGCTCGCCGCGCGCGGTATCCCCTTTACCGAAAAAACCGTCAGCAGCAATGAAGATATTGCACGGCTCAAGCAAGCCGGCGGGAATGCGCAATTGCCGTTGCTGATTATCGGACGCAATAAACAGCAGGGATTCGAATCCGGCGGATGGGGCGCGGCCCTGACTGCCGCAGGCTATCCGGAAACCAGCAAACTGCCTGGCACCTATCGCAATCCACCGGCAGAAGCAGCGGCACCGGCGCCGAAACCGCCGGCTGCCAAACCGGTCCGCAGCAAACAGACTGCCACTCGAGCCGCCGGCGATTCGCTGCCTGCAACCGGCAATGCACCGCCTGGATTCCGTTTTTGAGAACGATGACTGATAGTACGTGCGCTTAAGGACGGCAGGCTTGGTTCACGAAAAACACGAAAGGTTCATAACCCTTTTTGTTCATCTTTTTTCGTGTCTTGCGTGGACAAATGCTTAACATCATTGATGAAACCGATTTGACCAAAGCCGCGCCGACCATGACCCGTATCGATTTTCACAGTAACGTACCTGACAAGATTGCCTATGCATGCCGCCTGGTGCGCAAGGCACGCGCGGCGAATTGCCAAGTCGTGATGTTCAGCGATGACCGCAGCCAGCTGGCGGCGCTGGACGAAGCGCTCTGGACATTTTCCGACCAGGATTTCCTGCCGCATGTGATGGCCGGCGACAGCCTTGCAGCGCAAACGCCGGTGATTTTGTCCGATAGCGAGGCGGCGGATTTGCCGCATCACCAAATCCTGATCAATTTATCAACCAATACGCCGGCGCACTTCGCCCGCTTCGAGCGCATGTTTGAAATCATTTCGTCGGACGATGCGGATACGTTGGCCGGACGGGAGCGTTACCGGTTTTATAAACAGCGCGGCTATCCGCTGACGCACTTTGTTGCGGAAAAAGCATGAATCCATCCTCACGCGACGCCGGCATCCCGGTCCTTACCGAAGTCATCAGCCAGCCGGTTGCGGAAAATGCGCCGACCAAGACATCTGAGCCTACACGTCCTGCCGAGCCGGACCAGCAATACAGTCCCGAAGCGTTTGAAGCTGAAGTGCTGTCGCACTGGAACGATGAAGAATGGTATCGGCTGGAACGCAAGATCAGAGAGCGCATTCTGCGCCAGATACTGGGCAGAATCGATGCGGTCCTCGAGCAGCAGGTCAGGGACCATTTGGCCGATGTATTGCAAACCGCCGTGCAGGGATTGGCGACCGATATCAAGAGCGGCTTGCATCACAGCCTGGAACAGGTCATCGCACGCGCGGTATCGCAGGAAATCACGCGATTGCAGACAACGAAAAAATAAATATTTTCCTGTTTTTTTAATTTTTAAAACGTTTTTCGTTTTATTTTATCGCTTAATAAAATTAAAGCCGGTCTCATTGAGTACTCAAACAAGCAATAACTTTCTACAATTTCGTTATTGAAAAACGGAGATCGTCATGAAAGTCATCGTCTTGGGCTCAGGCATTATCGGCACCGCTTCCGCATGGTTTTTGAACAAGTCCGGGCATGATGTGACCGTCATCGAACGGCAGCCCGGCGCTGCGCAGGAAACCAGTTTCGCCAATGGCTGCCAGATTTCGGTATCGCACGCCGAGCCGTGGGCCAATCCTGCGGCACCGATGAAAGTACTGAAATGGCTGGGTCAGGAAGATGCGCCGCTGCTGTACCGTTTCCGCCCGGAATGGCTGCAATGGAAATGGGGCTTGAGCTTCCTGCGCGAATGCACCCCGGCCCGCACCGCCGACAATATCCGGCAGATTGTCGCCATTTCCGAATACAGCCGCCAGACGTTGCAAGCCGTGCGCGCCGAAACCGGCGTCGATTACGATTACCTGACGCGCGGCATTCTGCATTTCTACACCGATCAAAAAGATTTCGAGGAATCGCTGCCGGCCGCCAAGCTGATGCGCGACCTCGGCTGCCCGCGCGACTCGATCGACGCCGATGAAGTGGTGCGGATCGAGCCGGCACTGGCCAAAATCCGCGACAAGATCGTTGGCGGCGATTTCACCGCGACCGACGAATCGGGCGATGTCTATAAATTCACGTCCGGCCTGGCCGCCAAGGCAAAGGAAGCCGGCGTCGATTTTCAGTTCAACACGACCGTCACCCGATTATTGACCGAAGGCGCCGGTTCATCCGCCAGGATTACCGGCGTGGAAGTCATCACGCCCGACGGCCGTCATCAAGTGCTGCGCGCCGATGCGTTCGTGCTGGCCATGGGCAGCTTTTCGGTGCAGCTGGCAAAACCGCTGGGCATCGACCTGATGATTTATCCGGGCAAGGGTTATTCCGCAACCTATGCCATCACCAATCCCGACGCGGCGCCATCGGTATCGCTGACCGACGACGGCTACAAGCTGGTGGTGTCGCGCCTGGGCGACCGCTTGCGCGTGGCAGGCACTTGCGAACTGAACGGCTATACGCGTGAATTGAATACCACGCGTTGCGAAGCCATCACCCGCCGCACCCGCGAATTGTTCCCGGATGCCTGCGATTACGACCACCCGATTTACTGGACCGGCTTGCGGCCGCTGACGCCATCCAACGTGCCTTACATCGGCAAGACGAAATTCAGCAACCTGTTCCTCAATACCGGACATGGCACGCTCGGCTGGACCATGGGTTGCGGATCGGGCCGCGCCATTGCCGATATCGTTTCCGGACGCCTGCCGGAAGTCGATTTTGCATTTACCGGCTTGCCGCGCCGCAAGCCAGGTCGACTGACGACTTCCCGTCCCGCACAAGCGTAAATACGCTCTCCTGAAAAATCGGCCTCCGGAATTCCGGGGGCCGATTTTTTTCCATCTCCGTCTTCTGTATTTGAAGTCTGTGATTCAAGACCCGTCATCCGCTTTCATTTTCCTGCGTTATAGGGAAAGCGGTCTTATTTCGAAACGCGCACTTGCACTTCGGCGGGCTTTTCGTCGAATGCGATACGGGTAGCGAATTTGGCGCGCTTCATTGGAAAACGGGATTGAAAATGGCGGACGTTGCCCGACCCGGAGATGACACGACGCACAAACTGGTAATACGCATCCATGTCGATCACATGTATCACCAGGAAATAGTCGTAATCGCCGGACACGAAATAGCATTGCATGACTTCCGCTTCCTTGCCCATGCGCGCTTCGAATTCCTGCATATGTTCGTCGGACTGATTGTTCAGCGACACTTCGAGGAAAGCGAGCATGCCGTATCCCAGCGCGAACGGATCCACCATTGCCACATCGGCGCTGATGATCCCGGCTTCGCGCAGATCGCGGATACGGCGCAGACAGGTCGGCTGGGAAATATGCACCTTGTCAGCCAGCATGCGAGTCGGTGTCTGATTGTCTTTTTGCAGGAGATTCAAAAGTTTGCGATCGACTTTATCGAGCGAATGAAATTTGGGCATATAAAAGTTATGGAATCGTCATAAAAACCGCAGAAAAACTCTTTGCTATCCGTTTTTTCTGTTGTACCGTCTGCATGTTCAGGAATCTGAATAGGTGAGTGTTGCAGTAACCTTGTATTTTTTCAATCCTTAGGAGGATATTTATGTTGTTCAAGACCAAAATGATTCCACTGGTCGGTGCGATTGCACTTGCGATGGCGGGTTCTGCATTTGCGCAGGAAACCGTTGTCAAAATCGGCCATGTTGCCCCCATGTCGGGCGGACAAGCACATTACGGACGAGACAATGCCAACGGCGCCATCATGGCGGTGGAAGATCTGAATGCCAAGGGCTTCATGATCGGTGGCAAAAAAGTTAAATTCGAACTGCTGGCGGAAGACGACGCGGCAGATCCGAAGCAAGGCACGGCTGCCGCACAGAAGCTGGTGGACGCCAAAGTAAACGGCGTGATCGGTCATTTGAACTCCGGCACCACCATTCCGGCTTCCAAGATTTATTTCGATGCCGGCATTCCGCAAATTTCTCCATCGGCCACCAACCCGAAATACACGCAGCAAGGCTTTAACACCGCTTTCCGCGTGGTGGCCAATGACGGCCAGCTCGGCGGCACGCTCGGAAGATATGCTGTCACCAATCTCAAGGGCAAAAGCATTGCGGTAATCGACGACCGCACCGCGTATGGCCAGGGCGTTGCCGACGAATTCGTCAAAGGCGCCAAAGCCAAATTTCCTGGCGTACAGATCGTGCAACAGTACACCAACGACAAGGCAACCGACTTCAATGCAATCCTGACCTCGATCAAGGCCAAGAAGCCGGATGTCGTGTTCTTCGGCGGCATGGACAACGTTGCCGGCCCGATGCTGCGCCAGATGAAACAACTCGGCATCAATGCCAAGTTCATGGGCGGCGACGGCATCTGCACAACCGAGCTTGCCAAACTTGCCGGCGACGGCATGAGCGACAATCAGGTCATCTGCGCTGAAGCTGGCGGCGTAACCGGCCCGCAGCAAAAAGTGATGGATGACTTTGTCGCTCGTTACAAGAAGCGCTTCAATCTGGATGTCCAGATTTATGCGCCGTACGTCTACGATGCCGTCATGACGATGGCGACAGCAATGCAAAAGGCAGGCTCCGCAGATCCCGCGAAATACTTGCCCGCGCTGGCCAAAATACAATATCAAGGCGTAACCGGCACCATCGCTTTTGATTCGAAAGGCGACATCAAGGACGGATCGTTGACATTGCACACCTATAGAGGCGGCAAGAAAGAAAAGCTCGCAGTTGTAAAATAATTTTTACGCTGCTCGGCAAAAACCCTCCGGTCTTGCGACCGGAGGGTTTTTTATTTTCTGCCGATTGAAATGGGAATAAAAAAAACGCTCAAGCGATGAGCGTTTTTTTGCCAGGTCGAATCGCTTATTTCTGCGACAGAACCCACTTTACCAGCGTACGGGCTTCCGCTTCGGTGACTTGCGCATTGGCAGGCATCGGCACCGCGCCCCATACGCCGCTGCCGCCTTTCAACACCTTCTGGGTCAACTTATCCTCGGCATCTTTTTGACCGGCGTATTTTGCAGCGACATCCTTGAAAGCGGGCCCTACCACTTTATTGGCGACGGCATGGCAAGCCATGCAATTCTTCGCTTTTGCCAGATCGGCATTTGCCATTGCAACGCCCGAAACCAGCGCGCTTACCGCGATACAGACTAACAAAAAGCGTTTCATCGTTTTCTCCAAAGTAATCTCCTGCATTATTCTACCGTGTTTTTTCCGTTGCCAGGCAATGTCCGATGCGTGAGCGCCACTGGAAATCAAAAAATCCTGCGAAGCAAAGGGATACGATGCGATCAAGCCTGAACAATCGATCAATTAGCCGCCCGGAAAAGCCGGATGATGGCAAGCGTCGGGGCGATAAAGTGTGGCCATAACTCGCCTCGCGCTAAAAACCGCGATATTTGCGAGCATGCTTTTTGAATTTTTCCACCGCACGGTAGGCAGATCAATCGATCTCGTGCCGTATCCGATTTATTTTTGATCAGCAAGCGCGCCGGCTGACGTTTTACGCCGTTACGTCACCACCACGACTTCCGCATCGCCTTCCTTGCGCATGACATTGATACCGACATTGTTCGGGTAGCGCTGCAACCGCAAATCAACCGTGGCGCCCTTGATCGACAAATCCCTGATTTCCACCGTTTCCAGAAATGAAGGCAACTGCGGATGCCTGAACCGGATTTCGGATTTGTCCGGGTCAAAAGAAAGGCCGAGGCAAGATTGCAGCAGATAATAGACGCTAGCTGCGGCCCACGCCTGCGGAGAACAGGCCACCGGATATAGCGTGGGACCCTCGCCGGGCCGCTTGGAAAAACCGCAAAACAGTTCCGGCAGGCGATGCTGATCGACGAACAGGCTGGCTTCGAACAGGCCGGCAAATACCGCCATCGCCTTGTCGGTAAAACCGTATTGCGCCATCCCCGCTGCAATCAGCGCATTGTCATGCGGCCAGACCGAACCGTTGTGGTAAGCCATCGGGTTATAGCGTATCTCTTTGGAGGAAAGCGTTCGAATGCCCCAGCCGCAAAAGAAATCGCCGCTTAGCAGCTGATCCGCCACTTTCTCTGCATGATCGCGGGTTGCGATGCCGGTCCATAACGCATGGCCCGCATTGGAAGAAGACACGGCGCACTGCCGCTTGCTGCCGTCCAGAGCGATGACGTAACTGCCGAGCTCTTCGTTCCAGAACGCTTCGTTGAAATTCTTTTTAAGCAGCTGCGCGTCATCCTTGAGTCGTTGCGCCAGCACGTGATGCCCGAGAAGCTTTGCAAGCTGCGCGGCATGCAGCTTCGCTTCATATACGTAGCCCTGCACTTCGCACAATGCGATAGGCGCTTGTGCGAGCCGGCCATCCTGATGGAACACCGAATCGTGCGAATCCTTCCACCCTTGCTGTTCCAGCCCCGTACCGCTGCGCCGCGCATATTCGACAAACCCATCGCCGTCGCTGTCGCCGTAATGATCGATCCAGTCAAGCGCGCGCCGGATGTTGGGCCAGATCGATCGGATGAAGTCCAGGTCGCCGGTGCGCTCGTAATAGGCGCCGGCCAGCCCGACGAATAGCGGCGTGGCATCCACCGTGCCGTAATAGCGGCGGAACGGAATTTCGTCGAGCGCAGCCAGTTCGCCCTTGCGCGCTTCATGCAGGATCTTGCCGGGCTCGGCATCCTGTTCGGCGTTTTCCTCGGCAGCCTGGGTTGCCGCAAGAAATGCCAGCACGCCCTTGGCAAGATGCGGATCGATCCACAGGCATTCGCGCGCAGTCAAAATCCCGTCACGGCCGAATGTCGTCGAATACCACGGCACACCGGCATACGGATAATCGCCTTCGGGCAAGGTAGAGGTCAGCATCACCAGGTCGGATGCGGAGCGCTCCAGCCATTGGTTGACCAGCGTGTTGGAGGTGACGATCTTGCAGCGGTCATTCAAGCGGCTGCCGATCACCGCGTTGGCTTGCGTCAGGGCCGAAAAATAATCGGCCGCGTCCGCGGTCGCCGGCACTTGCCGTCCCTCCAGTTCGCAATGGATCGTTGCATACAGATGCGCCTCCCCTTTCGGCGGCAAGGTCAATTTGAAATCGGCGCGATTCGATGCGATGTTTACCGGTGCGGGATCGAAAGTGATGCGGGTTTTGCGTACGGTACGGTCCAGGCCGCGATAGCCGAGCAGCAGTTCGCGGCCGCCGGGCTGCGCCTGCAGGCGTTCTCCACGCTTGTCCCGGTCGAATCCGCGCACTTCGAAAATATCGGTGTAGTCGGCATCGAATTCCATCGACACGCTCGTCTCGATTTCTTTCAGTCCATAGTTGACGATCCGCACATGCTCATAGCACGCGGTATTCCATAAAAGCTTGGCCCGAAAGAGATGCAGCAATCCTTTTGCGACCGTGTTTTTTCCATCGGGATGGAGGTCGGGGTTCATCAATTCGATGATGAAAAGACCGTTGTCGTCTTTGACCGTCGAGTTCAGGAACATCGGCCTGACGCCTTCGATCCGCAATTCCTGGTGCGAAAGAAAGCGGGTGCCCTCGTAATAGATGCCCTCTTCGCCCATCCCGATCGGTTGAATGTCGCCGAAGCGATCGAACAGCGCGAACATGTCCTCATGTTTGAGAACGCGCCTGCGGTCATCGGCAGGCGAGGAAGTCGCGAGAATGTACCATTGCTCGCCCAATTGAATCTTGTCAACCATAGCTCTCTCCGGCCGGTTCCTGTCAATGACGCAGAATGCGTCGGTACACCTGCAGATAGTTTTCCGCCATGCGCGTCGCCGTGAAGCGGCGCTCGAATATTTCCCGGCAATGCCTTCTATCGATGGAACCTGTTTTTCCGGCGGCTTCCAGCGCTTGTTCCTGGTTCGTGACGATAAATCCCGTGCCGCCGTCTTCCATGATTTCCGTAATCGCGCCATGCCGATAGGCAATGACCGGTGTGCCGCTGGCAAAGGCTTCGATCAGGACCAGCCCGAATGGTTCGGGCCAGTCGATGGGGAATAGCAATGCGCGCGCCTTTCCCAGAAAGGTGCGCTTTTCCTGCTCGCCGATCTCCCCGATATATTCAATCAGCGGATGATTGAGCAGCGGCTTGATGCATTCGTTGAAATAGGCTTCATCCAGCCTGTCTATTTTTGCGGCGATGTACAACGGCACGCCGCACTGCAAGGCGATGTCGATCGCGCGATCGACCCGTTTTTCGGGCGAAATCCGTCCGATGAATGCAAAGTAATCGTCAGGATCGGATTCAAAGGAATACAGATCGGACGGCAAGCCGTGATATACCGTATCCAGCCAGTTAACCCACGGCAATGGCATGCGCTGGCTATTCGAAATCGATACCAGCGGCACCTTGCTGAAATGCCGGTAGAGCGGGATCAGTTCGGGTAAATCCAGCCTGCCGTGTAAAGTCGTTACATGAGGAACGTGCAATTTTTTCGCAAGCGGAAAATGCAGATAGTCGGTATGGAAGTGGATCACATCGAATGCATCAGCCATTGCGGCGACCTGGTCCAGCATCATCGTGTGGTACATCAGCCACTCTTGCCGCTGCGGATCCAGCCGCATGCTTTTGTCGATTACCGGCACCAGCCGGGCGCTGGTGATCGAGTCGCCGCTGGCAAACAAGGTTACTTCATGGCCCTGCCTCACCAGTTCTTCGGTCAGATAGGAAATGACGCGCTCGGTGCCGCCGTACGCTTTCGGCGGAACTCTTTCGAATATTGGCGAGACTTGCGCAATTTTCATGGACCATGAGCAATCTCTTTTGCTGCAAAAGATCACGCATCAAAATATGGATACGATTTGTGTCAGCAAGAGATGTGCCTGGTTAACTTCCAGACCTGCGCATGCCGTTGACCACACTGTTGACCGCTACGGTGTTTAACAATATCCTGTTGGAAAAAGGAGCCTTCATGCCGCTGATCATCATTATTGTTTTGTTGACGCTTTTACGCTATTTTGAAATTGGCCCGTTCGCCAGCCTGTCGTGGTGGTGGATCGCCGGCCTGATGGCAGCAGCGTTCGTGTGGTTCGAATTCATTGAAAAAGCGCTGGGACTGGACAAGCGAAAAGCACACGATGAATCGGAGAAGGCGCGCCAGGAGCGCGTGAATAAAAATTTCAAAAAATAAAAACCGGCGCTGAAGATGGCCGCTGCAAAAATCTTTCATGCAATAAAAAAACCGGAATAGTTCCGGTTTTTTTATTGGTTGCGCATTATGTCAGCCGGTGACTGCGCCTTTACTGGCGGACGATGTCAGCGCGGCGAATTTTGCCAGCACGCCGCGCGTATAACGCGGCGCGGGCGCCTTCCAGTCGGCGCGGCGGCGAGCAATTTCGTCTTCCGTCACATTCAGCTGAAGCAATTGCCGGTGGGCGTCGATCGTGATCGAATCGCCTTCCTGTACCAGCGCGATCGTGCCGCCGGCGTAAGCTTCCGGCGCCACATGGCCGACCACCATGCCCCACGTGCCGCCCGAAAAACGGCCGTCGGTAATCAGCCCTACCGATTCGCCCAGGCCTTTGCCGATCAGCGCGGAAGTCGGCGCCAGCATTTCCGGCATGCCGGGGGCGCCCTTCGGGCCGAGATAACGCATTACCAGCACGTCGCCCGGCTTGATCCGGTCAGCCAGGATCGCATCCATTGCCGAATATTCGTCGTCAAACACACGGGCCGGACCAGTGATGACCGGATTTTTCAGGCCGGTAATCTTGGCGACGCAGCCTTCGGTAGACAGATTGCCCTTGAGAATTGCAAGATGGCCCTGCTTGTACAGTGCGTTCTCGATCGCATGGATCACATCCTGATCGGCGCGCGGCGCATCGGGAATATCGGCAAGCTCTTCCGCCATGGTGCGCCCGGTGATCGTGATGCAATCGCCGTGCAGCAAGCCAGCATTCAGCAGCAGTTTCATGACCTGCGGAATGCCGCCCGCCTTGTGCAAATCGGTAGCCACATATTTGCCGGATGGCTTGAGATCGCAAATCACCGGCACTTTCTGGCGCATCCGCTCGAAATCGTCGATCGTCCATTCCACCTCGGCGGCATGGGCAATCGCGAGATAATGCAGCACCGCATTGGTGGAGCCGCCGGTCGCCATGATGACGGCCACCGCATTCTCGATCGACTTGCGGGTGATGATGTCGCGCGGCTTCAGATCGCGCTTGACCGCTTCCACCAGCACGCGTGCCGACTCTGCGGCGGAACCTGTTTTCTCGTCATCGGGATTGGCCATCGTCGATGAAAACAGCAACGACATGCCAAGCGCCTCGAACGAAGAAGACATCGTGTTGGCGGTGTACATGCCGCCGCACGAACCGGACGATGGGCAGGCATTCCTTTCGATGCCGTCGAAATCTTCCTGCGACATGCGGCCGGCGGTGAATTCGCCGACGGCTTCGAACGACGATACAATCGTCAAATCCTTGCCTTTCCAGTTGCCCGGCTTGATCGTGCCGCCATAGACGTAAATGCCCGGCACGTTGGTGCGCGCCAGCCCGATCATGCCGCCCGGCATGTTCTTGTCGCAACCGCCGATGACGACGCAACCATCCATCCACTGGCCATTGACCGCGGTTTCGATGCAATCGGCGATCACTTCACGCGAGATCAGCGAATATTTCATGCCTTCGGTGCCCATCGACATGCCGTCGGAAATCGTCGGCGTGCCGAATACCTGCGGATTGGCGCCGGCTTCCTTGACGGCGGTGATTGCAATATCGGCCAGCTTCTGCAAGCCGGAATTACATGGCGTGATCGTCGAATGGCCGTTGGCGATGCCGACCATCGGCTTGTCGAAATCGGCCTTTTCGTAGCCCATCGCGTAGTACATCGAGCGGTTCGGGCTGCGGGCGACGCCCTGGGTAATGTTTTTCGAACGGCGATTGAATGCCATGATGCCTCCAGGAAAATTAAGCATTGCGGGACAGAGTTTGTGAGGCGCCGCAGCGCGCCGGCTACTCTGTCCCCAACATTATAGAAAAATGCGGGGCAACGTATGTGAACCTCGCAGGACGTCGAATTATCCCGATCCCTATCGAACGGACTCTGTCTCCAACACTATAGAAAAATACGAACGAACATTTTAAGGATTGACGTTACAGTGCCTTGCCTAAAGCGCTGTGTCAAATATATCATTCAGTCATGACTGATATGAATTGCATATGAATATCGAATTGCGGCAATTGCGTTACTTCGTCGCCGTGGCCGAGGAAATGCACTTCGGCCGCGCCGCCGCGCGCCTGCACATGACGCAACCGCCGTTATCGCAGACGATACAGTCGCTGGAAGCCGCACTCGGCATCCAGCTGTTTTCGCGCACCAGGCGCAGCGTGGCATTGACGCCGGCAGGCATCGCGCTGCTGCCGGAAGCGCAGCGGCTTCTGCTGCAAGCCGCCGCCCTGCCCGACCTGGCGCGGCGCGCGGCATCGGGAGAATCCGGCCGCCTGTCGCTGGCATTCGTGTCGACCGCGGACTATAGCGTACTGCCGCCGTTTCTGCGTGAATTCCGCGAGCGTTATCCGCAAGTGCGCATCGATTTGCGCGAGGCGACCAGCGATGTGCAAATCGAAGACCTGGCGCAAGGCAGGATCGACGTCGGCCTGCTGATCCCGCCGTTGCCCGACAAGCTCAAGGCGGAACTGGATTATGTGCCGGTGCTGTCGGAGCCGCTGATCCTGGCGGCGCCCAAGGGCATCAAGGCGCTGCGCGGCAAAAGCAGCGTGGGGTTGAACGCATTGAATGAACTGCCGCTGATCATTTTCCCGCGCCGGATCGCACCGGCGTTTCACGATGCGATCCTTGCATGTTTTCGAAATGCCGGCCTGACGCCGCATATCGGGCAGGAAGCGATCCAGATGCAAACCATCGTCAGCCTGATTTCCGCCGGCATGGGGTTCGCGCTTGTGCCACAATCTGTATCGAACCTGAAACGTCCCGGCGTTGAATACAAGCCTTTGCTGGATAAAACCCCTTTTGTCGAAACCGGCCTTGCCTGGAGGCGCGACAATACTTCTCCCGTATTGCATGCGTTTCTGGAATTACTGCGAAAGAAAAAATAAATGCTGATCCATCCGATGCCCGATCCCATCGCCTTTTCCATCGGCCCGCTGGCGGTACGCTGGTACGGCTTGATGTATCTGCTCGCCTTTGCGCAATTCATTGCGCTCGGCCGGGTGCGCATCAAGCAGCCGCATATCGCCGCCGCCGGCTGGAAAAATACCGACCTGGACGACATGCTGTTTTACGGCGTGCTGGGCGTGGTCATCGGCGGACGGTTGGGCGAAGTGCTTTTTTATAATCCGGCGTTTTACTTTTCGCATCCGCTCGAGATTTTCGCGGTCTGGAAAGGCGGCATGTCGTTTCATGGCGGCTTTCTGGGCGTGATGGTGGCGATGGCGATATGGGGGCGCAAGACGGGCCATGAACTGATGAATATCATGGATTTCATCGCGCCGATGGTGCCGCTCGGCTATGCGGCCGGACGCATCGGCAATTTCATCAATGCCGAATTGCCCGGCCGCATAGCCGATGCATCGCTGCCATGGGCCATGATCTGGCCGAATGTTGATAACCTGCCGCGCCATCCTTCTCCGATCTACCAGGCGCTGATCGACGGCGTGCTGCTGTTCATCATCCTGTGGCTGTACGCGCGCAAACCGCGGCCGCGGCTGGCGGTCAGCGGCGTATTTGCACTGGGTTACGGCTGCGCACGCTTTTTCACCGAGTATTTCCGCATACCGGACTACGAAGTATCGTTCGCAGGCGTGACGATTTCAGCCGGACAGATGCTGTCGCTGCCGATGATCGTGCTGGGCATTGTCCTGCTCATCGTCGCCTACCGAAAACCTGTGCGATAGCGCTGCATCAGGAATAAAGATTAGAACACCGGGACAGGTCTGAACTGCCGGCAGCATTAATGCCGTATCTGGCGGCCATCCGTGCCGGCCATGTCTATTTGCCGCGGAACACGCAGATCCGTTATCGCACCACCTTGTACAGCATGTATGCGGCCAATGCATACAGCAGGATCGCGAAAATCCGTTTCAATGCCTTCACCGGCAAGCTATGCGCGGTTCTGGCGCCAAGCGGCGCCGTTACCACGCTCGCCAGCGCGACGACCAGCAATGCCGGCAGATAGATGAAGCCGAGCGAACCGGCCGGCAGGCCGGGTTCTCCCATGCCGTAATAGATATTCGATAGCGTACCGGCCAGCGCAATCGGGAAGCCGAGCGCGGCGCTGGTCGCCACCGCATTGTGGATCTTGACGTTGGACCAAGTCATGAAAGGCACGGAAATGAGGGCGCCGCCGCCGCCGACCAGGCCGGACAATACACCGATAATGCCGCCGGCGCCCAGCATGCCGGGCGCTTTCGGCAGTTCACGCGATGCGGCAGGTTTTTTATCGATCAGCATCTGGGTCGCCGAGAATGCCACGAATACCGCAAAAAAAAGCGCCAACCCCGAAGCGCTCATCTGCTTGCCGATCCACGGGCCGATCCACGAACCGATGACGATCCCGGGCGCCAGCAGCTTCACGATATTCCACGACACCGCGCCGCGCTTGTGATGCGCGCGTACCGATGAAATCGATGTAAACATGATGGTCGCAAGCGATGTCGCGATCGCCATGTGCACGACCAGTTCTTTCGGAACTTCTTTTGCCGCCAGCAGCAGTGCGATGAACGGCACCAGCAGCAGGCCGCCCCCGATCCCGAGCAAGCCTGCGGCAAAGCCGGTTGCAGCGCCCAATATCAAGAAGGCGATGATCAAACTGATATCCATTCAGATGCTCCGGAAATTATTGGGCCGATTGCCGTGCAGTAATCAGCTGGTTGATGCATCGCCATTCCGCCGGCGTCACCGGCGTGATCGAGAGGCGATTGCCGCGCTTGAGTATCAGCATGTCTGCCAGTTCGGGATGCGCGCGCAGTTCGGCAAGCGCGATCAGATCCGTTTTTCCGACTGCACGCACATCGACCATCATCCAGCGCGGATTTTCACGCGTTGCCTTGGCATCGAAATATTTGCTTTTCGCGTCGAACTGCGTGTCGTCCGGATAAGGCGCGCTCGCCACTTCCGCCAGTCCCGCAATACCCGGCTCCGCGCAACTGGAATGATAGAACAGCACGCCGTCGCCGGCGCGCATTGCGTCGCGCATGAAATTGCGCGCCTGGTAGTTGCGCACGCCGGTCCACGGCACCGTGTGATGCGGAGCCGCCAGCGCATCGTCGATGCTGACCTCGCCCGGCTCGGATTTCATCAGCCAATATTGCATGTTTTCAGATCGCCCGTTTCAGAATCGCGCATGAAAAAAAACAAAAAAAAGCGGCTGCATAAATGCAACCGCTTACGGATAAAGCCCCGCCTGTGCCGCTTTGCCGGCATCCCGAACCAAGACGGTTCAAGGTGGCCGCAGTTAGTTCAACTTCGGGTTCGTCGGACTAGCGACGCGCACTCCCATCGAACAAAGTTCCGCAGCCGATGCGCATAAATGGTTCAAGGAATATATGGCAATAGCGAACACGGCAGGAGGGTTTAGTCTACCCTAATCGGAACGCATGTCAAACAAATTTCGGGGCTTGCGCGCCAGACTTTGCGCGGCGCTGCGGCACGGCGCAAACCTGATCGAAAGTTTCTAAAAAAGATTTTCCTGCGGCGCCAATGCCATGTCCAGCACGGCATGCATGGAAGTAATTTTTTGCCTGACTTCCGCCATCGTCATGTCGGCCAGCGGTCCTTCCGGCGATTTTGTCGCCAGCAGTTCGGCCGCGATCGCCAGCGCCGCCATCACTGCAATCCGATCATTTCCCATGATTTTTCCGGCGTCCCGAATCACGCGCATTTTGTCGTCAAGATAAGCGACCGCGTCCCGCAAGGCGCCTTCTTCGCCTTCCTTGCACGCAAGCTTGTAGGCCTGCCCCATGATCGTCACATCAAGCTGCGTCATGCGGCTTCCTCATCCTGTTCGGACACCGGTATTTTTTCCAGCAGCGCGGCAACGCGCCGATGCGCTTCCTGCATGCGTCGGGACAAGTCTGCATTTTCAGTCATCAGGGCAGCCGCCTTCAAACGCAAATCGGCATTCTCACGCCGCAGCGATTGCGTCAGCTCAGCCAACTCGTCGATTTTTTTGGAAAGAAGATGAAATTCGGAAATCATCTCGCCACTATAGTGGTGCAAACGAATTTCCGTCAACAAATTCAGATACTTGCCGATGCCTTTTCAAGACAGCTCTCATGGTCGCAACAGTCAGGCAACGGGCCGCCGCATAATTGAAAAGTTATTTAAATATTATTTTTTTGCTTCGCCGGCTGCCATGCCGTCGCAATGCGGCTGGACATCGCGGTTCGCCGCCGCACACCATGTCTGCGCGAAAGACGTTTTTGTCATGGCTACTCGCGTGACCAGCAGCTTCTCGATCGTTTTCTGGAAATGCCTGATCGTTTGCGGATGATGCGCATCACGCGGATGCAATCCGAGACGTGCCAGCGGCGCATTGCGCAACATGCCGGACCAAATCGTGTTCCCCCGGCGGGACATTGCACTGCCCCATTTGCTGCGTGCGCTGTACACCAGGCTTGGCGAGTACAACGACTGACGCTCCGCCAAGAAATGAAACCGGCTCAAGGTCGTGGTGTATTGGAACGCGAAATCATTCAGCGCCTGCCATGCGCCTTGTCCGAGCAGCCACGCGGGTGCAACAAAGCCGTGAACCGGCCACTTGCGATGTTCGAACCACTCAAGTCCCCATGCCAGGCGTTGCCTGGCGTCGGCGGCACTGAGCGCGGCAAACTCGCCTTCGCCCTGCGTATAAACCCGGCGCATGAATTTGTCCCGCCAACAAGCCGGCGCCGACCCTTCATCGAGATGAGTGTAGCCATGCAGCGCCAGCTCATCGCCAACTGAAAGGCGTTGCTCCAGCAATCGGTCGTACCCGGCTGTATCGGCGGCCGGATGATGATGATATGCGGGCACCACCAGCAGGGTAAGCGGTATGTCCGCCACTGCGCGAACCGCCTGCAGCAAGCGCTCGCATAACGGCCATGTCTGCGGCGCGACATCGTGCACCGAGACGCACAGTATGCGCGACGACTCAGTCGATGGCATAAGCAGTCCCGGCTTCCAGTTCCGCTCGCCGATGAAGAGCGAACAGGCTGGCATACTGCGTCATCAATTGCGGAATGATCATGCTCCAATCATATTTTTCCAGCATTTTTCGACGCGCATTGGCTCCCATTCCCGGCAAATCGCCCCGATAAATCTGCTTGATGCCGGCCGCCAGCGCGCTGGCGCTTCCGGGCTGCACCAGCAATCCGGTGTCGCGATCGATCAGTTCCTGTACGCCGCCCGCCGCAACGCCCACTACCGGGATGCCGCATGCCATCGCTTCCAGCACCACAAGGCCGAATGTTTCCTGGTCGCCGGGATGAACCAGCACATCGCAACTCGCAATCAGGCTTGCCAGCGCAGCGGGATTTTTTTGAAAGGGCAAGCAGGTCACGCGGGTTGACGCAGGCAGCCCGCCACCGCTGCCGACCATGATCAGATGGTAAGGATCGCCCAGCCGTTCGACCGCATCGATCAGCAGCGGCAGTTTTTTTTCCCTGGTGAAGCGCCCCGCATAAATCAGCAAACGGGTATTTGTCGATAGCCCGAGGCGCGCCCGCAACTGATCGTCCTTGCGCTCCGGACAGAATGCGGACGTGTTCACGCCAAGCGGCTGGTGCCGCACCTGATGCACGCCCATGCTGCGCAAGCGCCGCGCCATCAATGCGCTTGGCGCCAGAACCAGGTCGAACCGGCTGTACAAATGCGCTATGTATCTGATTGCCGTGCGTTGCGCGCTGCGGCCGAAGCGCTGTGCAACCAATTGCGGCAGATCCGAATGGTAAAACGCGACGGCCGGCACATTCATCTCGTTTTTGACGCGCAGCGCAGTCCAGGCGAACTGATAAGGATCGCCTACTTCGATCAGGTCCGGCTGCAAACGCCGCAACGTGCGCGCCGACATCAGGGTCGATAGCGGCATCCGGTATCCTTTGCTATAGGGAATCGGCACGCTGGGAACGCTGACGAATGTCGTTTTCCCATTCGCGTCGCCCAGGACCGGAGCCGGCGCGACCACGGTATGGCCGATGCGCGTGTGTTGCGCCAGCCAATCGGCCTTTGCAGAAAGATAGGTTCTGACGCCGCCGGTTTCCGCCGGGTAGAACATCGTGATGTCTACAAGATGCACTTTTGCGAGATCCGCCTTTTTTAATGTATTGAATAACATTAAATGATGCACTGGATCCGGCCTTGACTTCCATCAACTCGGGAACAGTTCCGCATTGCGGCAGCCGCTGCCGAATCAATGGCGGAAAAGCGCATCGGCATTTTTCATTGCAATGCCGAAGTCAATCCATGTCCCACAGCCGGCCATCGACCGTGACCAGCGCGGTCTTGATATTTTTCCCGGGAAATACCGCTTGCGCCGCAGCGCGATAGCGTGCCAGTTGCGCGTGATAGGCAGCGCGCTCACTGTCTAGAAAATTCCGCTTGTAGTCGAGTATCCAGATCGCATCGTCGAACATGACGACCCGATCGAAGCGCAGCAGTTCGGCTCCGGCCATGACGTCCATTTCATTGCGCGCGATCCGATACTGCGCGGGGTTGTAAAAACGTTCCAGCTGCGGCTGCGACAAGATCGCCAGCGCCTGCGCGCGGATAGTGGCGGCCAGTGGCAATGAACAAGGCAGCCAGCGCGCAATCACGCCGGGATCCGGCATGCGGATCGGCCAATCGCGCGCGTGCGTCACTCGTTCCAGCACCGCATGCAGCGCAATGCCTTCATCGATCGCGGCGGAACGGAACTTTGCGGCAGGATCGATCGAGTCGGGCATTGCTGCAGCCAGCACCGGCGGATTGAATATCGGCAGACTGAATACCATCTCGCGTACCTGCGCGGCCGTATTGCGCAAATCTTCCAGTTCGATCTCCCGTGCGGCTTGCAGGCGCGCATACCAGCTTCCCTCTTTCATGCCATCGGACTGCGCATTCCTTTCACCGGCGATGCCGCTTACGATCAGGATTTCCTTTGCGCGCGTGGCGGCGACATACAGCAGATTCCAGTCTTCCTGCATCTTGAAATTTTCTTCGGCCGCAAACAGTTGATCGCGCGCCATGCCGCGTTCGCTTTTACGGCCGAAAGCGGAAAAATGAACGGGCGCATCAGCGTCCTGCGGCCAATCGCACAGGATGCCGAGATCGTCCCGCGCCGGATCGCTGTGATTCGCATCCAGCAACACCACGATCGGCGCTTCCAGGCCTTTTGCGCTGTGTATCGTCAGGATGCGCACCGCATCGATCGCCGCATCGATGTTCGCTTCATCGGGCGCATCGCTTTCCGCGCCTTTTTGCAACCGGCGCAATGCATCGATGAACTTCGGCACGCTCGGATAGCGTCCCGCATCGAGGTTCAATGCCAGCTCGGTAAAGGCTTCAATATTGCCGATTGCCTGGCTGCGCAGCAGCGGCGGCGCTGCCTGCGCATAGCGTGCGATCAATTGGCCTTCGTGCAGGATCAGGTCCAGCAAGTCATGCACCGGCAGACGCGGCGACGCTTCAAGCCATTTCCCCAGCAATCGCGCGGCACGCTGCATCGGTTCCGATGCATGGCCGGATGCGGCGGCCACGATACGCTGCCACCAGGTCGGTTCGGTACGCTGCGCCAGAACGACCAGATCGCCGTCGCCCGCGCCGATGATCGGGGATTTCAGCACATGCGCCAGCGCACGATTATCGGCGGGCGTGATCAGGAAAGTCAGCAGCGCGATCAGGTCGGCGATTTCCAGCGACTGCAGCAGGCCGCCTTTCTTGTCGGACACGAATGGAATGCCGGCCTCGCGCAATGCGCTTTCGTAAGCGGTCAAATGTGCGCGTTTCCTGACGAGCAGCATCACGTCGGACCATCGCACAGGAAGGGTGCCGGCGAGCGCGCTTCTTGCCCGCACGATCGCTTGCGCCACGGCCCTTCCTTCATCCAGGCGGCGTGCGTCTTCCTCTTCTTCGCGCGGCGTGGTCAAGGGATTGCGCAGCGCCAATTGCAGCGTTGCCATCGAATCGTTTTTCCCGGCCCGGATCAGCGGCAAGCGCCACACCGCGCCGGGGTTTTCCGCCAGCGTGGTCTGCGCTGAAAAAATCCGGTTGGCGCCGAAACTGGCATTAAGCACATCGATGATTGCGCCGGCGTTGCGCCGGGTCTGGTTGGTGCGCAAAATGTCGGCGCCTTGCTCGGCGAGCAGCGCGGTGGCGGCCTCGAATACGCGCGGTTCGGCGCGCCGGAAACGGTAAATCGATTGCTTCGGATCGCCGACGATGAATACCGTGGGTTTGCCGCTGTCGTCGCCGTATGCGTTGAGCCAAGCGCGCACGATGCTCCACTGCAGCGGATTGGTATCCTGGAATTCATCCAGCAGGATGTGCTTGTAACGCGCATCCAGCCGGCTCTGCAAATAGGCGGCATGCTCTTCGCTGGTCAGCAGGCGATAGGCTTGCCATTCGAGGTCCGCGAAGTCGAATACCCGCCGCTCGGCCTTGATCGATTGATAGTGTTCCAGATAAGCGGAACCGACGATGAACAGCGCCTCGTTCAGGGCCAGCACGGTCGGCTCGAAACTGCGCCGTTGCAGTTGCGATAGCAGCATGCCAATCTCCGTGAACTCGAGCTCGAAGGCATCGGCGCAATCTTCACCCAGATGCTCTTCAAGTGCCTTGAGCAATTTACCGCGCCGATGATCGTTTCCGCGTATATCGCCTTTGCCGTCACAGAATTGGGTAAACAATGCCGCGAAAGACTCCACGCTCGCTCCGATCGTCAGTGCGCTTTCGATCTGCCCTGCACGTTCCTGATTGCGCTTTGCGCCCTGACCCAGCAACCATGCGACATTCCGCAGCCGGGCGAGCAGTTTTTCATCGTCCCAAACGCTCAGTCTCGGATCGAGTTCACCATCTTTGCCGCACATCTCATGCAGCCATTCCAGCGGCGTATCGTTCTGTGTCGCGGCCCACCACTCGGCGCGTTTTCCGGCAAAGGCATCGAGTAATTTCTTGGCGCTCCAGTCGCCCGTCAATTCATACAGTTTCAGTATCGCGTTCTTGACGTCAGCATTTTTTGTGTCGTTGAGCGACTGCATCAGCCTGATGTAGGCGTCCGACAGCAATTCCCCGGTCGTTTCGATCAGTGCATAGCCGTGCGGCACGCCGGAAGACAACGGCGCAATCTGGATCAGCCGCGCGAACCAGCTATGGAACGTATCGATCGACAGGCTGTGCGAAGCGGACAGCACGCGCACATACAGGCCGCGTGCGACCGGCAGCAACCGATCCAGTTCCTGCTCGGGCACGCCGCGTTCGCACAAGATCGAGCGAACGGCGACATCGGGTTGCAACGCCAGATCGCGCAGCAATTGCATCAGCCGATCGCGCATTTCCTGCGCGGCCTTGCGGGTGAATGTAATTGCCAGCAATTCCGACGGTTCGGCGCCGGCCAGCAGCAGGCGCAACATGCGGGCCACCAGCAGCCATGTTTTTCCGCTGCCGGCGCACGCCTCCACCGCGACAGAACGCAACGGATCGCAGGCGGCATTCGTGAAATCCCGCGCATCGACCGCATAGCCATTGATCTCATACGCACGCGGCCCCGGCATCACCACGCTCCCTTGCGGCACAAGCCGCGCACATCGCAGTATTGGCAGACGACTTCAATGCCGCTGGCCGGCAACGCAACGCCTTGCGCGATCGCCTGCATGTTGGCGGCGATTTGCCCGCTCAGCGCATGCTGCCACTCGTCATAGGGTTCGGCTTTCGCGGCGCCGGTCTGGCCACGCATCGGCTCCAGCGCAACATAATGGGCGGCTGCGGCCGGCGCATCCAGCAGCAGGCCGTAAAACACGAGCTGATGGTCTTCCCTCTGCCGGATCTTGTCGCGCAACGACGCAACATCCCTGGTTTTGTAATCCAGCACCGCATGTTCGCCGGCGGCGTTTTCATCGATCCGGTCGATCCGGCCATGCAGCGTGATTGCACCGCCGGTCCATGACAGCGTTTTCTCGAACCATCGCTCGCCGAGGATGAAATGCCAGCCTTCCGCTTCATGCGCATTGGCCCACGCCAGGTAGGCTGGAATCGCTTTTTGCCAGCGTGCGTAATAGCCGAGCGCCGCGGCATTCTTGTCCAGTGCATCGCCGAATATTTTTTCGGAGATTGTTTTCAGCAAGACTTCGCGATCATCGATGCCGATTTTCCGGTCGCGGACGGTGTCGTGATACCGCGCCAGGATCTGATGCAGCCAGTCGCCGTAATCGCGCTTTTCCGGCATGTCGGATAATTCATCGAGGCCGGACAAGCCCAGCATGCGCGTTGCGAAAAATTGGTAAGGACAGGCAACGAGACTGTTGTAGCCGCTGGCGGATAGCTTGCGCGGCAATAGCTGCGGTGCCGCCGGCGCCGGCCTGACCGGCAGCGCTGGCGTCAATTGCTGCGGCAGGATATGCACCCGATGTGCCGGCAGCTTTTCTGCGCCGCATCGTTCGAGAGCGAGTTGCAAACGCTCGATCCAGACGCTGACCGGATTCGATTCGCCGTTTTTGTGCGCCTGCCACGATAAAACCACGGTGCGGTTGACGCTCAGCAGTTCGGCGAAATCGCGCAATTGCTGGCGCTGGCGGCTTTCGCGCGTTGCCAGCCCGAGCTCGCGGCGCACCGGATTGGCAAAGAACAGCGTGTCGTTCGGCCGCGACGGCAGATGGTCGGCATCCGCGCCGACCACCAGCACCGCATCGAACGGGCGCAGATGCGCGCCATTCAGAGGCAGCATCGCGACGCGTTTATCCGTCTCGGGAGCGGCGAATGACGTCGCTTCCAGTTGCTGCCCGACGAAGGCGCGCCATTCCGCAAATGAAAATTCTTCGGCCACTGCATGGCATTCCTGTTCGACATCGTCCAGCATCGTCAAGACTTGCAATCCCGCGGCATCGGCCTCCAGTGCGGCGTGCATTCCCAATGCCTGCAGCGTCTCTTTGGTAATCGCGATCCACTGCTGCAAGGTTTTACGGCCTGCGAACAATCCGGCCTGTCTTGCAGCTTGCAGCAACAGTTGCTGCGCTGCCGGCGCATTTTCCAGCGGCGCGGCCGCGGCCTCCCACCCGCCCAGCACGTTCGCGCTGCGCAATGCAAGCTCGACCGCCATCACCTGAACCGATTTATCGGCCGTTTCGGCGAATACAAACGGCGACTTCAAAAAATCCAGCAATGCGGCTGTTTCGGCGCGCGCAGTCACCACGTCGAACCATGCCGCAATCGCCGCCGCCGCGCGCGTGGTCGACAGCTTCCATCCGGTTTCATCCGCCACGAATATTTGTGCGCGTTCCAGCAATGCGCGAATGCGGCGCGCGACGATTCGGTCCTGCGCAATAATCGCAATAGTCGATTTGCCGGCCGCCAGCCAGTCGACGATGGTTTGCGCACCGCACAGCGCTTCGTCTTCCAGCGAAGCCGCGGCGTAGAGCGACAGTCCGTCAGGCGCGCTGCCGACCGCAACATCATCATATGAAGCAGAAACTGCGTCGCCTTCCAGCAGTTCGTTCCATGCCGTCTCATACACGGCATCGACCGAACCTGCGCGCCAATCGAGCATGATCGGCAATACGTTTTGCCGCGTGCAGTAAGCGGCAAGAAATGCCTGCTCGAAAGCATCCGGTGCGATCGGCGATATCCAGACCAGCGGGTCTTCGGCGCGTTCCGCCAGCCGCATCATTTGCGCGTAGCGGGCGGCGCAGGCATCGTTGCCGTCGAGCTGGCTTTTCCAGATCGACCAGACCAGTTGCGCCTCATCGGATAACAGCGCGCGCGCGGAAGGCGACAATTGCATCAGAGCGGCTTGCCAGCGCTCCGCAACGGCGTCGGGCGCAGCCAGCACGGACGGCAGCAATGTTTGCGTCAACTCGTCCGACAGCATCAGCAATGTTTGCGCCAACGGCAACAAATCGGTATTGCGGCGGGCGTGGAACAATTTCTTCAACCAGGCATGCTGCCGCAATTCCGCATATAACAACATCAGGCGCTCGCTGCCGGCGGCCGGCGCAGCGGACGGATCAGGCGGCAGCAATGCCAGCCAGGCCGGCATGGTCGTGATGCGAGGCGGAATGAAAGCGCCTTGCAACTGATTTGCCAGCGCCGCCTTCAGCAGCCGTGCATGCGCAAAGGTCGGCACCACGACGCGGGTCGCCGATAAATCATGCGGTCCGGTTGCCGCCGGCCGCTCATGATCCAGCAATGCGCGCGCGGCTTCAGCCCAGAAGGAGGCGGATGGCGGAATCAGCAAGGCGTTATGCAGCATGTGGAATTGGAATCCGATGGGTTAAGTATCTGATCGGGTATTTATAGTCAGGCATTTTATGCGAGTCGGCATGAAAATTAATCCGTCCCAATACACTTTTCATGAAAATCGGTTATGATTTATCGAATTCCCCGCCGCATTACCTCTTGCCGCCCCGTTCAAAAACCTTGAATTCGCGTATCACGTCGCCATCTGCCCATTGCAGTCCGGGAACGCCGAGCGCAGGGTCAAGCAAGAATTGCAAGTCCCGCCGGCGCCAATTGATTCTTTTCCCCTCACACTGAGGAAACCATGAGCGAAAATATTAAATACATCACCGATTCATCCTTTGACCTGGACGTGCTGAAATCCGACAAGCCGGTATTGGTCGATTTCTGGGCCGAATGGTGCGGTCCGTGCAAAATGATTGCACCGATCCTGGAAGAAGTCGCCAAGGAATACGACGGCAAAATCCAGATTGCGAAAATGGACGTCGATGCCAATCAGGCAGTGCCCGCCAAGTTCGGCATTCGCGGCATTCCGACGCTGATCCTGTTCAAAAACGGCGTCGCTGCCGCCCAGAAAGTCGGCGCATTGGGCAAAGGCCAGCTGACTTCGTTCATCGACAGCAATATTTAATGCCGGCTGCAGCGGTGCGCTCGCACTGTTGCAGCTTGACGAGGACAGAGTACCGCGCGATGCTCCACTCCGTTCCGCATTGATAACATTTACTTACACCACGCTGTTCCCTCCCCCACCTACTACATTCCCGTCCCGGGACACATACTGACTATGCATTTATCCGAACTCAAGGCGTTACACGTCTCGGCTCTGCTGGAAATGGCCATCGGCCTCGATATCGACAACGCGGCGCGTCTGCGCAAACAGGAATTGATGTTCGCGATCCTGAAAAAACGCGCGAAAGGCGGCGAACAGATTTTCGGCGATGGCGCGCTGGAAGTCCTGCCCGACGGCTTCGGCTTCCTGCGCTCGCCCGACGCCAGCTACATGGCGTCCACTGACGATATCTACATTTCGCCGTCGCAGATCCGGCGCTTCAACCTGCACACCGGCGACTCGATCGAAGGCGAAGTGCGCACCCCGAAAGACGGCGAGCGCTACTTCGCGCTGGTCAAGGTCGACAAGGTCAACGGCGAATCGCCGGAAGCGTCGAAACACAAGATCCTGTTTGAAAACCTGACGCCATTGCATCCGAACGAGCCGTTGCGGCTCGAGCGCGAGATGAGCGGCCAGGAAAACATTACCGGCCGCATCATCGACCTGATTGCGCCGATCGGCAAAGGCCAGCGCGGATTACTGGTTGCATCGCCCAAGTCCGGCAAGTCGGTCATCCTGCAGCACATTGCTCACGCGATCACGGCCAATCATCCCGACATCACGCTGATCGTGCTGCTGATCGACGAGCGTCCGGAAGAAGTAACGGAAATGCAGCGCTCGGTGCGCGGCGAGGTGGTCGCATCGACCTTCGACGAACCGGCGACGCGTCACGTGCAGGTCGCGGAAATGGTGCTTGAAAAAGCGAAGCGGCTGGTGGAAATGAAGAAGGATGTCGTGATCCTGCTCGACTCGATCACGCGCCTGGCGCGTGCCTACAACACGGTGATTCCGGCCTCCGGCAAAGTGCTGACCGGCGGTGTCGATGCCAATGCGCTGCAGCGTCCGAAACGTTTTTTCGGCGCGGCGCGCAATATCGAGGAAGGCGGTTCGCTCACCATCATCGCGACCGCGCTGATCGAAACCGGCAGCCGCATGGACGATGTGATTTTCGAGGAATTCAAAGGCACCGGCAACATGGAAGTGCATCTGGAGCGCCGCCTTGCCGAGAAACGCGTCTATCCGGCAATCAACCTGAACAAGTCCGGCACGCGCCGCGAAGAACTGCTGATCAAGGCCGACCAGTTGCAGAAAATATGGGTGCTGCGCAAATTGCTGTACGGCATGGATGAAATCGAGGCGATGGAATTCATTCTCGACAAGATGAAAGCAACGAAAAACAATGCCGAATTCTTCGACATGATGCGGCGCGGCAATTCATGAGATGGCGCAAATGCATGATTTCATTGTATAATTTCTGTTTTACCCCCGGCAAGTGATCGGCAATCGGGTCAGGAAGCAGGACGACCGACGAAGTGGCGATTGGCTACCCAACTATTTGAGGCAAACATGAAAGATGGCATTCACCCGAATTATCGCGAAGTCCTGTTCCACGACTTGTCCTGCGATTTCAAATTCGTTACCCGTTCGACATTGCAAACCCGCGAAACGATGAATTTCGAAGGCAAGGATTACCCGCTCGTCAAGATCGAGGTATCGTCCGAATCGCATCCTTTCTATACCGGCAAGCACAAGATCGTCGATACCGCCGGCCGTGTCGAAAAATTCCGCCAGAAGTTCGGCGCAGTCGGTTCCAAGACAAAAGTTGCAGAGTGATTCTGCCGCTTCGCTTAAAAAGGCAGCTACGGCTGCCTTTTTTATTTGGGCGCGGACGGGATGGATTCCGTTGCGATCACGATCCACACCGGAACAACCTTTTACGGCACAATATCGCCGGATCAAAATATAACGAATCGCACTGCCTCTCCACATGAAGCCTGTCCGTCTCCCCGCTTCCGCCACGCTTGCGCTGCCGCGCTGGGGACTGGTTGCGCTATCCCTGCTGTATATCCTGCCCGGCCTGATCCGGCGCGACCCATGGAAAACCGATGACGCAGCGGGTTTCGGCATCATGTGGACCATGGCTCACGGCGGATTGCATGACTGGCTATCGCCGCATATCGTCGGTCTGCCGATGCCGGACGAAGGGCCGCTCGCGTTCTGGATCGGCGCGCTTTTCATCAAGCTGTTCGGCTGGCTGCTGGACGATGCCCTGGCGGCGCGCATTTCCACGATCGCATTCTTCCTGATCGGTTCGCTGTCGGTCTGGTATGCGACTTACCTGCTGGGCCGGCGCGCCGAAGCGCAACCGTTGCGGCTTGCTTTCGGCGGCCAGCCGGAACCGAAGGATTTCGGCCGCACACTGGCGGACGGCGCGTTGCTGATTTATCTCGGCTGCCTCGGTTTGCTGCTGCAAAGCCACCAGACGAGCGCCGAAGCGTTGCAGATTTCGCTGATCGCTTTCGCGCTGTATGCAACCGCGCGCCTGTTTGAATCGCGCTCGATCCGTGCCGCGATCACGCTCGGCATCACACTCGGTCTGCTGGTGCTGACACGCGGCTGGCCTGTTCCGCTGGCGCTATGGACAGGATTGATCGTGCTGGCTGCGCTGCGCGACGGCAAGGCTGCCTGGCGCCTGATCGCGATCGCGCCGCCCTTTGCAGCGATGGTGGTCGCAGCATGGTTGCTGGCCATCCATCTTCTCGATCCGGTCAGCGGCACTTCCTTCGCCGGATGGATGGCCTGGAATAAAGGCCAGTTCGGCTGGCCGTCGTGGGACACGCTGACGTACCTGCTGAAATACGGCATCTGGTTTACCTGGCCGGCATGGCCCTTTGCGGGATGGGCCGTGTATGCGTGGCGCAAGCAGTATCAGGCGCTGCATATCGCATTGCCGCTTGTCGTACTGACCATCTTTGTCGTATTGGCGCTGGTCAATCCGCATTCCGAGGAAAGCATTCTGCTGCCGCTGCTGCCGCCGCTCGCGATTCTTGCAGCGTTCGGCCTGCCTACCATGAAGCGCGGCGCGATCAACGCGGTCGACTGGTTTTCGGTCATGACATTGTCGACCTGCGCGGCGTTCATCTGGGTGGGCTGGATAGCCAAGCAGACCGGCTGGCCTGCGCAGATTGCAAAAAATGCATTCAAGCTTGCGCCCGGCTTCAAGCCCGAGTTCAATCTGATCGCGCTGCTGATTGCCGCCTCGGCCACGATCGGCTGGATCATGCTGGTGCATTGGCGCATTTCGCGCCATCCGTCCGTGCTCTGGCGTGCTGTCGTGCTGTCGACGGGCGGCGTGATTCTGTGCTGGCTGCTGCTGATGACGCTATGGCTGCCGTGGCTCAATTACGGCAAGAGCTATGCGAACGTCGCCGAGCAGATTGCGCAGAAGCTGCCGCCGGTGCGCTACTGCGTGGATACCAATGTCGGGCCGGCGCAACGCGCATCGTTCGCCTATTTCGGTCATGTCGATTTCGCGAAATTCAATGAAAGCCGCTGCGATTTCCTGCTCGTGCAGGATAGTGTCGATAAAAAAATGGCGGCCCGGATCCTGAAGCAATTCAGCGGCAACTGGCAACTGCTGTGGGAAGGACGCCGCCCCTCCGATCGCGACGAACGATTCCGCCTTTATCGCCGCGTGAAGTGATGGCGCGGCAGGGACCGCTTCACCATACGATCCGTATTGCCGCGCTGGCGTGGCCGATCCTGGTCGGCCAACTGGCGGTGATCGCCAACGGCGTGATCGACACGGCGATGACGTCGCGCTTCTCGGCAACCGATCTGGCGGCCCTGGCGCTGGGCGCATCGATCTACATCAGCGTTTTCGTCGGCTTGAACGGCGTGCTCCAGGCGCTCGCACCGGTCATCGGCCAATTGTTCGGCGCGAAGCGGTTCGATGCCATCGGATTCGAAATTAAACAAGGTACCTGGCTCGCGCTTTTCCTGTCGTGCATCGGTTGCCTGGTGCTGCTGTTTCCGCAACCGCTGCTGTCCCTGGCGCATGCGTCGCCCGAGCTTACCGCCAAGGCAACGCTCTACCTGCGCATTCTTGCGCTTGCGCTGCCTGCCACGCTGGGCTTTCGTATTTACGGCGCGCTCAATACCGCGATTGCACGGCCCAAGATGCTAATGGTGATTCAGCTCATCGCGCTGCTGCTGAAGGTGCCGCTGAATGCGCTATTCATCTTCGGCGGCTGGGGCTTGCCCGCATTCGGCGGACCGGGTTGCGCGATCGCGACGGCGGCAATCGCCTGGCTGTCGCTGCTGGTCGCATGGACGATTTTGCGCACCGTGCCGTTCTACCGGACGTTCGGCCTGTTCGGCACCGGCTTCGTCGCTCCGCATTGGAATACGCAGCGCGCCTTGCTGAAACTGGGCATTCCGATGGGTTTGAGTTACCTGATAGAAGTAACCGCATTTACCTTCATGGCGCTGTTCATCGCCCGGCTTGGCGACACGGCCGTCGCGGGCCATCAGATCACTGCGAATTTCGCGACGGTACTCTATATGCTGCCGTTGTCGATCGCCAGCGCCGCCGGCACGCTGGTGGCGCAAGCGATCGGTGCGCGCAACATGGAAGCGGCACGCCGCATCGGCCATGCCGGCATTGGTTTGGCGGCGGCATTGTCAACCGCAATCGGCGGCGCGGTCTGGCTGGCGCGCGATGCCATCGTGCACGCCTATACGCCGAACGAGATAATTGCCGGCGCCGCCCTGCCGCTCTTTCTGTTCATCGCGTTTTATCAATTGTTCGATGCGGTTCAGGTAACGACCGCATTTGTATTGCGCGCTTACAAGGTGGCGATCGTGCCGACATTGATGTATGCGCTCGCGCTATGGGGCATCGGCCTCGGAGGCGGCTATGTGCTGGGGCTGAATCCGTTTGGCTGGTCGCCCGTTGCGACGCGTGGCGCGGCCGGATTCTGGCTGGCCAATAGCGCAAGCATCGCGCTGGTGGCGGCCGGTTTGCTATGGTATCTGCGCGTGATACAGCGTACGGCATCGCAGAGCCGATAAGGCGATCCGCGATGCCGATGCGTCAGCTCGCGCGCCGAATGCAAGCATGAAAACATCCGGCATGCATAAAAAATTGCAACGCGTTATAAATCGCCAAGCAAGCGATGTGCAAGCGCCTTCGCTTCTTCCAGCGCTTCTTCCGGCGTCTCGGATGCCGCGTTGACGGTGCGGGGCGATGCATCGGCTGCCGCGCTACCCATGCGGGTAATCAATACAACGCCCTGGAATTTTCCGCTTGGCAAACGCTGTATGTCCGCTTCCGCTTTCCAATCTTCCTTGGTGTATGTCACGGCCGCCATGGATTCACTTTCCCAACGCCACGCGTACAGCGTCGACTTCTGTACCGACTTCCGCCACGGTTTTGCGCAGCTCGACTTCCGTCACATTCCAGTGCTGCATCCAGTGCCGCATTTCCGACGTGTCGTTGATATTGACTTCGGAGTCTCCTTTGGGAGTGCAATTTTTCAGATTCGCTGACATGTAATTTCCTGCAATTGAAGTAAGGGAAAAGCGATGGAATTTTCAGCATGCAAATTGAATTCAGTCTATTGCGTGATAGACAGGGAGGCCTTGCGCCAACTCAAAATTGTGACGCTGTTCAACTGGGATTGTGATCCGGCACCGGGTCTTCATCCGGAGCAGGCGCACCCGGGCCGGGGGCCGGATGGTCTTCGCGGAATGGCTCGTCTTCCGGTGCGGGCGTAGGCGCGCGATGCATGGGCTTTCCTCGGCGGATAAAGATGTATGAAGAAAGCCTAGCATGCATGCGAGCATTCTTCTTGCGTTCAATCACACAATGCGAACAAGGCAAAATCTGCTGCGGATCGGTCGATGAAATGAAGGCATTCTATTTGCTTGCAGTAGTTTGGATGCTTTCTGTTTTAACGAAGTACACAGGAAAATTTTCATATGGATTGCCGAGCGAAATGATTGAAACGCCGTGCGCGATTTCCTTGGCGCCAACCTCGACTGAAAAGGAGCATGAACATGCCAAGAGGCGATAAATCCGCTTACACGGATAAGCAAAAGCGCCAAGCCGCGCATATCGAAGAAGGTTATGAAAAGCGCGGCGTTTCCGAACCGGAAGCCAAGCGGCGCGCTTGGGCCACCGAGAACAAGATATCAGGCGGCGGCCGAAAATCGGGTTCAGGCCGCGAGCACAAGAAAACCTGACCAACTGGGTTGGGCGGTAGCAAAGCCGTGGGGGCTGCTATTGCAGCTTGAGATGGGTCGTATGCCTGGATCGACAAAATAATTATCATGTTCGATGCTGGAATTCGCGTGTAAATTTAGTGAAGAATTGCATTTTTTGCAGTCACGTTTCTCTTCTTGTTTACCAACGCCTCTTTATTCGTCCCTTTTCTGTCCGGCCGCAAAAAATTCTGTTGTCAATCGTTTCGATCAATTGCCGATAGATTGGATCTCGGTATGGTCCGGATCAAATTTGAATGTGAATGAGCGGCATTTCGCATTCGCGCAAGAAACATGACGGGAGCGCATGTAGTGAATCAAAAAGCATCAGCCAGTTTTGACTTGCTTGCCGGTAATGGCGTGATGCGTGCGTTGATGCGCGCGCACGACTGGTCGAGCTCGCCGCTCGGGCGGCCTGATGCATGGTCGCCGGCGCTACGCACTGTCGTCAACCTGATGCTGGACTCCAAGTTCCCGATGTTCGTCGCCTGGGGTCGTGAACTCGGTTTTCTTTATAACGATGCATATTCGAGGATTCTCGGAGCAAAGCATCCGGCTGCCCTTGGCGGCAGGATGCAAGACATTTGGGTGGAAATATGGCCCGTGCTCGTGCCCATGGTTGACCGGGCGTTGGCAGGCGCAGCGACTTTCGAGGAGAACCTGCCGCTGCTCATGCAACGCAATGGACATGACGAACAAACCTGGTTCACTTTTTCCTATTCGCCGGTGTGGGATGAAAACGGTGCGGCCGTCGGCGTATATTGCGCATGCACCGAAACGACGGCTCAAGTACATGCCGAGAGAAGGCAAGCGTTTCAGCTTGATCTGTCTGACAAACTGCGCAGGCTGGTGGAGCCGAAAGATATCACGGCAACCGCCGCGGAATCGCTTGGCCGCCATCTTGGCGCCGCGCGCGTCGGCTACGGCGAAATCGATCGGGAAGAAAAAAATATTACGGTTTCCCAGGACTGGACAAACGGGACCGTAGCCAGTATCGCCGGCCAGACCACGCCGCTCGATAGCTTCGGTCCCGAGATCATTGCCGAACTGCGATCCGGCATTACCTTGCGGGTCTGCGATATAGCAATCGACAAGCGGTCGGCGCCTTTCGAGAAGGCGTATGCCGATATCGATACGCGTGCGATGCTGGTCGTTCCGCTGATAAAAGCCGGCCGGCTTACCTCGCTTCTTTCCATGGGCATGCCTGCGCCGCGCCGCTGGACCGATGAAGACGTCACGTTGGCAGAGGATGTAGCGGAACGCACCTGGGCGGCAGTCGAACGTGCCCGGGCCCAGGGCACATTGAACAGGCAACTCGAAATTGAAGCCGGGCGCTTGCGCGCGTTGTTTGCGCAAGCGCCCGGCTTCATGGCAGTGCTTCGGGGACCGGACCATGTGTTCGATCTCGCAAATTCCGCCTTCATGCAAATTATCGGCGACCGAGAGATATTGGAAAAGCCGATTCGCGAAGCATTGCCGGAATTGGAGGGCCAAGGTTTTTTCGAACTGCTGGATCAGGTTTTTACATCTGCCAAGCCGTTTCACGCACGTGAGGCGCGGGTATTGATTCAGACGGCGCCAGGCGCTCCCGCTACGGAACGGTTCATGGATTTTATTTATCAGCCCGTCATCGAGGCCGGCGGTTCGGTGTCCGGCATATTTGTCGAAGGTTACGATGTGAGCGAGCGAAAACGCGCCGACGAGGCATTGCGCGCGGCGGACCGTCGAAAGGACGAGTTTCTTGCGATGCTGGCCCACGAATTGAGAAATCCGCTGGCGCCGATCAGTGCCGCCGCGCAGCTGTTGAAACTTATTCGCGTCGATGAACCGCGCGTGCACCAGACCAGCGAGATCATTGCCCGGCAGGTCGAGCACATGACCAGCCTGATCGATGATCTGCTCGATGTCTCGCGCGTTACTCGCGGCCTCATCACGCTTGAAAAACAATCGCTGGATCTTGGAAATATCGTGGCGAGCGCGGTAGAACAGGTTCGCGCGTTGATCGAATCGCGACGCCACCGCCTGACGGTGCAAATGCCTGCCGCGCATGTGCAAGTGTTCGGCGACCGGACACGCCTGGTACAGGTACTCACGAACCTTCTCAACAATGCTGCCAAGTACACGCAACCGGGCGGCGAAATCCAGTTGCGGACGGAGATCAACCACGATCAAATCGTGCTCGGCGTGCGCGACAACGGGATCGGCATCGCGCCTGAATTATTGCCGCATGTTTTCGAGCTGTTTACGCAGGCGGAAAGATCGCCCGATCGGTCGCAAGGCGGCTTGGGACTGGGTCTTGCGTTGGTGAAAAGCCTGTTGAAACTCCATGACGGAACGGTATCCGTGCATAGCGAAGGGCCCGGTCAAGGCAGTGAGTTCATTGTCCGGCTTCCGTACTCCATCGATCCGATGAAAACGTCCGAATATTCGACGAATGGGGGCGCGATGCAAATATCCGCCGAAGCGCTGCGTCTGATGGTGGTCGATGACAACGCCGATGCGGCAAACAGCGTCGCCCTGCTGCTGGAAAGCGAGGGTCATATCGTATCCGTGGAATACAACGGCAAAAGCGCGCTGGAACGGGCTCGCATTGAAACGCCGAAAATTTTCCTGCTCGACATCGGCCTGCCGGATATGGACGGTTATGAACTGGCGCGTCGCCTGAGATCGATACCGGAAACATCGCGGGCCGTGTTGATTGCGCTGACGGGTTACGGCCAAGCGCAAGATCGCGTACGGTCAAAAGCAGCCGGATTTGACTACCATCTCGTGAAACCCGCCGATATAGCCCGGCTTTCCGCTTTGCTTGCGCAAATCGGCTCATCGTCTTTCGCGGCAGGCAGCGCTGCTTGATAGCCAAGCCGATGTCCGGTCCGAGGCCAAATCAACCAGTGCGCTCCGGCTCTTTTCTCTTGGCGCGGGACGCCGTTCACTACCTGTTTGGATCGCTGTTCCACGAAGGCATCCTTCCCATCGGCACGCGATGAAAAGATCGAACGCTACAGCCGATCGAGGACTTCATGCGGAGACGGTGCTTTGCGGGTACCTGCCTGGGTTCGCCCTACACTTTCATCGGCAGAATCACCATCTGCAAGCCGTCGAAATGCAACCGCCGCTGGATCGCCAGCGCCGCCTGGTTGTGCAGCAGGCGCGTGAACCAGTTGTCCTGTTCGAAAATCAGCTTGCTGGTGAAGAAGATCGCATTCGGATATTCCTTGCTGATCTCTTCACATAATTTGGTGACTTCATTGACCACATCGGTGCCGAAACCGAGATAGGCCGCCGATGCCATGCCATGGCTATGGCAGAAATCGACAAAGAACTTGAGCGTTGCATTTGCTTCCGCGCGCATCTGTTCCACTGCACCCTCGCCGCCGTAGGCATGGGAATCGACCGTGCGCGCATTAACGAAAATGAAGTTTTTAAAATGATCCGGAAACATCCGCTGCACCCATAGCAACGCATGCAAGCCGCCGCCGCGCGACGTGCCGACGATGAATACCGCCGTCTGCCGATCGGGATCCGGGATTACCTGGCCGACATGCGGGCCGAACGGCTGATTGGCGAATACCTGGTCCACCGAGTGGATGGCGTTCTTGGTATCGCGATAGTGATTGCGGATATAGATGCACAATGCGGCGATGGCCGCGATGATGACGGCTGCCGCCCAGCCGCCGCCGGCAAACTTCTCGACCAGCAATACTGCGAGAATGCCTGCGCAAATGACAAAGCCCACCAGCGACAGAAAAAAACGCCTCCTCCAGTGTTCCAGTTCCTTGCGATGCCGCCACCAATACAGGCACAGCCCGAACAATGAAATCGCGAAAGTAAGAAATACCGATACCGAATACAGCACCACCAGCAGGGTGACGCTGCCGCGTGTCCAGAACAGGATCGCCAGCGCCGCAATGCCCATCACCAGAATGCCGTTCTGCGTTACCAGGCGTGTCGACAGGTAACGGAATTTGTGCGGCACCCAGGAATCCGCCGCCATGTTGGACAACACCGCCGGGCCGCCGAGAAAGCCGGTATTGGCGGCGACGAACAGAAGGCCCGCTTCAAAGGCAAGCACGATGATCAGGGCGATTTGCTTGGTCAATTCATTGCCGTAACCTACGCTGTCGATGATGGCTTTGAACGTCGACGCATTCAGCGTCATGTTTTCCACCGGCTTTGCATTCCACAGCAGATACAGCAGAATGATGCCGCTGGCGGTAAAGGCGAGCGACAGCGCCATGTACAGCATCGTCATCTTGCCGGTATGCACGCGCGGTTCGGCCAGGATATTGACATTGTTCGATACGGCTTCCAGACCGGTGTAGGTACCGCCGCCCTGCGAGTACGCCAGCAGCAGCATGCCGGACACCCCGATCCATCCGATATGATTGGCCAGGGTAGCGGTTTCGGCCAGCGTGGTCGGCACCAGTTGCGGCAGAAACGATACGTGCGCAAAAATGCCGTACACGATCAGTACGAAATGCGTGAGAACGAAGCCGATGAAAATCGGCAACAAAATCTTGATCGCTTCCTTCATGCCGCGCAGATTGAGCACGATCAGCGCGCCGATGAAAAATACTTCCGCCCATAATTTGTATGGATGAAAGCCCGGCGGCAACAGCGACGCCAGCGCCTCGACGCCGGCGGCAATCGAAATCGCGATCGTCAATATATAGTCGAGCACCAGCGCGCAACCGGCGATCAGGCCCATGTACGGGCCGACCAGTTTGGTCGCAACGCGATAGCCGCCGCCGCCGGTGGGGAACAACTCGATTACCTGGTTGTAGGCCAGCGCGATGATGAACACCGTTACCGCCGTGGCGATCGCCATGAACAGGCCGAGCTGGGTATGTTCGCCCAGCGCGCGGAACGTCTCTTCAGGCCCGTATGCCGACGACGACAATCCATCCGCACCCAGGCCGACCCACGCGATAAAAGCAACCAGCGCCAATGAGTGGCGTGTTTCTGTTTTCAGGGGATCAAGCGCTTTGCCGAGGACGATTTCGCGGATTTTTACGGACTTCATTGATAGTGGCCCGCGTCGTTGCGGTGTGATTGATCAGAGAAAGCGATGATACGCCTTTAGATTACAGCAAGACAATGACATCCATCAGACTCGATGTTGCTCGAACGCTGCAAATCGGCGATAATAGCGGTCGTGCCGCCGAGATGGCGGAATAGGTAGACGCACGGGACTCAAAATCCCGCGCTGGAAACAGCGTGCCGGTTCGATTCCGGCTCTCGGCACCAAGTGAATACGCTCCTGGAAAGGGGCGTTTTTCATTTGTGCGATCAATTTGAGTACGAGCAAGTACTCAAATTCGAAGATCATCCAAAAATTCGGATTGAGGATCGGCACCGGTGACAAGCAAATCATCTCTGGCTCGGGTGCATGCGACGTACAGTAAGTGTCGCTCGGTGTTGTAAACTTCTTCCAGGTCAGCATCATCAGTCACTGATTCGATGCGCTGTTGGAGAGGAATGACTTCGTCATCACAAGCCATTACCGCCACTGCGCGAAACTCCAGCCCCTTGGCCAGATGCATGGTACTGATCGATACCTGCCCGCTAGTTGTCTCAACTTGATCATCGAGTATGTTGAATGCGAACCCCGCCTCAGAGACAGCCGCGCGGGCGCGATCCAGCTCTGCGTCAGAGCGAACGAATACACCCATCTCATGAGGTGCCACGCCCTCTTTGTTACGCTCTACCAGCCACTCAGCAACAGCACTAATTTCATTTTCCTGATTCGGGAATGTCCGGATTACAGGAACTGAGCCATTGAATACCGACACTGTGCCGCGTCGTTCCTCAGTATTGCCGTCAACATCAGATACAGACGGGCCCAACAAGCGATCCGCCTGCATCCTGATCTGATGTGATGTTCGGTAATTGATGTGCAGGGTACGGGCGCGTCCGCGTATGTCAACGCCAAGTGCGTTCCATGAAAACGGTTGCTGAAAAATTCGCTGTCCAAGATTGCCGGCAAAGAAAAGACTATTCGGGCGACCGCCGCCAATCGCAGCGAGAAAGCGTAACTGGGCAACGCTGATGTCCTGCGCCTCATCAATCACGACAAATTCAAAAGGTGGCTGAGTTCGACTTGCCAAGGCGCCGGCCAGGCGCGTGAACATGTCTGCGTGCGTGATCAAGCCATCAGCGCGCAAGCGGCTCCGCACGACTTCAAAGACCGACCAAATCGCCGCGCGCTGGGGTTCTGCCAAACGCGTTTTTCTTCCCAGTCGCTTCACATCGCGATACGCTTCCCAATTTTCCAATTGCCAGGCATCGGCCATTTCTTCCCACTCGGCCATCAAAAACCCCAAGCTGAATTTTTGATTGCCATTCGCCGCTATCGCGTCTGCCATAAAACCCTGGACAACATCACGCGCAGCAATCCGCGCATGACCGAAATGCAGTGCATATAGCCGCTCACCAATGGCATTCATCGCATGCACTTCCAGACGTTCGGCCAAACGCGGCTCGTTGCCAATCAGCCGCCGCAGCTTGGCGCGCAATGCATTTGCCAACGTATCTGAAAAGCTCGCCAGCAGCACACGGCTATCAGGCTGGTTACGTGCCAGAAAGACTGCACGGTGCAGCGCGACGATGGTCTTGCCGGTGCCTGCCGAACCGGACACGCGTGCCGGACCGCTGTAATCGCGTTCCACCCACTGCCGCTGCGCCGTATGCAGAAAGATTGTCCATTTGTCCCACGGGTATGCCAACGCCTGTTCCAGCGCTTCCACATCGTTCATCACGCGGAAGCGCCGCAGCGCATCCGGATGAGCAAAAGGATCGACTCCGGCAGCGCCGTAAATCACGACTTGCGGCTTGCCGCCTGTGGCCAGTTCCAGCAATGCCTCAGCCGCCTCGGCGGGAAGATGATCGGCCAACACCAGCAAGCTACCGACCAGAAATTTTTGTCTTTGGCTTTGTCGAGTTTGTGGAAACTCATGCCGGTGCTGACTGGGTTGAGTTGCAGGTCGAAGGCGGTGGTCTTGACGGCTTTCTGCTCCCCGCCGGTGAGTTTGGCGAGGCTGTCGGTGAAGGTGTCGGCGATGCGGAAGTCCATCATGCTCGACCTTCCAGCTTCAACCGGTTGGCCGTGATTCCAGATCGAGACCAGTGTCCCCCAATGGATTGGATGAACGCAGGACGCACCAATTTCGCACGCTGTTCAAGCCAGTCGCCTTGATCGAAGCGAAGATAGCGTGCGCCCATGATGCGGGCACGAGCCAACGCAAGTGCGACGCGAGAAGTGTCGATGGTGATCCAGCGACGGCCCCATTGTTCGGCGACGTAGGCCGTAGTACCACTACCACAAGTTGGATCGAGGACCAAGTCGCCGGGGTCGGTGGCGAGCAGTAGGCATCGCTGAATGACTTTTGTTGGGGTTTCAACTACATATCGCTTCTTATCCCCACTGAAACCTGCAATAGCAGTATCGTCCCACTTGTTAGTGAAAACTGTAACTGGGTAATCATCCACGAACCGAATGTAATTTGGCGTATTCCCATTTATCTGAATTCGCCCAGCGTTCGCGAGCCGTAGCATTCCAGGAGTGGGGTTGGTTTTCCAGTGATGGCTAGCACCACAGTCAAATTCTTGGTTGCGATATGAAAATTTTCGGCTTTCAAGCGAACCTGAATCCTGTGATCTTAAGTTTTGAGCTGAATAAACTTTCCAGCCCGCTATAACCGGAACCGCACCACTGTTTTCTTCAGTTGTTAGCTTTCGAACAGCCCCATCAATGGTTGACATGGCGCTTGAGTAACTCGCAAGTTCACCAAGCTGCTTCGTGCGAAATAACTGCCGATATTTCACTGATGTTCGCTGTTTCGCATACCAAAGAACGTAGTCACCGGATCGAGGAAGAATATCCGCCGCTTGACCAGTAGTGGTTTGAAAATGAATAAGGCTTACGCAGTTTTCATCACCAAAAACTTCATCCATTACCGCCCGCACCCGATGCACATTCTCATCCCCAATCTGCACAAAAATCGATCCCGAGTCGCTCAACAAATCCCGCGCCACCGTGAGCCGATCGCGCAGATACGTCAGGTACGAATGAATCCCATCCCGCCAGGTATCGCGAAATGCCTTCACCTGTTCCGGCTCGCGCGTGATGTGATCGGCGTTCCCATCCTTCACATCACGGCTGGTGGTACTCCACTGAAAGTTGCTGTTGAATTTGATGCCATACGGCGGATCGAAGTAAATGCATTGCACCTTGCCGCGCAAGCCTTCGCGCTCGGCCAGTGACGCCATGACCTGCAGGCTGTCGCCCAGGATCATGCGGTTGGCCCAGTGCGCATCGTGCTGATAGAACTCGGTCCTGGCGTCGTCGTTGGGCAGGCCGTTGAAGTCGGCAAAGAGATCGATCTGCTCAAAAACGCCCTCTCCCCCGGCCCCTCTCCCGCTTGCGGGCGAGGGATGTTTTTCGGCGCGGCGTTTCAGGTCGTCGATCAGCACCTTCGGATGCACCTTTTCCTGGATGTAGAGCGGCGGCGCATGGACGACGAGGTCGGACCAGTCCTGCTCATCCTTGCCACGCCAGACCAGTTGCGGGTCGAGGTCGCGGTTGCGGCGCTCGTAAGCCACGCGCACCGGCTGCTGTTCGTCCTTCTTCATCACCGACTGGTATTCGGCGGTGGGGATGTTCTTGCGGGTGGCGTCGTCGTGCTTGAGCGTTTCGACGATGAGGGGTGCTTTTTTGGTGGCCATGGATTATCAGTATTCAGGAGTCGAGCGCATCGGGATTTTTCAGGGCCTTCTTCTCGTCGGAAGCCAAGCGGCGTTCGACTTTTTTGATGTCTTCTGCGGCAGGCAGACTCTCTGGACGAATGCCGCGTTCGAGCAATGTCTTGCGAACCGCTTCATTGTTGGTGATGTGTTCGCGGGAGATGGCTGTTTCATTCGCCAGCTTGTGCTCGCGCGCATTGAAGATGGTGATCTCGGTGGCAAAATCCTTGGCTTTCAGGATGATGGTCGGTGCGAAGTCTGCAAGGGGGCGGTTGTCTGGCACGTTCCATTGCGACTTCATCGATTGCGTGGATTTACTGAAGAGCGCCTGGTCGCCTTTGCTGCGTATGAGCGCGAAGTTTTGATTGCCGCCGGTTTGCTCGTAGATGACGCCGGACAACTCCTTTTCAGTCGCGGTGAGTTTCTTGCGTGCCGATAGGCGTTCTGCTTCAAGCAGGCGTTGCTCGATCAATTCAGCGCGGCGGGTCTGGACGGCGAAATAGGTTTGCGAAAAAGCAATTTCAGGTTTCTTGGAGTCACCATTTTGGGCAATCAGATAGTAGGCGTAGCGGGTGAGCATGATGTCATCCACTTCGCGCTGGCTACCTGAACCGAGATCGACCATTTTCCCGACGTCGGCAAAATGGTCTGTCACCAGATGCCCGGAAACTTCACAGGCAGTTTTTGCCTTGGAGACAACATTCAGGAAGTTATCCCACTTAGCGTAGCCCAGCAAATGCTGAATATCCCTCGCCAGCCAGAATTCAACGCCGCTGTCAGTTTGCTGTGCGTGGGCTTCGAAGTTGTCGGTCAGGCTTTGTACTAATTCTGTTTTCATGCTTCCGCTCCTGCTTTGCATTGCTCGGCGATCATCTTGTTGAACGCATCTTCCACCTTGGCCTTGAACTCGTGCTCGATCCGGTAAACCTCGGTGAACTCGGCGAAGGCCCAGCGTCCATAGCGGCCCAAATTGTTTACGCCAGGCACCCAGTAAGTATCCATGGTGGATTTTTTCTCTTTGGCGTCTTCGCGGCGATAGCCTTTGATTTCGACGATCAGGTTCAGCAGATCGTCGTCGCCATGGCCATCATCTATGCGCACGATGAAGTCTGGCCGGTACTTGCGCATGGTCGATCCGTAGCGATACGGCACTTCCAGTCCGAGGTTGTGGTTCTTCACATAGGACCTGACCTGGGGATGCAACTCGGCCACACGACAGAATTCCGCTTCCCAGTCGCTATCCAGAATCACCCAGTTGAGCTGGCAGCGGTCTGACCTGGTTTCCCAACGCTCGGTTTTGGAGGTGTTGAAGTTGACGTGCCGCGTGGTGCCGGTGGGGTTGTATGGGTCGAGCACTGCCTTGATGGGTCGTTCATCGGCGAGTGCGCGGGTAATGCCGGCGGTGATCCGCTCGCAAGCCATGTCGGCGAGTTCCTGATACATCAGTTGGGCCGGGTAAGTACCGCCCTTGCACACCAGGCAAGTGTCGAGCCATTGCTTGGTGATGCGTTTGAGCTGGCCGAAGAGGTAGAGCTTGGCTTCTTCACCCGGGTCGCGCCATTTGGCATAGAGCAGGCGTTTGGTCAGGTGCATCAGCAGGGTGGAATGCCGCATGTCGCCCAAATGCTCAAGGCTCAGATTGACGGCTTCGCCGATGATGCCCGAGTTCTGGGTTTCGGAGGGGCCGACCAGATCGGGGGTGAGTTCCAGTATCGAGTCGGCGTTGAATTCGGCGGTGAGTCGCTCTTCCGGAAGTTCAACACGGTAGCCTTGCACGCGCGGGAATTCGATTTCCAGCGCATCGCGCTCCGGTCGCACGGCTTTGACCTGGATGGTTTCGCGCGGGGGCTGCGGTGTCGCGATGACCGGCTTGGCGGTGAAGTCGAATGGGATGCCTAGCACGTCGGCATATTCCACATTGAACAGACCTTCTTCGTTCAGGTCGTAGGATTGACGACGCAACGCGCGGCCGATGACCTGCTCGCACAACAACTGCGTACCGAAGGCGCGCACGCCCAGAACGTGAGTGACGGTATTGGCGTCCCAGCCTTCGGTCAGCATGGATACCGACACCACGCAGCGAATCGATTCGCCCAAACGACCTGCCTTGCCGACCGTGTTCATCACTTCGCGCAGCAATTCCTGGTCGGTGATATTTTGACCTGCTTGCGCATCGCCGGTGCGCTCGACGATTTCGCGGCGGAAGCGATCGATTTCATCGGCAGCCATGCTGCGGAAGTTATCGTCCAGCGCCTCGCCTGACTCCAGTTGTTCGCTGTCGATCAGCAGGGTTTTGGGGCGGCCCAGCGGATTTCCGTGTTCATCAAAATTGCGGAACAGCGGCAGGCGGCCGTTCTCCAATGCGCTGGAGCCATCTTCATTGGCGCGAAAAAAACCTGAAATGTAGTCGTACACCAGCTTGGACGTGGACGTGTTGTTGCACACGACGATGAAGCAAGGCGGTACGCGTATGCCTGCCTGTTCCCACAGGTCGTAGGTCTTCTTGTAATGTCCATACAATGCTTCCAATGCGGTTTGCAGTTCCACCGGCAGGCTGAGCGGGTCCAGCGTCTTGGCGGCGCCACGGCCCTTTTTAGGCATGCGCTTGCCGATATGTTCCCATAGGTTGCGAAACTTCGGCATGTCGCCGCCGGGGATATTGTCGGCAACCGGTACGCGCGGCAACTTGACGATGCCGCATTCGATCGCATCCATCAGCGAGAAATCGCTCATCGTCCAGGGAAACAAGGTGCCTTCTACGTACCCCGAACCGCTCAGGAAAAAAGGCGTGGCCGACAGGTCCATCACGCGCGCCACGCCAAGCTTGCGGTTGACGGCTTCGAGGCCGGAGATCCAGAGACGGGCGGCTTCCCTGTTTTGCTCCGCTTCTTTCTTGTCGTCACCTTTCAAGTCGTCGTCAACTGCATCTGCATCCGGTTTTTCGCGATAGCAGTGGTGCGCCTCGTCGTTGATGACCAGGATGTTCTTCAAGCCCATCAGGTCGGGCATGACCCGCTGCAGCATCTGGCCTTCGGTTTCCAGCGTATCGAGTTCTTCGCCGCCGCGCCCTTGAAGCAGCAATCGGCCGCCCTTGGATAGCTCCATGCGCTCGCGTAATTTGAACCCGTGGTAATTGGTGATGACGATCTTGGCTCGCGTCAGGTCGCTCATCATGTCGCCGGGGACAAGCTCGCGACTGGCGTAGTAGCTGTCCGGATCGTTAGGCAGCAGAACGCGCAGACGGTCGCGTATGGTCAGGCCGGGAGCGACCAGGAGAAAGCCGCGCGTGAATTTTTTACTGTTCGGGTAACGCACCGCGTTGATGGTTTGCCATGCAATCAGCATGGCCATCACCGTGGTCTTGCCTGCGCCGGTCGCCAATTTAAGGGCAAGCCGCATCAGTTCGGGATTGGCATCGCGATTGGCATTGGCCAAGTGGTCCAGAAAGCGTGCGCCGGTCTTGCCCAGTTGCGGTGCGACCTCTGTCAGCCAGATGGCGGTCTCTGCCGCTTCGACCTGGCAAAAAAAAGGCCGGGTGCTGCTGAACTTGTGGTGCCGCCAGTGCTGCAGCAGGCGCGCTGTCTCGGGTGTGACGCGCCAGTCGGCAGGATTGGGTAATGCCCTCCACTTGTCTACCTCCATGCGTGCGGCATTGATGGTCGCCGTGTGGTCATACCGCTGGCTTTGCGTGGAGAGGCCTGCGTCATCTTCAAATCCGAGGTCTGCTTGTTCTGCTACGCCTTTGCGTTTTTTAGGCTTCGGAATTGGGGAGATGAATTTTGCATCGCGACGGTGTTCAATAATCTGCTGGGTAGGTTGGCCGCTGCCGTCGAGCTCCCAATGGCGCAAGGGGTATCCATACGGCGAATTGAGGATGGGCTTTTCGAAAAACTTGTTATCCATTTGTGCCTGGCCATAGTGAACTGGTCCCATGCGGGTTCGGTTGAAAATATTAACATCCATGCCATGCAATTTGATAACCAATCGTAATGACTGGCGGGGCGTCGTCGACGACAAACACCCGGCTTTCAGGACAGTTTCGCTCGGCTTGAGCGTTCTGATTAGCGAACGAAAGAAGCATGGCGCGCATTGGGGATTAGCCATACGGCCAAGTCATGCCTTTCTTTCCGGATACGCTTACCTCCTGTTGCCGGAAGCCTTGGCATGATTTTCAACGCCAGGCACGGACTTCCTTGCCGGCACTTGAGTAATAACGAATCGTCAACCTCCTCTGTAAATCCCGTTGATGCAACTTTGCCAAACCGTTCATGGAAGCGATGCGCCGGCGCGACACCGGGTGCCGCCGCAGCATGGTTGATGGTAAAGTCTTGCTCCATCCAATCCCTGACCGAGCCTGTCGATGAACCACCAGTCCACTGCACCGAACGACGCCATCGAATGCGACATTCTCGTCATCGGCGGCGGCCCGGCCGGTTCCACTGCGGGGGCCTTGCTGGCGCAAAAAGGTTATCGCGTCACGCTGCTTGAAAAGGCGCATCATCCGCGTTTCCACATCGGCGAATCGCTGTTGCCGGCCAACCTGCCGTTATTGAAAAAACTCGGCGTGGCCGACGAGGTGCGCGCGATCGGCATGGAAAAATGGTCGGCCGAATTCATCTCGCCCTGGCATGAGCACAAGCAGGCGTTTCATTTTGCCGAAGCCTGGGACAAATCGATGCCGTATTCGTACCAGGTGCCGCGCGCCGAATTCGATGAAATCCTGATCAGGAATGCGCAGCGCCGCGGCACCCAGGTGATCGAGGGATGCAAGGTCACGGACGTGGTGTTTCTGCCAAACGATCAAGGCGCGGTGATCCAGGCGCAGCATGATGACGGCCGACATGAATCGTGGCGCGCGCGGTTCGTGCTCGATGCTTCCGGGCGCGACACATTCCTCGGCAACCGGTTGAAGGCGAAGGTGCGCAATGAGAAGCACAACAGCACCGCGATCTTTGCCCACTTCACCGGCGTGCCGCGCAACGCCGGCAAGGCCGAGGGCAATATCACCATCGTCTGGTTCGACCACGGCTGGTTCTGGCTCATTCCGCTTGCCGATGGCAGGACCAGCATCGGCGCCGTAACCTGGCCTTATTATCTGAAGACCCGCAAGAAACCGCTGGAAGATTTTTTGATGGATACGATCGCACTGTCGCCGAAATTGCAGCATCTGCTGACCGGCGCGCAGCGTGTCTCGCCGGTGGAGGCGACCGGCAATTATTCCTATAGCTGCAACCATAGCCACGGCCGCAATTACCTGCTGCTGGGCGATGCCTATACCTTCGTCGATCCGGTATTTTCTTCCGGGGTGATGCTGGCCATGCAAAGCGCTTTCGTCGGCACCGATACAGTCGACTGCTGCCTGCAGCGTCCGGCCGAAGCGGCGCGGGCGCTGCGGCGTTTCGACAAGAACATGCGCATCGGCCCGAAGCAGTTTTCCTGGTTCATTTATCGCGTCACCAATCCGACCATGCGTAACCTGTTCATGTCGCCACGCAATCTGTGGCGCATGCAGGAAGCGCTGTTGTCGGTATTGGCCGGCGATGTGTTCGGCAAGACGCCGATCGGAACGCGGATCACGGCATTCAAGGCGATGTATTATTTCATTTCGCTGCTTAACATGAAGCGCACGTTTACGGCCTGGCGCGCGCGCAGGAACAATATTCGCAGCGTCGATATACCCAAGGAAATGACGAATTGACTCAAGTTGCCATGACTGCCCTGCAGTGTGCGTATTTGCCGATCGAAGCGTTGCAGCATGGCGCACGCGGCAGCGGCCAGCCGCTGGGCGCGGTCGGATTTTTTTCAGCCGCGGATGCAACGCCATTGTCGGCATCGGGCCCGCCGCTGGTGCGGGTGCCGATGCCGCCATTGTCCGTATCCGATACGGCTGGATCGACTTGCGAGCTGTGGAGCGCCACCGGCAACGCTTCCCATGGCGAGCGCGATGACGTGCAATACGGCCATAACGGCGACATCCTGTTCGGCGCGATTCAATTGGCGGAAAGCGCCTTTGCCGCCAGCGCCGCAGCGACCGGCAAGACGCCGCTGCAGCAGGCTGCCGAAGCGGCCTATGCCGCCATTTTCCGCGCAACCGCTGGCCTGGGCTTTGCCCATATCCTGCGTTTCTGGAATTACATGGCCGACATCAATGGCGAAAGTCACGGCATCGAGCGCTACCGGCAATTCAACATGGGCCGGCAGGATGGGTTTTTGCACAGCCGCCGCGCCGTCACCGGCAGCGCCGTTCCGGCGGCCTCTGCGGTCGGGTTCGACGAGGGCCCGCTGACGGTGTATTTTCTTGCCAGCCGCAGCGTGGCTTCCACCGCAATCGAAAATCCGCGCCAGATCAGCGCCTATCAATATCCGTCCGAGTACGGTCCGCGCAGCCCGACGTTTTCGCGCGCCAGCGTGGCGCATCTGCAGACCGGCGACGTGCTGTTTTTGTCGGGGACCGCCAGTATCGTCGGGCATCGCACGCTGCATGCGGGCGACGTGATTGCGCAAGTGCGCGAAACCGTGGCCAATATCGCAGCGATGGTGGCGGAAGCCAACCGGGTCGCGTCCCGCACGCAATTCACGCTGCCGGAACTTTGCTGCAAGGTCTATGTGCGGCACGCGAAAGATGTCGGCGCCATCCATGACGAGCTGCGGCGCACGCTGGGCGACACGGCGCGCCTGCTGTTTCTGAAGGCGGATATCTGCCGGCGCGACCTGCTGATGGAAATCGAGGCGAGCGCCGGTCATCCGCTCGATTTCGCGACAGGAATCTAGCCTGCGTTGTTGCAAGCGCACGAAATGGCGCTTATTGTGCAAGCTTGTTGTTTAGACAGCGTCAATCCCGGCGGCTTCCTTTATCATGGCCGCAACAGGCCTAGCCTACTTGCCGGATGCCCTATCCCCGGTTTCCGGATCACCAGATATCTCGTCATCGCCCATGAAATTCTTTCCGCATATCTTGTTGAGGGTCTACGAATACGCGGTTTTCTATCTTGGAATATTGTGGTTCGCCCTGCTATGCCTGGTGTGGACCCTGTTTGCCGTGGTCCTGTACCCGCTGATGCCGCAAACGCCGGGCCGCCAACTCGGACGGGTTGCGATCATGATCATATTCCGCATATTCCTGAAAACCCTTGCATTGTCCGGACGCTTCCGGTTCGACCTGAGCGCGCTGGATGCGTTGCGGGATGAAAAATCGCTAATCATCGCATCCAATCATCCTTCGTTGTGGGACGCTGTCCTGATCGTGTCGCGTCTGCCCGACATCGCCTGCATCATGAAGGCGGAAATCGTCGGCAATCTGTTCCTTGGCGCCGGCGCGCGTCTTGCGCGCTACATCTGCAATCAATCGGCGCGGCAGATGGTCATGCTGGCGATCGAGAACCTGACGTGCGGCAGCCGCGTTCTGCTGTTCCCGGAAGGTACCCGCACCGTGCGTGCGCCGATCGGTCCGCTCAAGAACAGCATCGGCGTCATCGCTCATCGCGCCCACGCTGCCGTGCAAACCGTGATCATTGAAACCGATTCGCCGTTTCTGACCAAGGGCTGGCCGGTTCACAGGATGCCGCCGCTGCCGATGACCTATCGGGTACGGCTCGGGCGGAGATTCAATGCGCCTGCCAACAGCAACGCTTTGATGGCAGAACTGGAACAATATTTTGCCGATGAACTGAGCGCGCCGACGCCGGTAAAATCTCCTGCCGCGGCTGACATCGGAACCGCAGCCGCAGTTGCGCGGGCCGACACTGCCATGGTCGATTAAATATTATTCCGCTTGATGAATTCTGTCTCCGCCACCCATCTGGTCCTGATCCCCAGCTACAACCCGGGGCCGAAAGTGTTCGACACGGTGCGCGCCGCACGCCAGTACTGGAACCCGGTCTGGGTGGTGGTCGACGGCAGCACCGATGACAGTGCCGCCGGCCTGCTCGACATGGCGGCTGCCGATTCCGGCTTGCGCGTGATCGTGCTGCCGTCCAACATCGGCAAGGGCGCGGCGGTGCTGCACGGGCTCGATGTGGCGGCAGGCGAGGGTTTTACTCATGCGCTGACCATGGATTCCGACGGCCAGCATCCTGCCGATCTGATCCCGCAATTCATGGCTGCGTCGATCGATCATCCGCGCGCGATGGTACTGGGCAAACCGGTGTTCAACGCCAGCGCCCCGGCACTGCGGGTCAAAGGCCGGCAAGTGTCGAACTGGTGGGCCAACCTGGAAACCCTGTGGGCCGGCATCGGCGATTCGCTGTTCGGCTTCCGGGTGTATCCGATTGCACCGTTG
>DAIDBD010000053.1 GCA_027310305.1 Herminiimonas sp.
GCATCAATCTTGGACTCACCAAAATGGCTGAGTCTTGCCCTGGCACGACCTACGCCAAACTGTCGTGGCTGCAAGCTTGGCACATCCGGGATGAAACGTATTCGACGGCACTGGCCGAGCTGGTGAATGCGCAGTTTCGGCAACCCTTCGCCGAAAACTGGGGCGATGGCACCACATCATCGTCAGATGGTCAGAATTTCAGAACTGGTAGCAAGGCTGAGAGCACGGGACACATCAACCCGAAATATGGCAGCAGCCCAGGACGGACTTTCTACACTCACATATCCGACCAATACGCGCCTTTTAGCGCCAAGGTGGTCAACGTTGGTGTGCGCGATTCAACCTATGTGCTCGATGGCCTGCTGTACCACGAATCGGACTTGCGGATCGAGGAGCACTACACCGACACAGCGGGCTTTACCGATCATGTCTTCGGCCTGATGCACCTACTGGGCTTCCGATTCGCGCCACGTATCCGTGATCTGGGCGACACCAAGCTATTCATCCCAAAGAGCGATACCGCCTATGACGCGCTCAAGCCGATGATTAGCAGCGACCGGCTGAACATCAAGCAGATACGCGCCCATTGGGATGAAATCTTGCGGCTCGCGACCTCGATCAAGCAAGGTACGGTGACGGCCTCGCTGATGTTGCGCAAGCTCGGCAGCTATCCGCGTCAGAACGGACTAGCCGTTGCACTGCGCGAGCTGGGGCGGATTGAGCGCACGCTGTTCATACTGGATTGGCTGCAAAGCGTGGAGCTTCGTCGCCGCGTTAATGCCGGACTGAATAAAGGCGAAGCGCGCAACGCGTTGGCCAGGGCTGTATTTTTCTACCGATTGGGTGAAATCCGCGACCGCAGCTTTGAGCAACAACGCTATCGAGCCAGCGGCCTCAATCTGGTGACGGCGGCCATCGTGTTGTGGAACACGGTTTATCTGGAGCGTGCCACCAGTGCTTTGCGTAGCCACGGCAAGGTGCTGGACGACACGCTGTTGCAATATCTGTCGCCGCTGGGCTGGGAGCACATCAACCTGACCGGCGATTACCTCTGGCGCAGCAGTGCCAAGGTCGGTGCGGGCAAGTTCAGGCCGTTGCGACCGCTACCACCGGCTTAGCGTGCTTTATTTTCCGTTTTCTGAGACGAACCCATGTACATCCATCGCTATATCTGGCAGTATACAGCGTTGACAATTTTCCGGAGTTGAACATGTACCGCGCCACCTTTCTTTTTCTGATCGCATTCCTTCTCTCCCTCCCTGCCCGTGCGGATAATGTCTATGTTGCCGTTGCTGCGAATTTTATCGCGCCGATGCAAAAGATTGCGTTGCAGTTTGAGAAAGACACTGGTCACAAGGCAATTGTCGCATTTGGCGCTACTGGCAAGTTTTATGCACAGATCAAGAATGGTGCTCCTTTCGAAGTGTTCCTTTCCGCCGATGACGACACGCCGGCACGATTGGTAAAAGAAGGAGCCGCGGTTGCCGGCAGTCGTTTTACGTACGCCATCGGCAAGCTGGTGCTATGGAGTGCAAAATCCGAATTGGTCGATGACAAGGGCGAGGTTCTGAAAAAAGAAGATTTTCAACATCTATCGGTGGCCAACCCAAAGCTTGCGCCGTACGGTGCGGCCGCCGTGGAAACCTTAAAAGCACTTGGCTTGCTGGGTGCGCTTCAACCAAAGTTCGTTCAAGCCGAGAATATTTCGCAGGCCTATCAGTTTGTCGCATCCGGGAATGCACCGCTTGGCTTTGTAGCGATGTCGCAAGTCTATGAAGAAGGCAAACTCAAATCGGGTTCTGCCTGGATCATCCCCAGTAAGCTGTATTCCCCAATTCAGCAGGACGCCGTCATCCTGGACAAAGGCAAGGGCAAGCCAGCTGTCGAAGCACTGGTGAAGTACCTGCAAAGTGACAAAATCAAAGCCTTGATCAAGTCATACGGTTACGATTTATAACTGATGATGTTCGGACCGGAAGACTGGGGAGCCATCTGGCTGACGATCAAGCTTGCGACAGTGGTGACGCTGTTGCTGCTGCTGATCGGCACGCCAATCGCATGGTGGCTAGCCAGAACCGGGTCGCGTTTGAAAGGTGTGATCGGCGCGGTCGTAGCGCTGCCGTTGGTGCTTCCGCCTACTGTACTCGGCTTTTACCTGCTTATTACCATGGGTCCAGAGGGACCTATTGGACGTCTCACACAGGCATTTGGCATCGGTTTGCTGCCTTTCAGCTTTCCCGGTCTGGTGATCGCCTCGGTATTCTATTCGCTTCCTTTTGTCGTGCAACCGCTGCAAAACGCTTTTGAAGCCATGGGGAAGCGTCCCCTTGAAGTGGCGGCGACCCTGCGCGCCGGCCCATGGGATGCGTTCTTTTCGGTGGCCGTTCCGCTGGCGCGTCCTGGTTATATAGCCGCCACCATACTAGGCTTCACCCACACGATCGGCGAGTTCGGTGTTGTGCTGATGATTGGCGGGAATATTCCGGACAAGACTCGTGTGGTATCGGTGCAGATTTACGATCATGTCGAGGCGCTGGAATATGCTCAGGCGCACTGGCTGGCCGGCGGCATGTTGGCATTTAGCTTCTTGGTGCTGCTGGTGCTATACACGTTCAATCCTTCCAGGAAGCTGCAGTGACTGAGCACGCCATTCATGCCCGCTTCGATGTGCGCCAAGGAGAATTTTCCCTGCAGGCGGAATTGAATCTGCCGGGACGAGGCGTCACCGCGCTGTTTGGCCATTCAGGCGCTGGTAAGACCACTTTGTTGCGCGCGATTGCCGGCTTGGAGCGTCATCGCGGCTATTTGAGAGTCAACGATGAGGTGTGGCAAGACGATGAAAACGGCGTGTTCATGCCCACCCACTGCCGCGCGCTCGGCTATGTGTTTCAGGAGGCGAGTCTGCTGCCTCATCTGACGGTGCAGTGTAATCTTGAATTCGGCTGGAGGCGGACTGGACTAGCAAATTGCAAGGTTGGCAAAGAGGAAATCCTTTCCCTCTTGGGCGTCAAGGATTTGCTTGGTCGATTTCCGGCGAACTTGTCGGGCGGTGAACGCCAACGCGTCGCGATTGCCAGAGCGCTGCTTGCCAGCCCGAAGCTGTTGTTGATGGATGAACCGCTGGCATCGCTGGAGGAGGCACGCAAACAAGAGGTCCTGCCATACCTTGAACGCATTCATGATGAGCTTGCGATCCCCGTGATTTACGTCAGCCATTCACAAGATGAAGTTACTCGCCTCGCAGATTATATTGTGCTTCTGGAATCAGGCAAGGTATTGGCAAGCGGCCCGATTGCAGATATCACATCCCGGCTGGATCTGTCCATGGCCTTCGACGACAGCGCGGGAGCGGTCATCGAGGGAACGGTAGAGTCGTATGACGAGGAATATCAATTGGGGCAGTTACGCGTCACCGGTGGCGTCATCCAGGTCGCGCACCGCAAGCTTCCGTTGGGAACAAGACTGCGGCTACGCATACTCGCTCGCGATGTCAGCTTGTCGCTCGCGCCACATGAAAACACCTCGATACTCAATCAGTTGCCGGCGCAAGTCGTTGCCGAGGTGCCTGCGAAATCGGAAGCACACGTCGTTATTCGCCTAGATGTCGGCGGCTTGCCACTATTGGCCCGCATTACACGCCAATCGCGTGATCGACTTGAGCTTGCCCTTGGCAAGCAGGTATGGACTCAGTTCAAAGCCGTAACCATTCTTTCGGCACGTTAAAAAGCACGGCACCTCAATAGTTGTGCGATTTTTTCTCGTACAGCATCATTGCAATCTCGATTATTAGTATCGCTGCTGCCGACAATAGCAGTAATGGCATGCCACTGAGCAGTATTGCGGTCAGCACGCATGAACTACGGGCATTTTTGGCTAATCAGACGCAAGCAGTAAAGGAAGTGAATCGGCAACGCTGAAGAACTCCCGCAGATCCATGATTGCTTTTAAATCAAGGAGTTAAGATCATTTTGGCGAAAATAGCCGTAATCCCGGCCGACCCTCATATACGGGTACGGTTCAGCCACTGACAGGCCAATCAGTTTTCCACCGGTGGCTTTCGCAAAATCAACTGCGGCCAAAATAGCCTTGTCCGACAAAACAGAACCGTCTGTCGGTACGAGAATGGTCTTGAACATCACGTTTCTCCATCAGAGGAAAAGCCTGATTTCATACTAGCCGCGGAGATTTAAAAAATATTGATTTAAGTCAAAGGTGTCCTGACGCAGATATGCCGATTGCCGGTGCCGCCAGGCGGTCTGTATGCCGCCTGCTATTTTGATTCGGCCTATGACTATCGGCTCATGGTCGCCCTCACCCGCGAGACCACGCGTGCTTGCCATGAATGCCGAGTCCTTATCGTGCATGGCAAAGAAATCGGCAGCCAACTTGCACAGTATGGCTGCCGATTTCTTTTCCATTCAAAACAACTGCTTACGTAATCAACAAACAGTGATCAACAAACAGTTTTCAACGAATGGTTTTCAAATGCATTTGAATCAAATTTGCATGAAGCCGTCTTATTTTTTAACCGCATCCTTGAAAGCCTTGCCAGCCGTGAACTTGACTGTTTTTGCGGCCGCTATCTTGATTTCTTCTCCGGTGCGGGGATTGCGCCCGGTGCGCTCGGCGCGTTTTCCGGAAGCGAAAGTGCCGAATCCTACCAACTGGACAGTGTCGCCATTTGCAACCGTTTTGACGATGTTAGTGACGATCGAATCGAGTACCCGTTGCGCGGCCGTTTTTGACAAATCGCAATCCGTCGCGATCGCATCGATTAATTCAGTTTTATTCATACCAACTCCTTCTTTGAAAGAGCATGGATTTTAACATTCGGGCATGCTCTTTTCGAATGTTGAGGCGATGTCTCGCGCCATGTGCAATAAAAAGTTGTATATTTCGTAAAAATCCATGGGAGATATCCAATGCTGACACTCAAACAGAAAGCATTCCTGGCCGAACTGGCCCAGCGTGGCGAAGTGGTGAAGGCGATTGAACTATGCGTTGAAGCCTGCGAAGACTATCTGGTGTCGAAACTGCTCGAGCGCGGAGGTTACGGCACATTGCAATTGAACGATCCGGATGCGACGCCCCGCATTCAATTCGTCGATCCCAAAGACGCCCGACCCGTTGGGATGGCAACCATCGGCGGCGTCCTGATCATGCGCGAACCTTCGCCCTGACGCTTGCACCAGGTATTCATGGATATCGAATTGCAACGTTGATTTTTCAATATTTTTAGCGCTCGCATTCATCATGAATTTCTTCCGATTATCGATACGCCAGTCTTGATTTTCCCGGCACGCGCCGCATTTCCTCACTACCATCTTGCAACTTCCATTTCTTGTCCGGGAACCCGCATGCCATTGCGCATTATTGTAATTTCCAGCCTGCTGGGCCTGCTGCATGCTTATATAGGCTGGCGCGTGCTGCCCGACATGCCGGTAGAGCCGGCCGTTCGGCTGCTCGGTGCGCTGTGGCTGGTCCTGTCGTTGATGCTGGTGCCGGCCGGTTTGCTGTCGCGCGCGATCAGGCGCCAGCCGCTGTCGGATCGGCTGGCGTGGGCGGGCTTGCTGGCGCTGGGCTTGTTTTCATCGCTGCTGGTTCTGACGCTGGTGCGGGATGCGTTCCTGCTGCTGGCGGCGTTAGCCGGCGTGAATCCCGCCAAGCTCGCCGGTCCGACGGCATTGGCCGTGCCGTTGCTTGCGGGGCTGGTGACGATCATCGGACTGATCAATGCGCGGCGCGTGGCGAAGGTGATCGCCGTCGATGTGCCGATTGCCGGCCTGCCGCTTGCGCTGCACGGTTTTACCATCGCGCAGATCAGCGACATCCATGTGGGTCCGACCATCAAGCACGGCTATCTGAATGCGATCGTCGATGCGGTAAATCGCCTGAACGCCGATCTGATCGCGGTCACCGGCGATCTGGTGGACGGAAGCGTCAGCCGGCTGGCGCCGCACACCGCGCCGCTGGCGAAATTGAACGCGCGGCACGGCGCTTATTTTGTCACCGGCAATCACGAATATTATTCCAATGCGCATGCATGGATCGCAGAAATCAGGCGGCTGGGCCTGACGGTTTTACTCAACGAGCATGTCGTGCTTACCCACGACGACGCAAGGCTTCTGGTAGCAGGAGTTACCGATTATTCGGCCCACCATTTCGACGAGTCGCATCGCAGCGATCCGCTTGCGGCACTGGCCGGCGCGCCGGCGGATGTCAGCATGAAATTGCTGCTGGCGCACCAGCCGCGGTCGGCGACTGCCGCCGCCGACGCCGGATTCGATCTGCAGCTATCGGGGCATACCCACGGCGGACAGTTCTTTCCGTGGAATTTGTTCGTGCCGCTGCAGCAGCCATACACGGCGGGATTGAATCGATTGCGCGGGCTGTGGGTGTATACCAGCCGCGGCACCGGCTACTGGGGACCGCCGAAACGACTGGGTGCACCGTCCGAAATTACGCGGTTGCGGCTGGTGGCGGGTTAAGGGCCGGAACATGCGCTGCCGGCGCGACCCGTTTCGATTCATCCGGATGCAAAGGAATTTGCGGAAAGACAGAACCGGCCTTGCTGCGCGAAGGCGTGTGATAGCCAACGAATTCAGGCACAACCTATCACTGAATATTTTTCCGCATTCTCTGCCAGCCAGCGTTGCGACAAACCGGTTTCGTGCTGGTTCGGGTGAAAGCCGCGCTGCAGATACGCACGCCATGGCCGCCAGGTTTGCCGCGCCAGTCCGCGTCGCCCGAACAAATGGATGGCTGCGCTTTTCCAGGTATTCCATTTCCACAACGCGGCATCTTGCTTGAGATTGGCCATGGTCTGGCGCAGCATGTCGGCCAGAAAAATAATCGTGATCCGGCGAAACCACTTGATGCGCCAATCGTGGTTGCCGCCCAGGGCCTGGTAAAGATCGAAGGCGGTATTCTTGTGTTCGGATTCCTCGGCGCCGTGCCACAGCCACATGGTTTTCAGGCGCGGCTCGCTGCCATCCAGCAGATCGTGGTGTTGCAGCATCCATTCGGCAAGGATGGCGGTGAAATGTTCATTGGCCGCCGTAATGGCCAGATTGTGGCGCGGATCGCTGCCGTCCATCAGCTTCATGCGCGCCTCTGCGCGCGGCCCCCACTCGTTGACCAAACCCTGTTTTTCCAGATGGCCGTTGAACAGGCCGTGAACGCGGCGATGCGTCGCCTCTTGTCCGATGAAACCCTGCACTTCCGTCCTGTATTGCTCCTGCTTTTCGGCAGGCAGCGCTTTGAAGCCGTTACGCACTGCGTCGATGAAAAACTGCTCGCCCACCGGAAAACTCATCGACAATGCATTGAAAAATGCCGAGCGGAAGGCATCGTCGCCGCACCAGCGTCGTGAGAACGGTGTTTCAAGATCGATCAGCAGACGGCGAACGACAAGGTCGGTCATTGAAAATGCTCCGTAAATGAAGGTTGGTACGGCGCTGCGCCGGTCAATCGCATTTCAATGCAACGTCAACGGCTGGAGCGGCTGTCTTTCGAAAAAGTTGCCAGCACATCGCTTATATCCGCAAATTTGACCGGCTTGGCGCAGACCCGGCTAAAGCCCGCATCGATAGCCTGCTGCCGGTCCTCGGAACTGCTGTAACCGGAAACCGCGACCAAAGGAATATGCGCCAGTTTCTTGTCGGCGCGCACCGCGCGAGCAAAATCGAATCCGTTCATGTCGCCCGGCAGCCCGATGTCGCAAAAAATAAGATCCGGCACGATTTCGTGCGCACTTCTAAGGCCGGACAGCGCATCGGAATTCACCGTGATGTCGCAGCCCATGATTTCCAGCATGTGCCGGAACAAATGGGCAAAATCCCGATTGTCCTCTATCGCGATGACGCGGATACGGGATTTTTCCCGGGGCGCGCCATCGTGCCGGTGTTCATCATTCGGGTTGCTGGGCATCGCGGGTAACGTCAGTGTAAAGGCTGCGCCTTTTCCGATTCCGGCACTGGCTGCATTCAGCGATCCGCCATGCAAGTCAGCGATCATTTTGGCAATGGCCAATCCCAAACCGAGCCCGCCGTGACTGCGGCTCAAATCTTGCGGCGCCTGTGCAAACGGTTCAAACATTTTGCCGGCGAACTCCGGTTCGAATCCGGAGCCGCTATCCGTGAACGTTATCGTTACCTGCGCATCCTCGGCACGGGCAATAACCGCCACGCTGCCGGGAGCCTTCGTGAAGTTCAAGGCGTTGGAAAGGATATTCCCGAACAACTGCATCAGTCTGTTGCGATCCGCCAGAACGTACACCGGCTTGTTCAGCAATTCGACATTGACTTTCAAGCCTTTGTCTTTCATGCGCGCGTCCAGATCGCCCACCGCGGCGGTTAGCGCATCGTCGATCATGACCGGATTTTTCAATAGCGAAATCTTTCCCGATGCAAGACTCGATACGTCGAGAAGATCGTCCAGCATCTGCGTCAACGCTTTCGTCTGGCGCTGCAATATCTGCCTTGCGTTCTGGAGCCGGTTGTCCGTCATGTTCAATATCTGGAACATATCTGAAACAGCACTGATGGCTGCGACAGGATTGCGCAACTCGTGGCCAAGCATCGAAATGAATTTTCCTTGCTGGACGTCGCGTTCTTCAAGCGTTTTTTGAAGGGCCAGCAACTTTGAACGGACACCGGTTTTCGATGTTTCAATATGTTCGTACGTTAGCAGCAGTTTCGCCAATTCCTTTTCCTGAGCGATCAATTGCTCCATGTCGTCTTCGAAAGAAATCTCGGGATGCATGAGGGTCCACAGGTGCGCGGCCCGTACGAAAGCGATAAAACCCATGATCAGTTCGCTGCGCTGTCGGCCCAGCGCATGACGCAGTGCATGGCGCGCCGCCTCGCTTGGCTCCGGATCCACGAAAATCGCGCTTGATGCCTGAAACAGCGCTTGCTCCAGTCCGTCGCCCGCACCAGGCATGCCGGTCAGCGGAGCCGGCAGCGCAAAAAGTTGCGTCAGCGCGGATTGCACTTCATTTTCCGATGGCGGCGGATAATGCAAAAGCGCTATCACTTCTTGAACCGTATGCGGCTTTGCATTTGCGTCGCCAGCCGGATAGCCATAACCAAGGAGAAAACCGGCATGCCGCACGACACAATATTTAGCGGCGCAAAAGCGCGAAAAATGGACGAATAACCGCTCCTTGAAAAGAGTGGGCAACGGATTATCCAGATACCCGGCTTTTGCGAAAATCCAAAGCTGCCGCATCAATTCCGGAGCGTCGGGCGCCGAGCGGAAAAAATTAGGCAAGACGCCAAAGCGCAGCTCGACTTCTTTTTCAAATTGCGATCTTGATATATTGCTGAGAGGCATAAAGGATGAATGAAAAGTTATCGGGCGCTTGGAATTTTGTGATCTTATATCATTTTCATCTGCCGCCAGGACGCCTGTCGGCAAAGCCGAATACGTCAGGCGCCGGCCAATTTTTCATTGGCGGGAATCGCTATGCGTTTCTCAATAGTTGCCGGTTTTTGAATAACCGCGGCGCATCGAACATACCGAAAAATCGGGCAGCGCGACTTATTCGATCAGCGCAGGTTGGACGACTCCGGCAGGCGGACGTTCCAACCATGGATCAACGAAGCCGCTGTCAACCGCTTGCATCTGCAGATGCGATGTCATCCCCGGCCGCCGGTTCTCCATTCAAGGCATTCAGTACTTTCCACGCGCATTCCTTCGCCGGAGTCGGTCACTGCAATTCGCACATATTCGCCGTTCTTCATTTCTCCGATGGACCGCGCGGCCGTTTCATTCCGGACGTCGATGCGCAGATGGCGGCTGTAGCGGCAGCATAAAGCAAACCCGGCCAAACGATTCATGCCGAATCTTGAATGCGGATTATCGGCCGAGCGGAAATAACCGGTGCATGCATCGCATAGTCTGAATACGATGATGATTGCAACCTTGGCGCCGCGCGGGCGAGGCTGCTTTGCAATGAACTAAACGATAACCGGCAAGGTCACACGAAAGCAGGAAATTTCGATCGATTACTTATGGAGAGTGAACATGAAGAAAATGATTCTGTTGGCATTGGCGGGTTATATGTGGAAAAAATTTCAGTCGAAATCGAATTCCCCTACGCAGGCGCAGGACATCGCGCGCCGTGCACCGTAGGAAATGCCGCTGTCGATATGCCATGTCAAATCGGATGCCGATCGTGCGACCGGCATCCGATTCGATTGTCGAAAACGTGAAGGCCGCTTATTTTCATTCGTAGGCGGATAACCGCTTTTGTTCGTCGATGTTGAATCGCATGTCGCGTAATTGTTGAAGGGCGGTCTGGCGATCCGCGTCAGGCAAGTTTGCATTGCGGGCAACAAATGTCTCTCTCTCGGCAAGATAATTAGCGATCCGATTTTTCCATAGTGCATCCTCCTGATCCACTTCAGCCAGCCGGGCGGCGGCTTCGGGAGATAGCGCGGCGGCGCGCATCCGATAAACAGCGTCTTCGCCGGCGCCTTGTGCGCGCATTTTTTGCGCCGCTTCCTCCAGCCTGATGATTTGTTGCGGAGCCTCATGCGCTTCGCGTAATGCGGGCGACATCGCGGCGTCCAGAGCGGCCAGTTTTTCCTGCTTTTGCTTGCCGGTCAGCGATGTGTCCTGGCTGATTTCGAGCCGCGCCACTGCATCCATATCGTAAGCATCCTCAAAGCCGAACAAGCCTTCGTTTTCCTTTGCACTGAAAAAACGCCCGCGTACCTGCTGCATGGCTGCAAAGCGCAAGCGTATCGCTTCAATCGCACTGCCCGCCAGTTGCGGATTCTTTTCGACTTCCACCAGTTCGCGCTTGTAGTCCAGGTAGCGCGCCAGCAGGCGCTTTGCTTCCATAGCCGCGCCCGGCTGCAATCGCCGTTCGAGTTCCCGTTCGATTTCGACGCGGATCGCGTCGAGCGGCTTCTCGCCGACTGCAGCCAGGTAATAGTCAAACAGTCGCCGCAGTTCCGCATCGACCACCAGTGCATCGCCGGCGCCAACCTTGATGTCGCCATCCGGCCTTGTTCCTTCGAGGGAGCGGACAAACGGAAACAGATTCGCCTCAACGGCTACCTTCGGCGGTGCATCTTCTTCGCGCTGCGCGAGTACGATGCTGAAAAAAACGACGGCGACCAGCGTCGCCGCCCCAATCCACACAATTGGCATTTTTATTGTCATTGCAGTTGCTTTACAAGCCGAGGTTTTTCAAACGATTGGCATGCTGACGGAACAGCGTTACCGGATTGGTTTCAAAGATATTGACCAGTCCGACCGTCTGGTTGACTGCATCGAGATGATTCATCGCATAGTCATCGCGAATGACGCGGCCAAGATGGCTTGAACAACTGCTCACCAAGCCGTCGTTTTTTGCGCCGGCGAATGCGAGCGATGTCAGCGCCAGCGCCGGATCGATGATATCGAATACATTGGTATAAGGCTTGGCGCCGCTCCACGAAAAATAGGAAACGCCGCGAACCTGGTAAGCGCCCTCGCCGCAGGCAGTCGTCGGCACGCCTTCCGGATGCGCCGCATTGAACTTCAACGAGCCGGTCGTGCTGAGCGAATTGACTGCTCCTCTTGAACTTTGCGGCAACGTCGGGCTGCCCGACAGGAAGCTGATGATGGTCGAGAGACCATTGGTGATCGACGTCAGCACGGCATTGGACAGCGATCCGTCGGGTGCGACGCCAAGCAGCACGTCGGCTACTTTGGAGCCCTTGTTTACACCGCTTACAGAAGTAACCGAGGCGATCAGGTCCGGACGAACCGATGCGACATAGCGGGCGGTCGGGCCGCCATGGCTATGGCCGATCAAATTGACCTTGGAAGCGCCGGTGGCGGCCAGTATCTGCCTGACTTGCGTCAACAGCTGTTCGCCGCGCACCTCGGTGCTGTTGGCTGCAGATACTTGCGTTGAGTAAACCTTGGCGCCGTCCACTCGTAACGCCCAGGGGATGCCGTAAAAATATTCGACCGGACCGATATTGTCGAATCCGAAAAGGCCGTGCACCAGCACGATCGGATATTTTGTCTGGGTATAACCGGCAGCCCAGGATTGGGCGGGTAGAACGGACAGGGCCATCACGATGGCCGCAAACCATTTCCAAATTTGTTTTTTCATTTTGTCTCCGTAGTATTTATTTTGTTTTTCAATGCGCGGATAGCGGTTCGTTCTTTGTTAAATGGGCACCTCCTTCATGTCGATAAAGTTTGGAGCAATCAGACCGAGCGAGCGCTCGGTTTTTTTATACTAGGGAAGACTTTCAAAAAAAGCAATGTGCGTTGCAGCATATTGCTCGGGCATTTGAAAGTGGTAATTGCCGGAAATATAGTCTGCGCTTTCGCTGATGCAACCGCGGGATCGCACGTGACGATCCACTCAAAAATCCTGACCAACGGGCGGCGCCAATTTGGCTAATGCCCCTTATCAAGCCAATGAGCGGCCAATTTCATCGTGCTATAGTTTTGCCCAGACAAATCTGCTTGAAGCGCCGCAAAAATGATGGAGACACTCGCCGTAAGTTTTACATTGGCCGAATTCCGGAAAGCGACGCCGCTCGATGAATCGAACATCTGGGCCGTTCTGCTCGATCGGAATAACAGCCGGATCAGCGTAAAACGGCGCGATACGGCGCTTGAAAATCTTGAAAAAATCTTTGCCGCCACCTTCGGCCTGGCCAATACGCTAGGCTTTCGCGCGATGACATTGCGCGATCTGTGCCGGGAAACCGGTTTGTCGATGGGAGGGTTGTACGGATATATAGAAAGCAAGGATCAGCTGGCGGCCATGATTGAAGACATGGTCCGCCATGTCAGTGAAGTGCTGCCCGGATGGTTCGCGCACATTCCATCCCCGCAAGACCAAATGGAGTGCATCTTGCGGGCGCATATTTTTCTGTCCGAAATTCTTCAGCCGTGGCTTTATTTCGTCTTTCTCGAATCGCGCAATTTGGCGGCGCCGCAACGCGATATTGCCAAGGCTTCCGAGCTTTCCATGGAGGCGCATATTGCCGCACTGATCAACGCTTCCGGCATGCTTTCTTCACCCGATAGCGCACTGCTGGCCGCGCACTGCATGTCGCTCGTGCAGGACTGGCATCTGAAGCGCTGGAAATTTCGCAGCGCGAACATCGACGTCGATGCGTTCGCGGAAAGCGTCGTGCGGCTGGTTCGATCACGGATCGAGTCCGCTCGCGCGCCGGCGCGGCAACCGGTAGCTGGTTAGAACGCATTCATCAACAGGCATCCGCGCGTCAAGACTTGTTCCGCAAGCGAATCAATCCTTCCTGCGCAACGGTCGCTACCAGTACGCCCTGCCGGTTGTACACATGCGCATGGCACAGGCCTCTGCCGCCGGAAGCATTCGAACTTTCCATTGCAAACAGCAGCCATTCATCCATCCGGAAAGGACGATGAAACCAGATCGCGTGATCGAGGCTTGCAATCTGCAACCGCTTGTCGCCCATGACGATGCCGTGCGGCTGCAACGCGGTCCACAGCAATCCGTAGTCCGACACATAGGCGAACAGCGATTCATGCACCAACGGATCGTCAGGCAATGCCAGCGGGGCCTTGGTCCATACCTGTTTATGCGGCGTGCCGTCGTGGCCGCTGAATATATCGCCGTCATGGTCTGCGCGAAAATCGACCGGCACCGGCTGGAACGGACGTTTTGTCGACGCGGCCCGTTCCTTCCATGTCTGCAGATTGGAGGCCAACGCTTCCGGGTCCGCACTGGCAGGCGCCGGTCTTTGATGCGACAGCCCTTCTTCGTTCACCTGGAAAGATGCCGACATCACGAATATTCGGCGCCCTTCCTGTATCGCCACGACGCGGCGGGTGCTGAACGTGCCGCCATCGCGAACCCGCTCCACTTCGTATTCGATCGGCAATTGATGATTGCCGGGCAATATGAACAAGGCATGCAGCGAATGCGGCCGCCGGTTTTCCACCGTGACCGTGGCGGCATGCAGCGACTGTCCCAGTACCTGCCCGCCGAAGACATTCGGGCTGCCCATGAAATGGCTTTGGCCGCGATAGCGGTCGGCGCCGGTCTGTTCCAGCGACAGCAGGCTCAATATTTCTTCGGTGTTGTAAAGGGATTTATCCGGCATGTTGATGTGATTTGGAAAATGATTTTTTGGAAAGATGGCGGGCGCCGATCATTGTTGGGCGCCTCGGTAACGGATGAATCAAAAACGGAGCGAGACCGGAACGGATCGACCGCCTCAAGCGCGAAAACAGGCAATGGTATTCCAATTTCGCTGTTCCGGTCGATTGCGGTGCGCGAAACTGCTGTCCGTTCGCGATACCGCTAACCGTCGATATGCGCGACAAGAGGCAGATGGTCCGATGCGATGCGCGCCAGCGGCGTGGCATGCGCCTCGACATGAACCAGCCGGTGGCGAGGCCGGATCCAGATGCGATCCAGCGCGAATATCGGCCAGCGCGATGGAAAGGTAGCGGGCGCCGGCACCGACTCGAAATGCGAAACCAGCCAGCGCAGCGACCGCCCCCAGACGAACCATTCATTGACGTCGCCCAGCAGGATCACCGGCATCTGATCGGTATCGAACACCTGCAGCAAGCGCCGTATCTGATCGTGACGTTCGGCTGGCCGCAATCCCAGATGGGTCGCGATCACGCGCAGCGGATGGCCGTGACAGCTGACATCGGCATCGAGCGCGCAGCGCGGTTCCCGCCTGCCGTAGGAAAGGTCGACCGAGCGCGTCGCGACGATTGGATAACGGCTCAGCACCGCATTGCCGTAACGCCGTTCCGACACGCTGAACGTGAAGCCCGCGGCAGCAAAAAATCCGGTTGCGTCCTGCAATATGTGAAGTACATCCGGCAAGTTGCCGCCGCCCAGCGGCACTTCCTGCAATGCAATGATGTCGGCATCGATTTCGCGCAGCACGCCGGCCACGCGATCCGGGGCAAAGCGTCTGTCGGAACCGATTGCGCCGTGAATGTTGTAGGTGGCGATCGTGAGCGGCCATGGATTGAGATCGGGCATGGCGGCCGGCATCGCTCCAGTCATTGTCGTGGAAAAATTCATTGCGCTTCGGGATCTCCTTTACCGGCCAGCAGGCGCTGCAATGTCACTGCGGAGCCGATCAGCAGCGCGGCCGTCAGTGCCAGCACTGCAATGGCGCCGATGCTCGGATTGCGCACCGCCTCCGCAAGATGATGAACGAATGTAACGGTGATCACGGCGCCCGGCGCAATGCCGAGCAGCGTGCCGATCATATAGTCGCGAAATCTGATATGCGATGCGCCGGCGACGACATTGACCACCGTAAACGGCGCCACCGGCAGCAGGCGCACGACCAGCATCGCAAGAATGCCGCGCCTGGCGATGCGCCGGCTCAAGCGGTTGATGCGCGACCCGACCAGCCGGCGCACCGTTTCGCGCCCGAGCCATAGTCCGATGCCGTAGGTAGCCGCGGCGCTCAGCAAGGCGCCCGCGATCGCATACATCGCGCCGGCTACCGGACCGAACACGATGCCGGTGACGGCGATCAGCAATGTGATCGGCACCATCAGGAAACCGGCGATCACATAACTTGCGACGACTGCAATCGGCGTAAACGGCAACCGTTCCAGACTGCGCGCGAACGCCACGAGCGAAGCCAGATTGACCCATTCTCCCAGCGGCGTCCAGCGCCAGGCAATCGCCAGCAGCGCCAGGACAATCGCCAGCGCGCCAAGACCGATCAGACGGTTGGGAACCGGCTTGCGGGCATCTTTCGGCACCAGTTGCGCGACCAGTTCATCCGGGTTGATCGGCCGTTCCGGATCGAACAGCGCCTCCTTCGGAATCAGCGCATCCAGCTCCGGATTGAGAACCGGCTCGAGGACCTTCAACGACCGCCCCGGCTGATTCAACGCATCGATTGCGCCGTGCAGGCTGCCGTTGCGCCGGATTTCGGCGTTCACCGCCGCCGGCGACGAATCGAGATGCTCGGCCAGCAGCCGGTTGCGCAGTCCGGCAATCGCGGCCCGGATGCGCGCCTTTTCTTGATCGCTGCCGCGCGCCTCGATGATCAGGTTGCATTCGGTGTCGAACGCCATCGAGCGGCTGCTGAGATTGGCGGAGCCGACGGAAAACAGTTCATCGTCCATCGCAAACACTTTGCTGTGGACGTTCAGGCAGCCGCGATCGAGCCCCGGAATGAGCGGACAGTACAAGCGGTAGCGGCCATATTGATCCGCCGCTTTCAGCCGCCGGTGCAGACGGGCGCGCAGCAGGCCCATCGTCGCCTCTTCCAGCCAGCCGCTCTGGTTTTGCGGCGATATGACCGCCACTTCCGGCCCTTCCGGCTCGGCCAGCCTGGCGGAAAGCGCGTCGCCAATCAGGCCGGAGGTGAAATACTGGTTTTCGAAAAAAAGATGACGGCATGCCGCGGCGATCGCGTCCAGATGGAGCTGCCTTACCTCATGCACGCCGGGGCGGCCGTCGAACGCGGGTTCGGTGCGCGCGATCGCGATATCGATCCCGGCCAGATCCGGCTCGACATCAGGCGGCCATGGATCATGCCCGGTTTTGCCGTATGGGGCCGGCTGCCGTCCCGTCGCGCGCTGCCATCGCGTACGCGCCAGTTCCCCCAGCGCCCGGGCAACGTCTCCGTCGACCATCGACTGCACGTCGTGAAACGGCGGATGCGGTTTGCCGTCGATATCGCGACGCAGCGGCTCGTGGCATGCATGCTCGGAGGTATCCCAGCGGCAGCGTGTCAGATCGAGCCCGCCGACGAATGCGATCGCATCGTCTATCACGACGACTTTCTGGTGATGCGACGCGCCGACCGGATGCCGGCCGTCCATCGCGAATGCCAGCCGCCGATGCGCTTGCCAGCCGAGCTTGTACACCGGCAGCCATTCGCGCTCCAGCGCATACAGCATCGCGAAATCCCAGTTGAGCACATGGACGCGCAATTCCGGATGCGAGGCGACAACCGCGCGCAAGAACTCGCCCAGCGGTTCGGGATAACCGTCGTTTGCGCCTCCAGGCACCAGGCAGGTCCGGCTGTCGATATCCCAGCCGAGGATGAAGATGCTGTGCCGCGCTTCGCGGATTGCGTTGCGTACCGCCCGAAAATAATCAGCGGCATCGACCAGCAGACTGAAGCGGTGCGTGTGCTCGATGCGCCAGCAATTGCGTCCGGGCTGCAGCAGGAAATGCGATGCATTTGCTCGATCGGCAGGATGCTGTTGCGGCGCAATGCTCATTTCTTGACAAATATGGTGATTGTTTTTCCGCTCATGTCGTGTTGCCGATCATGTGTTTTTCGTATTCCCTATTAATGGAATACCGCAGCCGACCATTTGCGGCTATGTAACAGCGCTTCGAATTTTTCGGTTCTTACCGCCGGACTGAAAAGAAATCCTTGCGCCGTGCTGCAATCGGTCGTCTTCAGGTAGGTTAACTGATCGGCCGTTTCCACTCCCTCGGCAATCACCTTGATGTTCAAGTCCAGCGCCAGCTTGATGATCGCCGATACGATCGCCACGTCATCCAGATCGCTCGGCAGATTGCGCACCAGCGATCCATCGAGCTTGAGTACATCGACCGGAAAATTCTTCAGATAAGACAACGCGGAAAATCCGGTGCCGAAATCGTCGACGCTGATCGATACGCCGATTTCCTTCAACGCGGTCATCACTTTATTGTCGGCAACGCTCGCGGCCACCAGCAACCCTTCCGTTACTTCAAGTTCCAGATATTTCGCTTCCAGCCCGGTTTCGGCCAGGATGCGCCGTACCATTTCGATGAAATTCGGCGCCAGCAGATGGGCCGACGAAAAATTCACGGCTACCTTGAATCCGGGAAATCCCATTTTTTGCCATTTCATCATCTGGCGGCAAGCCGTCTGCAATATCCACTCGCCGAGCGGAATGATCAATCCGGTTTCTTCCGCCAGTGCGATGATCTTGCCGATCGGGATCGCCTGCAACACCCGGTTCTTGCATCGCAACAGGACTTCGGCGCCGGAGAGCTGCAAGGTATCCAGATCGATTTGCGGCTGAAACGAAAGTTCAAATTCCTGATATTCCAGCGCATGGCGCAGGCTGTCTTCCTGCTCCCGCCGGATCTGCACTTCGGTCAGCATGCTTGGTGCGAATATCCGGTAATGATTGCGGCCGGACGATTTCGCCCGATACATTGCCAGATCCGCCTTTTGCAGCAGTTCGCCTGCATCGCTGCCGTCTTTTCGGTACAGCGCGACGCCCAGGCTGGTGCCGCTGCGGATTTCCTGCCGGTTGATATGATAGGGACGGGCCATTTCCTGGACGATTTTTCCGGCCAGCGCCTCGACGCCGGCAAGCTCTTTCACCCGCGTCAGGATCACGACGAATTCATCGCCGCCCAGGCGCGCGACCGTGTCGGTTTCGCGTATGCATTTGGACAAGCGGTGTGCGACTTTTTTCAGCAGCATGTCTCCCACGTGATGGCCCAGCGTATCGTTGATCAGCTTGAAACGATCGAGATCGAGCAGCAGGACCGCCACTTGCGTATCGTCTCGGTCGGCGTTCATCAATGCCTCGTTCAGACGCTCCATGAAGCGCGTCCGGTTGGGCAAGCCGGTCAATGCATCGTGATTGGCCAGGAAATACGTATTCTCGTCCGCCAGGCGCCGCTGGGTGTTGTCGCGCATGATTTTGACAAAGCCCCGAACGCGTCCATGCTCATCGTGCAACGCATCGAGCACGCCGGTCGCCCAGAAGCGCTGGCCGTCCTTGCGCACGCGCCAGTTGTCTTCTTCGGCCCGCCCTTCCTCCACCGTCTGCCTCAGCTTGCGTTGCGGCTCGTTTTTTGCGATGTCTTCCGGTGTGTAAAACAGCGATACATGCTTGCCGATCACTTCAATTTTCTCGTATCCCAAAATGCGTTGCGCGCCCGGATTCCAGCTGACAATGTGGCCGTTGGCATCCAGCATGAAAATGGCGTAATCGGTCGTTCCCTCCACCAGCAGCTTGAAATGCTGTTCGGCGTTATGCAGTTCCTGCAATGCGCGCTTGCTGTCACCCACATTTCTGAACACGCTCACCGCACCGACAATCCTGCCGCTAGCATCCGACAGCGGCGCGGCCGAACAGTTGACGGCCAGATTCACGTTCTTCTCGGTGCAGCGAATGACTGCATCGATATCGGTAACGCTTTCTCCATTAAGCGCGCGCACCAGCGGACGTTCGTCATAGGAATATTCGGCAATGCCGTCCGGCCGGCACCAGTCGTAGCCGGCGGCCAGGCTGCGTATATCGCGTGGCGCGTCGTCCAGGTTCAGCAGTTGCGCCGCCGCTTGATTGACCAGAATCAGCTCGCCTTTTTCGCCGCAAACGATGACGCCTTCCGACATGCTGTGCAGGGCCATCCGCAGAATATCGGTCTGCCGCAGCGGTTCCTTCCGTTGCAGATGCTGGTCGATATCGCTGATCGCCCTATCCGGGGCGCCGATTTGGGCTGCTTCGGGATCGGAATGTGCCGTCGATTGCGCATCGGCGCCATGCGCGGCCAGTGCTTGTGGCGTGGTTTCAATCGCCGCATGAAATACTCCCGCAACGCTGCCGGTTTCATCCCGGATCGGGCTGAATGAAAAAGCGAAAAACGCTTCTTCGGGATAGCCGTTGCGCGTCACGACGATGCGCCGGTTTTCAAGATCGTGCGTTTCGCCGGCGAATGCTTTCTCGAACGCTCCGCCGACCATCGGCCATGCTGCGGCCTGGAATTTCTTGAAATCCTGGCCCATCGACGCCGGATGCATCGCACCGAGAATGGCGCAATAGCCGTCGTTATAAATTTGCGTGCGGTCCGATCCCCACGCGATCGACATCGGAAGGTTCGATGCCAGACAGAAATTGACGATTGTGCGAAGTATTTGCGGCCAAGAATCGATCGGCCCGAGAGGTGAATCGGACCAGTCCATCGAACGAATCAGCGCACCCATCTTGCCGCCGCCGGCCAGCCAGCAGGAAGCGGTAGCCGGCGGCTGATTGTCAGTGATTGAATTCGACACTTGCACTCCAATTGGATCATGTCTTGGCATCGCCAAGAAGAACGGCAAGCATCAACCATTCCATAATTCATGCGCTTCGGCCAAGCGCTGCGGTCAGGACAGCATAGCCGATACGGCGTATTTTTTTGCCTGCGCCTCATTTGACGGAAGTCAACATTCATCGACGCAACGAGCGGTTGCAGGAACCATTGCATTCTCGATGCATGCAATTTCTCGATGCGCATCACGCCAATGCCAATGTTCTGCTCAAGGCATTATTCCTTTTTGGAAAAGCACAAATGCTGGACTAAGCTCAGGTTGCGGTTGATACTCTCAATACTCACATTACCCATTCGGAAGTTGACTGCTCATGGAAGACAAAATAATCGATACGCAAATCTCGCCGGAAGGCCGCCTGGATGTCCTGTCCAAGGCTGAAGTCCATAAACTTCTCGACAACAGCCACGGCGGTTTGCACCAGGTGTTTCGCAGTTGCGCGCTCGCCGTGCTCAATTGCGGAAACAATCTGGATGACGGCAAGGAACTGCTGGAGCGTTACGAATCGTTCGACATCAGCATCATCCAGCGCGAACGCGGCATCAAGCTCGACATCAAGGGAGCGCCGGCCAGCGCCTTTGTCGATAACAAAATGATAAAAGGCATCCACGAGCATTTGTTCGCCGTATTGCGCGATGTTCTTTTCATCAACGACGAGATCAACGGCAGCGCGAACTTCAATCTCGAAACGTCGGTCGGCATCACCGATTCGGTTTTCCATATCTTGCGCAATGCCGGCGTGCTGCGGCCGTTGATCAATCCCAATCTCGTCGTATGCTGGGGCGGCCATTCGATCTCCCGCACGGAGTACGATTACTCCAAAAAAGTCGGGTATGAAATCGGGCTGCGCGGCATGGATATCTGTACCGGATGCGGGCCCGGTGCGATGAAGGGCCCGATGAAAGGCGCGGCGATCGGCCATGCGAAACAGCGTCTGAGCGGCGGCCGTTATCTGGGCTTGTCGGAACCCGGCATCATCGCGGCCGAATCGCCCAACCCGATCGTCAACGACCTGGTGATTCTGCCGGATATCGAAAAGCGTCTGGAAGCGTTCGTGCGCGTCGGCCACGGCATCGTGATTTTCCCGGGCGGCGCCGGCACGGCGGAAGAAATCCTGTACATACTCGGCATCCTGCTGCATCCGGACAACGTCGGCATTCCTTTTCCGCTGATATTCACCGGCCCCGCGAACTCGGCGGATTACTTCGAGCAAGTGCATCACTTCATCGGCGCCACCTTGGGCAGCGAGGCCCAACGGCTATACAAGATCATCATCAACGACCCGGTGGCCGTCGCGCAGGAAATGCAGGCAGGCATCAGGCAAGTGCGCGAATTCCGCAAGGAGAAGGCGGATGCGTATTATTTCAACTGGGCGCTGAAAATCGATCACGAATTTCAAAAGCCGTTCGTGCCGACGCATGCCAACATGCGCAATCTGAAACTGCACAAGAGCCAGGACAGCCATCAGCTCGCAGCCAATCTGCGCCGCGCTTTTTCGGGCGTGGTCGCCGGCAACGTGAAAGATCAGGGCATTCGCGCCATCGAAAAATACGGGCACTTCGAGATACGGGGCGATGCCGGCATCATGGAGCCGATGGATGCGCTGCTGGCCGCTTTCGTCGAGCAGCACCGGATGAAGCTGCCTGGCAAAAAATATATTCCCTGCTACCGGATCGTCAGATAGATCCGGACCGGCGATTGCGGGAACGGCAGCCTATGCATCAAGCTCTTTATAGTGGCGAAAAATGCCGTCCTTGTTGAACGGCAGCCTGCGTTCCGATGCCAGATAGGCGGCAATGCGCGGACGCTTCGCAACGCGTTCATGCAGCGCATCCAATCTCGGATGGCCTGGCATTAAATTTTTCATGGTTCGAGGAAATGCGTACCGCAAGCCTGCGATGATCTGGAATAACGACAGATCGGCGTAAGACAATGCATCGCCTGCGATGTAATCATCGCCACGCGGATTGCGCGCAAGGACGCTTTCAAAGTAACCGAGGAATTTGGGAATGCGTGTGCCGGTGAAGTCGGCCGCGCGCCGCAATGCTTCCGGTTTCTGATCCTTGTAGTACAAGCCGCTTGCAACCGGATGATGCGTGTCGTGCGCTTCCGTTACCAGATCCGCCATCGTCAGCTGCAACTGGTGCACCCACAGGCGCCCGGCTTCGTCTTCCGGCGCCAGCCCGAGCCGCGGGCCCAGAAACAGCAGGATGCCGGCGGTCTGCCCGAGGATCAAGTCGCCCGCTTTCAAGAAAGGCGGCGCGAACGGCGGACGTATCGTTTCATCGCTTTCGAGCATGCGCAGCAATGCCGGCATGCCCATGCCGTCGCGCTCCGGAAGGCGGGCGACATCGAGATATTCGGCGCCCGCCTCTTCAAGCGCAAGACGGATGAATTCGCCACGGCCTTGAATGGTCGGCCAATAATACAGTTCATAGCGCATGCGAAAGCTTTCTGCTCGAAGACGCTGTGCGTTCTAACCGCGGTAATATTCCCCGGTAGGCGGGGCTGCGAGATACTTTCTGGTCTGATGAAATACCTCGGGCGGCACATTCTTCAGCGACGCCTGATGCGCGTCGATGCTGTCCCATACCTCGATGACGATAATATGATGCGGGTCTTTCTGGCTTTGAAGAAGCTGGCAGGAAAGACAGCCGGCAGACGCTTCGATGATCGGCACCGATGATTCGAGGCAGTCGCGAAGAACGCCGCTGCTGCCTGCAATGGCCCTAAATTCGTTGATCCGTGTAATGCTCATTTCGCCACCTCTTTCCATGCGGTCGTGTAATGAACACTTTACACGGATACCGAAAATCGGTGGCATCGGATCGCATTTTCCTATGCGCGTTCAAAAGCGCTCATATCCGGCCAGATAGCGCCACTGCCCCGACGGCAAACCTGCCATCGGCACCCGTCCGATACGGATGCGTTTCATGGTTGAAACTTTCAGGCCGACCTTCTCGCACATATGCGCAATCAACCCGCGTTGCGGTGCCTTGATCGCAAAACGCAGGCGCGTTTCGTTTTGCCAGCTCACCTTGGCCGGCGGCAGCGGCTTGCCGTTGAAAGTCAGGCCATGGTTCAGCAGTTGCAATCCGCCGGGCACCGGTTCGCCCGTCACTTCGACGATATATTCCTGTTCGATTCTGGCCGTGTCATCGACCAGCTTGCGCACGATGCGCCAATCCTGGGTAAATACCAGCAGGCCGCTTGCATTTTTTTCCAGCGATTCGGTCAGCGTCAAGCCGGCAACATGCCGTTTCAAAAACCGCAGGCCCGTGCGGTCGTCCGGAGCAAGCGTATCGGGCATGACGAGCTGTACTGCGACGCCGGCATCGATCCCGGATGGCTTGTGCAGCAAAATGGTGACCGGTTCGACGGTTGCAAGGCTGGCTCCAGGCATCAACTCGACCTGCTGTCGCGGCATCAGCCTGAAGCCGGGTTCCTCAATTACCCGGCCATCCACTTTGACCCAGCCGCTTTCTATGTACTGACCGGCTTCCCGGCGCGAGCATGGCACCATCTCGGCAATATGTTTGGCTAGGCGGATGGAGGCGGTCATGGCTGATCATGGATGAACTGGGTCGAACATTGTACCCGCCAACAATCGGCCTACACGAAACGGCAACAGCGCAACAACCTGTCGGCCCGATTCAAACAACAATCAAGACCGGAGGAGTGTTGCGCTGCCTGCATGCTACCTTGTCATTTCAGCATACCGCTCGAACGGCAGCACTGACAGAAATCGATCACATGGATCGGCTTTTACTTGGAACCGCTTCCACTGCCGCCGGGAGCGCCGGCTGCACCGGAGGAACCGCTGGCGCCGGAAGCGCCACCGCCGGCGGGAGCCGGTGTGCTTGGCATTACGCTGCCGGTAGAACCGCTGGTGCCGGTAGAACCGGAACCGCTGCCGGAAGTCGATGCGCCCGATGTACCGCTGCCGCCGCCACTTGAGGTTCCCGGCGCCATGGAACCGCTTGTGCCCGACGTGCCGCTACCCGACGCACCGCTGGAAGCGCCTGCCGCGCCGGAACTACCGGTTGCCGAGCGGTGTTTCGACTTTTTGGCATGCTTTTTCGCCTTGTGTTTTTTGGCCGCTTTCTTTTCAGCCGTTGCTTCAGTGCCAGCAGTGCCTGACGCGCCTGAAGAAGTCGCACCGGCAGACGACGATTGCTTTGCCTGAATGTCTTTCGCTTGCTGCTCGACTGCCGCGGCCTTGGCCGGATCGGTACTCGTGGTCACGCCGCCCGAAGAAGTTTGCGCGAATGCCATGCCTGCCAACGACATCAATGAAATGATAAAAGCCAAAGATACTTTCTTCATGCTTACCTCCATGTAGATAATGAATTGCCGTTTGTAAATATCACGTCGGCACAAGATCGCCATTGTCTTGTCCAACTGTCAATGAGACCCGGTAATCACCCTTCAGTTTCATTCATTTCTTAAAAAAAAATAATCATTTACACACGCGACGAAAAATACGAAGGACAACATTGTTTTTTCACCGCAAAAGCTTATCTGGAGCGGTGTGCGCGGCAACAGAACTGTCATGAGAAATGATTGCTATGGCGGAAATACTTTATTGCCGGATTTCAACTGACCAGCGGCATGGGCGCCGGCCAGTCCATTACGTCCGATGCAACCGAAGAACGACGAAAGCGCAATCGCCGCATCGAATTCCGGATGAGCCGGTAAAACGGCCACCACCGCCGGTCGTCGTGTCGATTCACTCATGCAGCCACACCCGCATCAAGGACAGCAGTTGCGCCACATCGACCGGCTTGGTGATGTAGTCGGAAGCGCCGGCCGAGATGCATTTGTCGCGGTCGCCCTTCATGGCCTTGGCGGTCAGCGTAATGATCGGCAGATGCCTGAACCTGGGAATGCGGCGAATGGCGCGCATCGTATCGTACCCGTCCATCTCGGGCATCATGATGTCCATCAGCACGATTTCAATCGATGGGTTCTTTTCCAGGACTTCAATGCCGTCCCTGCCGTTCTCGGCAAACAACACTTCCATTTTCTGCCGTTCCAGCACCGAGCTCAGCGCGAAAATATTGCGCAGGTCATCGTCGACGATCAATACCTTCCGGCCCGCGAGATCATCTTCGGCGGCATGGATTTCGTCCAGCATGCGGCGCTGCTGTTCGGGCAGGCTGGCATAAGGACGATGCAGGAACAGTGCGGTCTCGTCGAGCAATCGCTCCGGAGAACGGGCATCCTTGACGACGATGGTGTTTGCGATCCGCTTGAGTTTTTCCTTGTCGTCGCGCTCCAGTTCCCTGGCAGCATGAATCACGATCGGCAAATCACGCAAGCCTTCTTCCTTGCCTAGCAGGTCGATCAATTCAAAGCCGCTGATGTCGGGCAAGCGAGGTGCAAGCACCATGCAATCGAAGTGAGCCGACTTCAGCGTTGCCAGGGCCTGCTGCCCGTTTTCGGCTGTTACGATATGCACATCCGCATCGCCGATCAGATCGACGATCGCGTCACGCTGCCGGCGGTCGTGTTCCACGATCAACAGGCTGCGCTTGTCGCAAGCCAGAAACTGCTGAATCCGGCTGAATTCTTGTTCGAGCCGTTCGATGCCGACCGGCTTGGACAGGCAGGAAATCGCACCGTGCCGCAAGCTGCGCTCGCGCTCTTTCCCGTTCGACAGTACGTGGACCGGGATGTGGCGCGTACCCGGATCGCGCTTGAGACGATCAAGTACCGTGAATCCGTTAATATCCGGCAGATCGAGGTCGAGCAGAATCGCCGTCGGCGCATAGTCGCGCGCCAGGGTCAGCGCTGAATCGCCATGCATCGTGACGATAGCCTTGAAATTCTTTTCCCGCGCAAAATCGAGCAAGGTTTTCGCCAGATGCTGGTCATCCTGCACGATCAGCACTGCCGGATCGCCCGGCGCGATCAGGGCGCGATCATCGAGATTCGCTTCCCTCGGCGCATCCGATGCCGTTTCCTCCGCTTGCTCTGCATGCTGCAACTGCATGTCGCCCGCGGAATCCGCCGAGTCTTCATATGCATAAGTCACATTCGTGGCAAGAGCCGACGTTTCCGGATGCGGCCGACGTATCAGATCGTAATTGATGAAGCCGCTGCGATTGTATGGCAGGAACAAGGTAAATGTGCTACCGGCGCTTACCTCGCTTTCCACGCGGATCTCGCCGTTCAGCAAGCGGGCCAGCTCGCGGCTGATGGAAAGCCCCAGGCCGGTGCCGCCATACTTGCGCGCGGTGCTGCCGTCGGCTTGCTGGAACGCCTCGAAAATCAGTTGCAGCTTGTCCGCGGCAATGCCGATGCCGGTGTCCGTTACCGAGAAAGCCACCACTGCATCGGCATGGGCAAGGTTCGGATGATCGGCGGTCCAGCCCGTCGTTGCCAGGCCGATATTGAGCGACACATGTCCGTGCGCCGTGAATTTGAATGCATTCGACAGCAGGTTCTTCAATATCTGCTGCAGGCGCGTGGTGTCGGTCATCACCGCCGGCGGCAAGTCGTCATCCAGCTCCACCGAAAAGCTGATGCGCTTGGCTTCGGCCATGTGCCGGAAAGTGCGCTCCACGTAATTACGCAAGTTATGGAAACGATATTCGCTGATCTCCAGCGTTGCGGTCCCGGATTCGATCTTCGACAGATCGAGGATGTCGTTGATCAGGGTCAGCAGATCGCTGCCGGAACCGTGAATCGTCTTGGCGAATTCAACCTGTTCCTTGGTCAGGTTGGCATCCGGATTGTCGCCAAGATGCTGCGCCAGAATCAGCAAGCTGTTCAGCGGCGTGCGCAGCTCGTGCGACATGTTGGCCAGAAATTCGGACTTGTATTTGGAAGACAGTGCAAGCTGGGTCGCCTTGTCTTCCAGCGCGATCTTGGCTTGTTCCACTTCGCTGTTTTTACGCTCCACTTCGATATTCTGTTCCGATAGCAGCCGCGCTTTTTCCGCAAGTTCCTGATTGGTCTGCTGCAGTTCCTGCGCCAGCGATTGCGATTGCGTCAGCAGGCTTTCGGTCCGGCTGTTGGCTTCGATGGTGTTGAGCACGACGCCGATCGATTCCATCAACTGATCGAGGAACGACAGATGCGTTTCGGTGAAGCGGTCCAGCGAAGCGATTTCGATCACTGCCTTGACCTGCTGCTCGAACACGATAGGCAGCACGACGATATTGGTGGGCGGCGCCGCGCCGAGGCCGGACGATACGGCGATGTAATCGCGCGGCACATTGGTGAGCCAGATGCGCTGTTTCTCGAGCGCACATTGGCCGACCAGGCCTTCGCCCGGCAGAAAGGATGTGAACAACTTGTTGCTCGGCCGATAGCCGTAACTGGCGACCATCTGCAGGCGCGCATCCTGGTCGCGCGAATCCAGCATGTAAAACATGCCGTGATGCGCGGAAACCAGCGGCGCAAGCTCGGACAGGATCAGCGCCGTCACCGCTTCCAGGTCGCGCTGTCCCTGCAGCAGCCGGGTGAAGCGCGCCAGGTTGGTTTTCAGCCAATCCTGCTGCGCATTTTTCTGCGTCGTTTCCTTCAGGTTGCGAATCATTTCATTGATGTTGTCCTTCAGGAAGGACACTTCGCCGCGCGCCTCGACCTGAATCGAGCGTGACAGATCGCCGCGCGTCACCGCCGTCGCCACTTCGGCGATCGCCCGCACCTGGTTGGTCAGGTTGGCCGCCAGGCCGTTGACGTTATCGGTCAGGTCTTTCCAGGTACCGGCGGCGCCCGGCACGCTTGCCTGTCCGCCGAGTTTTCCTTCGACCCCCACTTCACGCGCAACGGTCGTCGCCTGATCGGCGAACACCGCCAGCGTATCGGTCATTTCGTTGATGGTGTTGGCCAGCGTCGCGATCTCGCCGCGCGCCGCCACCGTCAGCTTTTTCTTGAGATCGCCGTTCGCAACCGCGCTCACCACCCCTGCGATGCCGCGCACCTGGGCGGTGAGATTGGCCGCCATGAAGTTCACATTGTCGGTCAAGTCTTTCCAGGTACCCGCGGCGCCTTCCACCTGCGCCTGTCCACCGAGCTTGCCTTCGGTGCCAACCTCGCGCGCGACCCGCGTCACTTCGGACGCGAACGAGCTCAACTGATCGACCATCACGTTGATCGTGTCTTTCAGTTCGAGAATTTCGCCCTTGACGTCCACCGTGATCTTCTTCGACAGGTCGCCGCGCGCGACCGCCGTCGTCACCGCGGCAATGTTGCGCACCTGGCCGGTCAGGTTCGACGCCATGAAATTCACGTTGTCGGTCAAGTCTTTCCAGGTGCCGGATGCGCCGGGCACGTTCGCCTGCCCCCCCAACCGGCCTTCGGTACCCACCTCCCGTGCGACCCGCGTCACTTCCGATGCAAAGGATCGCAACTGGTCGACCATCACGTTGATCGTGTCTTTCAGTTCGAGAATTTCGCCCTTGACGTCCACCGTGATCTTCTTCGACAGGTCGCCGCGCGCGACCGCCGTCGTCACATCGGCAATGTTGCGCACCTGGCCGGTCAGGTTCGACGCCATGAAATTCACGTTGTCGGTCAGGTCTTTCCAGGTGCCGCCGACGCCTCTCACCTGCGCCTGGCCGCCCAGCTTGCCTTCGGTGCCGACCTCGCGCGCCACCCGCGTCACTTCGGACGCGAACGAGCTCAACTGGTCGACCATCACGTTGATCGTGTTCTTCAGTTCGTGGATTTCGCCCTTGACGTCCACCGTGATCTTCTTCGACAGGTCGCCGTTCGCGACCGCCGTCGTCACATCGGCAATGTTGCGCACCTGGCCGGTCAGGTTGCCCGCCATGGAATTCACCGAATCGGTCAAATCCTTCCACGTACCCGCCACGCCTTCCACCTGCGCCTGGCCGCCCAGCTTGCCTTCGGTGCCGACCTCGCGCGCCACCCGCGTCACTTCGGACGCGAACGAACTCAACTGGTCGACCATCACGTTGATCGTGTCTTTCAGTTGCAGAATTTCGCCTTTCACGCCCACGGTAATTTTCTTCGACAGGTCGCCGTTCGCGACCGCCGTCGTCACGTCGGCAATGTTGCGCACCTGGCCGGTCAGGTTCGACGCCATGAAATTCACGTTGTCGGTCAAGTCTTTCCAGGTGCCGCCGACGCCGGGCACGTAAGCCTGCCCACCCAGCTTGCCTTCGGTACCGACCTCGCGCGCCACCCGCGTTACTTCCGATGCGAACGAGCGCAACTGATCGACCATCGTGTTGATGGTGTCCTTCAACTGCAGAATTTCGCCGCGTACATCGACCGTGATTTTCTTCGACAGGTCGCCGTTCGCGACCGCCGTCGTCACGTCGGCAATGTTGCGCACCTGCGAAGTCAGATTGCCGGCCATCGAATTCACCGAATCGGTCAAATCCTTCCACGTGCCCGCCACGCCCGGCACATTGGCCTGTCCACCGAGCTTGCCTTCGGTGCCGACTTCGCGCGCCACCCGCGTCACTTCGGACGCGAACGAACTGAGTTGATCCACCATCGTGTTTGCAGTCGAAGCGGAACGCAGGAACTGGCCCTTGAGCGGGCGACCGTCCACATCCAGCGCCATCGTTTGCGACAGATCGCCTTTGGCAACGGCGCCGATGATGCGCGCCATCTCGGTGGTCGGCCGGACCAGATCGTCGATCAGCGTATTGACCGATTTGATTGTAGTGGCCCAGCCGCCCATCACATTGGGTACTTCGGCCCGTTGCGTCAGCCGGCCTTCGCGTCCGACGATCCGGCTGACGCTGGTGATGCCGTCGGCCATCTGCTGATTCGTTTCGATGATGTCGTTCAGCGTATCCGCGATTTTTCCGGCCAGACCAGTCCAGTCGGAAGGCATGCGCGTCGAAAAATTACCTTTTTTAAGCGCGGTGAGCACGGTAAGCAAAAGCTTGGAATCAAGCTCGTCAGTCGTCTCTGTCATCATTTCCATCGAGAGCATTCCTTTGGGGATTCGGGGAAGAGGGTTTTGTTCGCGCTGGTCAAACCGCTGCGGCGGACGGCGCAGCGCAATTGCGCGTCATACATTTGCGGTGTGCCGCAGTTGCTGGATCAGCACGTCTGCCGGCAGGGGCGGCTTGAAGAAAAAGCCTTGATACTCATCGCATCCAAGCCCCTTCAGTATCGCCAGCTGTTCCTTGGTTTCCACGCCTTCGGCCACCACGCGCAATGCCAGCGCGCGCGCCATATTGACGATGGCGGCAACGATTGCCGTGTCGCTCACGGTTTTGCCGAGATCGCGGACAAACGACTGATCGATTTTCAGAATGTCGATCGGCAATGCCTTCAAGACCGACAGCGACGAATAACCGGTGCCGAAATCGTCAATGGCGATCGTGATCCCGCTCTCGCTGATTTCGCGCAGTACCGATGTCGCTTTTTCAAGATCGCGGATCAACAGCGATTCGGTGATTTCAAGTTGCAGGCACGAAGGTGGAATGCCGTGCTTGCGCAATGCCTTGAGAATGGCATCGGGAAGTTCCGCATGGATTTGCGGAATCGCGATATTGATGGCGATCGGCATCTTGCAAATGCCGGAAGCGGCGTCATGCCAGCGTTTGGCTTGCGCGCAAGCGGCGGAAATGACCCATTCGCCGATCGGCACCAACTGGCCGCTGTCTTCGGCTTCCGAAATGAATTGCCCTGCGCCGATCAGTCCGAGCCGCGGATGATTCCATCGCAAAAGCGCTTCGACGCCGGCCACCCGGCCCGACACGATTTCGACTTTCGGCTGGTAATACAGTTCGAACTCGTCATTTTCCAGAGCCTGCTGCAACTCGTGTTCGAGCTGAATGCGTTCGAGCAGCCGGACGTTCAGTTCTTCATGAAAAAACTGCACGGTGCCGCGCTGCTGCTGCTTGGCATGGTACATCGCCAGATCGGCATTTTTCATCAACGCCTGCACCGAATCGCCGTCCTGAGGATAAAGACTGATGCCGATGCTCACCGATGTCTTCAGGCAGTGCACGCCGATATCGTAGGTTGCGGCATTGGCCTGAATAATCTTGTTTGCCACCTCCGCAGCGTCGGGATAGGCCGGCAGCCCTTCCATCAGCACGACGAATTCATCGCCGCCCAGGCGCGCCACCATATCCGATTCGCGCACGGCCAGTTTGAGACGCGCCGCGACCTGCATCAGGAGTTCATCGCCGACATCATGTCCGAGCGTATCGTTGATCGTCTTGAATCTGTCCATGTCGAGGAACAGCAATGCCATGCCTTCATTGTTGCGCTCGGAGCGGGCGATCGCGTGTTCGAGGGAATCAACCAGCGAACGGCGGTTCAGCAAGCCCGTGAGCGGATCGCGCGTCGCAAGGCCGTGAGCACGTTCCTCCGCCTGCCTGCGCTCGACTATTTCCGCTTCCAGCGTCGCATTGATATGCTTGAGATCTTGCATCTGTTGCACCTGCAAATCGCGGTTCAACTCCGCAAGTTCCCGCGTCTGCTGTTCCAGCTGAAGGTTTTTTTTCGCCAGTTCGACGAACACCGCAACCTTGTTTTGCAATACCTGCGGAATGATCGGCGTAAAAAGATAATCGACAGCACCTTTCTGATAACCCTTGAGCCGCTTCATTTCGTCAGCATAATGCGCGGTGACGAAGATGATCGGCACCGACGCCGAACGCGGATGCGAATGGATGATTTCCGCCGTCTGGAAACCATCCATTCCCGGCATGTTCACATCCAGCAGTATCACGGCGAACCGTTGATGGAGCACCATGCGAAGCGCCTCTTCACCGGATTGCGCGGTCACGACGTCATAGTCGCCCTCGGGATTGGTGCGGGTTAGCAGGCTCTTCAGCGCCAGAAGGCTCGCAGCATGATCGTTGACAAGTAAAACTTTAGGCTTGAGCACTTTTTATCTTTTATCCGTAGCTTGCGGGTACTTATGAAAACGAACGATCAATGCGGAATTTGAATTCATGCATTGAGATCGCTGATGCGTTGAAAAATATCCGGAGCGGATCAAATTCCCCAGGAGAAATGTGCTCGCTTGAAATAGTTGATCACATCAGAACAAGAATGACTACTCGCCTCGGCAATCTGCTGGCGGCTGCGGAATTAATCAAGCGCGATTTTTAATTTTCAGCGCGGCTGATTTCTTCATTGCATCATCATCGGAATTTATCTTCCGCAATTAGAACAATGATCAAGACCAATGTTCCCGAGTTTTAACCATATAAATATCATCGACGGCCGGGGTGTGTATTGCTGTACGTCAAGAGAAGGCGCTATTGAAACAATTTAAGATCGATTGATCGCATGCGGAAAATTCGATGAGCGTGGGAATGGCGAAGCCACACGCAGCGGCGGGCTGAAGGATGGAAGATCATTTGCCGTCCCGATCGGTTCGATGCGCGGCGGGAGTTCGCGCGTCGGCGACCTGGAAGGCGATCGGCAGCAAGGCAGCAAACGGAGTAACGGCATTCCGGATAAAAGATTTCGATAAAAACCAAAACAAGAACGCGTTGTTTCGACGGGTTAAAACGATGATCCCGGCTCTTGCAGAAAAATGATTTCTTCGGGCGTTGATTCCCTCCCCAATATCGCATTGCGATGCGGGAACCGTCCGAACCGCGCGATGATGCGCCGGTGGCGCAGCGCGAACGTCAAATATCCCCTGAACAAATCGGCCTGATCTGCCGGCACATCCTGAAATAATTTTGTATAGAGCTGCACCGAACGTTCCTGTAGTTCCGACGATTCCGCATGCTCCAGCGGCAAATAAAAAAACACCCGCTCAATGGGCCGCAATGTGCGGTCCATGCCCTGTTCGACACCGGCGAGGCACCATGCCTGCGCCAATGCATCATGCGCAAAAGCCATGGATGTATTGCGGTACATGTTGCGCGGAAATTGATCGGTCAGCAGAATCAATATCAGCAGCTTGCGGGCGGAGCCGGTCCAGTCATCCAGTTCGCGGCGCGCGGCCGCTTCGACATGGCGCTCGAAACGTTCGCGAATTTCCTGATCGCTGTCCTGTTTTTTCGACCACCATAAATTCGATTGCCGCTGCGCAACGACTGCATCGTTCGTATGGGGGCCAAACCAGAAAGCATGTATCGAGTCGAAAGTCTCCACCGGAAATTTCCTTGCGTTTGATGTGCGTTCAAGACGCATTTTATTGCTGTTGGCTGAAATGCGTTTTTATATTTTAAACAATATTGTCGGAAGGAAATGCGGTGCGCGCAAGGAGTCCATAATGCAGCGGCCATTAACGGCTGCAATTCGCATGCATCAATGCAATTTGACACGAGGCGCCGTTTTACGCCGCAGCCATTGCGCCAGCGTATCGAGCAGCGTTCTCATGAAACCGTGCAGCGATATCAGGTGCTGCCGGTAAAGCGATAGATACAGCAGCCGTGCCAACGCGCCTTCAACCAGTACGCTGCGGCCGATGAATTTGCCCATTAAATTGCCTACCGTATCGAACCGGCCCAGAGAAATCAGTGAACCGTGGTCGCGGTATTGAAAAACCGGCAGCGATTTTCCGGCAAGCCGGCGGCGCATCGCATGGTACAGAAACCTGGCTTCCTGATGCGCTGCCTGCGCTCGCGGCGGAACCGATTTGCCCATGCCGGGCCACGAACAACTGGCGCAATCGCCGAATGCGAAGATATCCGGATCGAAAATTGTCTGCAGCGTTTGCGATACGATAACCTGTCCGGATTTATTGACCGGCAACCCGATATCCGCCAATACCTTCGGCACTTGAATGCCGCCCGCCCATACGGTCAGATCGGCCGGCAAATATTTTCCGGTGGCGGTCAGCACCGCATGCTTCTGCACCTGCGTTACCTTTTCTCCGCTGAGGACTGCGATATCGAGTTTTTCGAGCAGAGCAATCGTTTCGTTTGCAATGCGCTGCGGCAACGGGCCAAGTATTCGAGGGCCGGCTTCGACGATCGTGATGCGTATGTCGCGCCGCGGATCGAGATGATGCAGGCCGTAGGCGCCAAGCACCTGCGCGGTATTGCGCAATTCCGCCGCCAGTTCCACGCCGGTGGCGCCGCCGCCGATGATGACGATATTGACTTGCGGGCGCTGCTGCCGGCTGATTTGCCGATCCGGACGATTCCGCGCGCGCATGCAGGCGGCAAGCAGGCGGCGGCGAAAGCGTTCAGCCTGTGCAACGGTATCGACTGCGGTTGAGTTTTCAGCCGCGCCCGGTACGCCGAAATAATTTGTTTCGCTGCCGATGGCCAGTATCAGCGTGTCGTAAGCCAGTTCGCGTTGCGGCAAGATCTCCACATCCTCGTCATCCAACACCGCCGACACCCACACCACCTTGCGCGTTCGCTCCAGATCAATCAATTCGCCTTGCTGAAATTCAAAATGATGCCAGCGAGCCTGTGCGGCATATTCGAGCTGGTGGACGTTGGCATCCATGCTGCCGGCGGCTATTTCATGCAATAGCGGTTTCCACAGGTGCGTCGCTGCCCGGTCGACCAGCACAACCTGGGCTTGCGTTTTTTTGCACAGCCGGTTTCCGAGCTGTGTCGCCAGTTCCAGCCCGCCTGCTCCGCCACCGATGATGACAATCCGATGCAAAGCCGGAAAGATCGATTTTTCCTGCACGGGTGAATGGTTCAGTGTGGGAAGCATGGATAGTCCAAAGCAGAGGTTCAATACGGCAGGCGCACACGGATGCGCTGCAAACCATGGCCGATGCGATCAGTCGGGTCAAGCAATCGCTGTGCCGATACCGCGCCTTGCCGGAAGGCCGGTTTTCGCATCTGGTAGTCCTGAAAAATTTACAGTGTCGCCACATTTTTTCAAACAGCACGATTGCGTGCGGGCTCCGCTTGCGATTGTTCGCGACAAAATGTAATCCGCTGTGCCATTATTTTGATTGCGCAACGCCGGCGCTATGCCGATCGTCCGGTTTCATTCACCGAACTATCTTGCATGCATCTTGCTATGGATTTCTGTTAACAGTCAGTTGCAATGCGGCCGAATAAAACGCCGATGCTGCGCCGGCCGAAAATTATCCGCCGCAGCACGCAATACCGGCGTTGAAAATTTAGCGCGCAGCATTACATCCAGTGTAAACAACGGAGCAACAGAGAGTCGGCACGGCAGGCGGCGGTTTTCAAAAACATGGTTGATCCATCCCGGCATTCTGCTTTTTGAGATACGCCGTATTGAAACAGAAAGAAACGCAATGCATTTTTTGGTGTCCATCAATTGAATCCCGCTAACCCTGAAGGGAATGATGCGATGATGAATTCAGACAAGCCGGGCGATGCTTCGAAGCAAGAAAACTTCTTGAATAGCCTGGTTACTTTTACCAAGGACCACCGCGCAGTGCATTGGTCCGGTTCGGTGTCGCAGTTTCTGGAAAATATTCTGCCGAACGATCCGCAAGGCTCTGCACGCACTTCTCATCAGTACATGTGGGACATGATCCGCTGGACCCGCTCGGAAGATCAGAGCGGCAATTTCCGCAGCAAGCTGTTCGATCAGGAATTGTTCGGCGTGGATGAAGCGATCGAGCGCGTGGTCGATTATTTCAAGGCGGCGGCAGCCGGATCGGAAGTCGGCCGGCGTTTGCTGCTGTTGCTGGGCCCCCCGTCCGGCGGCAAATCGAGCCTCGTGATCCTGTTGAAACGCGGACTGGAGGAATACAGCTATACCGAAGCCGGCGCGCTATACGGTATCCAGGGCTGTCCGGTGCATGAATCGCCGCTGCACCTGATTCCGCATACGTTGCGCTCGACGTTTCGCGACACGTACGGCGTCGAAGTCGCCGGCGAGGTCTGTCCGCATTGCCGTGCCCGGCTCGAGCAGCAATTCAACGGCGATTTCATGCGCATGCCGGTCGAGCGCATATTCATTTCCGAAGCCGGCCGCCTCGGAATCGGCACCTATGCGCCGCACGATCCGACCACCGCCGATCTGGCCGATCTGGTCGGCTCGGTCGACCTGTCCAAAGTGGCGGAGTATGGCGACGAAGGCGATCCGCGCGCCTGGTCGTGGTCGGGCGCGGTGTATGCGGCCAGTCGCGGCATGCTGGAAATGATCGAAATTCTGAAGGTCAAGCGCGAATTTCTTTACCTGCTGCTGACGCTGACGCAGGAAAAAAATGTGAAGGTGTCGCGCTTCCCGCTGATCTACCTCGACGAAACCATTATTGCGCATACCAATCTCGCCGAATTCCGCAAGTTCCTGCAAGAGAGCGAGAACGAGGCATTGCTCGATAGGATGGTCATCATCCAGGTTCCCTATACGCTCAATTACAAAGATGAAGCGCGTATTTACAAAAAGCTGATTTCGTCCGCCGCGCCGGCATTCCGCGAAGTGCATCTGGATCCGCATGTACTGCATGCCGCCGCCGTGTTCGCGACGTTGACCCGCTTGCACGAAGGCGAAGAGAAAGAACAGGAACTGACCAAGAAAGTGCGCATCCATGCCGACGAAGAAGTGGAAGGCGTCAATCGTGCGGAAGTGGAAAGAGCCAGGCAGAAAATGCCGGACGAGGGATTGGGCGGCGTGTCGCCGCGTTTCGTGATCAATGCATTATCGAACGCAATCATTCAATCCGATGCGCAAAGCCTGACCACGATGGATGTGCTGCTGGCGCTCAAGGACGGCATCGAGAGCGATGCGCGGATCGATCCGAAAAAGAAACGGAAATGGGTCGATTACCTGGTGTTGGCGCGCAAGTATTTTTATAACCGCTGGGTCAAGGAAGATGTGCACAAGGCGCTGTTCGTGTCGTTTGAGCAGGAGGCGCAGGATTTGCTAGACAAGTATCTGGATGAAGTCGAAGCGATGCTCGATAACCGCCAGATCAAGGATCCGATCACCAACGAGGAACGCCGGCCGGATGAACGGTTCCTGCGTTCGGTGGAAGAAAAAATTCATATATCCGATTCGGGCAAGCAATCGTTCCGGCAGGAAGTGGTCAGAAAGGCGATGGGCGCATATAAACGCGGCGAAAAATTCACGCTCGACAGCCATGCCCAGTTGCATGACGCGGTCCAGCAGTATTTGTTCGAGCAACGGCGCGAAGTATTGCGCATGGTGAGTTCAAATACGCGGCCGGATGAAGAAGTAAAGAAAAAAATTTCCGTGGTTGAAAAACGGCTGGTCGATGAATACGGCTACGACAGCCACAGTGCGCGTGAAGCGCTCAATTATGTAACCACCTTGCTGGCACAGGAGTGAAAAGGCGACATGGAAAACGATGAGCGGCACAGCACACAAATTCGTTAGGACGAGGGTTCATCACGTGCCGGCGATTGCTTCTCGTTCCGAACGCTGCAGTACGTGGATGAGAGGCAGGTTATGGTAAATCACATCACGATTTCCGCTGAAACACCGTGGTACGACTTGTTTTCCCGAGGCGCGCGCGACTGGCTGCGCCACAATGAAAAGGTACGTGAAAGCGTGCAGCAGAGCTTGCCGGACCTGATCGCCGGCTCCGACCTGATCACGGGGCCGCAGGATCGGACGGTGCACGTGCCGGTACGGATGCTGGAACATGCGCGCTTCCGGCTCAACGAGACGCAAATGCAGCCGCAAAGCGATGCCGGCCAGGGCCAGGGCAAGCCCGGCGACGTATTGCGGCCGGTTCAGCGCGGCGCCGGCGATGCAGAAGGACAAGGCGACAACGGCGAAGGCGAAGTCAGGCTGCTGCTGGAACTGAAGGTCGACGACATCATGGATTGGCTGTGGGAAGAATTGCAACTGCCCGACCTGCAGCCCAAGCGCAATTCCAGCATCACGGACAATGAATTCGTCCGCGAAGGATGGGACAGGCATGGCGCCCGCGCCCGCCTTGATCGGCGCCGCACTGTCAAGGAAGCGGTAAAGCGGCGTGCGGTCCAGGAAAATCCGGTGCCGTTTACCAATGAAGACCTGCGTTTCCGGCAACTGGTGCAGCGCCCCAAGCCTGCAACCAATGCGGTCGTGATTTTTGCGCTCGACGTTTCCGCCAGCATGACGGAAGCGGAGCGCAAGCTTGCCAAAACCTTCTTTTTCTTTGTGCTGCAAGGCATCCGCCGCAGATACGCGAAAGTGGAGACGCGATTCATCGCGCATACGACGCAGGCATGGGAATTTTCGGAGAGCGAATTTTTCCAGGTTACCGGCACCGGCGGCACCGGCGCTTCCACCGCATTCAACCTGGCGCTCGACCTGATTCATGACGAGTACGATCCGGCCCAATACAACGGTTATCTGTTTTACGCGTCGGACGGCGAAAACTTCACCGAAGACCGCACGGCGGCGGTAGAAGGCCTGACCAGGCTGGCGGCGCTTCTCAACTATATCGGTTATGCGGAAACGGTTCCCGGCTCGCTGCGCACGACAGAGACTGAAATGAAGGCGATGTGCGGCGAGCTGGAACGCAACGGCGCGCCGGTCGGCACCAGCACTCTGACGCGCTCGGAAGATGTCTGGAAAGCGATCCGTAAATTTCTGGTGCAGCAGGCCGAAAAAAGCGAGGCGGCATGATGTCCTCCACTTCAAATGCCGCGTTGCAAGATTATTCCAGGCGCATCGAGCAGCTCGCGACCAAGCTCGGGCTCGACTATTATCCGGTCGATTTCGAGTTGGTCCCCAATAATTTCATGATGGAAATTGCAGTGTACGGTTTGCCGGTACGCATGCCGCACTGGTCGTTCGGCGTACGCTATATTCATCAGTTGATCCGGCAGGGGATGGGCCATTCGCGCATCTTTGAAGTAATGTTTCCGGGCGATCCGTGCCATGCTTACCTGGTCAACAACAATACCGTGCCGGAAAACACGCTAGTGGTTGCGCATGTACTGGGGCATGCCGATTTCGCCAAGAATAATCATTTGTTTGCACGCTTCATGACCATGGCCGGCGGCCATATCCTGGAACAAGCCGCCGCGCGCGCGCATCGGATCGACGCTGCGCTGGAAGAGTTCGGACAGGAACGGGTGGAGGCGGTGCTCGATGCGGCACTGGCGCTGGAACCGCATATCGATGTCAATCAGGAACTGCACCGTCCGCTGTACCCGACGCATCGGCCCCGCAACGACAAGCCGCTGGAGGCCGATGCATTCCGCAAGCGATATCACAATTTGCCCGGTGAAAAGGTGAATCGCATCGAGCAGCCTGCTTCGTCGCGCGCCGCCATTCCGCCGCAACCTGAATACGATCTGCTCTGGTTCATCGCCAACTATGCGCCGGACCTGGAAGGCTGGGAGCGCGACATCTTCCTCGCGGTGCGGGAAGAATCGTTTTATTTTTACCCGGTATTCGCATGCCAGATCATGAACGAAGGCTGGGCATCGTACTGGCATGCGCGGCTGCTGCGCGAGGCCGATTTTCTGCCGTCCGATCTGTATCTTTCCGCGATCAAGGCGCACTCCGACGTGGTGCGCCCGTATGCTGCGGACAATCAACTGGCGCTGGCGGTCAATCCTTATCATCTCGGATTTTCGATCTGGGAACACCTGATCGAGAACAAGGGAATCGACGCGGCGCGGCAGATATGCCGGGAAGAAGATGATTTCGGCTTCATCCGCAATTATCTGGATCAGGAACTGGCGGAGAAGCTGGAATTGTTCGTCTATGAATCGCATGACGATGGCGGCATCAAAATTGCCGACCGCGATATTCATGCGATCCGGGAAGCGATTCTCGCGCCGAAATTCAATTACGGCGCGCCGCGCATAGCTGCCACGCAAATCCATGTCGACGCCAGCCTGGAACTGGTGCACGATCATCAGAGCGATGGCCGGGGACTCGATCTCGGCCGCGCCGAACGCGTACTCGAATATATCGCGCGAGTATGGCGCCGCCCGGTCAGCCTGCATACCATCGGCATGAGCGGCAATGCCCGCGTGATTACAAGCAAGAAGCCGTAACATCGGTTGGCGGCATTTTTTCCTGGCTGCCTGCGCAACGCAGGCAGAATTCTTTCCTCTGCTTCATTCTATCTGTTCGTGTATTGGCGCCGCTCGGCCGCCTCGCTGATTCGGCTTGGAAAATAATACAGAATGGATATTTTTTTGAGGCGCATTGATTATGAATTTGTATTACATCAAACAATTAAACCGTTCCTTTCGGCCGTCGGTGATATTCTTTACAGCATCATCCAACAACGCATTGCCTGCCGGCTTTGCACCGAAAAATACTATGGACTTATGCAGGAATAGTAGAACCCGTTTCGCAGGTAGAGGCGTAATACGGCATGCTTTTTCCATTGATCGAATGCTGTTCATGCTGCAGGTTTTCGGCTTCTGCCTGCTGCTTTCGTCGTGCGCTTCCCTGCCCGATGTCCGGAATCTCAAAGCTTCCCTGCAGCCGAACGACACGCCAACGGTTGCAAACAGCCAAGGCAATTTATCCGGTAAAAAAGCGGAATCCCTTCTTGCGAAACGGCTGCGCAATTCGAGAACCGATCTCAAGGCACTGGCCGCGCTTGAAGAAGCCGCGACCGGCAGCCCTTTGATTGCCGGCAACAAGGTAACTTTGCTGTTCGATGGCCCGCAGACGCTGGGAGCGATGATGGCGGCCATTTCAGCCGCCAAGGACCACGTCAACCTTGAAACCTACATTTTCGATCAGGATGATCTCGGCCGGCGTTTTGCGGAATTGCTGATCGCGAAGCAGCGCGCGGGCGTGCAAGTCAATATCATTTACGACAGCATCGGCACGCTCGGCACGCCGAGCGAATTCTTCGGCAAGATGCGAGCCGCGGGAATCAATCTGACGGAGTTCAATCCCGTCAATCCGCTCAAGCGATTCGGCAGATGGCGCCTGAACAACCGCGATCACCGTAAAATCCTGGTGGTTGACGGATTGATCGGGTTTGCAGGCGGCATCAACATCGCCAACGACTATGCGAACAGCTCTCTGTTCCGGTCCAAGCGTAAAGCCAATGGCGATCTGGGCTGGCGCGATACGCATGTGCAAATCGAAGGCCCGGCGGTCGCTTCGTTGCAGCTATTGTTTCTCGATGCGTGGGCCAGCCAAAAAACCGGCGATTTGCCGGATCGCGATTACTTCCCGCCGTTGACCGCGGCCGGCGATAAAATCGTGCGCGTTGTCGCCAGCAAGCCGGACGGCGATCATGAGCTTTACAAAGCCTATGTGCTGGCCATGCAGCAGGCGACGAAATCGATTCATCTGACGGTCGCCTATTTCGCGCCCGACGTGCAGATCATGGAAGTGCTGACAAAAGCGGCACGGCGCGGTGTCGATGTGCGCATGATTTTTCCGGGCATTTCCGACGCCGGATTGATGCTGTATGCCGGGCAATCGTTTTACAGCGAACTGCTGGACGCGGGCGTGAAAATATATCAGTTGCAGGCATCGGTGCTGCATGCGAAGACGGCGGTAATCGACCATGCCTGGTCGACGGTGGGATCGGCCAATATCGATATGCGCAGCTTCTTGCACAACAGCGAGATGAACGTCATCGTTCTCGGGGAAAGTTTCGGCAACAGCATGGAAAGCGCCTTTCAGGAAGATCTGACGAATTCCGTCGAAGTGACCAAAGCGGAATGGGAGCAGCGCCCGCTGGCGGATCGTATCAAGGAATGGGCGGCGCGCAGCCTGGAATACTGGCTGTAGAAAAAAGCAGCGTGAACAATTACATGCTCACGCTGCTGGCAACAATCAATCAACAATCACACGAGATGGCAACGAATCGTTGCCGGCTCACTGCATAGCGTCGTCATCAGATCAGCCGATATCGCATCATCGACATCGGTGATCGCATAACCGATCGCACCGCGCGTCTGCAATTGCTGCGCCACGATATTCAAACCGCTGGCGGCAAAATCGGCATTCATTCTGGCAATCACGCCGGGTTCGTTGCGATGCACATGCAGAATGCGGCTTTTCACTTCTTTTTCCACATGCGCGATTTCCGGGAAATTGACTGCCGACCGCGTGGTGCCCGCCTTTAAAAAGCGTGCGAGCTTATCCGCCACTTCGCGCCCGATATTGTCTTGCGCTTCTTCGGTGCTGCCGCCGATATGCGGCGTCAGTATCACGTTTTCCAGGCCGCGCAGCGGCGAGATGAATTCTTCCTTTTCACTGCGCGGCTCGGCCGGATAAACATCCAATGCGGCGCCGGCCAGTTTTTTATCCCGCAACGCCCGATTGAGCGCATCGATATCGACTACCTTGCCGCGCGCTGCGTTGATCAGCACCGCGGAAGATTTCATCAATGCGATCCGTTCCTGCGTGATCAGATTTTCGGTGGCAGCGCCGCCTGGAACATGCAGTGTGACGACATCCGCCTGCTCCATCAATGCATCCAGCGTCGGCAACGGCCGCGCATTCCCGAGCGGCAGCTTGCTTTCGGGATCGTAATAGCAGACGCGCATACCGACGCTCTCGGCAAGAATACCGACCTGCGCGCCGATATTGCCGTAACCGACAATACCGAGCACCTTGTTGCGCACTTCATAAGCGCCCTGCGCACTCTTGTCCCACAGTCCGCGATGGGTGCGCACATTTTTTTCGGGAATGCGGCGCAATAGCAGGATTGCCTGCGCGATCACCAGTTCCGCAACCGAACGGGTATTTGAAAAAGGCGCATTGAAAACCGGGATGCCCAAAGTTGTCGCGGCGGTCAAATCGACCTGATTGGTGCCGATGCAAAAACAGCCGATCGTGCGCAGATGCGACAGCCCGTTCAGCGTCTCCCCGGAAAGATGCGTATTCGAGCGGATGCCGACCGCATCCGCGTCCGACAATGCATCGGTCAATTCGGTGCCGGACAACGCCCGCGGTATCTGCACGATGTCGGCAAAGCCTTGCGACTGAAGATGCGCTACTGCGCTTGCATGAATTTTTTCCAGCAGGACAATTTTCGTCATCGCGGTTCCAGTCATTCGAAGATTTATTTTATTAACAGTGGCAGAATCGTCATCTGTAGCGATTGTATGCCGTTTTATTAAAAGGTAATTGATGAACACCGAAGCGCTCGCAACCGATAAGGCAATCCGGGAAACCGTCATCGCAGTGCATCGCTGGACCGATGACCTGTTTTCATTCAAAACCACCCGGCCGCAAGGTTATCAATTTACTGCGGGACAATATGCGCGTCTCGGGCTTGCCACGGACAGTGATCCGATATGGCGCGCTTATTCGATCACTTCCGCGCCGGATGATGATTATCTCGAGTATTACAGCGTGACCGTTCCCGGCGGCGCATTCACGACATTATTGAAAGACATAAAACCCGGCGACGGTATCTGGACTGAAAAACAGAGTTACGGATTCATGACGGCGGATCGATTCAGCGATGGCGACGAACTATGGATGCTTTCCACCGGCACCGGTCTCGGACCATTCGTTTCCATCCTGCGTGACCCGATGGCATGGAAAAAATTCCGTCACCTCGTTCTTGTGCATTGCGTGCGGCATGCAAAAGAATTCGCCTATCAAGATCAATTGTTTGCATTGCAGAAAAATTCTCCCGAAGGCTTGGCGAAGCTGCACATCGTCCAGTCCGCCACTCGCGAAACCGAAAACCGGTCCGGGCGGTTGTCGGGAAGGATTACGAGCCTGCTGGAGAATGGCGAGCTTGAAAAAAAAGTTGGCATTCCCATTACCACGGCATCGTCGCGCATAATGTTATGCGGTAATCCTGAAATGATAGAAGATACCCGCCGCATTTTGCATCTTCGCGGCCTGCGTCCGTGCCGCCGCGCGCTGCCCGGGCAATTCGTCACTGAGAATTATTGGTGAGGCAGTCGCCTTTTGCTTGCTGTTTCCGGAAATGAAAAAACCCCGTTCTTGCGGGGTTTTTTCGATGCTGCGGACTATCAGTTGAACGTCTTGCCCTCGGCTGCCAGTTTTGCCAGCAGCGGCGCCGGTTTCCATGCATCGCCATGCCGGCCTTTTGCATATTTTTCCATCGCCATCACCACATTCGGCAAACCGACCGTGTCCGCGTAGAACATCGGGCCGCCGCGGAAAAGCGGGAAGCCGTAGCCGGTCAGGTACACCATATCGATGTCGGAAGCGCGCATTGCAATGCCCTCTTCCAGAATATAAGCGCCCTCGTTCACCAATGCAAACACCAGCCGCTCGATGATTTCCTGGTCGCTGATCTTGCGGCGCTCGACGCCGATATCGGCCGAATGCTTGACGACCATGTCGTTGACGATCTGCGATGGATACGCCTTGCGGTCGCCGGGCTTGTAGTCGTACCAGCCGGCGCCGGTTTTTTGGCCGTAGCGTCCCATTTCGCACAACAGATCGGCAGTCTTCGAATACGTGACTTCCGGCTTCTCGACATAGCGGCGCTTGCGGATATACCAGCCGATGTCGTTGCCTGCCAGATCGCCCATGCGGAACGGTCCCATCGCGAAGCCGAATTTTTCGACCGCCTTGTCCACCTGCTCCGGCGTGCAGCCTTCCTCGAGCAGGAAACCGGCCTGGCGGCTGTATTGTTCGACCATCCGGTTGCCGATGAAGCCGTCGCATACGCCGGAGACGACGCCGGTCTTCTTGATCTTTTTCGACAATGCCATGGTGGTCGCCAATACATCCTTGCCGGTCTTGGCGCCGCGCACGATCTCCAGCAGTTTCATCACGTTGGCGGGACTGAAGAAGTGGGTGCCGATCACATCCTGCGGACGCTTGGTGAATGCGGCGATCTTGTCGACATCCAGCGTCGATGTGTTCGAAGCCAGAATCGCACCCGGCCTCATCACTTCGTCGAGTTTCTTGAAGACGGCTTCCTTGACGCCCATGTCTTCGAATACGGCTTCGACCACGATATCGGCCTGGCCGATTTCTTCATACGACAAGGTGCCGGTGATCAGGCCGACGCGCTGCTCGAATTTTTCAGGCGTCAGCTTACCCTTCTTCATCGTGTTCTCGTAATTCTTGCGAACCGTCGCCAAGCCCTTGTCGAGCGCTTCCTGTTTCATTTCCAGTATCTTGACCGGAATGCCGGCATTGGCGAAGTTCATCGCAATGCCGCCGCCCATCGTGCCGGCGCCGATCACGGCAGCCGATTTGATGGCGCGGGCCGGCGTATCTTCCGGCACGTCCGGGATCTTGCCGGCGGCACGCTCGGCGAAAAACGCATGGCGCAATGCCTTCGATTCCGTCGTCTGCACCAGTTCGACGAACAGGTCGCGTTCGATCTTGAGTCCGTCATCGAATTTTTCGGTAACGGCGGCGGCAATCGCTTCAACGCATTTCAGCGGCGCCGGGAACGGGCCGGCCATCGCCTTGACAGTGTTGCGCGAGAACTGCAGGAACGCCTCGTGATTCGGATAATCGATCTTGATGTCGCGCACTTTCGGCAGCGGACGGATATCAGCCACCTTGCCGGCAAACGCCTGCGCGCCCTGCATCAGATCGCCTTCAATGAGTTCGTTGAACAGCGCGGTCTTGGCCAGTTTTTCGGAAGGGACCGGCGTGCCGGAAACAATCATGTTCAGTGCCATTTCCAGGCCGACCACGCGCGGCAGCCGTTGCGTGCCGCCTGCGCCGGGCAGTATGCCCAGCTTGACTTCAGGCAGCGCGATCTGCGCACCGGGAGACGCCACGCGATAGTGGCAGCCGAGCGCCAGTTCCAGACCGCCGCCCATGCAGACGGTATGGATCGCCGCGACGACCGGCTTGATTGAATTTTCAACGACATTGATGACGGTATGCAGCGTCGGTTCCGCCAGCGCTTTCGGCGAATTGAATTCCTTGATATCGGCACCGCCGGAAAACGCCTTGCCGGCTCCGGTAATCACCACCGCCTTCACAGCGTTGTCGCCAAGGGCTTTTTTCATGCCGTCCACGATCGCGGTACGGGTCGACAATCCCAGACCATTGACCGGCGGGTTGTTGAGGGTAATGACGGCAATGGCGCCATTGACTTGATATTCGGCAGTCATGTCTCTTCCTTTAAATTGATGAAGTCGGTGGTGTTGAAAGCGGACGCATGGGAATCGCTATTCTGGCTTCTCCGAGGGCTAGAGCGGTTTCCGTATGCGTGTATGGCTGCTGCCGGTTGGTTTGGGACGCAGTGCAGCGTTGCTCGTCGCTGGTGTGGCTCGCCACACGGCGCTCCTCCCGCCTTGCCCTGCACCCCAAACCAACCGGCATCATCCACACACGCACACGGAAACCGCTCTAGAGCTTGTCATGAACTATACCGCAAAAAAGAACGATCGTATTATTCCATCTGCAAAAAAATCCGACAGGTTGATCCTATCGGCTTTTCATTGATTTGCGCGGCGTTATCTTGATTTTTCTTTTTGCTTTACACGGATTAATGCACCGCGTTTCTGATCTTCATTGTAAGCGTAATCCACCCGCCCCCCTCTCACTTTCCCCATCAGCACCATGTTCTGTGTAATCGCATTGTGATCGGCCTTGGAAAACGGCTTGCTGTAAGTGGTGATTACTCCTTGATAGCGGCTGTGCAGGTTTTCAAATGCATCCTTGATTTTCTCACCATCGGTCGAATTGGCCTGCCGCAATGCCAGATAAAGCAAATGCATGCCATCGTAACCTTGCGCGGCGCTCATCGGCGATGGAATGAATTCATTTTTGAAAGCACGTTTGTACGCCAGCATAAAACCGTTCTTGCTGCTGGAACCGAAATCTTCAATGAAGGTCTGCGGCATCAATGCGCCTTCGCCAGCCTTGCCCGCACCTTCCGCGAAATTGGCCATCGAGAACGTCCAGCTGCCCAGCAACGGCGCTTTCCAGCCCAGCGCATCCTTGTTTTTCGCGATGACAGCCATTTCAGGTCCGATTCCCCACAACACAAGCGCCTGCGCGCCACCGGCTTTTGCGCGCTCGACCTGTGCGCTCATGTCCTTGTCGCCGATATTGAATCGCTCTTCGGTGGTTAATTTCAATCCGGCCAGTTTGCTTTGTTCCTGAAATGCCTTCAGCCCCGCTTCTCCATAGGCGGTTGCATCGGCCAGGATCGCGACTTTGCCGATGCCCTTGCGCTTGAGATCGGCTGCGAGGATCCTGGCTTCCAGATCCAGCGTCGGCGAGACGCGGAAAATATAATTTTCGGCTGCCGCCGGCGGCGCATATTTTTTTGTCAACGAGGTACCGGTTGAGACAGCGATCATCAAGGGAATTTTGGCTTTTTGATACGCATCGATCGATGCCAGGCCGACGCCGGTATTGACGATGCCGATCGCAGCAACGACTTTCTGCTGTGTGAATTCTGCGGCGATTTTCGCGCCGGCATCGTTGTTTGCCTGATCGTCCCGTTCGATCAATTCGATTTTTTTGCCATTCACGCCGCCGATATTATTGATTTCTTCCACGGCAAGGCGAATGCCGTTGCGCATGCTCTCGCCCATCGGACCGGAACCTCCGGTAAACGGTCCCGAGACGCCGATTTTTATCGTGTTGTCGCTTTTGATTTGAGCGTGTGCGGGCTGCAGGGTCAGCGCTAATGCGCCAAGCAGGACAGCATGGAATATACGGTTTTGCAACATGTTGGTCTCCTTGATGATCGTGTAATCAAAGTGATTCTAAGCGGCAAAAGCTATTTGTCTAGAAATTTCCTGAATGAAATAGATTTTTGCGTATTACCACGTAGATCTGTGTTCGATTCACAACTTGGTTTTCCGCGGTTGTGCGAATCCGGGAAACGCTGGATCGGCAGCGTCAGCACTTGGCGGAAAATCGGAGGCGCGATGAAGAACGGCCGCATGAATGCAGCAGGCATAAAAAAACAGCATGGCGCCGCCAAGCGCCATGCTGCCATGCTGACCAAAGCGATTATTTCGATGGGCTCGATGGACGCTTCATCTGGCATGAAGTCGGTTGAGAAGCAAGATAGGCATCGATCTTCTGATTCGTTTTCCAGCCATAGCCGGTATTTTCCTGATCGTACTTTACGTCCTTGCCGTTGGTTTTGGCCCAGGTTGCAATGTATAGCGGCTGCTGCAACTGATGGTCGCTCTTGCGCATTTCCACTTCGCCGTTCAGGCTTTTTACTTTCATGCCTTCCATTGCGAAAGCGACTTTCACCGGATCGGTCGATTTCGCGTCGTTGATTGCCTTGGACAGCAGCGCTATTCCGGTATAAGTCGCGATAGCGTAGTAGTCGTCGTTATATTTCTTCTTGTATGCGTCGACGATTTCGTGGCCGACAAAACCTTCGTTATTCACATTCCAGTACCCGACGTACTTGACCCGATCGGCGCCGGCGGCGCCCATTGCGGTCGGCACGCCGGTCGTGCTCGCATAATAGGTATAGAAATTGGCCTTCAGGTCCGCATCTTTGGCTGCCTTGATCAGCAGTGCGAGATCGGCGCCCCAGTTGCCGGTGATGACGGTGTCGGCGCCGGAGGCCTTGATCTTGGCGACGTACGGCGAGAAATCCTTGACGGTCGCAATCGGATGCAGATCGTCACCGACGATCTGGATATCGGGACGCTTGCGCTTCAAATACTCTTTGGCGGCGCGCGTGACCTGATGGCCGAACGAATAGTTCTGCCCGATGATGTAGACCTTCTTGATGCCCGGGTCTTTCGCCATGTAAGTGGTCAACGCTTCCATCTTCATGTCGGAATTCGCATCCGTGCGGAATTGCCAGAAGCTGCACTTGCTGTTGGTCAGGTCCGGATCGACCGCCGCATAGTTGATATACACGACTTCCTTGCCGGGATTGCGTTCGTTATATTTGTTGATCGCCTCGAGCAATGCGAGCGCCGCTCCCGAACCGTTGCCCTGCGTAACGTAGCGGTAACCTTGATCGATCGCGCTTTTCAAGACAGTCAGCGATTCCTGCGGACTGGCCTTGTTGTCGAACCCGACGATCTCGAAGGTATTATTGCCGGCCCATTTTTTCTGGTTCGCGATATCGGCAATCATTTGATAGCTGTGGAGAAGGCCCTGTCCCACTGGCGCGAAAGGGCCCGACAATGGATCGATAAAGGCAATTTTCACGTTTTCCGCCGATGCGACGGGCGCCACGAAAGCAGCGGTTATGGAAACAGCGGCAGCGAGCGTGCGAAATTGAATGGTCATTTGTCTCTTCCTTATAGAAATTGTTTCAATACGATATTGAGATTTCTTTTTCCAGCGGCCGCATGGCGGACACTTTGTTTTTTATTTTATACACCATGTAATTCGATTTACTAGTTGTTAATCAATATTCTTGTTTAAATTTCCCTCCATTTGATATTTTCATCCGGGCTTGAGTACAAAATACCGTAACACCGCATCAGTTCATCAGCTTTCCCTGAGGACCGATGATGCCGATTTGCACGAAGGCCGATCCTTCGCGCTTGCCGTTGGAAAAATCATACGTCAATCCGCCGATATTGACCTTGTTAAGATGGTCAAGTGCGGCATTCATCGCTTCACGCGTGGGCGCACCGCGTATTTTCTTCAACGCTTCGACGACCAGGCGGGCAGCGAGATATCCTTCAAGATGCAGATTGTTGATCCTGATTTCCGGAATCTGCTCCAGATCCATCGCGGCCCGGAAATCCTTCATTACCTGCAAGGCGCTTGAAGTCGGATAGGTTACTTGCGACAGCATCAGTCCCCGGCTCGCGTCCGCTCCCAGCAGATCGACAATGGCCGCGTGAGACGTTTCCGAAAAAGCGGTCACCGGCATGGCAGGCCGCAGCGTCCTGATTGCCTTGTACAGCTCCGCCACCAGCGGCGTAACGCCATACACCAGCACTTGCTGCACTGAATTGTCGGCCGCAATTTTTTTGGCGACTTCGGGGATAATGTTCGAGCCCGGCGGAATCGGGTAGCGCGCCGCCACGGTCGAACCGTTGGCGGACGCGGCGCGCTCGATTTGCTTGAGTGCCTCGCGTCCCGTACCGTCGTCGGAATAGACCGCTATCAACCGCTTGCGTCCGATCGTCGCCGACACATTGACCATCTTGTCGGCTTCGGCCGCCACGCCTGCAATCAAGAAGTATAGATTCGGGTGTTTACCCTCGCGCAGCGACGGCGATCCATCGCGCGGGCCGACCAGCGCGATGCCGGCTTTTTTAAGCAAGCCGGATTCGATCAGCGCCATGTTCTGCAGGGAACCGGCGGTATTGAGCAGGACGATCGGGGAATATGCGTCGATCAGTTCCTGCGTCTTGGCCACGGTCTGCGCGGGGTCGAACAGGTCATCCTTGGTTTCGAAACGAATCTGGTAGCCGTTGATGCCGCCGTTCGCATTGATCGTGTCGAAACAGGCGCTTGCGCCTTCTGCAAGCGGCTTTCCCAGCGTGGCGAACGGACCGCTCAAAGGTACAACGGAGCCGATGACAATTTCTTTCGTTGCGCCCGATGCCTGCAACGACCAGAACAAGAGCGCCAAAGCGGACAGCGAACGCGCGGATTTTAAAATGGGTTTCATCAAGTGTCTCCTTCTTGGTGCTGCCTTGCGTCTTCAATCGATCTTATTGTTATGGATTGCCCGGAACCGCTTTTTTATACCTCCAGCCACTCCTTTCTGATGGCTGCATTGTTGCGCAATTCCTGGGGCGTGCCTTCGAACACGATCGAACCGTGCCCCATCACATATACCCGTTGCGAAATCTCCAGCGCAATGGCCAGCTTTTGTTCCACCAGCAGCACCGAGATGCCGCGGTTCTTCAGCTCTTTCAGATATTCGGCCACCAGCTCGACGATCTTCGGCGCCAGTCCTTCGGTCGGCTCGTCGATCATGATCAGATCCGGGTCGCCCATCAGCGTGCGGCATAGCGTCAGCATCTGCTGCTCGCCGCCCGACAACACGCCTGCCTGCGTATGCTGCCGCTCCTTCAGCCGCGGGAACATGCCGTACATTTCGTCGAGATGCCAGCGGGCGGTTTTCTGCTTCCCGTTGCCTCGCTTCTCGCCCAGGATCAGATTCTGTTCCACCGTCAGGGTCGGAAAGATGTCGCGGTTTTCCGGCACGTAGCCCAGTCCCATGTGGGCGATCTGGTACGCCTTGAGGCCGACGATTTCGCTGCCCTTGAAGCGGATCGAGCCGGTCGCATCGACCTGTCCCATCGTGGCCTTGACCGTGGTCGACCGTCCCACGCCGTTGCGTCCCAGCAGGCTGACGATCTCGCCTTCGTTGACCACCATGTCCACGCCGTGCAGCACGTGGCTCTTGCCGTAATACGCATGCAGATCTTTAATTTCAAGCAATGCTGCCATGTTCAACCTTCCACCGGCGCGTGACCGCCCAGATAAGCTTCCTGTACTTTGGCGTTGCCCCGAATCCTGGCCGGCGTGTCGCAGGCGATCACCTCGCCATACACCACGACGGCAATCTTGTCGGCCAGACCGAATACCACGCTCATGTCGTGCTCGACCATCAGCAAGGTCTTGCCTACCGTCACCTTGCGGATCAATTCGACCGCGGCATCGGATTCGGAACGGCTCATGCCGGCAGTCGGTTCGTCCAGCAGAATGACGTCGGCGCCGCCGGCAATGGTGATGCCGATTTCCAGCGCCCGCTGTTCGGCATAAGTCAGCAGGCCGGCCGCGGTCTCGCGCCGGCGTTTGAGGCGGATCTGTTCCAGCACCGCTTCCGCTTTTTCGTGCGCATCCTTCAGGCCGTTCAGGCGGTGCCAGAACGAATATTTGTAGCCGAGCGACCACAGTACCGCGCAACGCAGGTTTTCATAGACGGTCAGGCGGTGGAAGATGTTGGTGATCTGGAAGCTGCGCGACAAGCCCAGGCGATTGATTTCGAATGGCTTGAGTCCCGAAATGCTCCGGCCGTTGAGCAGCACATCGCCGGAGGTGACCGGAAAGCGGCCGGAAATCAGATTGAACAAAGTCGATTTGCCGGCACCGTTGGGGCCGATGATCGCGTAGCGTTCGCCTTTGGGTACTTTCAGGCTGGCGCCGCGGATGATTTCGGATTTGCCGAACTGCTTGCGAACGTCCTTGAGTTCGATGGAATGGGCGCTCATGCTGTTGCCCTCCGCATCGATTCCTCGATTTCCGTATTTACTTCACTCCATGTTTTTTGAAAGGAACCCTTGGTCAGCCGGAAACCGATCGCACCGATGGCGGCCAGGATGGCGACGACGAGCCAGCCGGGCAGCGCGGCGGTATCGACCATGAAGCCGAACAGTTTCATCGTGGTGCCGTTAGCCGAATCGAGCGTCAGGTGATACAGCATCTCGATGCCGATCACGATGCCCAGGAAACCGATCAGGACTGCCGTGCATACCGCGGCCAGGCTGGGCCAGACGCGCTTATATTTGCCGGCTTTCACTACCCGCAGGTTCATCATCAGCACACTGGCGATGCCGCCCGGAGCATACATCACGATCAGGATGAAGAATGCGCCCAGGTACAACTGCCATGCCTTGGTGAATTCGGACAGCAGCACGGTCAGGAAGACGCCGATCACGGCGCCGATCATCGGGCCGAAGAAGAAGCCGACGCCGCCGATGAAGGTGAACAGCAATACTGCGCCTGAACGGATCGCGCTGACATTTTCCGCCGTGACGATTTCGAAATTGATGGCCGACAGCGCGCCCGATATCCCGGCGAAGAACGCCGACAGGATCAGCGTCAGATAGCGCACCCATTGCGTGTTGTAGCCGATGAATTCGACCCGCTCCGGATTGTCGCGCACGGCATTCGTGATGCGCCCAAGCGGCGTTTGCGTAAAGGCGTACATGCCGATGGCGGCGATGAACAGCCAGAAGGCGATCAGGTAATAGACCTGGATTTGCGGACCGTAGCTGATGCCCATGACCGGTTCGCCGATGACGCGGTTGGTGGAGATGCCGCCTTCGCCGCCGAAAAATCCCGGAAACATCAGCGAGCAGGCGAAGACCAGTTCGACGATGCCCAGCGTAATCATGGAAAATGTGGTGCCGGATTTCTTGGTAGTGACATAGCCGAACAGCACGCCGAAGAACATGCCGGCCACGCCGCCCACCAGCGGAATGAACGTCACGGGAACCGGCAGCGATCCATTGGTGGCCAGGTTCATCGCGTGGATGGCGAAAAAGGCGCCCAGTCCGGAATAAACCGCGTGGCCGAACGACAGCATGCCGCCCTGCCCCAGCAGCATGTTGTAGGACAGTGCGAAGATCATCACGGTGCCCATCTGGCACAGCACCGACAGCGACGCGCCTTTGGTGAAGATCAGCGGCGCAACGATCAGGATCAGCGCAAACAAGGTCCAGATCAGCCAGCGGCCCAGGTTCAATGGCGTATATTTCATCGTAGTGGTAGTTATCGTGTTCATTGGTTCATCCCTCCCGTGTGCCCATCAAGCCCTTGGGCCGGAAGATGAGAATCAGTACCAGCAGCAGGTAAGGCAGGATCGGCGCGGTCTGTGCGATCGTCAGGCTGAGTACCGAGTAGCCCGGCGTATCGGCCGTGATCTGCATGCCGAAATTCGACAGTACGCTGCCGACCGAATAGTCGAGCGCCACGCCATACGTCTGCACCACGCCGATCAGGAGGGAGGCGACCAGCGCGCCGACCAGCGATCCCATGCCGCCGACCACCACCACCACGAAGATGATGCTGCCGACGGTTGCCGCCATGCCCGGTTCGGTGACGAATGCATTGCCGCCGATGACGCCGGCCAGTCCCGCCAGCGCGCAGCCGCCGCCGAATACCAGCATGAACACGCGCGGCACGTTATGCCCGAGCGCTTCGGCCGTATCGGGATGCGTCAGCGCCGCCTGGATCACGAGTCCGATGCGGGTGCGCGTCAAGACCAGATAAATCGCCAGCAGCATCAGCACCGCAATCAACATCATGAAGCCGCGATAAATGGGGAAGGTCGTGGTGTACAGCGTAAATAATGGGCCGTCCAATTCCGCCGGAATCGGATACGGCACGGCGGCGCGGCCCCAGACCAGTTGCACCAGTTCGACCATCACATACGACAGGCCGAAGGTAAACAGCAGTTCGGGAATGTGGCCGTATTTGTGCACCGACCGCAGCCCGTAGCGCTCGACCGCCGCGCCGATGACACCGACGATCAGCGGCGCCAGAAACAATGCGGGCCAGAAGCCCAGCTTGGTGCTGATGGTGTAGGCGAAATACGCGCCCAGCATGTAAAAACTGGCATGCGCGAAATTCAGCACACCCATCATGCTGAAAATAAGCGTCAACCCGGACGACAGCATGAACAGCAAGAGCCCGTAGCTCAATCCATTCAGCAAAGTGATAAGCGTGAATTCCACCAGATAACCCCTATGCAATAGGATTCTTGAACGATCGTACTTATTTTATGGCGCAAAAAAGCAGCATGGCGCCATTGAGCGCCATGCTGCCGGAGCGGATTACGACTTTGCCGGACGCTTCATCTGGCATGATGTCGGTTGCGAGGCAACGAACGCAGGAACTTTCTGATCGGTCTTCCAGCCGTAGCCGGTATCCTCGGAATCGAATTTGACGTCCTTGTTGTTGATCTTTGTGAAGGTTTCGATAAACAGCGGCTGTTGCAACTGATGATCCGTTTTGCGCATTTCGACTTCACCGTTCAGGCTCATCGCTTTCATGCCTTCCAGCGCGAAAGCCACCTTGATCGGGTCGGCGGATTTGGCTTCCTTGATCGCCTGGGACAACATTTTTACGATGCTATAAGTGGCCATCACGTAAAAATCGTCGTTGTATTTCTTCTTGTATCCCTCGACGAATTCCTTGCCGACGAAATTCTCGTTGTTCTGATTCCAGTAAGCCACCTGCTTCACGCGTCCGGCGCCGGAAGCGCCCATCGCTCTTCCGACACCGTTCGTGCCGGCGTAATAGGTATAGAAATTGGCTTTCAGGTTGGCATCCTTCGACGCCTTGATCAGCAGCGCAAGATCCTGCCCCCAGTTGCCGGTGATGACGGTATCGGCGCCGGAAGCCTTGATCTTGGCGACGTACGGCGAGAAATCCTTGACTTGCGCGATCGGATGCAGATCGTCGCCGACGATCTGGATATCGGGACGCTTGCGCTTCAGCATTTCCTTGGCGGCGCGCGTGACCTGATGGCCGTGCGCATAGTTCTGGCCGATGATGTAGACCTTCTTGATGCCCGGGTCTTTCGCCATGTAGGTGGTCAACGCTTCCATCTTCATGTCGACGTTGGCATCGAAACGGAAGTGCCAGAAGCTGCACTTGCTGTTGGTCAGATCCGGATCGATCGCGGAGTGATTCAGGAAAACCACTTCCTTGCCCGGATTGCGATCATTGTGCTTGTTGATCGCATCGATCAGCGCGAGCGCGACGCCGGAACCGTTGCCTTGCGCAATATAGCGATAGCCCTGGTCGATCGCGGCCTTAAGCTGGGTCAGCGATTCCTGCGGGCTGCCCTTGTTGTCGAATGCGACGAATTGAATCGTGTTGTTGCCGGCCCATTTTTCCCTGTTCGCCTTGTCGGTAAACATTTGATAGCTGCGCAACTGATTCTGGCCGATCGGAGCAAACGCACCGGACATCGTCTCGATCAGTGCGACCTTGACATTTTCAGCGGAAGCCATCGGTGCGGCAAAAGCAGCTGCAACGGTCAGAGTCATCATCAATGGGCGAAATCGTATTGTCATTTGTCTCTTCCTTTTAGGTTTTATGTAATTAGAATATATCGATGCCGCTGCATCATGTAAAGCGAATTCAATTTCAATTCGCCTTGTCGACAGCCGGGTTCACGCCGTCGGCAATTTGTAGTCCTTGAACTCCTCCCGCATTTTGTTTTTCAAAATCTTGCCGGTCGCGCCGATCGGCAATCCGGTAACGAACGTCACATCGTCCGGCGTCCACCATTTTGCGATTTTGCCGTCGTAAAACTGAATCAATTCTTCCCTGGTCACTTCCATGCCGGGCTTTTTAACCACCACCAGCAGCGGACGTTCGTCCCATTTCGGATGCGCGATGCCGATGCACGCGGCCTGCAATACAGCCGGATGCGCCATCGCGATATTTTCCAGGTCGATCGTGCCGATCCATTCGCCGCCGGACTTGATGACGTCCTTGCTGCGATCGGTGATCTGCATGTAACCGTCGGCATCGATCGTGGCCACGTCGCCGGTCGGAAACCAGCCGTCCTGCAAGACATCGCCGCCCTCTTCCTTGAAATAACTGCGGATGACCCACGGGCCTTTGACCAGCAGATTGCCGTAGGTCTTTCCATCCCACGGCAATTCCTTGCCGGCGTCATCGACGATCTTCATGTCCACGCCGAAGATCGCATGACCTTGCTTTTGCAGCAGTGCCTGCCGCGCCTCTTCCGGCAGCGCCACGTGCTTGATCTGCAAAGTGCAGGCGGTGCCGAGCGGCGACATTTCGGTCATGCCCCATGCATGCACCACCTCGATGCCGTATTGATGGCGGAATGTTTTCATCATCGCCGGCGGACAGGCTGAACCGCCGATCACGGTACGCTTGAAAGTCGAAAATTTCAGGTTGTTCTGTCCCACGTAGGTCAGCAGCCCGAGCCAGACGGTCGGCACGCCGGCCGAGAACGTCACCTTTTCCTGCTCGAACAATTCATATACCGATTTTCCATCCAGCGCAGCGCCCGGAAACACCATCTTGGCGCCGGTCAGCGGCACCGAATACGGCAAGCCCCACGCATTGACATGGAACATCGGCACCACCGGCAATACCGTATCGAGCGCCGACACGTTCAATGCGTCCGGCATGATCGATGCGTAAGAATGCAATATGGTGGAGCGATGCGAATACAGCGCCCCTTTCGGATTGCCGGTGGTGCCGGAGGTGTAGCACAGGCTCGATGCGGAATTCTCATCGAAAACCGGCCATTGATATTGATCGGAACTGCTTTCGATCAAGTCTTCATAGCACATCAGATTGGCGATCTTGCCGTCTTTTGGCATGCGGTCGCGATCGCACATCATCACGAATCCCTTGAGGGTCTTGCAATGCGGTGCGAATGCCTCGACCAGCGGCAGGAAGGTCATGTCGAAAAACAGGTACTGATCTTCCGCATGATTGGCGATGTAGGCAATTTGTTCGGGATGCAGGCGCGGATTGATCGTATGCAGCACTGCGCCGGAACCGGAGACCGCGTAATACGCCTCCATGTGGCGATAACCGTTCCAGGCCAGCGTCGCGATGCGGTCGCCGATTTTCACGCCGAGCTTTGTCAGCGCATTGGCAAGTTGACGCGCACGCTTGTGGCAGTCCCGATAGGTATAGCGGTGAATGTCGCCTTCCACGCGGCGCGACACGATTTCATTGCCGCCGAAATAACGATCAGCATGCTGAATGATGCTGGAAATGAGCAAAGGCTGACCCATCATTTGGCCCATCAGCGGGCTCTTCGGATATTCCGGCATCTTGTCTCCTGGTTCTTATTGTGCGATACGAAGCGACGATTTTGGAACGACCGTACTAATATCGTCAATGACTTTCGATGGTGCATTGCACAAGTATCATCTAAGCGACTTTTGAGTCAGTAATATTTTTATAAATCGTGTTTTTGGGGCGTGCCATTACGCGGCGCAGCATCGGCTCAAAGAATGTTAGCGGTAACGTTTCGTAATTCACGTCAAATGCAGGCGCATCGTATTTTTCACAAAACTCCAGTGTCCTGTCGTAAAGCGCCTGCCCGGCGAATTGATCGCGCAAATTGCGATCCATGCCCAGATGATGAAAAAAATAATAGCCCTGGAAAATGCCGTGTTTTTCGACCATCGCAAAATTCTCCGGGCTGACGAAAGGCTTGAGAATCGCTGCGGCGATATCCGGATGGTTGTAGCTGCCCAATGTATCGCCGATGTCGTGCAATAACGCGCAGACCACATATTCTTCATCGCGTCCGTCACGATGGGCGCGCGTCGCGGTCTGCAGGCTGTGCGTCAGCCGATCCACCGGAAACCCGCCGCAATCGCCGTCGAGCAGGCGCAAATGGGTCAGTACCCGGTCCGGCAATACCGCGGCGAATTCCCTGAATTCACTGCCGATGATTTGCCAGTCATCGGCGGTGCTTTGTTGCATGTCGCTAAAATTGGCGCGGTGTTGCATGATTTCTCCTTGGACTATTTTTATCGGCAAAGACGGATTATCAAACTATTACGCTGGCCTGCAATCAGGTTCGATAAGACGTGTCGCGCCGATCCAGCCGGCGCAGCAATCCGGGCCACGCCAGCATGCCGCCCAGCGATTTTGTCGCCGCCTTGGCTTGCTGCTGTGCACCATCAATAATTGGCTGCGGGATCATGATCAACTCGCCGCCGCCCGCTTGCGCGCGCACCTGAATCGTGCAGGCCGCTTCGAAAACATACATATTGACGAACGCATCGGCAACCGTTTTGCCGACTGTCAGCAGGCCGTGATTGCGCAGCATCAGGTATGTTTTATTTCCCATGTCGGCGACCAGCCGCGGCTTTTCCTCATCGTTCAATGCCACGCCTTCGTAGCCGTGGTAAGCCAGGCTCGACAGAACGAAAATGGATTGCTGCGACAACGGCAGCACGCCGTGTTTTTGCGCCGACACCGCCACGCCGTTCAGGCTGTGCACATGCAGCACGCATTGCGCATCGTGCCGCACCGCATGTATCGCGGAGTGGATCGTGAACCCGGCCGGATTCACCGGGAACGGCGATGCGTCGAGCTTGTTGCCGTGTATATCGATCTTGACCAGCGACGATGCCGTGATTTCGTCGAACATCATGCCGTAAGGATTGATCAGGAACTGGTCTTCGGTGCCGGGTACGCGTGCGGTGATATGGGTAAACACCAGGTCGCTCCAGCCGAAATCGGCCACCAGCCGATAGCATGCGGCCAGATCGATGCGCGTCTGCCATTCTTCCGGCGAGACTTGATCCCGAATCGAGGGAATGAGTAATTTTTCAGGAGCGTTCATGGGATGTCTTCTCTTTCTGTCAAAATAGCGGATACATGCAGTATCCGCAGATCGCACTGCAACAGACTGTCAACTCCTTAACATTTGTCATGCCGAATGCGGCTAAATTAACGATCGATAAAGTCGCGCTGCTGCGCGAATCGTGGCTGGTCGGCCTGCCGGACGACATCGTGACGGAAGCCGCCGCCTGCGCGTCGCTGCGTGCGATCGAAGATGGCACTTTAGTGCATGCGCGCGGCGATGCCTGCGACGGTTTCTACACGATTGCCAGCGGCGCGGTACGCTTCACGCGCGCGACGGCGGATGGCCACACGACCATCATCGCGGTACTCGAACCGCCCAACTGGTTCGGGGAACTTTCGATTTTCGACGGGTTGCCGCGCACCCACGACGGCCATGCGGCCGGACCGACTGTTTTGCTGTTTCATGCCAGGACCGATTTCAAGCGGCTGCTGGCGCGCCATCCGATCATTTACGAGCGGTTCGCCCGGATGCTCAGCCTGCGCCTGCGCGCGACATTCGATCTGGTCGAAGAGGCAGCGACCGCACCGCTGACGCAACGGCTGGCGCGCCGGCTACTTGAACTGGCGCAAATCGAACCATCCGGCATGAATGCGGCGACCATTCCGCGCGGCCGCGAAGTGCCGCTGACGCAGGAAGAACTCGGCCACCTGCTGGGTAAATCGCGCCAGAGCGTTGCCAAGCTGCTGCGATCCTGGGAACAGGAAGGCTTGGTGCGGGCCCATTACGGACGCGTGTTCATCGAGCGGCCGGACGCATTGACGCGGATTGCCTATCCGGAACGTGTCGAGCCGGCTGCGGCACAAATCAAACGGAACAATGTCCGACCTGACAATACGCTGGACGGATAATCCCGCGGAAACCGAATCAAGGAACAAGATGAATGCTCCGGCACCACCACAGCTTTGCCATCGTATCGACGATTTACCGTTGAGCAATTCTTTCGGCGCACTGCCGCCGGCTTTCCATACACGGCTGATGCCGACGCCGCTACCTGCGCCCTACTTGGTTTGCGCCAGCGTGTCGGCCGCGCAATTGATCAATCTCGATCCGGCTGAATTCGCGACGGCACATTTTGTCGAGACATTCAGCGGCAATCGCCTGCTGCCGGATTCGCAGCCGCTGGCGGCGGTTTATTCAGGACACCAATTCGGCGTCTGGGCCGGACAATTGGGCGACGGACGCGCGATCCTGCTGGGTGAGGTGCCGTCACGAGAAGGTGCTGCTCCCGGCACGCTGGAGTTGCAACTGAAGGGCTCTGGCCAGACGCCGTATTCCCGCATGGGCGATGGCCGCGCCGTGCTGCGCTCGTCGATTCGCGAATTCTTGTGTTCGGAAGCCATGGCGGCGCTGGGCATTCCGACTTCGCGCGCCTTGTGCGTCACCGGCTCGGATCAGCGCGTGATGCGCGAGACGCCTGAAACAACTGCGGTGGCGACGCGCATGGCGCCGACCTTCGTGCGCTTCGGTTCGTTCGAGCATTGGTTTTACAACGACAAAAAGAGCGAGCTGAAGGTACTTGCCGATTACGTCATCGACCGCTGCTATCCGCAGTTGCGCGATGCCGACAATCCGTATCTGGCATTGCTGTCGGAAGTCACGCGCCGCACCGCGCACCTGATCGCGCAATGGCAGGCAGTCGGTTTCATGCATGGCGTGATGAATACCGACAACATGTCGATACTCGGCCAGACGCTCGACTATGGCCCGTTCGGTTTCATGGAAGCGTTCGACGCGCAGCATATCTGCAACCACACCGATCAGCAGGGCCGCTACGCGTACAGCATGCAGCCGCAGATTGCGCACTGGAACTGTTATGCGCTGGGCCAGGCGATACTGCCGCTGATCGGAGAAGTGGAAGAAGCGCAAGCCGCATTGCAAATCTATCAACCGGAATACGCGGCAAAACTGGACGAGTTGCTGCATGCCAAACTCGGGCTGAACAGCAAGCAGCCCGATGATGCGCAACTGTTCGATGCGATGTTTGCGATCATGCAAAACAGCCATGCCGATTTCACATCGTTTTTCCGCCGTCTGGGTGATCTGACAATCGACGGCTCTGTGGAAACGGATCAGCCGTTGCGCGATTTGTTCATCGACCGCGCGGCATTCGACGCATGGGCGGTACAATATCGCGCTCGCCTGCGGCAGGAAAATAGTCAGGATAGCCGGCGCCGGCTTGCAATGCATCAGGTCAACCCCAAGTACGTGCTGCGTAATTACCTGGCGCAAACCGCAATTGAAAAAGCGCAGAACAAGGATTTTTCCGAAATCGGCAAGCTGCTCGGCATTCTTGAAAAACCGTTCGACGAACAACCGGAACATGCCAGCTACGCTGACCTGCCCCCGGATTGGGCCAGTCATCTGGAAGTAAGTTGTTCATCTTGAAAAACACGAAATGACACCAGAAAAAATCAGCAAGACCGATGCCGAGTGGCGCGCGGCGCTCGATCCGCTCGACTACCAGGTAACCCGCCACGCAGCGACCGAGCGCGCCTTCACCGGACGTTACTGGGATCATCACGAACATGGCATCTATACCTGCGTATGCTGCGATACGCCGTTGTTCGAGTCAGACGCCAAGTTCGATTCAGGCTGCGGCTGGCCGAGTTATTTCAAGCCGCTCGATCCGGCGAACGTGACTGAAAAAGTCGACCGCACCCATGGCATGCTGCGCACCGAAATCATCTGCAACGTCTGCGATGCGCATCTGGGACATGTTTTTCCGGACGGCCCGCCGCCGACCGGTTTACGTTATTGCATCAACTCCGCATCGCTGCGCTTTACACCCTTACCTGCAACGAAAGAAGACCAGCCAACATGAAGTTCCTGTTCGATCTATTTCCCGTCATTCTCTTTTTCGGCATCTTCAAGTGGGGCGAAGGCCATGCGGATGCCGCGCAATCGCTGGCAAGCCAATATCTGTCGGGCTTCGTCTCCGGCGGCATCGTGACTGCCGCGCAGGCGCCGATTCTGCTTGCAACCGCCGTCGCGATCGTTGCCACCATCGGGCAGATCGGCTATCTGCTGGCACGGCGAAAAAAAGTCGATCCGATGCTGTGGGTATCGCTTGCCATCATCGGCGCTTTCGGCGGCGCCACCATTTACTTTCATAACGAGACATTCATCAAGTGGAAACCGACGGTTCTTTACTGGTGCTTTGCGGTGGGACTGCTGATGAGCCAGATCGTACTCAAAAAGAATTTGATCCGGACCATGATGGGAAAACAGATCACGCTGCCCGATTCGGTCTGGAATCGGCTGAGTCTTGCGTGGATTGCCTTCTTTGCCGTGATGGGCGTGATCAACCTGTATGTCGCATTCAATTTCACGACCGCAGCCTGGGTCAATTTCAAGCTGTTCGGCTTCATGGGATTGATGTTCGCCTTCGTGATTTGCCAAAGTTTGTTTTTATCGAAGTATTTGAAGGATGCAGAATAATGGAACGGCTCGACCGGATCCGCGCGCAGCTTGTTGCAACTTTTTCTCCATTGCAGTGTCAATTGGATGACGAGTCGGCTCTCCATGCCGGCCATGCAGGCGCCGCTTCCGGCGGCGGGCACTATCGGATACGGCTGGTTTCGGCTCTTTTTGAAGGGCAAACCCGGATAGCCCGGCATCGGCTGGTGTATGATTGCCTTCATGACATGATGCACACCGACATACACGCTCTCGCCATCATTGCATTGGCGCCTTCGGAAGTTTCCGACGACATTTCCGATTAAGCGCCAACAGATTTTGTTTCAACCTTTTTACTAACACTTTCCACTTTAGGAATGAATGATGATTTCAAAACCCGCTCGCTTGCTGGTGCTTCTTTTCGCAACCGCTGCACTGCCCGCCCTGGCGCAAAACCTCGCTGTAGTCAACGGCAAACCGATCCCGTCTTCGCGCGCCGATGTAATGATCAAGCAGATGGCAACGCAAGGCCAGCAAGACTCGCCGCAGTTGCGCACGATGGTCAAGGAAGAGCTGATCAATCGTGAAATCCTGATTCAGGAAGCCGATAAACTCGGTTTGGGCACCAGCGCCGAAGTCAAGAATCAGCTCGAACTGGCCCGCCAGTCGATCGTGATCCGCGCACTGGTTGCGGACTACGTCAAGAAAAATCCGGTGAAGGATGCCGATCTCAAGGCCGAATACGACAAATTCAAGGCGCAGGCCGGCGACAAGGAATATCACGCGCGCCATATCCTGGTCGAAAAGGAAGATGAGGCGAAAGCCATCATCGCCAAACTGAAAGCCGGCGCAAAATTCGAAGATCTCGCCAAGCAATCGAAGGACCCGGGTTCCGCAGCCAATGGCGGCGATCTCGACTGGGCTTCCCCCGCATCATTCGTCAAGCCGTTCTCCGATGCGATGGTCGCGCTGCAAAAAGGCCAGATCACCGAGACGCCGGTCAAGACCCAGTTCGGCTATCACGTGATCAAGCTCGAAGATGTGCGTGCCGCCAAGGTGCCGGCATTCGAAGAAGTGAAGCCGCAGATTGCGGAGCAATTGCAGCAGCAGAAGTTGCAGGCGTACCAGCAGGAATTGCGCAAGAAAGCGAAGATTCAATAATCGTTTTTGGATTGAAAAAAGGCGCTCTGTTGAGCGCCTTTTTTATTGGCTGACGTAAAAAGTAAGAGGCTACGCGCTTTTGCACAGCCCCACTTGATTAGCCGAGTTGGGAATCACAGCCGACGCGCTCATGTACGCACTTTCAGGGTGTCCCACACTCTTCGCGCAAGAGACAAGCCATCCCGTCCCAGAAACAGTAGCTCTTTACGAAACACTGGCCAATCCAAATTGTCGAGGAAAACTGAACGGATGCTGTGATGTTCTCCGGGAACTACATCAATCTTCAAGAACATGAACCTGCCATCTTCTGCCGAAAAATCTGCAATGGCTCCATGTACGATGTCGTTTCGCTTCTTTCCAGCGACGGCGAACCTTGTTAACAGTGTGTCGCATTCTGTTTGGAACTGTTCAAGTTCTGTGAATTCTGCAAAGCACTGGCGCAGAAATTCAATCTTCTGGGTTAGGTTTGTAGGGCGCCGGTTGAGGTGTGGGTGGCCTCCGAAGCGATGGAAGATGGCAGCAACGATAAGGTCTAGATGTTGCTCATCCATACCCCATTGGACAACGGTGAAGCCAACGGCCTTGAATAGTTTTTCGATGTCGCTGCTTGACTCAACACCCGGAAGATCGAAGCTCATGGTTACCCCCAACTTTAATTGGCCAGCGTAGCGTGCGATGCCTACTTTCACTTTCACGTCATGAGATGATGTTGGTATGACATGCAACCAACAACCCTCTTAACCGACCCACTTGCGCGCATTGCGAAACATGCGCATCCACGGCGAATCCTCGCCCCATGACTCCGGATGCCATGATTGCTGCACCGCGCGGAACACTCGCTCCGCATGCGGCATCAATACCGTGAAACGTCCATCAAGCGTGGTGACAGACGTGATGCCTTGCGGCGAACCGTTCGGGTTATACGGATATGCTTCCGTCGCCTGCCCTTTATTGTCCGTAAAGCGCATTGCCACGATCGCCTTTTCGATATCGCCGGTTTGCGAAAAATCGGCATAGCCTTCGCCGTGCGCAATCGCGATTGCGCTTTGCGAGCCGTGCATGCCGTTAAAGAAAATAGACGGTGAATCGGTCACTTCCACCATCGCGAAACGCGCCTCGAATTGCTCGGATTTGTTGCGCGTGAATTTCGGCCATGCCTGCGCGCCGGGAATGATCGCTTTCAGGTTGCTCATCATCTGGCAACCGTTGCAGATGCCCAGTGCAAAAGTATCGGCACGATTGAAGAAGACGGCGAATTGTTCCGCCAGTCTGGCATTGAACAGAATCGTCTTGGCCCAGCCTTCGCCGGCGCCCAGCACATCGCCATACGAAAAACCGCCGACTGCGATCACGCCGCTGAAATCATTCAGCTTCGCGCGGCCTGCGATCAGGTCGCTCATGTGGACATCGACCGCGGTGAAGCCGGATTTGTGCATCACATACGCTGTTTCGATGTGGGAATTCACGCCCTGCTCGCGCAGGATTGCCACTCTTGGCCGTGCGCCGGTCGCGATGAACGGTGCGGCGATATCCTGCTGCGGATCGAACGTCAATTTCGGCGAAATGCCGGGATCGGATGCGTCGAGAATGCGATCGTATTCGGCATCGGCACATGCCGGGTTGTCGCGCAGGCGGGCGATGCGCCAACTGGTTTCGCTCCACAGACGCTGCAATTCAATGCGCGGCTGGTTGTAGATAACCTTGGCGTCGCGCGTGAATTCGATGGCATCGCGCTCATTCAGCTTGCCGATGATATGACTGCACGCGCCAAGTCCATGCGCACGCAGCACGTTCATCACATCCGATTTCTGCTCGGCGCGCACCTGTATTACAGCACCGAGTTCCTCGCTGAACAAAGCGCGCAACGTCATCTCGTTGCGGCGTTCCGCTATCTGCCCTGCCCAGTTTTTCGAATCGCCCCAGTCGGCTGCGTGTTCGCTTTCCATCGTCAGGATATCGAGATTGACCGAGAATCCGCTGCGGCCGGCAAATGCCATTTCGCACAGCGTCGTGAATAATCCGCCGTCGGAGCGATCGTGATAGGCCAGTAATTTCTTCTCGTTGGTAAGCTGCTGGATCGCCGCGAAAAACGCTTTCAGCTCTTCGGCGCTATCGACGTCCGGCGTCTCGTCGCCAAGCTGCTGCATCACTTGCGCCAGCGCGGATGCGCCCATGCGGTTCCTGCCGCGCCCGAGGTCGATAACGATCAACGCGGTTTCGCCCACATCCTTTTTGAGTTGCGGCGTCAGCGACAGGCGCACGTCATGCACCGGCGCGAAGGCCGACACGATCAGCGATACCGGCGACATGACGGCTTTGCTGCCTTCATCGTCTTTCCAGGTGGTGCGCATCGACAGCGAATCCTTGCCGACCGGAATGCTGATGCCCAATGCCGGGCACAGTTCCATGCCGACCGCTTTCACGGTATCGAACAACGCTGCGTCCTGCCCCGGCTGGCCGCATGCCGCCATCCAGTTGGCCGACAGCTTGATGTCCGTGATGTCGGTAATCGGGGCGGCTGCGATATTGGTGATCGCTTCGCCGACGGCCATGCGGCCGGATGCGGCGGCATTGATCACCGCCAGCGGCGTGCGTTCGCCCATCGCCATCGCTTCGCCGCGATAGCCTTCAAAGCTCATTGCCGTCACCGCGCAATCGGCAACCGGCACTTGCCACGGGCCGACCATCTGGTCGCGCACGGTCGTTGCACCAACCGTGCGGTCGCCGATCGTGATCAGGAAGGATTTATCCGCAACCGTTGGCAAACGCAGCACGCGTTGCGATACCTCGACCAGGTCCATCCCTGTCAGATCGATGGCGGGAAAATGCGTGGCGACATGCGTGACATCGCGATGCATCTTCGGTGGCTTGCCGAGCAGCACATCCATCGGCATGTCGACCGGCGTGTTGTCATGCTCCGGATCGATCACTTTCAACTGCCGTTCCTCGGTAGCCGTGCCGACCACCGCGAACAGGCAGCGTTCGCGCTCGCACAGATACCGGAACAGCGGCAGGCTGTCCGGCGCGATGCCGAGCACATAACGTTCCTGCGATTCATTGCTCCAGATTTCCTTCGGCGCCATGCCGCTTTCTTCCAGCGGCACTTTGCGCAAATCGAAAATCGCGCCGCGCCTGGCATCGTTGGTGATTTCAGGGAATGCGTTCGACAGGCCGCCGGCGCCGACATCGTGGATCGACAGGATCGGATTGTCGTCGCCCATCATCCAGCATGCGTTGATGACTTCCTGCGCGCGCCGTTCCATCTCCGGATTGCCGCGCTGGACCGAATCGAAATCGAGATCGGCGGTGTTGGTACCGGTCGCCATCGACGACGCCGCGCTGCCGCCCATGCCGATGCGCATGCCGGGGCCGCCCAGTTGAATCAGCAGGCTGCCGACCGGCAGATCGTTCTTTTTCGTATGCTTGGCGGAAATGCTGCCGATGCCGCCGGCGATCATGATCGGCTTGTGATAACCGTGCACCGCGCCGCCGACATTCTGTTCGTAAGTGCGGAAATAACCGCCCAGATTCGGACGGCCGAATTCATTGTTGAATGCCGCGCCGCCGATCGGACCGTCGATCATGATTTGCAATGCCGATGCGATGCGATCCGGCTTGCCGTAGATGCCGGCCTGCGCATGCGGCTGGCGCTGTGAGACAGGTTCGGTGACGTCGCGCGCGTTTTCCCACGGCTGCACCGCATGCGTCAGCATCAGGTTGGAAACGGTAAAGCCGGTCAGGCCCGCTTTCGGCTTGGCGCCGCGACCAGTCGCGCCTTCGTCGCGGATTTCGCCGCCGGCGCCGGTGGATGCGCCGGGAAACGGCGAGATGGCAGTCGGATGATTATGCGTCTCGACCTTCATCAGGATATGCGTCAGTTCGTCGGACGCAGCATACACGTTGCCCTGCATCGCGCCGCGCGGATAGAAGCGCGATACGGTCGCGCCTTCGATGACCGACGAGTTGTCGCTGTACGCGACGATCGTGCCTTTCGGGTGCAACTGATGCGTATTCCGGATCATCGCGAACAGCGATCTGTCCTGCCGCTCGCCGTCGATGGTCCAGTCGGCATTGAATATCTTGTGGCGGCAATGCTCGCTGTTGGCTTGCGCGAACATCATCAGTTCGACATCGGTCGGATTGCGTTCGGCATGCGTGAATGCACTGACGAGGTAATCGATTTCGTCGTCCGACAGCGCCAGGCCGAGATCGGCATTCGCCTGCACCAGCGCATCTTTGCCGCCGGCCATCAGATCGATGAATGCCAGCGGCTTGGCTTCCAGTTCACGGAACAGTCCTGCGGCATCGTCGGCGCTGCGCAGCACCATTTCGGTCATGCGGTCGTGCAGCGCCGCGGCGACGGCTTCCACGCTCGCACCTTGCAGTCTTTTGGCGCCGCCCAACATGCCCGATTTCATCCGGATGCGATACGACACGCCGCGCTCGATGCGCCGGATCTGCGCCATGCCGCAATTGCGGGCAATGTCGGTTGCCTTGCTGGCCCATGGAGAAATCGTGCCGAAGCGGGGAATGACGACGAATTCGTCACCGTCCGCATTGCCGGAAAATGGTTCGCCATACGTCAAAAGCGCATCCAGCCGGCCGGTATCGTCTCGAGATAGCGTCGTGGAGGCGTCGACAAAATGCAGGAAGCGCGCGATCACGCCGGCGATGGCGGCATCAATATCTTGCAGTTGTAACAATAAACGTTGGGTACGAAAGGCAGACAGGGCATTGGAGCCCGGCAGAATCAGCATGGCGAGAAGGAAGTTGGTGCAATTCGGCGACTGATTTGGCAGCCAGATTGCGGGTTGAATCAGAAAGCGTGATTATAACGCGCCCTACCGCCCCGATTGCGGCATCAGTTCAAGAACACTGTCGTTTCGCCGATTCGTTTCATGCTCTTGAAGCGGTCAAAAAAACGCGTTGTCCTGAAATCCTCGAGCTGCCGGTCCATCACCACGACAGCGTCCGATTGCGCGTGCAGTCTTTGCTCGAACTGATCTTCTGAAATCACGATGTCATTGCTGCGCAGCTTGTTGCCCCAAAACAGATCGTTGCTGCGCGCATCTATGACTGGAATGGGCCTCTGCATATAAAACGGCAACGACGATTTTTCTTCGAAATTGCGATACAGGTAAACTTTTCTGCCGGCCTGTTCGCTTTGCAGATAATGGGCTACTTGCCGCATCGATACCAGCGGCGCCATTGCGATCAAAACCAGCGATAGCGCGATGCCGGTCCATACCGGCAATGCCAGATACGCCAGCACGCCCACCCGGGCCTTCCGCCACGCTGTCATTGCGCAGCCGAACGCCAATGCAGCCAAACCGCCAAATACCCATAGAAGAAACGCACGCTGCCCCAGTCCGGGGATGCTGAATGCCGGTTTAAATTCCGTTGCGCGCGCAGTTACCGCAACACACAGCAAGAGTGCAATTGCGCCAATCAACAATCCCGGCAAAGCGCTTGGCCAGCCTTTTAAAAAATCGCGCTTTTCAATGGCGATGGCCAGGTGAAACGCGGCGAATGGCATGACTGCGACCAGATAATAATTCGCCTTGGCGAGGGAAATGGAAAAGAACCCCAGCGGCACAAGCCAGGCCAGCCATAAAAACCGTTGCAGCCGGATCGTCTCGCAATCGTCCGAACGTTCCGGGCGTGAAAAAAGGCAGAGCAGCAGGAACGACCACGGGAACAGGTAAATCGCCATGCGCGGCAGGTAATACCACCACGCGCCTGCATAATAATCATGCGGCTCGCGCTTTCCCAGAAAGCGCAATACATGCTCGTTGATGCAATAAAACCACGCAAAGACAGGTTCGGTCAGACATGCCGCCAGATGCCACGGCAAGGCTATCGCAAAGAAGATCAGCATTGCCCGAGGCTCGAACCATTTACCGCAGGCGCGCCAGAAACCGGGCGCCGCACGATGCATCGCAAGCGTGAAACCCAGGATCACCAATCCATACAGAACCAGTGCGACAAAGCCTTTCGCCAGCAGCGCCAATGCCAGAAAGGCATAGGACCAGCGCACGAAACGAACCTGCCCTTCGGCGACATAACGATAGGCGAACATCAACGCAGCGGTCAGCAAAACAGTCAGCAGCATGTCGAACATCAGCAGCCGCGACATTGCCGCTATACCTATGCCGCTGACGAACATCAGCGCCGCGAGCCGGCCTGCCTGCGGATGCTTCACCGCCCGTCCAAACCACATCAGCAGTGCGACGCAAGCCAGCGACGACAAAGCCGGCACCGCTCTGGCAGACCATTCCGATTCGCCGAACAAGGAAAAAGAAAGCGCCGTCAGCCAATACAGCAACGGCGGCTTTTCCATGTACAGCAAGCCGTTCAAATGCGGAATCACCCAGTAGCGCCAATCGTGCGCCGCCAGCATTTCGCGCGGGATTTCGGCGTAAAGCCCTTCGTTATTGTCGAGAATGCCGGTGCTGCCCAGCCCGACAAAGATGAAACCGAATGCCGCGAGCCAAACCAGCCATGACGGGATCGTGAACGTTGTTTTTTCTGGTGTGCGCATCATTTGCCGGCGCCGTTCGCGGCAGCGCCATAACCGCCGCCGCCGGGAGTTTCAATCACGAAACTATCGCCGGCCTGCATTTCGGTCTTGCCGACATGCGGTATTTCCTCGACGCGGCCGTCGGCGCGCACCACGGTATTGCGGCCCTTCGCACCGGGCTCGCCGCCAGCCATGCCGAACGGCGCATGCAGCCGGTTATTGGACAAAATGGAAGCGGTCATCGCTTCGAGAAACCGGATTTTTCGCACGCCGCCATTGCCGCCTTGCCATCTGCCGTTGCCGCCCGAACCATGCCGGATGGCGTAGCTTTCCAGCCGCACCGGGAAACGGAATTCCAGTACTTCGGGATCGGTCAGCCGCGAGTTGGTCATGTTGGTCTGCACCACGTCCGTGCCGTCAAAGCCGTCGCCGGCGCCCGACCCGCCGGAAATCGTTTCATAGTATTGGTATTTGCCGTTGCCGAAGGTGAAATTGTTCATCGTGCCTTGCGATGCCGCCATGATGCCGAGCGCGCCATACAGCGCATTGGTGATGCAGGTCGAGGTTTCGACATTGCCCGACACGACCGACGCCGGATAATGCGGATTGAGCATCGAGCCTTGCGGAATGATGACCTTCAACGGTTTCAGGCAGCCTGCATTGAGCGGAATGTCATCATCGACCAGCGTGCGGAACACATACAGCACGGCCGCCATGCAAACCGCCGACGGCGCATTGAAGTTGTTCGTCAATTGCGCCGAGGTGCCGGTGAAATCGATCTCGGCGCATCGTTCAGCCTGGTTCACCCGAATCGCCACCTTGATCACTGCACCATTATCCAGTGGCACTTCATAGGCGCCGTCTTTCAGCGCGGTGATCACGCGGCGCACTGCTTCTTCCGCATTGTCCTGCACATGCTTCATGTAAGCCTGCACCACGTCCAGCCCGAAATGCGTGACCATGCTGCGCAATTCTTCGACGCCCTTTTGATTGGCGGCGATCTGGGCCCGCAAATCGCCCATGTTCTGATCGGGATTGCGGGCCGGATAGGTTGCCGATGCCAGCAGTGCGCGTGTCTCGCGTTCGCGCATGCGTCCTGCTTCGAGCAGCTTGAAATTCGTGATCAATACGCCTTCTTCTTCGACCACCGTGGAATCCGGCGGCATCGATCCCGGCGTGGTGCCGCCGATGTCCGCATGATGGCCGCGCGAGCCGACATAGAACAGGATATCGATGCCGTTTTGATCAAACACCGGCGTGATGACGGTGACGTCCGGCAGATGCGTGCCGCCACGATACGGATCGTTCAGCATGTAGACATCGCCCGGCTGCATCCGGCCTGCGTTGTCGCGGATCACGCTCTTGATGCTCTCGCCCATCGAGCCGAGATGCACCGGCATGTGCGGCGCATTCGCGATCAGATTGCCGTCGGCATCGAACAGCGCGCAACTGAAATCGAGCCGTTCCTTGATGTTGACCGAATAAGCCGTATTCTGCAGACGCAAGCCCATCTGTTCGGCGACCGACATGAAAAGATTATTGAAAATTTCCAGCATCACCGGATCGGCGTCGGTGCCGATTGCACGGCGTTCCGGCCGCGCGGCGACGCGGGTCAACACCAGATGATTCAACGCCGTCACTTGCGCCTGCCAGCCCGGCTCGACGACGGTGGTGGCATTGGCTTCGGCGATGATGGCAGGCCCGTGGATGCTGTCGCCGGGACGCGTATCGTCGCGCCGATAAAGTGCGGTGTCTTGCCATTTTCCATCGCAAAACATGGGCACGGTTTCGGCAGCCTGCAATGGGCCGGATCGCGTCGGCATCGAGGGCGCCGTTTCCGCCGGCGCGTCAGATGCACCGATCGCCTCGACCGACACCGCTTCCACGATCAATGCCTTGCCCGGCATCAGGAACGAAAAACGCTTTTGATAAACGGCCTCGAATTGCTCGACCATGCTTTCAACCTGGTCGAACAGAATGATTAGCGGCGAATCGGTTCCCTCATAGCGCAGATGCACGCGCCGGATGACGCTGATGCGCACGTCGGCAACGCCCTGATCCAGCAAGTCGCGCCGCGCCTGATCGGCGAGTTGCTCGAGCCTGCGTTCCAGATGTTTGAACGTATCGGCTGCCAGCCTGATTTCGACCGCTGATTCACGCATCGCGGTTTGATCCGCAAGGCCCATTCCGTAAGCCGACAGCACGCCGGCCAGCGGATGCGCGAACACTTTCGACATGCCGAGCGCATCGGCGACCAGGCACGCATGCTGTCCGCCGGCGCCGCCGAACGTCGTCAGCACGTATTCGGTGACATCATGGCCGCGTTGCACCGAGATCTGCTTGATTGCATTGGCCATGTTGCCGACCGCGATTTCGATGAAGCCTGCCGCCATTTCTTCCGGCGACGGCGTGCGGCCGGTGGCCTGCCCGATCTGTTCCGCCAGTTGCGTGAATTTTTGCACGACCGTATCCCGGTCCAGCGATTCATTCGCATTGGCGCCGAAGATCGCCGGGAAATAAGCCGGCTGGATTTTGCCGAGCATCACATTGCAATCGGTGACCGCCAGCGGTCCGCCGCGCCGATAGCTGGCCGGTCCGGGATTGGCGCCGGCGCTGTCGGGACCGACCCGATAGCGGGCGCCGTCGAAATGCAGGATAGAGCCGCCGCCGGCGGCAACGGTATGCATGCTCATCATCGGCGCCCGCATGCGCACGCCGGCAACCTGGGTTTCGAACACGCGCTCGAATTCGCCGGTGAAATGCGATACGTCGGTCGATGTGCCGCCCATGTCGAAGCCGATCACCTTGTCGAAGCCGGCCAGACGGCTGGTACGCGCCATGCCGACCACGCCACCGGCCGGGCCGCTCAGGATGCTGTCCTTGCCCTGGAACGCATGGGCATTCGCCAACCCGCCGTTCGACTGCATGAATTGCAGGTTGACGTTCGGCAATTCGCGATCGACCTGATCGATGTAGCGCCGCAGGATCGGCGACAGATACGCATCGACCACGGTGGTGTCGCCGCGTGAAATCAGTTTCATCATCGGGCTGACCTGGTGCGATACCGAAACCTGCGTGAAACCCAGTTCGCGCGCAATCGATGCGGCCGCTGCTTCATGCTGCGTGTAACGGTAGCCATGCATGAAGGCGATCGCGATTGAGCGGAATCCGCTGTCGTATGCGCGTTGCAGCGCCGCGCGTGTCGTTGCCGCATCCAGCGGCAGCACGATGCCGCCCTGCGCGCCGATGCGTTCATCGATTTCGATCACGTCGCTGTAAAGCAGTTCAGGCAACACGATATGACGATCGAACAGGCGCGGCCGATTCTGGTAAGCGATGCGCAGCGCATCGCCGAAGCCGCGCGTGATGGCCAGTACGGTCGGTTCGCCCTTGCGTTCCAGCAGCGCATTGGTGGCGACGGTCGTGCCCATTTTTACCGCATCGATCCGCTCAACCGCGATCGGCGAGCCGGCCGGCGTGCCGAGCAGATGGCGAATGCCGGCGACTGCGGCATCCTTGTATTGCTCGGGATTTTCAGACAATAGCTTGCGGGTGACGAGCATGCCGCCGGGCTGCCTGGCGACGATGTCGGTGAAAGTGCCGCCGCGATCTATCCAGAATTGCCAGCGTTGCATGGGGCCCCGGTCGGTGTGATATTGTTTTTATATTGAAGACATTCCTGAGGATGTATTTTCGCATGAACCCGCCCATTTCCGAACCGATCTCCGCCCTTGTCCGATCTTCCAGACGCGCATTGATGGATGCCTGCATCGACGCCGCGCAAGAATCCGCATCGGTTTTCACTAGGCTTTATCCCGATGCGGCACGCGCGGCGGCGGCCTGTGCCGATGCGATGCATGCGGCACAGGCAACACTGACGCCGCTGGCCGGCCTGCCGGTGTCGATCAAGGATCTGCTCGATGTCGCCGGCGAAACCACACTGGCCGGATCAACCGTGCTGAAAAATGCGCCGCCGGCCGCATCGGATGCACCGGTCGTGCAACGGCTGCGCGCGGCAGGCGCCGCCATCCTCGGCAAGACCAACATGACGGAATTCGCATTTTCAGGCGTCGGGCTCAATCCGCATTACGGCACGCCGGCCAATCCCGCGGATAAGCGGATTGCCCGCATTCCGGGCGGTTCGTCGTCGGGCGCCGCGGTATCGGTCGCCGCCGGCATCTGCGTCGCCGGGCTGGGGTCGGATACCGGCGGTTCGATTCGCATTCCCGCGGCGCTGTGCGGCCTGGTCGGATTCAAGCCGACCGCGCGCCGCGTGCCGACCACGGGCGCGATACCGTTATCGACGACGCTGGATACGATCTGCGCGATGACCCGCTCGGTGGACGATTGCATCCTGGTCGATCGCATCATTGCCGATGCGCCGTTATCGATTCCCGAATTGCCGCTGAAGGGATTGCGGCTGGCGGTGCCCGGCACGCTCATGCTTGACGGCCTGGATGCGCATGTGGCTGCATCGTTTTCCGCAGCGTTGTCCTGCCTGTCCGCTGCCGGGGCAACCATCATCGATACGCCGTTGCCGCTGCTGGCTGAAGCGGCGCGGTTGAACCGGTTCTCCGGCGCGGAAGCCTATGCCTGGCATCGCGCGCTGCTGGCCGGACAGGAAGCCGATTACGACGCGCGCGTTGCCAAGCGCATCAAGCTGGGCGCCGCGTTGAGCGCCGCCGATTACATTGATCTGCATGCCGGAAGGCGCGACTGGATTGCCCGAATGGAAACCTGCATCGCGCCGTTCGACGCATTGATCATGCCGACGGTGCCGATTGTCGCGCCGCCGATTGCCGATCTGGAAGCATCCGACGAGGCATTTTTCAAGGCAAACAGTCTGTTGCTGCGCAATCCATCGATAATCAATCTGCTCGACGGCTGCGCGGTATCCGTGCCTTGCCATGCGGAAGGCACGTTGCCTGCGGGGCTGATGATCTCCGGCGCGGCAATGGCAGATCGCACCGTGCTGGCGATTGCGCGCGCGGTCGAGAAAACGCTGCATCCTTCCCGCATGCCGTAAGTCAATCGCCGAGCAATTCCGCGATCGGCTGCATGCCGTCGATATGCTCGGAAATGACCTTGACGATCACGGTAATCGGAATGCCGATCAATAAACCCCATACGCCCCACAGCCAGCCCCAGAACAGCAATGCGATGAAGACCGCGGCAGGATTCATCCTGGCGATTCTCCCGGTCATCCAGGTCGTGATGAAGCTGCCGACCAGCGTCGCGATCGCCAGCGATACGCCGGCTACCAGCAATGCCATCGATATCAGTTCGAACTGCATGAACGCCGTCACCCCGGTCGCCGCCATGATGAGCAGCGGGCCGAAGTACGGAATGACATGCAGCAAACCGGCAGCCACCGCCCATGCGCCCGCATTTTCCAGGCCGATCGAGCGCAATGCGATCCACATCAGCGCCGCCAGCAGCGTATTCGTCACCAGCAGCATGAACATGTAGTTCTGGATCGACTTATTGATGTCGTCCAGTATTTGAACCGTTATTCTCTTTTGCGACAACGACGGCCCGGTCAGTTTCACCAGTTTGCGTTTGAACGTGTCGCCCGACAGCAAAAGAAAAAACACCAGGAACAGCACCATGGTCGCCTGCCCGATAAATCCGGCGGCGCCCATCGATCCCGCCCACAGCCATTCGCTGACCCTGAACGACGGTTTATCCGGCGCCGGCGATTTTTTTGCGGATGACCTGGTACCGGGTGCATCGCTGGTCGCTTTTTCGATTTCGGATGCGGCAGCCTGCATCTGTTGCACCGCGCTGGGCTGTCCGCGCTGCGCGCGGGTCAGTGCGCGCGATAATTTGTGCGTGGCGTCCGGCAAGCGTTCCAGTATCGATTGGAATTCCTTGTGCAGCGTGGTTGCCGCCGCCGCGGCGCCGCAAAGTATCGTCAGCATCACGAGCGTGGTGCCCAGGGCGCGGGGAATTTTTATCCGCTCAAGCCAGACCACCAGCGGATTCAATGTATAGGCAACGAAAATTCCGAACAGCAGCGGCACCAGAAACTTGTGCGCCCACTGCAATGCAAACACGAATGCCAGTATCGCCAGTATCGCCAGCGCAAGGCCGCGCGCCTCGACCGGGATATGCACGACCGAAAAAGGCGGATTTTCCGGAGAGCGTGATTTTTTCACCGGCGCAAGTTGGGGCGCCACGGAGTCGGTTTCAGTCCGGGTTTCAAGAACGGGGGTTTCGGGAGATTTCGTATTCATTGCATCGCGCTTCGTCAATATGCATTCTGCTTAATCATTCGATGGCAGCACGCAAAAGAAAGTCGGTTGATTGTCGCATATCAATAAATATGCGAAGGGAACGGGTAAAGGAAGCTACCAGTCTTGAGACACTTCATGCAAGCTTTAACTTCCGCTTTTTTGAATCGTGGCAGGATGGAAAAATAATTCTTGAAATAAAATATTTATTGTGAACAAAAGGCGTTCGAGGCACTCGAAACGGCTACCAATTCAACATTTATTATTCCATTGGAAAAATGCCTTGAAGCGCTGAATTTATCTTTTGGCATCAGGCCGAATGGCAAAAGAACAAAATACCCAATCGAAAAAATAATTTTCCGCAATTTATTTAACGACGGTAACGATGAAACTGGCGTGCCTTCATCCAGACTTGGTAACATGCTTGCCTGATTCGGCGAAGGATTTTAGTCAATGCAAGTAGCTGTCATAGGTGGCGGAGTCATCGGTGTTTGCACCGCGTATTTTCTTGCGGCCGCAGGTCATCAAGTGGTCGTCATCGAACGATACGGCAATGTCGCGCAGGAAACCAGTTTCGGCAATGCAGGGCTTGTCGCGCCCGGCTGCACGGCGCCCTGGGCCGCACCGGGCATGCCGAAAAAAATCCTATCCTGTCTTTTCAAGGCGGAAGCGCCGGTACTGTTCAAGCCGGCCATGGATCGGGCGCTGTGGCGCTGGATGCGCATGTGGCTCACCGAATGCGAACTGGAGCGTTTCCGGATCAACAAGGAACGGATGCAGCGCGTCGCATTCTATAGCCGCGACATCCTGCAGAAGCTGCGCGAGCACTACCAACTGGAGTACGAGCAGACCAAGGGTGTCCTGCAACTGTTCCGCACTCAGCATGAACGCCAGATGGCGCAGCCCGCGATCGACCTGCTGGCCGAACATGATATGGCGCATCAAGTGGTGGATGCCGATGCCGCACGCTTGATCGAACCCGCGCTCGCCGTCCATACGCCGTTTGCGGCCGGCCTGTATCTGCCGCAGGACGAATCGGGAAATTGCCCGCTGTTTACCAGGCAGCTGAAAACGATTGCGCAATCGATCGGCGTGGAATTCCATTTCAACAGCACCGTCAGTACGCTGGTCCGGCAAGACGATCGCATCTCGATGCAGATCGGCGACAGAACGTTCCGCGCCGATGCGGTCGTGATTGCCGCCGGCATCGACAGCGTCCAATTGCTGGAACCGCTCGGCATCCGCATTCCGCTCTATCCGGTCAAGGGGTATTCGGCGACGGCGTTCATCAAGAATTTCGATCAGGCGCCGCGGGCTGCGCTGATCGACGAATCCTACAAGGTCGCCATCACCCGCATGGGTAGCCGCATCCGGGTGGCCGGCACGGCGGAACTCGGCTCGCGCACGCTGGACCTGCACGAAGCCGCGCTGCGCACGCTGGTCAAGGCCGGCGACGACTGGTTTCCGGATGCGGCCAATTACAACACCGCGACCTTCTGGTGCGGCGCGCGGCCGATGCTGCCGGACGGCGCGCCGCTGCTGGGCGCCACGCCGGTCAAGAACGTCTTCATCAACATCGGCCACGGCTCCGCCGGCTGGACGATGGCCGCTGGCGCCGGCAAAATAGTGGCCGATCTCGTATCCGGCCAGGCGCCGGATATCGACATGGACGGCCTCACGCTGTCTCGCTATGGATAACATCGATTGCGTGGTAATCGGCGCCGGCGTCGCCGGCCTGGCGGTCGCGCGCAAGCTGGCGCTGGCGGGGCGCGAAGTACTCGTCGTCGAAACCAATCCGGCCATCGGCATGGAAACCAGTTCGCGCAACAGCGAAGTGATCCATGCGGGACTTTACTATCCGACCGGCAGCTTGAAAGCCCGGCTATGCGTGGCCGGACGCGATGCGCTGTATACCTATTGCGCGGCGCGCGGCATCGAGCATCGGCGCTGCGGCAAGCTGATCGTCGCGACCTCCGATGCGCAGCGCGCCAAACTGGCCGCGATTCATGCACAGGCGCAGGCCAACGGCTGCACCGAAGTCGCTGCGTTGACGGCGCAGCAGGCGCAATCGCTTGAGCCGGCGTTGTCCTGCGTCGCCGCGCTATCGTCGCCGATGACCGGCATCATCGACAGCCATGCTTACATGCTGTCGCTGCAAGGCGATGCGGAAAACGCCGGCGCGCTGTTTGCATTCGACAGCCGCCTGATCGCCGGCAGCACCGATGCGGCAGGTATCGTGCTGCAGGTGCGTACCGGTTCGGATGAGGAAACAGAATTGCAAGCCGCAACAGTCATCAACTGCGCCGGTCTGTGGGCGCCGCACATCGCCGGCCGGATCGACGGGCTCGACGACGGCACGATTCCGGTACCGTACTTCGCCAAGGGAAATTATTATTCGCTGGCGGGCAAAGCGCCTTTTTCGCATCTGATCTATCCGGTGCCCGAAGCAGGCGGCCTGGGCGTTCATCTGACGCTCGATCTCGGCGGCCAGGCGCGCTTCGGCCCGGATGTGGAATGGCTGCCCGATATCGATGACAATGGCATCATCGATTACACCGTCGATCCGCGGCGCGCGGACCGGTTCTATCGTGAAATCCGCGCCTACTGGCCGGCATTGCCCGACGCGGTGCTGCAACCGGCCTATGCCGGCGTGCGGCCCAAGATCAGCGCGCCCGATATGCCCGCTGCGGATTTCCTGTTCGCAGCGCATGGCAATCGGCACTATCTCGGCCTGTATGGAATAGAGTCTCCCGGACTGACGGCAGCATTGGCGATCGCCGATCATGTATTCCATTTGATCTAGCGAGATTCCATGATTGCGACGACTGCGCTTTACCCGGTAGCTGAAATCCGCAAAATCGAACAAGCGGCGATGGCGGCCTTGCCGCCCGGCACGCTGATGCGGCGCGCGGGCCGGGCAGCGGCGGAAATGGCGCTGGAACTGCTATCGGATCCACGCGAAAACGCCGCGGTACTGGTGCTCGCCGGCCCCGGCAATAATGGCGGCGATGCGCTTGAGGCGGCATCTCTGCTGGCGCAAGCCGGCCTGCAGGTTTCCATTCTGCTGCATGCGGATGAAGCAAAACAATCCGCGGATTCGAAACAGGCGCTGATGCGCGCGAGAAGCGGTAGCGTATGTTTTGCCGACGCATCCGTTTTATCCGGCATCGATTCGGCGCATTGGTCGCTCGTCATCGATGGCCTGTTCGGTATCGGGCTGGCACGGCCGCTTTCCGGCGTGCAGCGCGACTTGATTGAAACCGTCAACCGGTTTGATTGTCCGCTGCTCGCGCTCGACGTGCCGAGCGGACTGAACGCCGATACCGGTGCTTTCGCCGGAACGGACGGAATCGCAATCCGCGCCAGCCACACGCTCACCTTCATTGCCAACAAGCCGGGCCTGCACACGGGCCACGGCCGCGATCATGCGGGCGAAGTGCGCGTGGCAAGTCTGGAAATAGAAGAAAAATATTTCGCGGCTCCGCATGCGCGGCTCAACCATGCCGCGCTATTTGCCCATGCGCTTCGCCGGCGGCTGCATGACTCGCATAAAGGCAGCTACGGCGACGTGATGGTCATCGGCGGCGCCCTTGGCATGACCGGTGCGCCGATACTCGCCGCACGCGCTGCCGCACGGTGCGGCGCCGGCCGGGTCCATGCGGGTTTTGTCGAACAGGCCCCGGCCTACGATAGCGGTCAGCCGGAACTGATGTGCCGACTGGCACGCGATCTCGATTTTTCAAGCGCGACACTGGTGGCCGGCCCCGGGCTGGGAACTTCACGCGCCGCGCACGATTTGCTGGCACGGGCGTTGAATGCACCGGCGCCGCTGGTGCTCGATGCCGACGCATTGAACCTGATCGCAACCGAACCCGGCCTGAAACGGAAACTGGCGCAGCGTAAAGGCGGCAGCTTGCTGACGCCGCATCCGCTGGAAGCAGCGCGTCTGCTTGCCATATCGAGCGCGGAGGTGCAGGCCGACCGGCTGGCCGCCGCGCGCGAACTGGCGCGGCAATGCAATGCGGCGATCGTATTGAAAGGTTCCGGCACGGTGATTGCGCAATCCGGCGGCGATGTCGTCGTCAATACCACCGGCAACCCTGCGCTGGCGACTGCCGGTACCGGCGACGTGCTGGCCGGCATCTGCGGCGCGCTGCTGGCCCAGCGCTGGCCGTTGCGCGAAGCGGCGCTGGGCGCGGTCTGGCTGCATGGCACCGCCGCCGATATGCTGGTCGAACAAGGCGTCGGCCCGGTCGGCCTTGCCGCCGGCGAACTGATTCCTTGCGTACGCAATGCGCTGAACCGGTTGATTGATGAATATGCGCACGGCTGCACCATGCGTTAGGGGCCGCGCAGCAATAAGTTAGGCAATTTTATCTGGACGGTCTGCCCGATACGGCGAAAACGACCGTTGCGCGCAATCCGCCTTCGGTATTTTCCAGCGTCGCTTTCGCCTGATGCGCATCGGCGATCCGCCTGACGATCGCCAGCCCCAGCCCGCTTCCTTCGGTCCGGTTCGCCGGAACGCGATAAAAACGGTCGAACACCCTGTCCAGATCGCCGGCCGGAATGCCGGAGCCGGTATCCTGCACGCTGATCGAACAGGCCTGCTCGCCGGATGCAATCGAGATGTCGATTTTTCCATGCTGCGGCGTATGGCGGATTGCATTGTCGATCAGATTGTTGAGCAGGATGCGCAGTGCGTCGGGATCGCCGCTGACGACCGCCGGCGCATCGGCCTTGATGCCGAGGTCGATGCCTTTCGCGGCAGCGGCGGGCGTCAGGTCCGCGATGACATGGCGCGCCAGTTCCGGCAGATTCACCGGCTGCCGGACCGGTTCGGAAGTGCCGGGTTCCTGGCGCGCCAGCGTGAGCAACTGCTGCACCAGGCGCGTGGCGCGCTCGAAGCCCTGCTTGAGCTCCGCGAATGCCGTGCGGCGATCGGCGTCGTTGTCCGCGCGTTCGGCAAGCTGGATCTGCAGCTTGAGCGCGGTCAGCGGCGTCCGCAGCTCGTGCGCCGCGTCGGCGACGAACGCGCGCTGCGCATCGATTGCATGATCGAGGCGTGACAGCAGATCGTTCAGCGCATGCGTCAGCGGCCGGATTTCCTGCGGCAGATCCGCATCCGCGATCGGCGCCAGACTGCCGGCGTCGCGCGACTGCACTTCCATCGCCGCGCGCCTGACCGGAGAAAGTCCGGCGCCGACCGTGATCCAGATCAGCCCGCCCAGAAAGGGAAAAAGCAGCAGCAGCGGCGCCACCGTTTTCAGCGCCATGCCGGTCGCCACTTCGCGCCGCGCGCTCAGCGGCTGCGCAACCTGCACGATCGTATTCCCGTGCAGCGTGCTGTAGACGCGCCAGTTGCCGTTGCCGGCGTTGATATTCGAAAAGCCGAGTTCGGCGCGCTGCGGCAGGCTGGTCTGGTCATGCGAACGATAAATCCGCAGCCCGGTGCCGTCCCAGATCTGGATGATGATGTCGCGCTCGACATCCGGCTGCTCCGACCGTTCCGGCGGCATCGGTGCAAATGGCTCGCTGGGCAGCGATGCCGCGAGCTGCTTCATCTGATAATCGAAAATCTGATTGGCTTCTTCGCGGGCCTGAATGTAAAGCGCGACGGCGGCGATCGCCAGCCCGACCGAAAGCCCTGCGAACAGTCGCTGCAAAAGAGTGCGTCGAATTGATTTCATGATATTTTCGGAACGACATAACCGACGCCCCGGACGTTCCTGATGAAGTCGGCGCCGAGTTTTTTCCTGAGGGAATGGATATACACTTCGACGGTATTGCTGCCGACTTCCTCGTCCCATCCGTATATTTTTTCTTCCAGCTGCGACACCGACAGCACCACGCCGGGACGCTCCAGCAATGCCGCCAGCAGCTTGAATTCGCGCGCGGACACGGACACGGATCGATCGTCCAGCGTCACCGCGTGCGTCGCCGGATCGAGCGTCACCGCGCCGTGCCGGATCGCCGTCTCAACCCTGCCCGCCTGGCGCCGCAGCAGCGCATGGATTCGGGCGGCCAATTCCTCGAAATCGAACGGCTTGATCAGATAGTCGTCCGCACCGGCGCTCAAGCCGCGCACACGATCGGCTATCGCATCGCGCGCCGTCAGCACCAGCACCGGAATCCGGTTGCCTTTCTGCCGCAGCGCTTTCAATACATCGATTCCGTCTTTCACCGGCAGCCCGAGATCGAGCAGCATCAGGTCGTGCACGTTGCCGGCGAGCGCCGCTTCGGCCGCGCGTCCGTCCTTGACCCAATCGACGGTGAAGCCGTCCTGGCGCAAGCCCTTCCGCACGCTTTCGCCTATCATCGAGTCGTCTTCAACGAGCAGGAGCCGCATGGTCAAAGCGCCTCGCAGATAACGTCATTCGTCCTTGACAAGCTTTTCGTCATCAGTCATGTCCTTTGCCGCTGCCGGTTATCCGCGCAGAAATTCGAAGATCCTTTTTTATGATATCCCGAATTGATGTCCTACAAAAAAATCCTCTCTGCCAACTTAACGAAGGCGCAGCGCCGGTGAACCATATATGCTCATGACTTGATGTTTGCCGGCGCACGGCTTTCAACGATTTTCAAATGCAAGGAGCTCCCCCATGCAGGTTCCCGGCCTTCACGGACTAAGCCTGATCACGGTATTGAAAAAATCGATCAAGAATTTTTTCGACGATGACATGACGACCTATGCCGCCGCGCTTGCCTTCCAGATAATTTTGGCGCTTTTCCCGTTCATTCTCTTTCTCATCGCGTTGCTTGGCTTTTTCGACCTGTCCAATTTCTTCGATTGGCTACGGCAGCAAGCGCAGTTTTTCCTGCCGCAGCAGGCGCTGGAACAATTGAACAACGTAATCGATGAAATCGGAAAGCCGCAAGGCGGCCTGCTTTCTTTCGGGATAATTTTTGCGCTCTGGACCGCATCGGCCGGCGTGCGCGCGATGATGAACGCATTGAACGTGGCGTACGATGTGAAAGAGCGCCGGCCGCCATGGAAACGGTTTCCGTTATCGATTTTCTACACGATCGGTATCGCAATCATGCTGATTCTCGCCACCGCGCTGCTGATGGTCGGCCCGCAAGCGGTGCAATGGCTTGCGCACCGGGTTCGCCTCGAACAACTGTTCGTTACCTTGTGGACGCTGCTGCGTTGGCCCTCCGCGCTGCTGTTGCTGATTGCGGCGGTGGCGGTGATCTACTATGCCGCGCCGAATTACAAGCAGCGGTTCCGTTTCATCACGCCGGGCGCGATCATCGCCGTCGTGGTGTGGATCGCCGCTTCGACCGGATTCAATTTCTACCTGCAGAATTTCGCGAACTACAGCGCGATGTACGGCAGCATCGGCGCCATCATCGCGCTGCTGCTGTACTTCTTCATTTCCGCCGCGGTCCTGCTGTACGGCGCAGAAGTCAATTCCGTGATCGAGCATCATGCGCAGGAAAAGGAAAATATCGCGTTGCCGTCGCGGCCCGCGTGACTGGTGATTTATCCGGATGGAATGGATGCAGGTGTCCCGAAAAAGGCTTCCGTCGGTCGTCCGGATCAGGGTTTCCTCGTAGGGCGCCAATAAGCGCAGCGCATTGCGCCGCATGGTTACGGCCATTGGCAGTCGATTCACCGTGAAGAAGCAAGTGCCGTCGGTGCATCGGTCATGCCGGTGAATTGGCGTGACGGTAATTTATACCCAGCATGCGGCGCAATGCGCTGCGCTTATTGGCGCCCTACTTTGACGCTGCTTTAACGCCTTCCGACCGAAGAAAATCTCTGTTTGGGGCAAACTCCTGAAGCAGCGAACGATCATGACCTGACATAAGCTCTTCGACCGCCGCAATGACCTGCGACGGCTCGACTTTGTCCAGGCAAGCGTGATGGCCCTGCGGACACACGCTTTTGTAACAGAACCGGCATGGGACGTCGTGAAACAGCACGCGGCTCCGGGCCTGCCACGGCATATGCTGCGGATTCGTCAGCGCGTACAAATCAACCAGCGGCGTACCGATCGCCGCCGCCAGATGCGCGGGGCCGGTGTTGTTGGAAATGACGACCGATGCCAGCGAAATGACCGCGCCGAGTTTGCCGAGATCAAGTTCGCCGGCCAGCGTGTGCATCATCGGCATACCGGACCGGATCTCGTCGATCAGCATGGCCTCGCCGGCACCCCCTGTGAACACGACTTGGTAGCCAAGCGTCTGCGTCAGTTCGCGGGTGACCTGCGCCCAGTGATGCGCGGGATAGCGCCGCGACGGCGCCGTTGCGCCCGGATGAACCACCATCCACGGCTGCAGCGGATCGATGTCCAGCGCAGCCAGGCACCGGCGCGCCCAGGTCAGATCCGACTCCGGCACCTTGAACGAAAGCGTTTCATCGGCCGTGCGGCAGCCGATCGTCGCCGCCAGATCGAGCTGACGGCGCACTTCATGCCGCACTTCTTTCCCCGGCTCCGGATCGGGCACCCAGTCGGTCAGTATTCGATACGGGTTCTCGCGGCAGTGCGCGAGCCGCAGCGGTATGCCGGCCAGATAGCACAGCAGCGCCGCCGGCAGCGCGCTCTGGCTGTACGTGGTAAAGATCACCGCCGCATCGAAACGGCGCGACTGCAATGCCTGTACCAGTTCCAGCTCGGTGTTTGCCTGATGCGGGTTACTGCTCTTCATCCATGGCGCTGCGTATTCGACCACCGCATCGATTTCCGCTATGTACGGAACCGCCGCGGCGCCGCTGCCGGATGCGAGCAGCGTGATCGTGCGGCCGGGCCGCGATTGCCTGATGGCGCGGATCGCCGGCGTGCACATCAGCACGTCGCCGAGATAATCGAGACGGATGCAAAGAATATCGGCGGCGTTATCCCAGCCTGGATTGAGCATCGTCATGGCGTGCCGATTTCCATGCTGCCGCGCCGCGCCGCCCGATCCCGGCCCGCAATCGCAAGCGCCGCCGCATGCAGATCGGGCACGGTCAGATCGGGCGTGCGCAAGTTCGACAACTCCCACTCCGTTTCATTGCCGTTGTCGATCAGCGCCGTCTTGCACCCCGCGCGATTGCCGGCCTCGACGTCGTGCAGAATATCGCCGATCATCCATGAGCGCGACAAATCGATTCCGTGTTCCCGCGCCGCGCGCAGCAGCATGCCCGCCATCGGCTTGCGGCAATCGCAATCGATCGCATAGCGCGGCACGATGCCGTGCGGGTGATGCGGGCAATAATAAAAACCGTCCATGGTTGCCTGATGTCGGCTGAACAGTTCGGCCAGACGCGCTTGCACCGGCCGCAATGCCGCTTCGCTGAACAATCCTTTTGCGATGCCGGCCTGATTGGTCACCACGAACAGTTTGTAACCAAGCTGCCGGAACAGGCGCAATCCTTCCACCGCCTTTTCCGACAATGCGATCAGATCGGGATTGACGTTATAGGGCACATTGGTGATCAGCGTGCCGTCCTTGTCGAGAAAAATTGCGCGCATTGCGGCAACATCACGGCCACGACGTCTCGCGCATCGGCAGCACCATGATTTCCGACACCACCGTTTCATCCGGCAGCAGCAGGACCGACTTGACCGCCTTCGCCACATTGGCCGGGTCCTGCAGCGTTGACACGTCGATGTCCGGAAAACGATCGAGCAGAAACGGCGTGCGCATGCCGCCCGCGATCACCGCCGTGACCTTGATGTTATGCGGCCGCAATTCCGCATGCATCGCATGCGACAGCCCGAGCAGGCCCCACTTGCTGGCGTGATAGGCGGATGCGTTCGGCCACGCGCGCTTGGCGGCGGTGGAAGCGATGTTGACGATATGTCCGGCGCCGTTGCGCTTCATCTGTCCGGAAGCGTACTTTGCCAGCAGGAACGGGCCGTTCAGATTGGTGCTGATCACGCGCAGCCATTCGTCGGCTGACATTTCCGCCATCGACAGCGTGATGTCGGTGCCGGCGTTATTGATCAGCACGTCGAGCGCGCCGAACTTGTCGACGATTTCATTGACCGCCTGCTCGGCTGCGCGCGGATCGCCGACGTCGAAACCGATCGCATGTGCCTGCGCGTCGCTGCCGCGAAGCGATGCCGCGACCGCTTCCGCCCTGTCTTTTTTCAGATCGCCGACCACGATTTTCGCGCCGGAAGCCGCCAGCAGATTGCACAACGCCGCGCCGAGCCCGCTCGCGCCGCCGGTCACAAACACCGTCTTGCCGCCGAGGCTGTTGTCTTTCACGAGATTTGCAGGTTGATTTGAAACCGTCAGGTCGTCCATTCAAGCTCCGAGAAGTGTGGCCTGCCGGCGGGCAGGTACGATTGCAGAATGTCGGACGGCGCGATATCCAGCGCCGCTTCGTAAATCGCCGCGATCTGCGCCGCCACATTGCGCCAGGTATAGCGCTGATACGCGCGTTCCATGCCGGCTGCGCCCAGCCGCTGCGCATGCCGCGGCTGGTTATGCAGCGATGCGAGCCGCCGCGCAACCGCGTCCGGATCGTTGGGCGGTACCAGGTAGCCGGTCTTGCCATCGACCACAGTGCTCTTGATGCCGCCGACCGCCGCGCCGATGACCGGCGTGCCGCACGCCATTGCTTCCACCGGCGTGATGCCGAACGGCTCATACCACGGCGTGGTGACGAATACGTTGGCGGCGCTATAGTAATAACGCAATTGCGAGCGTGCTTTCTGCCCGGTGAAAACCACTTGCCGCTCAAGCCCGAGCTCTTTCGTCAATGCCATCAAGCGGCCGAGTTCGGGCGTGTTCCGGATATCGATCTGCTCCGCATTGCCACCGACGATCAGCAGGCGCGCGGCAATGCCGAACCGGTCGCGCAGCAGCGCGACGCTGCGGATCACGGTATCGACGCCCTTGCGCGGCACCATTCGTCCAAGCTGCAGAACGATGAATTCATCCGGATCGAGCCCGAGCTGCCGCCTGGCGATCATCGGCACCGGCCACAACTCTTCCGGATCGAAGCCGCACGGCACGATGTCGATGCGGCTGCTCGCTGCGCCGTACAACCGCTCCATGTCCTGCCGGTCCTGCGGGCACTCCGCGATGATGCGATCGGCATCGCGCATCAGGTCCTCCTCGATTGCCAGCCGCGTTATCGGAAAGGTGTCCGCCTGCCCCTGGCACAATCTCCTGACCCGGCCGAGCGCATGGAACGTCATTACATACGGAATGCGCAGCGCCTGCTTCACCTGCCGTGCGACCATGCCCGACATGAAAAAATTGGCATGCACAATGTCATACGGAATTTTTTGCCGCTTCGCAAACCGGATCATGTAGCGGCCGAATTCCTCCATGTACGACAGCATCTGTTCCTTGGGAATGTAATGCGAAGGTCCGGCCGGAACATGCACGACGCGTATGTTGGGCTGCCATTCCACCTCCCGGTTTGAGCACGAGCCGTCGCACCGGGTGAAGATGTCCACCAGGTAACCCAATTGAGCGAGTTGTTTCGCGACATGGGCGACATAGACGTTTTGTCCGCCGCTATCGACGCTGCCCGGGGAAGCCAATGGAGATGCATGTTCGCTGACGAGAGCAATTTTTCGCATGGTTTATGACGAGCATATCGAGGTTGAAATATGACCATAAAAAATATTACGATTTTGTTAAAGCAAACGGCATACCCGACGATGACAATCTTTTAACTGCTTCGCTTCGCGCTTGCAGCTACGGTTCCCCATCGCTTCAAAAAAATTTTCTCCGCGTGTTCCGGCATTTTCTACAGAGAATAGTAAAAACTATACTGTTCGATTATCGATTGATGTCATGCAGAAATTCCGCATGCACGGCTTCCGGCCAGGCACATGAAAACCATTCGCATGCCGCTATTGCAGTGCACGCGAATCGATGATGTTTATTCGATGATATTTGCCCGCCGTTCCCTGCTTCAATACGTTTGCTTCGCGGGAATGACGCCTCGGACCCCGCCGCGCGGATTGGCCGCATCGCCGGGATAGCGCGGGATCAAATGCATGTGAACATGTGCGATGGTCTGGCCCGCAACCTCGCCGACATTGATGCCGATGTTGTAGCCGGCAGGCGCATGGCTTTGGTCCAGCAGCGCCTTGGCTTCATCAAGCAATTCAAACAATGCAATCCGCTCATCGCGGGTGATGTCGAAGTAATTGCCGACGTGCCGGAAGGGAATCAGCAACAGATGGCCGGGCGTTACCGGATACGCATCCGGGCGCGCATACGCAAGATCGTTGCGCAAAAATATATTGCCGGCATTGGTGCAGAACGGACATGCGATTGAGGATTCCATGACGCGGCTCCTTGCGCACCCATTGCATCATTTGCAGTCACAGGCGAGGCGGGAGACGATGGGGATGCGGCGCCGGATGCCCACCATGCTCACGCCTCCCGTTCGGGCGATCCGCAGGCATCATTCACCATCGAGGCGGTTAGGGGAAGAATGCCATCTCCCTTCAAACCATTCTAGTCAGCCCGGCGGCGGCGTGCAATCGCGCATCATGCGCTTCAGGCGTTTTTCTCTCCCAGGATACCGAATTCGACCGGCAGCTTGACGAAGAACAAACGCACTTTTTCCGCATGCAATAACGTGAACAACCGTTCGGCTTCCTCTTCCGTCACGACCATCGTCACTTCCACCGGCTGATCCGCCAGTTCAAAAAAATGCGCGGCGTGGAGGCGGCGGTGTTGCCCATATCCCATCGCGCCCATGAAAACGGTCGCGCCGCGAATTTCATGCGAACGGGCCGCTTCAAGCAGCCATTCCCACAGCGCCTGATGCCTGTGGCGCTTGTTTTGTTCCACGAAGAACTCTAATTGATAGCCTTTCATGGCCACTCCTTCACGGAGGACAGCCTCCTTTGAAAGTATAGGCAATTTGAGTGCTACAGTGGCGGTTTTACGACCTGCCAACGGCTTCCGGCATCGATATCACAAAGGGAATACGCATGAACTTGAATTCGAACTGGATAGTGTTTGCGCTGGGCTCCGCCTTCTTCGCGGCGCTGACGGCCATTTTCGGGAAACTCGGCGTCACCGGTTTCAACTCGAATGCCGCCACCTTTATCCGCACCATCGTGATTCTCGTCGTCACGGCAGGCATCATCTCGCTGCGCGGCGAATGGCAAAAGCCCGGCTCGATTTCCGCCGGCAGCTGGCTGTTCCTGGTGCTGTCCGGTATCGCCACCGGCCTGTCCTGGCTTTGCTATTACCGCGCGCTGCAGCTTGGCCCGGTCACCAAGGTTGCCCCGATCGACAAACTGAGCGTGGCAATGGCGATTGTAATGAGCGTATTGTTTCTCGGCGAAAAATTGACGTGGCCGGTTGCGCTGGGCGGTTCGCTGATCGTGGCGGGATCGGTTGTGATCATCGCTTTTTAAAAACTTGAAAAATCGCATGCATGACATGCCACGATTGCACCCTCGGCAGGCCGAGGGTGCCCATTGTCACGCCACGCTGATCTCGATCTTGCGCGGCTGCGCATGCGCCGCTTTCGGGATACGCAGCTTGAGCACGCCGTTCTTGAATTCCGCGGACGTTTTCTCGCCATCCAGATCCCTGGACAACGTGAACGTGCGCCGATAGCGCGGTACTTTCACTTCTGCATAGCCCGGTTCCATGTCTTGCGGGAGATTCAGCGCCATATCGCCCTCGATGGTCAGACTGTCGGTTTCCAGTTCCAGCTTCAGCTTGTCCCTGGGAACGCCCGGCATATCGGCAAACAAGGTGATGCCACCCGAATCTTCGATGACATCGACCGGAGGCAGCAGGGCTGCGCCGTTGGAAGCTGAGTCGCTGCGCTGTTCGGCGACATTGGTCTTTTCGGTCATGATCTTTCTCCTCGATTAATGAACAGAAATACGGCGCGGCTGCACTTCTTCGCGTCGCTTGACGCTGACATGCAGTACGCCCTCGCGGTAACTGGCCGAAACGCCGTCCGAATCCACGTCCTCCGGCAGGCTCACGACGCGACGGAACTGTCCGGCGAATCGCTCGTTGATATGCACGTTGGCTTTTTCTTCCTTGCCTGAAAGGTCGTCAGGACGTTCACCGGAAATGGTGAGCACGCTGCGTTCCAGCTTAACCTCGATAGTGGCTGGGTCCAGTCCCGGCACAAACGCATACAGTTCCACTGATTGGGAAGTGTTTCCGATATTCAATGCGGGAAAACCGCCGCGCCCGATGCCGCGAATGCTGGGCCCCACTTCAAATACTTGCTGCAGTTCCCTTTGCAGCCGATCCATTTCGGAAAATATATCGCGCGGGAACATTGATCTCTGCATCATTTCAATCTCCTTTTATTCATGTTGACGGTGAATCGGATCAGTTGACCGACCTCGCTTCACATCCAAAATATGTTTGCAAAACAGGATTTCAAGGGATTGATATTCAACCTGGAGCGGCTCTCGTATTCTGATAAGAATTTTGTGCTCAACGGTTCGTCGAGGCGGCAAGAAACAATTGCTTGCCGCGCACCGCGGCCATGCCGGCTTTTGCCATCGCCCGCAAGCACATCGCAACCGTGCCGGCAAAGGCCTCGTCGTACCATGGATCGGCGCCGCTGACGCCCACCACGATATCGTCGAGCACAATGCTGCCCCAGAGCACGGTGTCTCCTTGCTCCAGCAGATGCGGCTTGAGTTCCTGGACCACATGTCCGTCAAGGCCGGTTTTCCATGCGACTCTGGCCTTGGCGCGCGCGAATTTTCCATAATCGGCATCCCATTTCGCCGTGTCGCCTACCGCATGCTCATACAGAATCGCCTCTTCAAACGATGACGAAGCGGGCGTGAATCCCGGCTTCATGATGACGATGTACAAGAAACCGCTCTCCCCCGCCACCCGGCTTTCCATTGCGGCATTGATCATCGGCAGGCTTAGCTGAACCGCCTTTTCGGCGGTTGCGCGATCAATGAAATAACTGTCGAAAGATCCCATCCGGTTGCCTTTCCGTTTTACGCATGATTTAATTTTCGATCGTAAGGTTTACACCACCGGCTTTAGCCGATGGTTGTTTAGGTACTGATGCCATGTAGGAACTTGCAACAGACCGGTTTCCAAAGAAGAATATTTACAGCCTTCGCAGGCCGCTTCCGGATTGCCGCTGCCTCAAAAGGCCGGCATTCCTTCGCGCTCCGCTTTTCCCGGATAACGGATGTCAATATCGCATATCCGCCGATTCAGAACCGGAAAGCGGCGCCGAGTCGGCTCACCATCCTGTTCGATGAGCTCGCAACCATTCACGCATTTTGGCGCGCTATGCATTTGTTAAACGGCGTTCAAGCTTGAGCAGCAATCCTTTTCTATTTTTGTGCCGGGTTTCGTACGAGCGGATTTTTCTGATATCTGCAGCCGACAAAGATTCTAACCGGCTGGCAATCTGCGCAATGGTCAGCTTTTGATAGTCCTTCAACGGCAGGTTGCGGTCAGGCGATGTCCCCTGACGATCCTTTCGCTGCTCTTCCTTGGTTTCGCCATATTGTGAGCGTTGTTTATTGACGATGCGGGCAGCGACTTCTTCTTCGCGCCCCTGATAACGATGGTCTTGCTTGAATTTATGCTCGAGTTTCTTGAACTCGCGTTCACGTTTGGGGCTAGCACCGGCTGGCATCATTGTTCTCCTGCGAGAATAGGCTTATCGATATTGCATAATCGATGATGGCGCCGGGGTCAACAGGCACTTTTGGAGAAGCGTTCGAAGCGCCGGGAGCGGTTGTTTGCGCCCACACGGAAACAATTAATGCCAGCGCCGCCCCCGGAATCGCGATATGTAAATTTTTCATGGATCATCCCAAAAGACGCGCATATTTTCCAGATTACGTTGTCTTTCTTGTTTACGGCGACACCGGATCGTCCGGATCCGGATCGGCCGGCACGCTTTTCTGAACGTCCTTTTGACTGATGCGACGCGGCTTATCAAGAACATCATTTGCATGGCTCTTGCGATCACGGTCAACGTCATCCGGATCAGCGGGCTTTTCATGCTCGCGCTGTTTTGGTTCAGCCGCCTGCCTGGGATCAGCAGGATTGCAGGCCTGCCTTGTTTCATGAACCTTCTTCATCGCGAACGCCTGTCAAGCAGGTTTCGAGATTTCCGAGAGCGCCTCGCCGGCAGGCCTGATGTCGGCGCTTTCGACGGCAAAATCTCCAAGCGCCACAATCCCGACCAACCGCTTGTCGGCATTCACGATCGGCAAGCGCCGGATCTGATGATCGCTCATGATCCTGGCCGCATCTTCCACGGAATCATTTTCGTAAGCCCAGACGATGCCTTCCGACATGATGTCGCGAACTTTGGTGTTCGTGTCCTTGCCATCGGCGATCGCGCGAATCGCAATGTCGCGATCGGATATTGCGCCGATCATGCGATCGTTTTCTCCGACAGGCATCATGCCAAAATCGCCGTCGCGCATTTGTTTCGCCGCTTCCTTCATCGTCGCATCGGGACTGATAACCTGTACATTCCGGCTCATTACATCTTTAAGCGTGTGCATGCCAATCTCCTTGTATAAACATCATAAAAATCGCGCTTGACGAACGATTGCGCATTTCGATCTGGCTTCCTCTTCTCGAGATTGAAAACCGGCTATTCTGAAATGAACAGCATGGTTTCAACGGGTTTGACCAATCGGCTTATTCGTTGAATATGGTTTAATGATTTCTCGAAGATCTGTTGATTCCGCAAATGTCAAATACCGGTCGGAAATGTTTCCGCCACATCGGCGCTCTTCGCTGTACCGGGTTCAAGCGGCTCTACAGCTTGTGTTTCATCAAAATGCAGTACGGCATCGAATTGCTCGGAAAGCCGTGCATGGAAATAATGGCTCAATCGTTCCGTTTCAGGACGATAAATAACGCCGATGGCTCGTTCGAGACGCGGCTCGCATAGTGCTTGTCGTAGAGGCCCTTGATTACGCAGGACAAGCAAAAAACGTGCGATATCCGCAGCATGGAAGAGCGCTTCATAACTTCCCTCCAGTCCCGGACGTACGCGTTTTTGCTGCGGCGGCGTATCCCAATCGGAAGCTGCGGTAACAGTGCCCTGATAAGTCGTGAATCCGACGAGTACGGCATCTGCGTCATACCGTTCACGCACAAGTTGGCCGACGTTGAGCTCGCCGCCGGCTCCCAGTTCGGTTGCCCGCGCGTCGCCCAGATGCGAGTTATGTTCCCACACCACGATCTTCGCTTTTTTTCCTTGATTTTCAAGATGCGCCACGAGCGCTTCAAGCGTTTCAGCCATGTGGCGATCGCGCTTATTCCAGGATTCAGCGCGGCCGCGAAACATCGAGCGGTAATATTCCTCGGCATTTTTTACCAGACGCGCGTTTTGCTCTACGAAGAAAAACTCGTCGCTCTCCACCTGCCCATCGCGGCTCGCATAGGCAACGGCATGTTTTTGCAATTCGATGACCTGGCTTAGCACTTCTTTCTCGCAGGATGCGGTCAAATCGAAGCTTGCAGCATAGCCATAGGCTTGCGCATCCTCGCGGAAGTGGTCGAAGCACGAATAGCGATAGTGCGCCCGCTTGGCTGCTTCGGGGTCTGTCTTTTGCAGATAGCCCAGAACCGCGTCCATCGAGGTATACAAACTGTACAGGTCGAGGCCGTAAAAACCGGCTTTTGCCGTTTCTGCCGCAAGCCCATCGTTGCGTGCGCGCATCCATTCGACAAAATCGAGGACGTCCGCATTGCGCCACATCCAAGTGGGAAAACGCTTGAAACCAGCGAGCGCATCATGGCCATTGGCGTCAGGACCTGCGCCGCGAATATAACGATTGACCCGGTAAGCGTCCGGCCAGTCCGCTTCTACGGCGACCGCGTTAAAGTCCTTTTCTTCGATCAAACGTTTCGTGATCTTCGCGCGCGCATCATAGAAATCGTGCGTTCCATGCGACGCTTCGCCCAGCAAAACGAAACGCGCGTCACCCACCAAATCCATCAGCGGATCATAATCCGTTGCCACGCCTTCAATTCTGTGCGCAGCATCACGGATAACTTGGACTGGCATGCTGTTCATCGCATTTTTCATTGGCCGGCTCAGTTAGGCAATGCGCCCGGTCTATGGTTTATGGGACACGGTGCCTGGTCGAGCAGCGTCCGGTCGTTCATATCCTGCTTGTGCAAGCAAATGGTGAACCTCTTCATCTGTCGTTTGCGAAAAATTCTGATACCAGCGGCCAACGCCATAGAACGGTTCCGGTGTCGCGACGCAAATTATCTCGTCCACTTCCGACCTGAATTCATCGCATGTCTGTGCTGCCGCGACCGGAACCCCTACGACGATACGTCCGGGATGCTGCCTTCGCAACGCCGTGGCAGCGGCCCGCATGGTTGAGCCCGTTGCCAGCCCGTCGTCAACAAGAATCGCGGTGCGCCCATGCATCTCCGGCGGTGGGCGCTGACCTCGATACGCATGTTCGCGCCGCGCCAGTTCCTTGGTTTCCGTTGCCGTCACCGCATCAAGCGCTTCAGGGGAAATATGGAGCCGATTGACGATTTCCTCGTTGACGATGCGCACGCCGCCCGTTGCGATGGCTCCCATTGCAAGCTCTTCATGGCCGGGAACGCCCAGCTTCCGTACAATAAAAACATCGAGCGGAGCATCAAGCGCCTTGGCCACTTCAAAGGCGACGGGCACACCGCCGCGCGGCAAGCCAAGCACCAATACGTCGGACCGGCCAGCGTAATGCATCAATCGGTCCGCCAGCGCATCACCCGCTTCAATACGATCTTTAAATAGCATGGCGTTGTTACCTTGGTGGTTTTGCGCCCGGTTGCGAAATGAAATCGGGTGTCAATCCGACAGAGGTCCCTGAACAAGACGCAGGTATTGCCGAAACCATTCGGTGGCAAGATGCGCCACTTCTTCGAGAGTGCCGGTTTCTTCAAAAAGATGCGTGGCGCCCGGCACGATGTGCAATTGTTTTTCACAACGCAACTGTGCGAACGCTTCCTCGTTGAGCTGAATTACCGGCCCATCCATGCCGCCGACGATCAGAAGCGTCGGCGACTTGACGTGCGCCAGCGCTTCTGCGGCAAGATCGGGCCGCCCGCCGCGCGACACAACCGCACTGATCTCCTGGCCCAAGTCCGCCGCCGCTACCCGCACCGCCACCGGTGCTTGCGCCAAAGTAGCCGACGCCCAAATGCAGCGTATCACCGTTGCTCCTGATCCAATTGGTCGCATCTTTCAATCGTTCGCTCAATAGCCGGATGTCGAAACGCAACTGGCGAGTGCGTACGTCTATTGCCTCTTCTTCCGGTGTCAGAAGGTCGAAAAGCAGCGTCCCAATACCCGCTTCGCGTATGGTGCGCGCCACCAGCTGATTGCGCGGGCTAAACCGGCTGCTGCCAGAACCATGCACAAAGAGCACGATGCCGTTTGCTCCCGCAGGAATATTCAACTCGCCTTCAAGTACCGACGAACCCGATGGGATTTGCACATCCCGCTTGTTTTGGCCTGCTGAATGTTGCATTTGAAACTTATCGTGCCAGGCAGTTATCGAATGGAACCGGTTTACAAAATAGGATTTGCGAAAAACAAGTCGAGCTTGGACAGCGCATAGTTAAACCGTTTTTTCATTATCCGGTCGAATGATTCGTTGCGTACCGAGATCATGATCTCCGGCCTGCGTTTTGGCTTAGGTTAACGACCGGTTGCGTTACAACGGAAAAATTGGAATTAATCAATGCAATTATGGTCATTGCACACCTTTTTTCATCGACAGTAAAATTGATCGTTAAGTTCATTATTCGGCTTGAACTGCGTTCCGTATTTATCCGATTCTCCAAGCCCGTAAACCGCCTATTCAACAGCTTGAGTCAACTCCCTCCGAGTAGGTCCGTTGTGTGCCGATTTATGTGCCGATAAATCAAGAGTTGTGACTTGAACAGTCATTGGAATTGCGCAAGTCCCATGAATAACAACGATTATTCAGCTCGCTTCATTTGTCGTTTCCATATTCCTTATCACCGGCTCCCTGGCCCGGCCATGACTTGACGCAATGCCGCCGGTAATTGCATTCAGCGCCGCATTCCAGTCGTCGATGAAACGTTGAATGCCGAACCGTTCCAGCGCCCGCTTGCGCGCATTCTCGCCGAGCTGCCGCGCTTGTGCCGGATCGCGCACCAGTTCCTGCATGCGCGACACCAGCGTCGCAAGATTCGTATCGACATAGCCGGACTTGCCGTTTTCGATCGCGGTCGCCATTTCAGTCGTTGCCAGCCCGATCACCGGCACGCCGATCATCATTGCCTCGATCACCGCCAGACCCATGCTGGTGTAACGGATCGGATTGAACAGAAACCGGTAATCGGCCGCAAAGGCCGGTAGCTGCGCATGCTGCACTTCACCGATGCCGCCCAGTGCTTCCGCGCCCATGCCGACCAGATCCAGCGGCACCTGCTCGCGCGCAGCGGCAAAAATATCGCCGCCCAGACGACGCCCTCGGCGAGCGAGATTGTTGACCACCACCAGACCGCGCTCGATCTGCCCGTTGTAGCGAACGTTCTGCGGAACGATCACGCCGTGTTCGATCACGCGGGTCGGCGTGCGGCCGTTATCCCACATCAGTTGATTGAAGGGCGTGACATGCACCAGCAGCACGTTTGGATCGTCAACCGGATGACGCATGTCGGTAGGATGTTCGCGCGGCGTGTCGTGCTCCAGGTAAATGCGCGGCAAGCCGCGTTGCGCGGGTGTCAGGAATTCATGCTGGTCCTTCAGGTACTGGTCGTCGTCCTGGAAAATGATGCAATCGAATTCGTGCCGGGCGGCTTGGTCGACCGGCATGTCGATCACATTGTCGCCCCATGGCATATGGCCGCAACGCCCGCCATAACCGGCGGGCCGCCCGGGCTTCGACAGCACGTGAAAACGATGCGGCGCCTGCGTGAGGTAATACAGGTAGCTGCCATGGGTATGCCAGGTCAGAATATTTAACGGACGCATGATCGCTTTATTTCTTTATTTTTTCGGATGGGGGGAACGCGGTCGCCGTCATCAAATGAGCGGTGCGCGAAACCTGACTGCGCCGACCATGCGCCAGAACACCGCCAGCGGCGGGATGACAGCCGACGTGATGACCATCTCGACGACATGCGGCCGGGTCCTGGCCGTGTTGCGAAGGCGCGCCCAGCAAAACCGCGCGGTCATCACGCCCCACACGCCGCCCGCAATGGCCGCCACCGCGGCATTGCCGGACGCAAGGCCGATCAATGCGCCGATCAGCGCTGCGGCGATCAGGTAATAATCCCAACGCGGCGTCGCGCGTATCTTTTGCCGGTACAGACGCGGATGCTTCTTGTACAGCAGCGCATCGAACAGGATTTTCTTTTGCTGCGAGATGCTCACGCCCCACGGCGCCGGCCTGACCGGATGCACGATCACAGCCTGCGGCACATGCACGATGTTGACACGGCTGTCCAGCAGCCGAAAATAAAAGTCGCTGTCTTCGCGCCATGCAAACCGGAAGCGCTCATCGAAGCCGCCCAACGATTCGAGTACCGTCTTGCGGCAAAAACAGTTGGCCGTGACGAACTCGGCGGTTTCCAGGTGCTTTGCATCACGCTCGTAATCGGTGGGCGTGGCCGATATCGGCATTTCAATCCGTCCCCAGATTGCATCGACATTGTTGCCGAATGCCGCCACGCCGTTTTTGAGCCAGCCTTTGGTCGGCACGGTATCGTCGTCGGTAAATGCGATGATCGGCGCGCGCGCCGCTTGCCAGCCGCGGTTGCGCGCCGCTGCCGGCCCATGCGGCCCGTGGTTGGCAACATAAAAAATATCGAGCCGCTTTCGAGACATCCGGGCGGTCCATTCGGCAACGATATCCTCGGTACTCCGGCTCGGCCCGTCGTCGACAATGATGATTTCATAATCGGTCGAATCGAAATCCTGAACCGCCAGCGCTTCCAGGCAGCGGTTCAGCAGATCGGCCCGCCCGCAAGTCGGTACCACCACCGAAACCGGCAAAGGCATTTTGGCGGCGGTGTACGAATCGTCATTTGTTTTCATTGCCTCGCCTCTACCGGCCAAGTGCAATCGCAATACAGTGGCGGTTTCGCTTGCCTGCACGACGCAGCCGGATTTTTCTCGTTGAGCAGCATGCCGACGCACAATCCGGTCTCGTACGTCAGCTAATTGAGTCACTTTTTCCATAAGCGATGCGGTTGGGAAAAACAATTGAAATTGGTTGATTGCAGGAACGAATTTTTTGCATGAGTTAGCGAAGATGCAATTCCCATTCCAGCGCTTCCGCCATTGAGAAGTCATGCGCGCGGCAATGCAATCTGTTCGATTTTTTCTGCACGCTGTTGTAAAAACCACAGGTTGGCATACACGCCGTTCCGCTGCAGCAGTTCCGCATGGTTTCCGCGTTCCACGATATGCCCGCGCTCCAGCACCAGGATTTCATCGGCTCCCACGATGGTGGAAAGACGATGCGCGATGATCAACGCGGTTCTGTCGATCGACAGGCGATCGAGCTCTTGCTGGATTGCATGCTCCGATTGCGAATCCAGCGCCGACGTCGCTTCATCGAATATCAGTATCGGCGGATTTTTCAGGATCGCGCGCGCGACGGCAATCCGCTGCTTTTCGCCGCCGGACAACTTGACGCCGCGCTCGCCGACCTGGGTCTCGTATTTTTCCGGCAGCGACTCGATCAGGTCATGGATATGCGCGGCCTTTGCCGCCGCGACGACCTCTTCCCGGCTGGCGCCGGTCCGGCCGTAGGCAATGTTGTAGCCGATGGTGTCGTTGAACAGCACGGTGTCCTGCGGCACCACGCCGATGATCTTCCGCAAGCTGCTCGAACTGACCTTGGTGATCTCTTGCCCATCGACCAGAATCCGTCCGCCGGACGGATCGTAGAACCGCAGAAGCAGCCGCGCCAGCGTCGATTTGCCGGAACCGCTGCCGCCCACCACGGCAAGCGTGCGTCCCGGCGGAATCCGGAAACTGATGCCGGTCAATATCGGACGCGCCGGTTCGTAATGAAAGCTCACGTTGTCGAACACGACTTCGCCGCGTTGCGGCTGCAACGCGGGCAGCGTCGGCGATTCGTCTATTTCCGGCCGCTCGCGCAATAGCTGGAACAGCCGTTCCGCGTTCACCCATGCATCCTTGGCTTCGCGGTAAACGAAGCCGAGCGCATTCAGCGGCAGGCAAACCTGCAGCACATAGGCGTTGATGAGCACCAGATCGCCGACGGTCATTTCGCTCGCCATCACGGCCTGCCCCGCAAGCAGCATGATCGCCGCGACGCCGACCGCAATGATCGCGCTCTGGCCGACGTGCAGCGTAAACAGCGCTTTCTGGTTCGCGATGGCGGCTTCGGTCCATCTGCCCATGATCTGCTGAAAGCGTTGCGCTTCCACCGCTTCGTTGGTGAAATACTTGACGGTATCGTAGTTGATCAGGCTGTCGGCCAGCCGGCTTTTCGCGCTGGAATCGAGCCGGTTCACACGGCGCTGGTAAATGGTCCGCAGCGCGGTGAAATACAGCGTGAAACCGGAATAGACGACAAAGGTCACCGCAATGATTCCCGCATACCAATCGCTGTAGCGCGCCATCATGATCGCAAGCACCAGCCCGATTTCGATCAATGTGGGAACGATGGTAAACAAGCCGACGCCGAGCAGAAATGCGATGCCGTTGGTGCCTCGGTCGATATCGGGCAGCAGTCCGCCCATGCGGCGCTGCGCATGGAAACGCGCGCCCAGCTTGTGAAGATGGGAAAACGTATCGAGTGCGTAAGTTGCCACGGTGCGCTGGGTGACGCGCGAAAAAAGCAGGTCGCGCAATTCGTTGAAAAGCGTGCTGGAAAAGCGCAGGAATGCATAGCCGGCCAGCAGGTAAACCGGCAATGCGGCAACCTGTTCGGGACGCGACAGCGCATCGATAATGCGCTTAAGCAATAACGGCACCAGCACGGTGGTTATCTTTGCGAAAATCAGAAACGCCACCGCCGCGGCGATACGGCCGCGATAAGGCGATACCACGCGCCAAAGACCCGCCAGAACGCTGTCTTCCTTATGCCGTTTGTTTTTGGGCCGCATCATGCCGGTTTGAATGAGTTTGTGAGTTGCAGCTTGCCTGAGAAGCACTAACTGTTCCTTGTCGATCAAGCGTTTCCATCAGGAACGAATCGCATAACCAATATTGAACAACCTTGCCCGAGCCGGTCTGACTGGCTTTCAGGCCGTCTTGCAAACCCGGAATCATTTACCGCAAGTTGTATTTCTTACTCACCAAATATTTCAGTTTGATTGAACTACCGGCACGTTTCTGTTTACGCCCTCCATCGACCCTGTTTGCATGTTGCATGCGGTGGGTATGTCGTTTGCTTATTAGGGCGTTGTCGCGCCGGTTGCGCCGCCAAGCCAACGAACAACAAGGAGAACTGCGTGCATACATTAGGAATCAACGCTGCTTTTCACGACTGCTCGGCCTGCCTCGTTTCGGACGGCGTCGTGATTGCCGCCGCCGAGGAAGAACGTTTCACCCGGGTCAAGCATGGCAAAAGGCCGGTTCCCTTTACCGTCTGGCAACTGCCGTTTCACGCAATCGATTATTGCCTCAAAGAAGCCGGCATCGATCTGCGCGATGTGTCCCATGTCGCGTATTCCTACGATCCGCAGATGCAGCTTGGCGCCCACGCCGAACAGCAGACAATCCCGTTGCCGCTTGAGCCTTCCCGCACCCCGACCGCATGGCTGTCGCCGTGGGATCCGCTATCGCTTGCCTACATCGTCAATGCGCCGCGTCAACTCGCCGGCGGCGCGCCGCATCATCTGCAAAACCGTTTTCGCGGCGTCCGTCACGACGGCCCCTATCGGTGGCATTTCGTCGAGCATCATCTGGCGCATGAAGCAAGCGCGTTTCTCGCCGCGCCTTTCGATGAATGCGCGGTGCTTGCAATGGATGGCCGCGGCGAGCATCCCACCACCAGCTACGGCCTGTATCAGAATGGCGAGTACCGCCGGTTGAAACAGGTCAATCTGCCGCATTCGCTGGGCCTGCTGTATGAAGCGATCACCGACCATCTCGGCTTTCTGCGCTCTTCCGATGAATACAAGGTCATGGCGCTGGCCTCGTTCGGCAAACCGGTTTTTGCATCGGCGTTGCGCGACGTGGTGCAATATCGCGGCAAGGGCGATTACACGGTTGCATCCGTCGACTGGACCGAACTGTTCGGCCCGGCGCGCCGGCGCGGCGCACCGCTGGAGCAATCGCATATGGATGCCGCTCATTCGCTGCAGGTCGTGCTGGAAGAAACCGTCGCGCGGATGGTGGACTGGCTGCATCAGGAAACCGGCTCGAAAAACCTATGCATGGCGGGCGGCGTCGCGCTGAACTGCGTGATGAATGCGAAGATTCGCGACAACGGGCCTTTTTCCAAAGTATGGGTACAGCCGGCGGCCGGTGATTCCGGCACGTCGCTGGGCGCGGCGCTGTGGATCGATTCGCAGCAGCGCGCCGACAAGCGTCGTTACTGGAACATGGATCATGTTTTCCTTGGCCCGGCCTACGGCGATCGCGAGATTGAAGAATTTTTGCGGCAGGCGAAACTGCCCTATCGGCGCGCCGAAAACATTGCGGAAGAAACCGCGGCGCTGCTTGCGCAAAACAAGGTCATCGGCTGGTTCCAGGGGCGCATGGAATACGGACCGCGCTCGCTCGGCGCCCGTTCGATTCTGGCTTCTCCGATCGATCCTGCGATGCAAGGCCATCTGAACCAGATCAAGGACCGGGAAGATTTCCGGCCGGTCGCGCCGGTCGTGCTCGAAGAAGAAGCGGCGAACTGGTTCGTCGATGGCGACGTGTCGCCGTTCATGGTATTTGTATATGACGTGCGGCCCGACAAGATGGACCGTATTCCGGCGGTGCGCCATGTGGACGGCACCGCGCGCGTGCAAACCATCAATCGCTCGCAAAACCCGGCGTACTACGATTTGCTGCAGGCTTTCGGCCGGCGCACCGGCGTGCCGGTGCTGGTCAACACATCGTTCAATACCCGCGGCGAACCGATCGTCTGCACGCCGCGCGATGCGATTGAATCGTTTTGCACGACGCCGCTCGATGCGCTGGCGATCGGCTCGTTCCTGCTGGAAAAACCGTCGCTCACGATCGGGCAGGGCAGGCAATGATCGCTATTCATCCGCTCCGCAATCCGGTCGAACGCCTCGATTTCGCAGCGCTGCGCAGCATTGCCGTATTTCGCGCGTTGCAGCTCGGCGATCTGCTGTGCGTGGTGCCGGCGCTGCGCGCACTGCGGGCGGCAGCGCCCCATGCGAAGATCACATTGATCGGATTGCCGTGGGCCGCGAGTTTCGTCGAGCGCTTCAGCAAATATGTGGACCGGTACATGGCGTTCCCCGGCTTTCCGGGCTTGCCTGAAACGACGCCGGAACTCGGCAGAATTCCGGATTTTTTTGCCTCGGCGCAACGACAGGAATTCGAGCTCGCGATCCAGTTGCATGGCAGCGGCGCATTGACCAATCCGATCACGACCGCCCTCGGCGCAACCCGCAATGCGGGTTTTTATCTGCCGGGCCGGTATTGTCCGGACCCGCCTTGTTTCGCGTCATGGTCGGAGAGCGAACACGAAGTGCTGCGCGCGCTGCGGTTGATGAATTTTCTCGGCATAAAGACGCAAGGCGAGGCGCTGGAGTTTCCGCTGCATGACGCCGATTACCGGGCGCTGCGCAGCGTCGAAGAAACGCTGCCAGCAGCGGCAAGCTATGCATGCATCCATCCTGGCGCGCGCCTGCCGTCGCGGCGCTGGCCGCCGCAGCGCTTCGCGCAAGTCGCGGACGGTCTTGCGGCGCAGGGACTGCGCATCGTCGTAACCGGTTCCGGACAGGAACGCGGCATCACGCAAGCGGTCTTGGCATCGATGCGCGCGCCGGCAATCGACATGACCGGCCGCACCGATCTGGGTGCGCTGGCCGCGCTGATCGCGCATGCCCGCCTGGTGGTCTGCAACGACACCGGCATCTCCCACGTCGCGGCGGGCGTGGCGACGCCGAGCGTGATCGTCTGCTCCGGCGCCGACCCCGCCCGCTGGGCGCCGCTGGACCGGCGGCGCCATCGCCTGCTCTACGCGGATGTCGCGTGCCGCCCGTGCGCGCACGCGATTTGTCCGATCGGCCATCCATGCGCTGAAAACGTGAGCGCAGCGCGGGTGCTCGCGGAAGCAACCGCGCTAGTCGCCGAAACCATGCCACGGCCATCGACATGGCGCGATGGGCATTCATCCGCGCCGCGCGCTGCCCGATTTCCCCATGACGCCCATCCCGACTACAGGAGAACCGATCCATGAAAGAACTGCATTGCAAGCGCATTCTGGTGACCGGCGGCGCCGGTTTTCTCGGTTCTCATTTATGCGAATTTCTGGTGGATCAGGGGCACGACGTTCTGTGCGCGGATAATTTTTACACCGGCAGCAAGCGCAATATCGCGCATCTGTTCGGCCATCCGCATTTTGAATTGCTGCGGCACGACATCACGTTCCCGCTGTATGTGGAAGTGGATGAAATCTACAACCTCGCCTGCCCGGCTTCGCCGGTGCACTACCAGTTCGATCCGGTCCAGACCACGAAAACCAGCGTGCACGGCGCGATCAACATGCTGGGACTGGCAAAGAGAGTGAAGGCGAAAATCCTGCAGGCATCCACCAGCGAAGTGTACGGCGACCCGGAAGTGCATCCGCAGACCGAGGGTTACTGGGGCCACGTCAATCCGATCGGGCTGCGCTCCTGCTACGACGAAGGCAAACGCTGCGCCGAAACGCTGTTCATGGATTACCGGCGCCAGCACGGCATGCCGGTCAAGATCGCGCGCATTTTCAATACCTATGGTCCGCGCATGCACCCCAATGACGGCCGCGTGGTGTCGAACTTCATCATGCAGGCGCTCGACCACCAGCCGATCACCATTTTCGGCGACGGCCGGCAAACCAGGTCGTTCTGTTACGTGGACGACCTGATCGATGGCTTGCACCGGCTGATGCAAAGCCCCGATGATTTTTGCGGCCCGGTCAATCTGGGCAACCCGGTCGAATTCACGATGCTCGAACTCGCGGAAAAAGTGATCGAATTGACCGGTTCGCATGCGCCGATCGCATTCATGCCGCTGCCAAGCGACGACCCATTGCGCCGCAAGCCCGATATCGCACTGGCCAGGAATTTCCTTGGATGGGAACCGAAAATCGGCCTCGCCGAAGGGCTGGAGAGAACGATCACTTACTTCAGGGAGCTTCGGCTCGAAATGGGCAACGACGAATACGGCATCGCGCCTGCCGCGCGGAATGCATCCGCCGAACCGGTGCGTGCCCATATTCATTGAAGGAATCCGCCACGGAACTATCCGCCGCCGATTCCTTCCGTCACTTTGCCGGTTCCGCCGCAGTTCGGGCATTTGCTGCCGTCTTTCGCTTTCCCGCTGCCGTTGCAGACATCGCAGATATCTTCACCGGTGCCGGGTGTGCCCGGCGCCGCATCGTCGCCGGGATTTGTTGGAGTATTCGGGGGCATGTTCATGTTGAATCCTCTTGATTGATACCGATTTTCATCCTGGCGCCGTCGTTTCAGCTTGGGCCCTTTCGTTTGCCTGCGTCGAGACAGCGCAAATCACTCAATCCGCAAACGCCGGCGCCAGCGATCGCTTGCGCATCAATGCCGACATTTCACTTGCCGGCACCGGCCTTGAAATAAAAAATCCCTGGATTTCATCGCACGAAAGCGCCTGCAGCATCTTGAATTGGCTCAGCGTCTCGACGCCCTCCGCCACCACCCTCATTCCCAGCGCATGCGCCATCGACACAATCGCCCGGAAGAAAATTTCGCCCTCCTCCGTCCGGTCCAGCTCCGCGGTAAATGCCTGGTCCACTTTGAGCAGATCCATATTCAGCCGCTGCAATTGCGAAAGCGATGAATAGCCGGTGCCGAAATCGTCGATCAGCAGTTTGATGCCGGACTGCCGCAACGCCGCTAATTGCGCATCGACTTCGACCTGCTCTCCCATCATCGACGATTCGGTGATTTCAAGCTCCACCAGCGCCGGATCGAGATCGTGGCGTGCAATGGAAGAGTCGAAGTGCTGCCTCACATCGCCTTGATTGAACTGGCGCGCGGAGACATTGATCGATACCGGCACCAGGTGCAACTGCTCCAGTTTCCAGCGCGCCATCTGCGCACAGGCTTTTTCCATGACCAGCTCGCCGAGTTTCACGATGATTCCCGTGCTTTCCGCCAGCAGGATGAATTCCATCGGTTCCAGCAGTCCGCGCTGCGGATGAGCCCACCGCACCAGCGCCTCCATGCTGCGCAACTCGCAAGTGACGGCATCGACACGAGGCTGGTAATGAAGCACGAACTGGTCTTGCTCCACCGCTTCCAGCAAGGCCTGTTCAATCTCGTATCTCGCCCGCAGCTTGTAATCGAGCTCGGGTTCGTAGAATTTGTAACGCGCCTTGTTGCCGGTTTTGCAGGCATACATCGCCATGTCCGCATTTTTCAGCAGCGCCTCGACATTGTCGCCATCGCCAGGAAATAGGCTGATGCCGATCGATGCCTTGACCGATTTTTTTCCCGGCGACAGCTTGAAGGGTTCGATGAAGATATCGGCGATGCGGTCGGCCACGTCCGCCGCATCTTCCCTGCTGACGATCGGTTCGAGGATCACTACGAATTCATCTCCGCCAAGGCGCACGACATTGTCGGTAGGACGCAATGCCGCTTTCAGACGCAGCGCAACCGCATGCAGCAATTCATCCCCGACCGCATGGCCCCATGTATCGTTGATGCTTTTGAACTTGTTCAGATCCATGAATAGCAGCGCAAGCATTGTATTGTTTTGCGCCGCCAGCTTCAGTATCTCCGGCAGGGAATGCATCAGCCAATAGCGATTGGGAAGGCGGGTCAGCGCGTCTTCGTTGGCCATCTGCGACAGCGCGCGCTCATGCGCCTTGGTATGGGAGATATCGCGTATCGTCACGGCCAGTCCGGATCCGGAACGGACCAGCCTGCGATGTATCCAGGCAGCCTGCATCAAGCTATCGGGGCCGACAGGGAAATCGCCATCGTGGAATCCGGATTGCATTGCTTCGCGATAGACGTCCATGATCGCTTCGAATTCGCCGGGCGACAACAGATCGGAAAATTTCGAGCCGATCAGCTGTGCTCTTGTGCGCTGATAAAGAACGGCGCCGTGTTCATTGCTGTCTTCAACGACAAAATCGACGATGCGATTTCGATCGTATGCATCATGGATCGGGCGCACCCTGAAGAAGCCTTCTTCGCCGCTTTCAGTGGCCAATCGGTAGGAATCCCTGATCTCATCGGTCTGGCGCTTTCTCCAGGCCAGCCGCATCGATAACGCACTGCCGGTCAAGCCAAAAAGAAGAAAGAAAATACTGCCTATAATCGCGCCCTGCCTGTAATTGCGCCATGCTGTCTGATGCGATGCCAGCACTTCTTCCTCGGCCAGTCCGGCCAGTACGATCAACGGATAATTCGTCAGGGCCTTCCATCCGACAAACCGTGTTTTGTTATCGGTAAACCACTGATCGCCTTCAAGTAAAACAGTGCCGCCGGAAGCGTCGAACTGAGGAATTTTTCGCAGCACCGGCATGATTTCACTACCGGTACCATCGCCTATTTTCGTCATGCGCAGCACATTATCCTTACCCACGATTGCAAGCAATCCGAGCTTGCCCATGCCGGCGGCGCCAGAGATGGTCGCCAATGCGGCAATTTCCACGGAAACCAGCACAACGCCGTTGAACGAACCGTCATGCGTATCCAGCCTGCGCGTGAATTGAATGACAGGGATCCCTGAAGTCTGGCTGGGTTCGGGCTTTCCTATATGAAGATCATGCGACTTGTTCGCCCGATGAAACAGGAAATAATCGGTGTTGTCGGCCGGTAGAACAGACCTGATTGAAATGGTGTTGGTAACCGGCTTTCCATGGCGGTCAATGACAGCGACAAAGTTAAACAAAGACGTCGGCAAGAAGCCGATTTGCAACAGTTCTTCAAGCTTGACGCGTCCGCTTTCTTCACGCAGCTCATATTGAATATATCGGGTAATCTGATCGACTTGTTCAATGGCGCCGGATAAATGATGCTCATAATTTTGCGCAATCGAAGCGGCGTCTTTTAGCGCAGTTGCGTTGAGCGCGGCTTTATCCGCCTCTATTTTTTCCGACGTCAGATGCCAAAGAAAAGCGATTGCAATAATGCACAGCACAGGCCATAGGCTGATAAACATCATGCTGTCCCGCAGGAATGCATATTGCCTACCCGAGCGCAACAAATGGCCTTTGCCCTTCGCATCAATCATTGCATTCCATCCAGGCAGAACCTGACAAACAGGCATCAGCTTCAACTACAAATTAAAATCATTTAAAAGGCTTTGATCTGTTGCTATCGCTAGCCGTTAAATGTTTAATTTTAAGCAGATATAATGCAAGTGAAGTTGCGAATACGCAAAGATGCTATTCGGAAAACGCTTTTACATGGCGCTATTCGTCGCATGTTCATACTGCTCATTTGATGGCAGACGAAATGCTGCAATGCGCCCCAAAGCAGCCGGCAGCGGCCATACACGCATACGGAAACCGCTCTATAGATACCAGAATTTTCTAGTTGGAGACAATATGGATCCCATTCCTTTCGAGAAGGTTTCATTGGAAGAAGCCAAAGCTGCGCTTGATGGCAATCCTGCTCTTGCGCCATCCTCGTCCGTAAAAAACTGGGTGCTTTTGCGCGAAGCCATTGGTCCGAACAACTCCGAGTTAACGGAACAGGCGTGGCAATGGCTTGATCGGCTTCCGAAGGAAATCCAGCCCGGAGGGCTTGTGCAACGATTCCCGCGCATTACAAACAAGCTGGCGGAATTATGGTCAAAACCGCTCTATTGCGAAAAATATCTGGATGCGCTGATGCTGGATCACAGGGGAAGCCGAAAAGGATTTTCGCCCGACGTAGCGAAGGAAATCGCCGATCTGAAAATTCATTTCATGAACCATGTCCTGGTACGGCATTTCGGTGCATGGGGCGAACGTATCGGGGGGTAAAAGCGATTAAAGCTTTCCGGCCTTTTTCAGCCGGTACGTCAAACCGTCCACAATATCCTGATGCTCGGCCTGTCTGGCAAAGTCGATTGCTGTCATGCCGATATCGTTCTTCAGCGTCGCATCGGCTCCTTCATCCAGCAATAGCTTGACTGTAAAGATATGTCCGCCTCGCGCAGCCATCATGATCGGCGTGGTCTTGTTGGGGGATTCGGCATCGATGTAGGCCGACTTATCCAGCAGCAGCTGCACAATTTCATTGTTGCCGGCCGTTGCCGCGTAATGCAAGGCGGTCCAGCCCGGCCGATTCACTTCGACCCCTTTCGCCAGTAGCGCCTCGACCGCCGGTTTATTGCCTTTGTAGGCGGCAATCATCAGTGCCGTATCGCCATTACGCGCCGTGGCTTCCGGATTGATGCCGCGAGCACGAAGCAGCGCATTGAAAACCTGCATTGAGCCTTCGCGCAACGCCAGAATCAGGCCCGTATCGCCGCGCTCCGGTTCGATCAGATTGGGATCAAGGCCGCGTTGCAGCAATGATTTGATCTCGACGGCATCATCCAGTTTGACCGATTTGAAAAAATCTTCATACGCTCCGGCATATGCCATCGACGGCATTAAAGCTGTCATCGCCATGGCGGCCAGCATGCTCATGAAATTTCTGCGAAACGTGAAAAAGGTCAGGCTTGACCTTATATTTTTCTTAATGTTTAACATGATAATATCAGCGTACTATGTTGAATAATTTGAAAAAATTATCTGTCGTCTGCAGCGCAATCTGATCTGCAGGAATGCCTTTCAGCTTCGCCAGAAATTCTCCAACATGTTTGACAAAACCCGGCTCATTCATTTTGCCCCGATGCGGCACTGGCGCAAGATACGGTGAATCGGTTTCAATCAGCATGCGCTCGAGCGGCACCGCGAGCGCAACCGCCTGCAAATCTTTGGCGCTCTTGAACGTCACGATCCCGGAAAAAGAAATGTAGAAACCCATTGCGATCGCCGCCCGCGCAACTTCCAGCGACTCGGTGAAGCAATGCATCACGCCGCCCGCTCCGCCGGCATCCGTTCCGGCGCCTTCTTCACGCATGATCCGGATCGTATCTTCGGATGCCGCACGGGTGTGGATGATCAATGGCTTGCCGGTCATGCGGGATGCGCGGATATGCGTGCGAAAACGTTCGCGCTGCCATTCCAGATCGCCCTGCAATCGAAAATAATCCAGTCCGGTTTCGCCGATTGCGATGATTTTCGGATGATCCGATAGCCGTACCAACTCTTCGACGGCCGGCTCCGGCGTCCCTTCGTAATCGGGATGGACGCCTACAGATGCATAGACATGCGGATATTTTTCCGCCATCTCAAGAATTTGCGGAAAATCCGGCAAATCGACCGATACGCATAGCGCATGACTGACCTGGTTATCGGCCATCTTGCCGAAAATCTCCGGCAATCTAGCGGCCAGTTCGGGGAAATTGATGTGGCAATGAGAATCGATGTACATGAGATGCATTGTACGCCGTCGAGCGATTTTTGATGGTTGAAGGCGGCCCGCGACAGGCGGCTTCCAGGCATGGAATCAGGCTATGCGCTTGCCGACAATGATCAAATCGCGCTCGATCCCGTCCAGCGTGGCCACTTTCGGCATGGTGGCCCAGCGTTCAAAGCCGAAGGTTTCGAATAATTTCAGGCTTGGCAAATTGTGGCCGAAAATAAAACCAAGCAATGTGTGGACCGCGATTTTCGGCGCGTGACCGATTGCCTGCGCCAGGAAGTAATGTCCGAGACCTTTGCCGCGCGCGTCTTCATGCAGGTAAATCGATATCTCTGCAGTGCCGGAATAAGCGGGGCGTCCGTAAAAATTTGAAAATGACAACCAGCCGATGATGTCAGGCAAAGCATCGGATGATGCGTCGCGCTTTTCTTCCGCTACCCATAGCGGACGCTTGTCGGGCACATGCTCGGCGAACCATGAATGGCGCGATTCGACCGAAACGGGTTCGGTATCGGCAGTGACTGCGCGGGATGCAACCGTGCTGTTGTAGATGGCGACGATGGCCGGTAAGTCGTCGAACCGGGCAAGTCGGTGAGAATACGGCATGTAATGAATGAAATAAGCGGTGCGAAAAGCGGAACGCTTACAACGTATGCGTTGCGCGCGATGAACCAAGCGCCGCGCCCAGTATTTCTTCAATCCGCTGCTTGACGCGCTGGCCGCTCTCATCGCCTGGAAAATGCACACCGATTCCTTGCGCCTTGTTGTTGTTGGCGCCGGCGGGAGTAACCCAGGCAACCTTGCCGGCAATCGGATATTTGCTGCTGTCTTCCATCAAGCTCAGAATCAGGTAAATCTCGTCGGCGATCTTGTACACCTTATTGGTAGGGACAAAAATGCCGCCGTTCGTCAAAAACGGCATGTAGGCTGCGTACAGTGCCGCCTTTTCCTTGATGCCAAGCGAAAGGACGGACGGACGGGCAATCGATGCGCCAGTTGCAGCTACCGGGGTTTCTGCCATGGCAGTCCTTTAAGAAAAAAGTGATGAATAATCCAGCAACATATCTTCGATGAACAGCTTCGGCGCCAACGGATGCTCGGCAATCGCACGACGTTCGACGGCGGCTTTCAGCGCGCTCAGCAATGCGCCTGTTTCAACCTGCGCTGCCAGCAAAGCAAGCTCCTTTCGGTATCTTGGATAATACCGGATTCTGCCGGAAAATTTGACAGAAAACAGATCGTGCAACCAGCGTTGGAGCCACGCGACCAATTCCACTACAGGCGTTTTCTGCAGCCGTTCTGCGGTTTTCAGCGCGCCATCGACACCGGGCCTGGCTAAGTGGCCCAAAAACTCATCCATCACTTCGCGCGAATCGGCTTGCGCCAATGCTTGCGCTGCAAGCGGCGCGCCGCCTTGTTCAGCGAGCCAGATATCGGCATCCTTGACGCCCTGGTCTTTCAACCAGGCCAGGGCTTCGTCATGGGACGGCATCGTCATTGCAAATTTGCGGCAACGCGACAAAATCGTCGGCAGCAAGCGATCCAGGCTATTGGTAATCAACAGGAATACAGTGTCAGGCGGCGGTTCCTCCAGCATCTTGAGCAGCGAATTCGCGGATGCGGTATTCAATGCTTCCGCTGGATACAGCGTAATGACGCGCTTGCCTTGCCGGTGCGTCGAGATATTCATGAAATCAGCCAACGCCCGGATCTGGTCGATCTTGATTTCCTTGGAAGGCGCCTTGGCGGACTTGGCGGTTTTCCTTGCGTCGATGGCCTCGCTGCCGTCATCCGCATCGCCACTCTCGTCGTCCAATACCTCCGGACGCACACGACGATAATCCGGGTGGTTGTATTGCACAAACCAGCCGCAGGATGCGCATTGACCGCATAGGCCCCCATCGGCAAGGGGAGTTTCACATAACAGCGACTGCGCGAAGCGTTCGGCAAATACGGTTTTCCCGATTCCCTCCAGCCCATGGAACAAAATTGCATGAGGCAAGCGAGCGCGCAATTGCTGTAATTGCTGCCATGAACTGTTTTGCCAAGGAAAAATAGAATTAGTCATTAATATTCAAAGCTTTAATTGATACTTTTAAAGCAAATTATTTAATATTGAAAATATTATTTATATTCATATACTTGAAACAATTTCATCAAGTGTTTTATGAACTTCCGTTATTGGCTGGGTAGAATCAATTACGCGAAACCGTTCAGGGAATTCGGCCGCACGGCGTAAGTATTCCGCTCGTGTCGCCGCGAAAAAATCGGTTTTTTCCTGCTCGAATTTATCCAGGTCGCGCGTCGCATCAAGACGCGCCCGCGCAACTTCGAGCGGCACATCGAACAGCAGCGTCAGATCAGGCTGCAAGCCAGGATGTACCCATTGCTCCAAAACGGCCAGTTTCGGCAAAGACAGTTTTCTGCCGCCGCCTTGATAGGCAAACGTGGCATCGGTGAACCGATCCGAAATCACCCAGTCGCCTCGCGCTAAAGCCGGCTCGATCACTTGCGCCAGATGTTCGCGGCGGGCGGCGAACATCAGCAAGGCTTCTGTTTCCAGATGCATTTTTTCGTGCAGCAGCAGATTGCGCAGTGCTTCACCGAGCGCCGTGCCACCCGGTTCGCGGGTCGTGATGACGGTGTTGCCGCGACCATGAAGCAAATCGGCGACGTAGGCAATATGCGTCGATTTACCCGCGCCGTCGATTCCTTCAAAGGTGATGAATTTGCCTGCTGTCATGATGCATTTTTTGATGTTCGTGTGGTTGGATAAGGTTTTCGCGAAGGCGCCCCGCCTCTCTTTTCTCACCGCTGATATTTATTGACCGCCTGGTTATGATCGTTCAGATTGCTTGAAAAATGGCTGCTGCCATCACCGCGCGAGACGAAATACAACGCGTCGGTCTTGGCCGGATTGAGCGCCGCAGCCAGCGATTCCGCGCCAGGCAATGCGATTGGCGTCGGCGGCAAGCCGACGCGGATATACGTGTTGTAAGGCGTATCGGCTTGCAGATCGCGCTTGCGGATATTGCCTTGGTATCGGTCTCCCATGCCGTAGATGACGGTCGGGTCGGTCTGCAGCAGCATGCCCAGTTTCAGGCGGTTTACAAACACACCGGCAATCATGTCGCGCTCGGCTGTTTGCCCTGTCTCTTTCTCGACGATGGATGCCATGATCAGCGCTTCATACGGCGTTTTGTAAGGCAAGGACGGATCGCGCTTGGTCCATGCGTCGTTGAGCCGCTTCATCAGCAGCATATGCGCTTGCTTGTAAATCTGAAGATCGCTCGACCCTTTGGCAAAAAGATAAGTGTCCGGAAAAAACAGGCCTTCTGCATTTTTATAGCCGGGTGCGATTTTTGCCAGCAAGTCCTGCTCTGACAGCGCGATCGTGTCATGCTTCAATGCGTTGTGCTGCGCAATCGCCTGTCGCATCTGCTTGAAGGTCCAGCCTTCGATAATCGCCAGCGCTTCCTGCGCGAATTCACCGCGCACCAGTTGATCGATCAGGTTGAGCGGCGTGGTGCCCGGCTTCAATTCGTAATTGCCTGCCTTCATCCGGGTACTCTTGCCGGTTGCACGCGCCAGCATTTCCAGCAATATCGGTTGCACCGGTACGCCGGCGTTCGCGATTTGTCGCGTCGCGCCTCGCACGCCGCTGCCGGATTTGATCGTGAATTCAATCGGCGGCTGGGCGGCGTCGATAATCGGCTGCCGCGCCCAGAATGCGATCGCTCCGGCAAAAATAATCGGGACAGCGATAATGAATATAAGAAATTTTTTCAACGAAGCCATACCTGATATAAATCCGACGCGTTTTTGCGGCGCCACTATAATCAACCCGTAATGATAATAGCTGAATTAATAATCACACAAAGTTTATGACTGAATTTACCGACCCGTGGCTGCAGTTTTTGAGCCGGCATGGCGCGCGCATCACGCAGACCGCCGTTCCGGAAATCGCCGGCTTCGACACCGATGCTGCATGCGACATCGGCACGGCCGGTTTCGTTGCGCCGCTGATCGAGCTCGGTTTGATTTCGGCGACCGGCGAAGATGCCGCACATTTTTTGCACAGTCAACTGACGAACGACGTGGAGCATCTGGGCTTTGCGGAAGCACGGCTGGCGGGCTACTGCTCTCCCAAAGGACGGCTGCTGGCCACCCTGCTGATATGGAAGTCGGCCGATGCGGTTCTGCTGCAATTGCCGCGCCAAATTCAGCCTGCGGTGCAAAAGCGGCTGCAGATGTTTGTGCTGCGCTCTAAAGCCGGATTGACCGATGTGACGGACAGCCACGTGATACTAGGATTGGCGGGGCAACCCGCCGCCATCGCGCTGGCGCAATGGTTTGCCGATTTGCCGCAGACTGCCTACGTCAAGGCCGAGTCCGATGCCGGCACGCTGATCCGGCTGGCGGACGCTTCCGGCGTACCGCGCTATCAATGGATTACGACGGTCGACATCGCGCAAAATGCATGGCCAAAACTGGTCATGATGCTGAAGCCGGTTGGCGAACACGCATGGCGCCTGACCGATATCGAGGCCGGCATTCCTCGAATTACACAGCCTACGCAAGAACAGTTCGTCCCTCAAATGATCAACTTCGAGGCGATCGGCGGCGTCAATTTCAAGAAAGGTTGTTATCCGGGACAGGAAATCGTCGCCCGCAGCCAGTATCTGGGAAAGCTCAAGCGCAGGATGATGCCGGCATCGATTGATGCTGCCAATGCCGAACCGGGCATGGAAGTTTTTTCCAGTGCCGATCCGGAGCAGCCTTGCGGCATGATCGTCAATGCGGAAATCCGCTCCGTGAATCAAACGGATTGCCTGGTCGAGATCAAAACCTCGGCAATGGAGGCGGGGACAATTCATCTCGGTTCGGCCGGCGGCCCTGTGCTGCGATTCAAGCCGCTGCCCTATCCGCTGCCTGATCCCGCGTGAGCATGGATATATACGTCTATTACCGGGTTCACAGCAGCCGTGCTAATGTGCTGCAAATGCAAGTGACGGCAATGCAGGCGCATTTGTCAAAACGATACGGTGTCGCCACCGCGCTCAAACGCCGGCCTGTAGAAAAAGATGAGCGGCATACCTGGATGGAAGTTTATCTTGCAGTGCCGGATGGTTTTGACGACGCGCTGAAACAGGCCGTCATCCAGCAAAATCTGGCAATATTGATCGATGGCGAACGCCATACCGAACACTTTCTGGACTTATCCGCATGTGCTTAATCGTCTTCGCCTGGCAAGTCATCCCCGGAATGCCCCTGATCGCCGCCGCCAATCGGGATGAATTTTACGATCGCCCCGCGACCCCGGCTGCCTGGTGGGACGATCATCCGCAGGTCTATGCCGGCCGCGATTTGCAAGGCGGCGGTACATGGCTTGGCGTAACGCGCGATGGGCGCTTCGCGGCACTGACGAATATTCGCACGCCTTCTGAAAAACGACCTGACGCGCCGTCGCGCGGCGCATTGGTCGCCAACTACCTGACCGGACAAACGACAGCGCAACAGTATGTCGACAAAATTGAAGCCGATGCCGGCAACTTCAACGGCTTCAATCTGCTGGTCGGCGACTCGAACCAATTGATCTGGTTTTCCAATGGCAAAAGCAGCGATGCCCGCAACGGCAAGCCTTTGGAACCGGGCATTTACGGCTTGTCCAATCACCTGCTCGATTCGCCCTGGCCCAAAGTGGTCAGGACCAAAGCCCAATTCGCCAGCCTGTTGTGCCAGGGCGCTCCGGAAGATGCATTTTTTGAAATGTTGTGCGACACCACCCGCGCATCGGATTGCCGCTTGCCGAAGACGGGCGTCAGCGTGGAGTGGGAACGGCTGTTATCGTCGGTATGCATCGATTCCCCGGAATACGGCACGCGCGCATCTACCGTGGTGCGGTTGCATGCAAATAACGTCGCGGAGCTGAACGAACGGGCAATCAGGTAATACGTTCGGAATGCGTTGTCAGCGCAATACATGCCGCATCTGGATGTGCGGTATGCCGGCTTCCATGAATTCCTCGCCTTCACGCACAAATCCGTGGCGTCCATAGAATGGTTCCGCATGGATTTGCGCATTCAATAATACCGCTCTGTCTCCGCGCATTTTCGCCTGCTGCATCAGCGCTTCCAGGATCGCGCCGCCAATCCCGGCGCCGCGCATCGATTGTTTGACAGCCATGCGGCCGATATGACCATCGGGCAGCAGGCGGCCGGCGCCGATCACCCGCCCTTCATCGTCATGAACAACCGCATGCAGGCTGACGTCATCCATCTCATCCCATTCGAGTTCGATCGGAATATTTTGCTCGACGATGAAGACTTCGTGGCGGATCGCCCGCGCATCGGCTTTTTGGGCGGCCCAATCGCCGAGGATGATATGAAATTTCACTGGACCGCAGGCGGATATTTTTCAAACCGCGTGATGGTTGCGCGCCAGTCGTCCGGCAGCGGAATGCCTTTGCGAGCGGCTGTGTCGGCATAGACATAGACCAGTTCGCCGGAAACCAGACGATCTTCTCCGCGATAAATCTCCAGCAAAAAACGGATGGACGAGCGGCCGAATCCGGCGCATCGCACGCCGATGTCGAGCATATCGTCGAACCTTGCCGGTCCCTGATACTCGATGGTGGCCTTGCGGGCAAACATTTCCTGCCCCGCGGCAGCCTGTTCCAGCACGCCAGGCAAGCCGGTTGCACGCCAGTATTCGGTAAAGGCGACATCGAAATAGGTCAGGTAATGTCCATTGAACACGATACCCTGCATATCGACTTCGGCCCAGCGTACCCGCAGCGAATGGGAAAAAGCGAATTCTTCACGTGCCATGATGCTTTGCCTGTCGGTTGCGATGAGCCGGGCGCCATCACCAGGCGGTTTCGGAAACGATCTTCCACTGCACGCCTTCCTTGGCCCAGTACTGTCGTTTGCGGATGGTGTGCTTGCTCTTGCCGATCGTCGCATCTTGCGTAAAGGTGCTGACCATCAGATCATCCTGGCCCGGATAAAAAAACAGGCTGACATCGCGCAATGCGATTGAAATTTTGTGCACGCCGGCCATCGATTGCCGCTGTTTTGTGAACCATGCGCGCAGGTTTTCTCCCTGTTCGGATTTGAAGCGCTCCGAATAGTTTTGCATCAATCGGACCGGATCCAGGCTCTCGACGTCCTGGCGCCATGCATTTACCAGACTGGTTGCGGTACTGCGATCAGCCTCCCACCTGGCCTTGCTGACGAATTCGATATGGTCGCTGATCACGATCGGCGTCTTGCCGATATCCACCGAGGCAGACAGCTTATGCAGATCGGGATTGGTCAGAACGACGCATCCATCCGACGATAGCGGCGGCCGGCTGAAACTGTCCGGCGGCGTGCCGTGCAGCCAGATGCCGGACCCGCTGCGGCCATGGAGCTTGTCCCATTCATTTGGATAGCTGATCGGCAATGCGCCGGCACCGTAGAAATCGGGTAGCCGCGCGCCCGCCAGGCGTCCGGTAATGTAATAGACGCCCAAAGGCGTTTTCTGATCGCCTTCCTTGACCTTGTTGACGCCCAATTTTCCTTGACTGATGTAATAGTCAGCCACGAATTTCAGCTGTCCCCCGCGGTTCTGGTAGACATACAAGCGCGATCGTTTGGCATCGACCAGCAACGCATATTTTTGATCTTGCCGCAGTTGCAGCACCGCACGCGGCACCAGATTCGGGTCCGGTCGTTCACGCAACGACCGGACCCGAGCCATCGCCTCGTCCCGCAAATTCTTGAGTTTGTCCGGCGCCCCGGTCGCGCCCGCGCCGAATGCGGTAACGAGGCTGGTATGCATCAAAAGCAGATCGCCGCGAACCAGGTGGCCCAGCTGGAAATTCGGATACGCGTCCACCAGCGCATCGGCTTTCGATTGCGCCTTACGCAGATTGTTGGCAGCGAGTTCCTTGTACACCTCGATCAGCAGGATATCGGGATCGGGTCTGGCAGGCGTATTTGCGGCAAGCCGGTTTTTCGTCTGAGCAGTCGAGGATATTGCCCAGGTGCTATCAATTGCCAGACACAACAATCCGGCAAGCAAGACACATTTGATGCAGCTTGCCGTTGGACGTTTTTGAAATCGCAGCCGGGACATTAGCTACCCGTACGCTCTTGCCTGATTTGCCACTTGCCGCCATTTTTGGTCAGTGACAGAGTCTTGCGGCTATTGGCCGTTAAACGGTCCGACACATAGATCTGACGGAATTTTACTGTCGCAGTGTTGCCGTTGACCGTTACGTGCGGCGATTCGACTTTCACATTGATGCTGCCTTTTCCTGCAATGCGGGAATGCCGTTCTTCCGCCCATGCTTTGCGGCTCAGACCGCCTGGGGTTTCAAAGTCGCTGCCGTAATAGCCGAGATAAGCTTTCACATCGCGAGCGCTCCATGCCCTGGCCCAGTTGCTGACAACACTTAATACGGCATCGCGATCGGCATTGCCAGCGGGCGCTGGTTTCTGCGCCGCTTTGCGATCGGCCTTGGCCGGCTCCGCTTTCGCAGTCGTAATCGGGGCAGGCGATATTGCAGCGGGTTTCGCTTCAGCCGGCGCGGCAGGCATTGTTGCAGCCGCTTTCTGCTTTGCAGGCGCCGCCTGGGGCGGGGCCGGCTTCGAATTTGCGGAAGCGACCATTACCGGCGCAGGCGATGCCGGCTTGGCAGGTGTCGGTGCGGGCGGCGCAACAGCGACTTTCGGGCTGCTGCCGCCCGCCGTAACTGCAACCAGGCTGCGCACCAACGTCAACTTTGATTTCGCGCCGGAGTTGCCGGAGTCGAGTTGCAGCGCCTTGTCGTATGCCTGGCTTGCCAGCTTTGCATGAATGTCGCCCAGATTTTCGTAGGCTGTGGCATAGGTCGGATTGGTTCGAATCGCCTTGTCCAGCGCGTTGCGGGCTTTCTCGAACTGGCCGCCGGCGGCATACAGAACGGCCAGATTGTTGTACGGTTCCGGCAAATCCGGAAAATCTCCAGTCAGTTTGGTAAAGATTCCAATGGCTTCCGCCGGCTTGTTTTGCTCGGTCAGGATCACGCCTTTCAAAAACCGCATTTGCGCATCGCGCGGATGCTGTGCCAGGAAAGAATCGGTTTTCGCAAGCGCTTCGGCATACCGGCCGCCACGCAACAGCTTGGAGGCGTCGGTTATTTCATCAGCAACCGCAAGGTTGGCGAATAACGCGGCGAGTAGGCCGGACAGAACGGCGGTTTTTCGGAGGAAATGGCGCAAGTCCAGCGCGGGGGCGGTGCATGGTTTGAAGGACATGTTTTTCATCAATATTATTATGCGGCAAAAAACATATGTTACACCTTCTTATCCTGCGCCAAACACTGTCAGATTCGAATCCGTGTCGATTAAATTGATTGCCCTTGCCGAGTCGATAATCAAGCAAACCTGATCCAATGCTTTTTCGTCAAGCGGAAGTCAGGAATTCGCGCAACAGCCGATTGATGCGTTCCGGCTGTTCGTGTATGACCCAATGCGTGCCTTCGGGTATCCGTTCGATCCTGAGGTCGTCGATCAATGCATCGAGCCCGTTCAGCAGGGTTTTCGGCAGCGCCATATCGCGTTCGCCCCAAATCACGCGCGTCGGCACCTTGATGCGGAAGTCATCCGGATTCATTTGCAGTTTTAGCGGCCCCGGATGATCTTCGGTCGGCGGATGCAGCGGCGATGCACGATAGTAATTCACGCCGCCGGTCAATCCGCGCGACCAGCATGCGTGATACCGGGAACGCACCTCGCCGGCAAACCATGGGGCAGGCGGCTGGCCCATGCCATAAAACAAATTTTCCATCAGCGCGAAATCGTCTTTCGCAAGCGCCGCTTCGGCCCCTTCCGCCCGCAGCCAGTTCATGTACTCGCTCGACGCTTTCTGATTCGGATCGGTCGCCAGCGCCTTCATGAACAGATACGGATGCGGCGAATTGATGATGATCAGCTTATGCAGCAAATCCGGCATGGCGATCGCCAGATTCCAGGCGATCGCGCCGCCCCAGTCATGCGCGACCAGTATGAATTTTTCATACCCCAGATGCGCAGCCAGCAGCCGCAAGTCATCGACGATGTGTCTGGCTTTGTAGGCAGACGGATCGGCTGGCATGTCGGAGAGATTGAAGCCGCGCAGATCGGGCGCAACCGCAAAATGATCGCCGCCGAAGTCAGCCAGCTGCGCGTGCCATTCATACCAGAATTCCGGAAATCCATGCACGAACAGAATCAGCGGACGCCCTTTTTCACCGGCGCTGGCGTAATGCAGCCGGGTGCCGTTCGGCAATGCCGCAAACTGATTTTCCTGGATCGAAGCTGTCATTTTTTCAAACCTTCCGCATCATATTTACGGCCTTGCGCATCGTACGGCGAGGAATACCCGCTCAACCCGCTTTCAGTTTTGCCTGCAGCATTTCGCGGATGTGCGGCGCCGCTTCATACGGATCGCCGGGATTGCGCTGCATGACGATGTCTTCCATCCGCTTCTGCACATTGCCCAGCGCGCCCGGATGCGAGTAGATATAGAACTTGCCGTCGCGGATCGCATTGAACGTCGATTCGGCCACATCCGCCGCCGACACTTTGCCCGATGTCACGGCCTTGTCCGACATCGCCTGCGCCGCCCGCTGGCTTGCGGTCGGCGCGCTATCGTCCTTGACGTCGGCAGGACGGTTGCGATGCGATTGGCTGATGCCGGTCGGCACGAAATACGGACAGAGCACCGAAGCACCGATCGGCGCTTCGACCAGCTTCAAATCCTGGTACAGCGATTCCGACAACGACACCACCGCATGCTTGGATACGTTGTAGACGCCCATCGTCGGCGCATTCAGCAAGCCGGCCATCGACGCGGTATTGACGATATGACCTTGGTAGCCCGGTTCCTTTTTCGCGCATTCCAGCATCAGCGGCGTGAAGATGCGCACACCGTGAATGACGCCCCACAGGTTGACGCCCAGCACCCATTCCCAGTCCGCTTGCGTGTTTTCCCATATCAGGCCGCCGGAACCGACGCCGGCGTTGTTGAATACCAGATGCACTGCGCCGAATGCGGCCATCGCCGCATCGGCCAGCGCCTGCACTTCCGCCGCATGACGTACATCGCAGCGCATCGCCAGCACTTGCGCACCTTGCGCTTCCAATTCGGATTTCGCCTTGTCGAGCGCATCCTGCTGCACATCGGCCAGCACCAGTTTCATGCCGAGTCGGGCGCCGATCGCGGCAAACTCGCGGCCGAAGCCGCTGGCGCCGCCGGTGATGACGGCGACTTTGTCCTTGAAATTTTCCATGCTGTCTCCTGATGGTGTAATAAATATTCAGATTTTTTTGAGCTGAAAGCCAAGCCGCGGAAAATGCACGGCTACGGTGCCGGCGCGTTCATCGCTGCGCCGGATCGCAAATTCATTTTGCGTCGCCAACGTCAACTCACCTTCCACCGGATCGAGCGCATAGTCGGTCGGCATGATTGCCACCCGATCGCCCAATGCAACGCCGTGCGTATCGATGAAAGGGAAACCGTCCGTTGTTGCCGGCGTGCTGTCGTTTGCAACGGCAAGAGCTTGTTCGGCGCTCATCTTGTCGAACTGGTGATGCCCGATTGCCTCCATCCGGCCGAGCCACGCCGACAGTTTCGGCGCGGCGTCGAGTATGCCGGCGACCGCCTTTGCATTGTGCACATACCAAAGCGGGTGATAAACGGAAAAGTCTGCAATGGTTGGCTGCCGGCCCAGCAGGAATGGCTTGCCATCGGCCAGCATGTCTTCCAGACGGCGCAGATATTCAGCCAGATTGCCGGTTGCTTCAGCGACGGCCATGCGCGGCGCGCCGGCGCGCATGGCCGCACGGTCGGCGCCGAATGCCTTGATCTGCTCCGGCGTCAAATGGGCAAACATGTCCTGGATGCCGGCCGGCTGAAAGGCATACGCAATGGCGGTCCAGAACAGCGTCGTATCCGCCCATTGCGACAATGTTCCGGCCATCCCCGCAAACGGCGCCGGATACAGCGACGGTGCCGGCGCAATCCGTTCCAGCACATCGGCGATCAGCGCCGTGTCGCAATAAATGTCGGCGCCGATCTGCATCACCGGCGTGCGGCGGTAGCCGCCGGTCAGCGCAATCATATCCGGCTTGGGCATGATGACCGGGATCATCACGGATTTCCATGCCAGTTTTTTGAAACCGAGAATTGCACGCACCTTTTCAGCGAAAGGTGAAGTCGGGTAATGATGCAGAATGATGTCTGACACAAAAACTCCAGATTAGGGAACGTTATTCGTCGAAGCGTTACACCAGTTTCACCAGTTGCTTGCCGAAATTTTTGCCTTTCAGCAAACCGATGAATGCTTCGGGTGCCGATTGCAGACCTTGCGCCACCGATTCGCGGAATTTCAGCTTGCCGGTCGCGACCAGCGTGCCCAGTTCCTTCAAGCCTTGCGGCCACAAATCGATATGTTCGGACACGATGAAGCCGCGCATCGTCAGCCGCATCGTCAGAAATGCGCGTACGTTATTGAGTGCCATCGGTTCGCCGTCGTAACCTGAAATCAGGCCGCACAAGGCAATGCGGCCGAACGGATTCATGCGCCCCAGGCATTCGTCGAAAATCTTGCCGCCGACGTTTTCAAATACGGCGTCGATACCGTTCGGTGTCGCCGCCTTCAGATCCGCGGCCAGGTTGCCTGCCTTATAATCGATGCAGGCATCGAAGCCCAGTTCATTGACGACATAAGCGCACTTTTCCGCACCGCCGGCAATCCCGACCGCCCGGCAACCGCGCTGTTTCGCCAGTTGGCCGACCACGCTGCCGACCGCGCCGCTGGCGGCCGACACCACGATGGTTTCTCCTTCTTTCGGTTGCATGATCTGCGTCAGGCCGTACCACGCGGTCATGCCCGGCATGCCGACTGAACCGAGATATGCCGACAGCGGAATATGCGTGGTATCGACCTTGCGCAGCAGCATGCCGTCCGACACACCCATTTCGGCCCAGCCGAACATGCCGACGACCTTGTCGCCGACTGCAAATTTCGGGTTTTTCGATTCGACGATTTCGCCGACCGTGCCGCCGATCATCACTTCGCCGATTGCTTGCGGCGCTGCATAGCTTTTCACATCTTCCATCCGCATGCGCATGTATGGATCAAGCGAAAGATAATGATTGCGCACCAGTACTTCGCCGTCTTTCAGGGCCGGAACCGGCACGCTTTCCATTCTGAAGTTGGCGGGCACGACTTCGCCCTGCGGACGCGATGCGAGTACAAGTTGCTGATAAGTGGTCATAAGGATTCCGTTCTGGAGGGTAGAAGTTCGTCAAGGTCGATCGTGTTCGGGGTGTTCCATTTTTTTGGCAACGTCCAGCCGCTTCAGATACTTGAAGGTGCCCATTGCCTTGGCGACCAGTTTGTCGCCATCCCACAGTTCGCCGTCGCAAAAGCACATGGTTGTCGAACGATGAACAGCTTTTCCCTTGGCGATAATCCGGGCGCCCGGTTTGCCGGCGGGTTGCATGAAGCTGGTTTTCATTTCGACCGTGACGCCGCCGCGCGCATCCGGATCGAGCGAGCGTCCGGCCATCGACATCACCACATCCAGCAGCGTCATCGTGACGCCGCCGTGCGTGACATGCCAGCTATTCATGTGGCGGGGAAGCAGATTGAGCGCAACCGCCGCCTCGCCGTTCGCCATGCCGAGAAACTCCACGCCCATGTCATGCAGGAATGGAATCTCGCTCGGAAAGGGTTGCGGTTCGGACGTTTCCATTACCATCACATTAATGGACCGCCGACACGCCGCCATCGACTGCCAGGATCTGGCCGGTGATGTGCTTGCCGGCATCCGACGCAAACAGCAGGGCCGCGCCCTTCAGGTCTTCGTCGTCGCCGATGCGTTGCAGCGGCGCGCGCTGCGCGAGATTGTCCTTGCCGAAATTTTCCAGCACGCCCTTGGTCATTTTGGACGGGAAGAATCCAGGCGCCAATGCATTGACCGTGATGCCATGCTTGCCCCATTCGCCGGCCAGCGTGCGGGTAAAGTTGACGACCGCTCCCTTGGACGTGTTGTAGGCAATCGTCTGCATCGAATTCGGGCTGTTGCCCGAAAGTCCGGCGATCGACGCCACGTTGATGATGCGGCCGTATTTGCGCGGAATCATCGATTGCTTGCCGACTGCCTGCGACAGCATGAAGATGCTGCGGATATTCAGATTCATCACCTTGTCCCACGCCTCGACCGGATGGTCCTCGGCCGGCGCGCCCCAGGTAGCGCCGGCATTGTTGACCAGAATGCCGATATGGCCGAGACGCTTCATCGCTTCGGCGACGAGCGGCGCAACGGCGGATTCCTGCGACAGGTCGGCCGCAATCGCGCTGGCTTCGATGCCGCGCGCTTTCAGGTGCGCGACGGCTTCATCGAGATCGGATTGCTTGCGCGATGACAGCACGATTTTGGCGCCCTGCTCACCCAGCGCTTCCGCGATTTGCAGACCGAGTCCGCGCGAGCCGCCGGTTACCAGTGCCGTCTTGCCGGTGAGGTCAAACAGTTGTTGGGTAGTACGCATGTTGTCTCCTTTGTCGGATGATGTTGATGTGTGTTGCGAATTGATTTCAGGTCGCCGCGATGTCTGTCATGCGTTCTAAACGTCGTAATCCATGCATTGCCGTGCCTGCCGTATTGCACCGATGAACGGCTTGAGCGCGACATGCTGCGGATGCTCCTGATAAGCATCAAGTGCGGCCTTCGAGGTAAATTCCGAATACAGCACGACATCGTAGGTGGCTTCCAGTCCGGGCTGCGCAATCGCCGTCTCGAACTTCAGAATGCCCGGTACGATGCCGGCGCAGGCATCGAGCAGCGTTTTCATTTTGACTGCGTTGGCAGCCTTATCCGCGCCTTCCGCATAGTCCTTCAATTGCCACATGACGATGTGCCTTAGCATGATTTTTCCATGTGAAGATTGTGTTTCATGTGTGACAGAACGATTGCCTAAAACCATGCGTCCTGCATATCCAGCGTCGTGGTGTCGATCTTTTCCAGCAGATCCAGTTGCTGATGCACTTTCGGCAGTTCCCATTTGAAAAAAAACGCGCATGCCTGCAGCTTGCCTTTGTAAAAATCCGCATCATGGCCGGATTTTCCGACTGCCGGCAGCGCCTGCTCGAGCCAGATCCACGCCACGACCGTGTGGCCGAACGCTTCCAGGTAAAGCGATGCATTGGCAAGCGTCTTGTTCATGTCGCCGGCCCCGTACAGCGTTTGCGTTACCGTCTCGATACGCTGCAACGCGGTGCCGAGCGCTTTGGCATAATCTGCCAGCTCCGGCATGGGTATTGTTTTTGCAATGGTCCTTTGCACTTCGGCGCCGAACGCCTTGAACGCCGCGCCGTCTTGCATCGAGACCTTGCGGCCCAGCAAATCCAGGCCCTGAATGCCGTGCGTGCCTTCGTGGATCGGATTCAGGCGATTGTCGCGATAGAACTGCTCGACGTTGTATTCGCGCGTGTAGCCGTAGCCGCCGTGAATCTGGATCGCCAGGTTGTTCGCTTCCAGGCACCACTGCGACGGCCATGACTTGGCGATCGGCGTCAGGATATCGAGCAATAAAGCCGCATGGCTGCGCACTTCCGGCGATTCGGCGGTGCGCTCGTCATCGACCAGTTTCGCGCAGTACAGCGCCAATGCCAGACCGCCTTCGACATATGCTTTTTGCGCCAGCAGCATGCGCTTGACATCGGTATGCGCAACGATCGGCAATTGCGGTTGCGCCGGGTCCTTGTCGAGCGGATGACGGCCCTGCGGACGGTTGCGCGCGTAATCGAGCGAATGCAGATAGCCGGTATAACCCAGCATCACCGCACCCAGGCCGACGCCGATGCGCGCCTCGTTCATCATGTGGAACATGTTGGCGAGCCCCTTGTGCACCTCGCCGACCAGATAGCCGATCGCACCGGCCTTGCCCTGCGGCTTGAACTTGCCTTCGCCGAAATTGAGCAGGCAATTGGTGGTGCCGCGATAACCCATCTTGTGATTCAGTCCGGCCAGCACGACATCGTTGCGCTCGCCCAGCGAACCGTCGGCGTTGACCAGTTTTTTCGGCACGATGAAAAGAGAAATGCCCTTGACGCCGGGTATCGGTTTGCCGTCAGGGCCAGGTACTTTTGCCAGCACCAGGTGCACGATGTTTTCCGACAGTTCATGTTCGCCGGCCGAAATCCACATCTTGTTGCCGGTCAGGCGGTAGGTGCCGTCCGCCTGCGGTTCTGCGCGCGTGACGATGTCCGACAGGCTCGATCCGGCTTGCGGTTCGGACAGGCACATGGTGCCGAAGAAGCGTCCTTCCAGCATCGGCTTGACGAAGGTTTCTATCTGCTGCGGCGTGCCGCATTTGAGCAATGTGTTGGCATTGCCGATCGTCAGAAACGGATACGACGACGTGCCGACGTTGGCGCCTTTGAAATAGGCGAATCCAGCCTTCTCCACCACGCACGGCAATTGCATGCCGCCCATTTCAAAACTCTGTCCGGCGGCCATCAGGCCCGCGTCGCAAAAGGCTTTCAGCGCGGTTTTCACTTCCGGAATGATATGCACGGTTTCGCCATCGAAGTGCGGCTCGTTCTGATCGCTCTTCTTGTTATGCGGCGCGAACAGATCGGTCGCGATTTGTTCGCAGGTATCCATCGCCGCATTGAAGGTTTCGCGCGAGTGATCGGCGAAGCGCTCGCGTTGCGTCAGCGCTTCGACGTTCAGCCATTCGTATAACAAAAAATCGAGGTCGCGGCGGGAAATAATCTTCGATTGCATTTTTGGCTCCGTCGTGCCGCCATGTCGCGGCACGAGCGCATTACTCATGGCATGAGAAATTGCGTCCGTCCGCTACATTGCAGCAGGCGAACGCAGTTGACCGGCTGTGATGCTTCAAACCACTTCAAACAATCCCGCGGCGCCCTGGCCGCCACCGATGCACATCGTGACAACCACATATTTCGCGCCGCGGCGCTTGCCTTCGATCAGCGCATGGCCGGTCAGGCGCGCGCCGGATACGCCATAAGGATGGCCGACCGCAATCGCGCCGCCGTTGACGTTCAGGCGATCCATCGGAATGCCCAGCTTGTCGGCGCAGTACAGGACTTGCACGGCGAACGCTTCATTCAATTCCCACAGGCCGATATCTTCCACTTTCAGGCCGGCTTTTTTCAGCAGCTTCGGGATCGCGAATACCGGGCCGATGCCCATTTCGTCCGGCTCGCAGCCGGCGACGGCAAAGCCGCGGAAAATGCCGAGCGGCTTCAATCCCTTCGCTTCGGCGGTTTTGCTGTTCATCAGGATTGCCACTGACGCACCGTCGGAAAACTGGCTGGCGTTGCCGGCCGAAATCACGCCGCCCGGCAATGCCGAGCGGATTTTCGACACGCCTTCCAGCGTGGTATCGGCGCGTATGCCTTCATCGGCCGAAATCGTGACTTCACGCGTCAGCAGCATGCCGGTCGCCTTGTCGGCCACGCCCATGACGGTGGTCATCGGCACGATTTCATCATTGAATTTGCCGGCGGCCTGCGCGGCGGCGGCGCGTTGCTGGCTTTGCACGCCGTATTCATCCTGACGCTCGCGCCTGATATCGTAGCGCTTGGCGACCGTTTCGGCGGTCTGCAGCATCGGCCAGTAAATTTCCGGCTTGTTCTGTTTAAGCCATGTCTCGACGATCATGTGCTGGTTGGCTTCCTGCTGCACGCAGGAAATCGATTCGACGCCGCCCGCCGCATAGATATCGCCTTCGCCGGCGATGATGCGCTGCGCGGCGGTCGCGATGGTTTGCAGGCCGGACGAGCAGAAACGATTGATCGTCATGCCGGCGGTCGTGACCGGGCAGCCGCCGCGGATGGCAATCTGGCGCGCGATGTTGCTGCCGGTGGCGCCTTCCGGCGTCGCGCAGCCGATGATGACGTCTTCCACTTCACCCGATTCGATCTTCGCGCGCTCGATCGCCGCCTTGAGAACGTGGCCGCCCATGGTGGCGCCGTGAGTCATGTTGAAAGCGCCCTTCCACGATTTGGCCAGGGCGGTGCGGGCGGTCGATACGATGACGGCGTCAGTCATGTGAGTCTCCTAAGTGGAATTGAGTTGGTATTCGGATTAAATGTCGCATGAACAGGCGATGGATATTCATGCAATAAATTCGAGAATAGCATAATTTTAGTACGGTCGTTCGCAAATGTTTTTCATTGATCGACAAGGTCCGGCAAGCCCGGATTTAAGGTGCTTTATGAACAGCAATAGTGTTATTGGCCTGTAAGTTTCTGTAAGTTTCACGCAAGCGTGCCGTAAGCTTTGACTTCTACACTCCAGATCAGTATCAAATGGAGCAAGAATTTTTGCACATTCTTTTAATGACTAGAAGGAGACAAGCATGGCCACAGTCCAGACGGCATCACGGGGCATGACGGCGGAAGAGCGAAAGGTTATTTTCGCTTCGTCGCTCGGCACCGTATTTGAATGGTACGACTTTTACCTGTACGGTTCGTTGGCAGCCATCATTGCCAAACAGTTCTTTGCGGGCACCGATCCCAACACCGCCTTCATTTTCGCACTGCTGGCATTTGCCGCCGGCTTCATCGTGCGGCCGTTCGGCGCACTCGTGTTCGGCCGCCTGGGCGACATGATCGGGCGCAAATACACGTTCCTGGTGACGATCGTGATCATGGGCTCGTCAACCTTCATCGTCGGTTTGCTGCCGAACTATGCTTCCATCGGCGTCGCCGCACCAATCCTGCTGATCGCGTTGCGCATTCTGCAGGGCTTGGCGCTGGGCGGCGAATACGGCGGTGCCGCAACCTACGTGGCCGAGCATGCGCCCAACGACAAGCGCGGCGCTTTCACCTCCTGGATTCAAACCACCGCGACGCTGGGCTTGTTCCTGTCGCTGATGGTGATTCTGGGGACGCGAACCGCAATTGGCGAAGAAGCTTTTGCCGACTGGGGCTGGCGCATTCCATTCCTGCTTTCCGTCTTCCTGCTTGCCGTTTCGGTATGGATCCGTTTGTCGATGAACGAATCGCCCGCGTTCGCCAAGATGAAAGCCGAAGGCAAGACCTCCAAGGCGCCGCTGACGGAATCGTTCGGCCAATGGAAAAACCTGAAGATCGTTATCCTGGCGCTGATCGGCTTGACCGCAGGCCAGGCGGTGGTGTGGTATACCGGCCAGTTCTACGCATTGTTCTTCCTTACCCAGACCCTCAAGGTCGATGGCGCAACGGCTAACCTGTTCATCGCCGCATCGCTCGTGATCGGCACCCCGTTCTTCATCGTCTTCGGTACGCTGTCCGACAAGATCGGCCGCAAACCGATCATCCTGGGCGGCTGCCTGCTTGCTGCGGTTACCTATTTCCCGATCTTCAATGCATTGACCCACTATGCGAACCCGGCTCTGGAAACCGCCATCAAGACCTCCCCGGTCGTCGTGACTGCCGATCCGGCGAGATGCCAGTTCCTGTTCAACCCGACCGGCACCAAGACATTCACTTCTTCCTGCGATATCGCGCGTACCTTGCTGGCAAACTCTTCGGTAGCCTATACCAATGAGCCTGCGGCGCCCGGCACGATCGCATCGGTCAAGATCGGCGACAAGGTGATCCAGGGTTACGATTCCCATAACATTTCCAAGGCGGAAGCCGCCGTGAAGGACAAGGCGTTCAAGAAGGAGCTGGGCGATGCGATCAAGGCGGCAGGCTATCCGACCAAGGCCGATCCGGCTCAGATCAACAAGCCGATGGTGCTGCTGCTGCTGGTCATCCTCGTGCTTTACGTGACGATGGTCTACGGCCCGATTGCGGCAATGCTGGTGGAAATGTTCCCGACCCGGATCCGCTATACGTCGATGTCGCTGCCCTATCACATCGGTAACGGCTGGTTCGGCGGACTGCTGCCAACCACTGCATTTGCCCTGGTGGCCTACAAAGGCGACATTTACTACGGCTTGTGGTATCCGATCATCATCGCATTGATGACGTTCGTGATCGGCATGCTGTTCATCAGGGAAACCAAGGACAACGATATTTACGCTACCGAGCGATAGCCGATAGTCGTTGCCAGGCATGCTTTCGGGCATGCCGGTTCCGAAAGCCGCCGGAAATATCCGGCGGCTTTTTTTCGCGTGTGCGTCGTATTGGACCGGCTTCCTGACACCCGCGTCAAAGAATTTTTCACGTTGAAGCGCCGGATGGCCGCAAACGATTCAAGCGGGATGCAATAATTGGCCGCTGCATGATTTGCATGCGCCCATTTCATTTTCACAACATCTCTCACGAGCCCTATCCATTCCCTATGAAAAATCCATTACGTTTAGGTACCCCGTTATCCTCGTCCGCTATCAAAGTCATGCTGCTCGGTTCCGGCGAACTCGGAAAAGAAGTCATTATTTCGCTGCAGCGTCTTGGCGTCGAAGTCATTGCAGTCGATCGTTATCCGAATGCGCCCGGGCACCAGGTTGCGCATCGCGCCCATGTGATCGACATGACGGACGGCGCGGCGCTGGCTGCCCTGATCGAGCAGGAAAAGCCCGATCTGGTGGTACCCGAAATCGAAGCGATCGCAACCCGGACGCTGGTTGATCTGGAAAAAGCCGGTAAAGCAACCGTGATTCCCACTGCGCGGGCGGCGTGGCTCACGATGAATCGCGAAGGTATCCGGCGGCTGGCGGCGGAAGAACTTGGCTTGCCGACTTCGCCTTACCGTTTCGCCGACAGCCTGGCCGAACTGAAAGCGGCCTGCGCCGAAATCGGTTTTCCATGCGTGATCAAACCGGTGATGTCTTCCTCCGGCAAAGGCCAATCCAGAATCGACGGCGCCGACCAGGTTGACGCCGCATGGAAATACGCCGCAGCGGGCAGCCGGGTCGATGCCGGACGCGTGATCGTCGAAGGATACATCGACTTCGAATATGAAATCACGCAATTGACCGTGCGTGCGCTGGACCGGAATGGCGAAGCCACCACCTATTTCTGCGAGCCGATCGGCCATGTTCAGGTCAACGGCGATTATGTCGAATCCTGGCAGCCGCATCCGATGCCATCCGCCGCGCTGATGAAAGCGCGCGACATCGCCAAAAAGGTCACCGATAACCTGGGCGGCCTCGGCGTGTTCGGCGTTGAATTGTTCGTCAAGAACGACATGGTATGGTTTTCCGAAGTCAGTCCGCGGCCGCACGATACCGGCATGGTGACGATGGCAAGCCAGAGACAGAGCGAATTCGAATTGCATGCGAAGGCGATTCTCGGCTTGCCGGTCGATACCGCGCTGCTGTCCCCCGCCGCGTCCGCGGTGATCTACGGCCGGCTTGATGCAGCCGCAATCGCATTCGACGGCGTGGCCGATGCGCTGCGCGTGCCGGGCGTCGATATCCGCTTATTCGGAAAACCGGAATCGTTTGCACGCCGCCGCATGGGCGTCGCGCTGGCGATCGCCGACGATATCGAAACCGCCCGCGACCGGGCCAAGGAAGCCGCGGCAAAGGTCAAGCCGGTCAGCGGCCTTTCGACCTGACCCGGCGTCAAGGACTGAGCGTCAACGTCCCCAATTTGTCTTTCTCGACTGCCTGCCGATCTGTTTTCATCGGCAGGTAGGCCACTTCCGCCCAGCGCTGCGTGTAATTGCGATACAGCGGCGACAGCACATTGCCGGACTGCCCTGTGGAATGGATGAAGCGCGAATTTTCGAGGTTCGATAAGTCGTAAAGCGCGCGCAGGCTGGCCGCATGGCGGCTGGTGAACGGTTCGATCTCATCGCGCAGGTTGTAGCGTCCGACATTGACCGTGTAGGTGTCGCCGGGCGACTCGACGCGGATATCGAACAGTCCGGCGAGCGCGGCAACCTTGCCGAACGGCCGATGTTCGGAACGCGCCTCATGCGCTTTGCCCCAGCGCCATTTGGCTGCGTCGGCGCCATAACGCCGTACCAGATCGGCGAGCGCGGCATCGAGCGATGCGGACAGCACATCGGCGCAATTCTGCGGTTTGGCTGTGGCGGCGGCGGCCGTGTTCCGGCACCAGACGCCCTGCCCGTTCGCGTTGCCCAGCACATCGACCATCACCTGGTGGACGTTACGCTGTTCCCAGTAATCCTTCATCAGCGCATCGCCTAGTTCGTCGGCAAAGATCTGGCGCGAAGCCTCGCGCATCCAGGCGTTGAAGATCAACGGCTCAGATCGATCCACATCCATTGCGCCATTCCATTTTGCAAGCGCTGCCAATGCTGCCTTGGCGCGGTCGGAACGCGGCGCGGTCTGCCGCAACAAGGGCAGCAATTCCTGCGCGGCAAGCGAGACATGGTCGCCCTGTATTTGCGCAAGACTGTTCATGCTGTGCAGCGGCTTTGCATCGAGCAGTGCGGCAATCCGGTTGGCGCGATACGGCAGCGTCCATTCGCTCGTCAGAAAATATGGATAGTCGGGGCCGACTATTTTCTGGTTGGCGGTGATGACGCGCTGCGATGCCGGATTGTACCGACGCGGCAGTTCATCGAACGGGATGAAGCCTGCCCAATCGTAACGCGCCTCCCAGCCTGGCGCCGGCGCCAAGCCTTTCAGATCGTTTTCCGGCTTGCGAATCGGCACCCGGCCCGGAGCGATGAAACCGATATTGCCATCGGTATCCGCGTACACCATATTTTGCTGCGGCGAAGCGAAATACTTTGCGGCTTCCACGAATTCCTGCCAGTTCTTCGCCTTGTTCAATTTGATGCCGGCTTGCAGCGTCAGATCGTCCGGCCGCAATGCAGTCCAGGCGAAGGCAATCGCGTATTTTTTTGCATCGACCGGCGCCTTGTCGGCGAACGGCAATGCACCGGTGATGACCGGCCCGTGACGCGTTTCACGCACGTCGATCGACACATCCGGCTTCCCTTTCACCTTGATGGTTTCGGTGCGCAGCTTGAAATCGGCCCAGCCGTCCGGCGTCTGATACTGCTTCGGATTGGCCGGATTGATCCGCTCGATATACAAGTCCTGCACATCCGGCGCGGTATTGGTGAAACCCCAGGCGATCCGGTCATTGCGGCCCAGCACCACGCCGGGAATGCCCGGCAGCGTGGCGCCGATCACATTCAATCCCGGCGCCGACATATGCGCGAAATACCAGAGCGCCGGTGCCGACAGGCCGAGATGCGGATCGTTTGCCAGCAGCGGCTTGCCGGTTTCGGACAGCGCGCCCGACAGCACCCAGTTGTTGGAACCCATGCCCTCGACATACGAGGGCGGCGCGATCTTCGCAACCGCGGCCAGTTGCTGCGTGGTGCCGGCCAGCGTGCGATACAGCCTGGTGTAATCCTGCGTCGGCGTCACCGCATCACCCGGATAAGGCGGCAGGAATGCATTGATCTGATCCAGCGACAAGCGCTGCGACAAACGCATGCGCAACAGTTCCTGCGACCAGTTGGCGCCCAGATCCCACGCCATCATGGTTTGCCAGCCGATCGAATCGACCGGCTGCCACGGTGCGGGCGCAGGCGCGCCGGTGATCAAGAATTCCGGCGGCAGCGGCCCGGTGCGATTCGCCAGATAGGCATTGATCCCTTTTGCATAGGCGTCCAGCGCGGCCCGCGTATCGGGCGCCAGATTGGCCAGAATCGCTTCGGCGTTGCGCCGCACGCCCAGCGAGCGCAGGAACCGGTCGGTATCGACCGCGTTCGGTCCGAGTATTTCCGCCATCCGGCCGGCGGCAATGCGCCGATTCAGTTCCAGTTGCCACAGGCGATCCTGCGCATGCACGAATCCCAGCGCGAAGTACGCGTCGTCCGTGGATTGCGCATAAATATGCGGAATGCCTTCCGCGTCGCGCACGATATCGATCGGCTCACTGACACCGGCCAGACTGACCTTGCCATCGATCTGCGGCTGGCTCGCGCTGCGATACCAGGCCAGCGCTGCGATCAAACTTAACAGCGTGGCGATCAACGCCAAGCCCGTCCATTTCAACATTTTCTTCATGCTGTTACCTTGTCCGTTTATTTTCTTTGACAGCAGATTAGCACGGATGCATTGCGCCAAATTGCTCTGCGAGTTGATGCCAAATCGAATATAGTCATGGCAACGCTCTCCAAAATAATTATCCTATGAAATTTGATGTCGCCATTATCGGCAGCGGACTGGCCGGATTGTCAGTCGCCCTGCATCTTGCCGAAACACGCAAGGTAGCTGTCATTTGCAAACGCACGCTGCTCGACGGCGCCAGCAACTGGGCGCAAGGCGGCATCGCCGCCGTACTCGATTCGGGCGACAGCTATACCGAGCATATTGCAGATACCCTGGTTGCCGGCGCCGGCCTGTGCGACGAGGGTGCAACCCGCTTCATCGTCGAGCATGGCCGCGAAGCGATCGAGTGGCTGATCGAGCAAGGCGTGCCGTTCACGCGCGATGACCAGGCGGAGCTGGGCTTCCACCTGACGCGGGAAGGCGGCCATAGCCAGCGCCGCATCATCCATGCGGCGGATGCAACCGGCCATGCGGTACAGGTGACGCTGGAACAAAAAGCCCGCGCCCATCCGAATATCACGCTGCTCGAAAACCATTACGCGATCGACGTCATTACATCGGGCAAGCTGGGCGCCGCCAATATCTCGCCGCGTTGCCTCGGCCTGTATGTGCAGGATGTCGGCACCGGCAAAGTGATGACGCTGGCAGCCGATCAGACCGTTCTTGCCACCGGCGGCGCCGGCAAGGTGTATCTCTACACGACCAATCCCGACACCGCCACCGGCGACGGCATAGCGATGGCATGGCGTGCCGGCTGTCGCGTCGCGAACATGGAATTCATCCAGTTTCATCCGACCTGCCTGTATCACCCGTATGCAAAATCGTTCCTGATCAGCGAAGCGGTACGCGGTGAAGGCGGCGTGCTCAAATTGCCGGCCGAGGCGGGCAAGGCGGCGGGAAAGCGTTTCATGCCGAAGCATGATGAACGCGCCGAGCTTGCACCGCGCGATATCGTGGCACGGGCAATCGACTTTGAAATGAAAAAGCGCGGCCTCGACTATGTCGATCTCGACATCAGCCATCAGCCGCCGGAATTTTTGAAGGAACATTTTCCGACGATTTACGCGCGCTGCCTGGAGTTCGGCATTGATATCACACGACAGCCGATACCGGTCGTGCCCGCTGCACATTACACCTGCGGCGGCATCGTCACCGACATGTCCGGCCGCACCGATCTGCCGGGACTGTATGCCGTCGGCGAAACCGCCTATACCGGCTTGCACGGCGCAAATCGCCTCGCCAGCAATTCGCTGCTGGAATGCCTGGTGCTCGGCCGGGCCGCGGCACGGCATATCGAGCAACAGCCGAAACAGAAAGCCATACCGCTGCCGGCATGGGATGAAAGCCGCGTGACCGACGCCGATGAAGAAATCGTTATCGCCCACAACTGGGACGAGTTGCGCCGTTTCATGTGGAATTACGTCAGTATCGTGCGCACCACCAAACGTCTGGAACGCGCACAACACAGAATTCGATTATTGAAGGAAGAAATCGACGAGTATTACGCGAACTTCCGGATCACGCGCGACTTGCTGGAATTGCGCAACCTGGTCGAAGTCGCATCGCTGATCGTCAACAGCGCATTGTCGCGCCGCGAAAGCCGCGGGTTGCATTTCAGTCTGGATTATCCGGAGACATTGTCGAAGGCGTTGCCGACCGTGTTGTCGCCGGCGCGGCGGTGATGTTGCGATCTGGCGGGTAGCGTGCGCTGTGCGCACGATTTGAACGTTGTATATGAAATCGTGCGCACAGCGCACGCTACGACCAACGGAAGTCCCTTTTCGGGACGACCAACGGAAGTCCCTTTTCGGGACGACCAACGGAAGTCCCTTTTCGGGACGCTTACCGTCACGATTCAACCAATGATTCTTAGCGAATAATCGGTCGCCCGCACATCCTTGGTCAGGCTGCCGATCGAGATACGATCGACACCGGTTTCGGCGATCGCGCGAACCGTTTCCATATTGATGCCGCCGGATGCTTCCAGCAACGCGCGTCCGGCCGTGATCGCTACCGCTTCCTGCATCGCCTCCGGCGTGAAATTGTCCAGCAATACGGAAGTCGCACCGGCATCGAGCGCTTCATCCAGTTGCTCCAGCGTTTCCACTTCAATCTGGATCGTCACGCCAGCGTGCAGCGCTTGTGCGGCCTGCAATGCAGCAGTGACACCGCCGGCCGCGGCGATATGATTTTCCTTGATCAGGATGCCATCGTATAACGCCAGCCGCTGGTTCTTGCCGCCGCCGACGCGGACCGCGTATTTCTGCGCCAGCCGCAGGCCCGGCAAGGTCTTGCGGGTATCGAGAATCGCCGCTTTGGTGCCCTGAACGGCTTTCACGTAGCGCTGCGTCGCACTTGCCACGCCGGACAACAGCTGCAAAAAATTCAGCGCCCCGCGCTCCGCTGTCAGCAACGCGCGCGCCGGCGCCTCGATCGCGCAAACCTCGCTATCGGCATCCATCATCGCCCCTTCCGCATAGCGCCAGTCGATGCGGATGCGTGCATCCAGATGCTTCATCACGCCTTCGAACCAGGGCGCGCCGCACAGAACCGCCGCTTCGCGCACCACTACATGCGCCTTGATGCATTCGTTTTCCGGCACCAGCCTGCCGGTGACATCGCCGGTTCCGACGTCCTCCAGCAGCGCGGCATGGATATTGGTTTCGAACGCTGCCGCAAGCGCCGCATCGAACGGTGCGAATGGATTCCGCAATGTGCTCATGCCGGGCCGACTCCTGAAAACAATGTTTGTTCTTTTGCCAGATCGCCGGAAGGACGCACGTTGGCCTTCTGTTGCGCCGCAAACGCAAGCATGCGGTCGATGCAGCCGTATGCCTTGCGGCCGATGCCGGGGTCGACCTGAATTTCGTTGCGGCCGGATTCCAGCGCATCGGCCAGATTCTGCAAGCCGTTCATCGCCATCCACGGGCAATGCGCGCAGCTTTTGCAGGTTGCGCTATTGCCGGCGGTCGGCGCTTCGATGAAGCGCTTGCCCGGCGCTGCCAGCTTCATCTTGTGCAGGATGCCGTTGTCGGTGGCGACGATGAATTCCTCCGCATCGAGCGACTGGGTTGCCGCGATCAGCTGCGACGTTGAACCGACGACATCGGCCAGCGCCACCACCGTCTCCGGCGACTCGGGATGCACCAGCACCTTGGCGCGCGGATGATCGCGTTTCAGCAATTCGAGCTCGATTCCCTTGAACTCGTCATGCACGATGCAGGAGCCCTGCCACAACAGCATGTCGGCGCCGGTTTTTTTCCGGATGTAGCCGCCCAGGTGCTTGTCCGGCGCCCACAGGATTTTTTTTCCCTGCGCATGCAGATGCGCGACGATTTGCAGGCCGATCGAAGACGTCACCATCCAGTCGGCACGCGCCTTGACCGCCGCGCTGGTATTGGCGTACACGACGACCGTACGATCGGGATGCGCATCGCAGAACGCGCTGAATTCATCGGCCGGACAGCCGAGGTCGAGCGAACAGGTCGCATCGAGATCGGGCATCAGCACCCGCTTGCCGGGGCTCAATATCTTGGCCGTCTCACCCATGAATCTGACGCCGGCCACCACCAGCGTTTTGGCAGGATGATCGCGCCCGAAACGCGCCATTTCCAGCGAATCCGATACGCAACCGCCGGTTTCTTCGGCCAGATCCTGCAAATCGGCGTCGACATAATAATGCGCCACCAGCACCGCTTGCTGTTCTTTCAACAGGCGCTTGATACGCTCTTTCAGCGCGGTTTTTTCTTCCGGCGATGGTGCAAGCGGTACCCGCGCCCATGCGGCAGCGGTGCAACTGCCGCCGCCATTCATTTGCGGGCGCTCGAATTCGACGGTCTTGATCGATTGAATCTGCATGGTCATTCAATATGAGGAAGGTTGGCTTCGCGATAAAAACAACAGGATGATATCGTTGGGAAGGTTTGAATCAGATTGGACTTTGAAGCCTTTTTTCAAGCCATGGCCAGTGTTTTTAAGGCAAAAAGTACGATTCCGGCATGTTATTGCGAACTTATTCCACAAGGCAATTTAACGAATATATTAACCCGGTTTGACATTCATAATTAAGGGTTGCGGCTATTGAAGCTCTGGCGTAGTATTTCCTGGGGGGAAACGATGTCTATGATAAATCTAATTTTTGACAAAACCGACAAGGGCCGCGAAGAGATCGCCACGCGCAAATATCATTTGAGCGCCAAACTGCGCGGCTTATTGCTGTTAATCGACGGAAAGCATACCGGAGAAAGTCTGCTCAAGAAATTTTCCGGCGCAGGTCTCACCGATGAGGTTCTTAACGCGTTGCTCAAAAACGATTTCATCCACGCCATCGCTCCTGCAACGTCTGCAACTGCGGTGCCGGATCCGGCAACCGCCGATACGGCGGCTGCGCAGCAAGCGAAGTCCGATGCCGATGGCATTCTGCCTGAAGGTGAAACCCAGTATCAGGCGATTTACAATTTTTACAGCGAAACCATCAAGAGCACGATCGGATTGCGCGGTTATGCATTGCAATTGAAAGTCGAACGTGCCGGTTCGATCAAGGATTTCCGCGCTTTGCGAACGCAGTATCTTGAAGCCGTATTCAAAGCCAGGGGTGCGGAAATGGCGCGCAGCCTGCGCGACCGGCTGGATCAACTGTTGTATCTGGGCGAAACACCCCCGCCGCACACCAATACGCCGGGACCGAATTTCTAGCAGCAAAGCCAAACGGATCGATGTTGAAAATGGGTCAAATGAAACCTTCATTTGACCCATTTTCATTGACCATGATTCAACCGCTATGCGATGCCCTGGCTAGTCAGGTAATCTTCATAATTGCCCTGAAAATCAACGATTTCATTTTCCTTGATCTCCAGAATCCGCGTCGCCAGCGATGACACGAATTCGCGATCGTGCGATACGAAAATCAGCGTGCCCGCATACTTTTCAAGCGCGATGTTGAGCGACTCGATCGACTCCATATCCATGTGGTTGGTCGGCTCATCCATCAGCAGCACGTTGTGGCGGCCCAGCATCAGCTTGCCGTACATCATGCGGCCCTTCTCGCCGCCGGATAGCACCTTCACCGGCTTTTTCACATCGTCGCCGCCGAACAACAGCCGGCCCAGGATAGAACGCACCGCCTGATCGTCATCGCCTTCCCTGGTCCACTGATCGATCCATTCGGTCAGGGTTTTATCGGTAGCGAAATCTTCGGTCGGATCCTGCGGCATATAACCGGGATTGGCGTTTTCGGCCCATTTCGCGACGCCGCTGTCAGGATGCAAGCCGCACAGATCCTCGCCGCCGATACAGCGCAGCAGCGTCGTCTTGCCGGCGCCGTTGGCGCCGATGATCGCGATCTTTTCGCCGGCTTCGACCATCAAATTGACGTTCCTGAAAATCGGACGGTCATAGGTTTTCGTCAAGCCCTGCACATCGACGGCAAGGCGATGCAGCTTTTTCTCGCCATCGAAACGGATGAACGGATTGGCGCGGCTTGACGGCTTGACATCTTCCATCTTGATTTTTTCAATCTGCTTGGCGCGCGACGTTGCCTGGCGCGCTTTCGATTTGTTGGCTGAAAAACGCCGCACGAAATCCTGCAACTCCAAGACCTTGTCTTTCGCCTTTGCATTGGCCGATAGCTGCTGCGCACGCGCTTGCGACGAGGCGAGCATGTAATCGTCGTAATTGCCGGGATAGACTTTCAGCGTGCCGTAATCCATGTCGGCCATGTGGGTGCAGACCTGATTCAGGAAATGGCGATCATGCGAAATAATGATCATCGTCGAATTGCGCTGGTTGAGCACGTCTTCCAGCCAGCGGATCGTGTTGATGTCGAGGTTGTTGGTCGGCTCGTCCAGCAGCAGGATGTCCGGATTGGAAAACAGCGCCTGCGCCAGCAATACCCGCAATTTCCAGCCCGGCGCGACGTTGCTCATCGGTCCCTGATGCTGGTCGATCGAAACGCCGACGCCGAGCAGCAATTCGCCGGCCCGCGCTTCCGCCGTGTAGCCATCGTATTCGGCGAATTTCGCTTCCAGATCGGCGGCTTTCATGTAATCGTCGTCGGTGGCATCGGGATTGGCATAAATCGCGTCGCGTTCCGCCATCGCCGCCCACATTTCGGTGTGGCCCATCATCACGACATCGAGCACCCGCATTTCCTCGAATGCGAACTGGTCCTGGCGCAACTTGCCCAGACGCTCGTTCTGGTCCAGCATGACATTGCCGCCCGACGGCTCCAGATCGCCGCCGAGAATTTTCATGAAGGTGGATTTACCGCAGCCGTTCGCGCCGATCAGGCCATAACGGTTGCCGTCGCCGAACTTGACGGAAATATTTTCAAACAGCGGCTTGGGGCCGAACTGCATTGTGATGTTAGCGGTGGAAAGCACTGAAAAAACCTTTACGATCGTGAATTTGATGAACCCGATATTTTACCATTGCGCGTTGCAGCAACGAGATTGGACAGCAGGCAAAACACGGCGCAATCGCATGCGCCGCGCAATGAATCCCGTTAATCGACAGGAATTCAGCCTCGCTGAAAGATGGCTTGTCGCGCCAGCATGAATGCCACGGCGGCACGCTTCAGCGCGGCTGGCTCGATGCCAGGCTTGTAAAGCTGGCTGCCGATTCCAAATCCGTTGGCGCCCGCCTCAATGTATGGCGCCATGTTGTGCGGGCTGATACCGCCAACCGGCAGCAACCAGGTTGTGGCCGGCAATACGGAACGCAGTGATTTGACCACTGCCGGCGTGATCATTTCAGCCGGAAAAAGCTTCAACCCGTGAGCGCCTGCGTCCAGCGCACGAAAAGCTTCGGTTGGCGTGGCCACGCCGGGCAGCGCCAACTGCCCTTTTTCGACGGCATGCCGGATCACGCCGGGTTCGCAATTGGGCGACACCATCAGCCTGCCGCCGGCTTCATGCACGGCATCCACATCGTCCGTATTCAGCATGGTGCCGCCGCCGATCACTGCATCGGGCGGCGCGATCTTGACCAGCGCCCGGATCGCGTCCAGCGCATCCGGCCGATTCAGCGGCACTTCAAGCAAACGAAAACCCGCATCGAACAGCATTTGCCCGACATGCGGGGCTTCGGATGGCCTGAGGCCGCGCAGAATGGCGACTAGCGGGCAAGGATAAGCGTCGAGCGTCAACATGATATTTTTTCTCTTTCCAATTTATGTATTGATGCCAGCCAGCACGCGCAACGCCGCAAGATAGACATCGTCGGGCGGCCACATCACTGCGGTCATGCCGAAAAATTCCAGCGCGTCGACATAATGCCTGGCGAGTTCCGGTGTGCCGATCAGCTGTACCGCCAGGCTGGTCTGATCGTTCGTTCGATACCTGATTTCCTGCAGCTCGGTCCCGATCAGCAGCCCGGACAGATACGACGCAGCATGTGCCGCAGGCATTGCGTCGGTCACGACCAGCGCGCGGCAACTGAACGCCGCATGCGTGAAGCCGCTTTGCTGCGCCGCTTTCATGCCGGCCTCGAATGCGGCGGGTACCGGCTCTTTTTCCTGCATCAGCGTGGCAAGCGTACCGTGATGGGACAGCAGTGCATACAACTCGCCTGTCATGAACGTCGCGAATTCGGTGATCGTTCCATGTTCGATGCGCGCCCATTTGCTGTGCGTGCCCGGCAGCAGGAACCAGCCGCTCGATGCGCTGAGCGCGAGCGCACCGAGTATTTGCGTTTCTTCGCCGCGCATCACGTCGGGCGTACCGTGCACGTCGTCATACCGATAACCGGGCACGATGCGGCATCGCACGTTCGCAAGCGATGGTTCGATTTCAACCATTACTTCCGGCAATTGCAGGATCGGTCGATCGACCGGCAGGTAAGGCGCTTCCCGCCATCCATTGCGGCTGCCGACCATGCCGGACATCACCACGTCGGCGTGGTCGAGTTCCAGCCGCGCCAGCAAATCCGCCAGCGATTTTTCGAAATTTCCCGCCACTGCCAGAATCCCGCATTCGTCGTCATGCCGGCGAATCAGGTTGCCTTCCGAATCCAGCAGATAGGCACGGCGGTTGCTGGTGCCCCAGTCGATTCCCAATAATGGCGGGCCCGGTGTTTTTGTCATGATTGATACGCTAGTAAGGGAGCTCAATTATGTCCATTTTTTCATGATGAACGGGCATGGCAGCAATTAATAAGCTTAATCCGGTTAGAGCGCATCAACCAGCGGCTGTTCCCGGCTATTCCATTGCTGTAAATAAAAACCAAACTTTCCTGATAGTGCGTAATAGTTCAAACCCAGCCGCCATCGACAATGAATTCCTGCGCGGTGCACATCGAACTCTCGTCGGAAGCCAGGAACAACACCATTCTCGCAATATGCCAGGGCAACACGCGGCCCTTCAGGCATTGGCTGCTGTCAATTAATTTTTCAGCGTCTTCATCGACCCATAACGCGATCTGGCGCTCGGTCATCACCCAGCCGGGCGTGACGGTATTGACGCGAATGTTGTAAGGCCCCAGGTCTCTCGCCAAGCCCCGCGTCAGGCCGCTGACCGCCGCCTTGGCCGTCGTATAAACCGGATAGCCGCCGCCGGCCATATGCCAACTGGTGGAACCGATGTTGATGATCGAACCGCCGCCGTTTTTTTTCATGCCGCCAAGCACCGACTGGCAGGTGAAAAACATCGGGCGCTGATTGATCGCAATGCGATCGTCCCAATAGGCCGGCGTCACGTCCTCCGGTTTATGGCGATCGTCGTTGCCGGCATTATTGACCAGCACATCGAAATCGCCCGACTGTTCCGCCAGTTCTTGCATGATGGTTTGCAGCGCGGGAATATCGCGGATGTCGCAGCGCCGGAACACCGGCTTGATAAACCCTTGCGCAGCCAGGCGTTCGCACAGCGCCAGGCTTGGCTCCACCGCGATATCGACAAACGCCACTTTCGCGCCCTGCTCCGCGAAGGCGCTGACGAGACCTTCGCCGATGCCGGAGCCGCCGCCGGTGATAAAGACGCGCTTATCTTGCAAACTGCCGTATTTTGTCACTCCATTGTCTGATGCCATGCTTTTCTCCTGAACTTTCGATGGTGCGGCCACTCAATAAATCAGCAAGCAGCAACATCGATCGCTCACTGGAATTTGCCCTGAACAGCTTATGACACCAAAAAACCCGAAACGTCGCAGCCAGGCGTGGTTCGGCAAACAAGACCGCGATGGCTTCGTCCATCGTAGCTGGACAAAGAAGGACGGCTATCCGGATGATTCGTTCGACGGGCGCCCGGTCATCGGCATCTGCAACACCTGGTCCGAACTGACGCCTTGCAACAGCCATTTCCGCGAACTGGCCGAATTCGTCAAGCGTGGCGTGCTGGAAGCCGGCGGCTTGCCGCTTGAGTTTCCCGTGATGTCGCTCGGCGAAACCCAATTAAGGCCAACCGCGATGCTGTTTCGCAACCTGGCCAGCATGGATGTCGAAGAATCGATCCGCGGCAATCCGATCGACGGCGTGGTGCTGCTGATGGGCTGCGACAAGACCACGCCGGCGCTGATGATGGGCGCGGCCAGTTGCGGTCTGCCGACCATCGGTTTATCCGGCGGTCCGATGCTCAACGGCAAATTTCGCGGCAAGGATATCGGTTCCGGCACCGGCGTCTGGATGATGTCGGAAATGGTGCGCGCCGGGCAGATGAGCCAGCAAGAATTTACCGATGCCGAGTCGTGCATGAACCGCTCCAGGGGCCATTGCATGACGATGGGCACTGCCTCGACGATGGCCGGCATGGTCGAGGCGATGGGCATGTCGCTGCCTGAAAATGCGGCGATACCTGCCTCCGACACGCGCCGCAACCGGCTCGCGCAACTGACCGGGCGGCGCATCGTGCAAATGGTGGAAGAAGATCTGGGAATGGCAAAAATCATGACGCGCGCGGCGTTCGAGAATGCGATTCGCGTCAATGCGGCGATCGGCGGTTCCACCAACGCGGTGATTCATTTGCTGGCAATGGCCGGCCGCATGGGAGTCGAACTGTCGCTGGAGGATTGGGATCGTCTCGGCAGCCATCTGCCCTGCCTGGTCAATCTGCAGCCGTCGGGGCAGTATCTGATGGAGGATTTTTATTATGCCGGCGGCCTGCCTGCCGTGATGCGCGAGATCGCGCCGTTGCTGCATCTCGATGCGCTGACCGTCAATGGCAAAACGCTCGGCGAAAACATCCGGGAAGCGCCCTGCTACAACCGCGACGTGATCAAAACCACGGAAGAACCGTTCAAGGAGCATGCCGGCATCGCGGTACTGAAAGGCAATCTGGCACCGGACGGCGCCGTCATCAAGCCGTCGGCGGCATCGCCGCATTTGCTGCGGCACCGCGGCCGGGCCGTCGTCTTTGAAAACATCGAGGATTTTCACGGCAGGATCGATGATGATGATCTGGACATTGACGAGCATTGCGTGATGGTGCTGAAGAATTGCGGCCCGTGCGGTTATCCGGGCATGGCCGAAGTCGGCAACATGCCGCTGCCGCGCAAGGTGCTGCTGAAAGGCGTCACCGACATGGTGCGCATTTCCGACGCCCGCATGAGCGGTACCGCTTACGGCACGGTCGTGTTGCATACCTCGCCCGAAGCATCGATCGGCGGACCGCTGGCGCTGGTGCAGGACGGCGACATGATCGAACTGGATGTGAAAGAGCGGCGCTTGCATCTGGATGTGGCCGATGATGAATTGCGGCGCCGCAAAGCGCAGTGGGTAGCGCCTGAACCGCCCGCGCGCGGCTACGCAAGGTTATATGTCAATCATGTGCAGCAAGCGCATCTCGGCGCCGACCTGGATTTTCTGGTCGGCGGCAGCGGTGCAAATGTTCCACGCGAGTCGCATTGAAGAGGCAACATTGATGAATACACCTCAATGCGTCTGGAACGCAGGCGCCGCGTTAGGCGAAGGACCGCTCTGGTCGGCAAGGCAACAGGCGTTGTACTGGGTCGATATCCTGAATCATCGGCTGCACCGCTATGCGCCTGACCAGCAACAGCAGCAACGAAGCTGGCAATTCGACCAGGAAATCAGCGCGGTGGCCGAGCGCGCCGATCATGCGGGATTGATCGTCACGTTGCGCCACGGCTTCGCATTTTTCGATCCTGAAACGGGGGCGCTGACGCCACTGGCGGCGCCTGAAGCCGATTTGCCGGGCAATCGTTTCAACGACGGCAAGTGCGATCGGCGCGGACGCTTCTGGGCCGGCACGATGGATTTCAGCGGCAAGCAGGCAACCGGCTCGCTGTACCGGCTGTCCTCCGATCTGCGCTGTGCAAAGATGGATTCCGGCTACCCGGTTACCAACGGTCCCGCATGGTCGTCCGATCAGAAAATCATGTATCACAACGATAGCGTCAATGGCTGCGTCTATGCGTTTGATTACGACCTGGAGAACGGCGACATCGGCAACAAGCGGCTGTTTCTTCAGTTCGCCGGCGAAGACGGCTCGCCCGACGGCATGACGACCGATGCGGAGGGCGGCTTGTGGATCGCGCACTGGGGTGCAAGCAAGCTGACGCGGCACGACGCCGGCGGCAGCGTGCTGCAAACCATTTCCTTGCCGTGCAGCCAGGTCACCAGTTGCGCATTCGGCGGCCCCGATCTGCGCACCTTGTACATTACCTCCGCCGCCGACGGATTGACGCCACAGCAACTTGAACGGGAACCGTTGGCCGGCGGCCTGTTTGCGGTCGAGATGCCGATTGCCGGTGTCGCCGCCGACGTTTTCAACGGCTGATGGCGGGGCTGGCCGCTGCACTACCGTATTGATGAACAAGCTTGCATGACAACCGAAACCGTAACGCTGGAAAGCGACAGACAGCGCCTGCAACTGGTGCCGCAACTGGGCGGCGGCATCGCCGTCTGGGACTGGCGAACGGAACACGGCTGGACGCCCCTGTTCCGCCCGTGGGATGGCCAATCGGAAGATCGCTATACATTCGCCTGTTTTCCGCTCATTCCATGGTCCAATCGCATTACGCAAGGCGGCTTTGAACATAACGGCGTTTTTCACCCGATCAACCCGAACCGGACCGGCGAACCTTACCCGATCCATGGCGACGGCTGGCTGCAGTCGTGGGTTGTGGTTGAACATGCGGAAGACAGCGTCGTGCTGTCATTGGAATCGCATGAATTCGATGGCAATCCCTATGTCTACATCGGCACGCAACGCTTCACGCTGCTGCCTGATGGGCTGGCGATTGATTTGAGCGTGACGCATCTGGGCGAGGAATCGCTGCCTTACGGGCTTGGCCTGCATCCGTATTTCATGCGAAACGGCGTCACCAGGCTGCGCGCGAAAGCATCCGGCGTCTGGCTGTCCGGGCCCGACCCGATTCCGATAACGCATACCCACAGCTTGCCCCCAACGTGGGATTACAATCAATTCGCGCCGCTGGAAGGGCCGCTGATCGACAACTGCTTCAGCGGCTGGGACGGCAAATCCGTCATTGAATATCCGGATCGCGGATTATCGATCAGGATGTCGATGGCCGATTGCAACGGCTACAGCCTGATGTACCGGCCGCCCGGCCTCGATTATTTTTGCCTGGAACCGATCACGCATCCGATCGATGCGTTTCATATGCCGGGACAGCCGGGACTGGCGCGGTTATCGACCGGTCAAAGTCTGTCGCTGAAGACTACATTCATGATCAGCTAGCCAGCGATGGATAACCCGTCATGCACAACTGAAACGCATTTGCGTCCGACGCCAGTTCCGCCTGACAACCCACCGCCAGCGTCACCTTGTCGCGCATGTGGCCGAACGGCAGGCCGGTCAATATCGGTACCGGCAGCCGCGCTCTCAGATACGCCAGCATTGCGCTGAAGTCGTAGCCGTTATCGTAATCGCTCAATCGGTAGCTGGAAAAATCGCCGAGCAGCACCGCCTTTTGCCGCGCCAGCACCCCGGCATGCAACAGTTGCAACAGCATCCGCTCGACGCGATAGGGATGTTCATTGATGTCTTCGACAAACAGAATCCCGCCGTCGATCTGCGGCATGTAAGGCGTGCCTGCCAGGTGCGTCAGCATCGTCAGATTGCCGCCCCATAATGTGCCGGATACGCTCACCGCCGGATTGTCTTTTGCTTCAGCCATTATCGTGTGCGTCGGTCTGGACAGGCATTGCCAGAAATGCCGTAGCGTGAAATCGCTGACGTCTTCGCGCGTGAAATCGTCGCAGATCATCGGACCGGCGAAGCTGACTGCGCCTGTCCGCGCCAGCAGGCCCATATGCAGTGCGGTGACATCGCTGTGGCCGACGAACAGCTTGCCGCTCGACGCCAGCAATGCCAAATCCAGCGACGGCAACAACCGCGTCATGCCGTAACCGCCTCGCAACGCCAGCACAATTTGCACATCCGCATCCTGTGCCGCCGCATGGAGCTGTGCAGCGCGCGCATCATCGGTTCCGCCGAACCGCTGATGCTTCAATGCTGCGTCGTAATAATTGCGCACATGGCAGCCATGCGCTTGCAGCCTTGCAATTGCGCGTGCAAGCGCTGCTTCATCCGGCGCATAACCGCCGGGCGATACGATCGCAACGCCGACATGGGCAAGCCTGCCGGCTGTCGTCGGCATCAAATCAGTCACCAGAATATTTGACGTAGTTTCATGCATTGAAAATCCCGGCGTCCTGCGCAAGCTTGCGCTGCACTTCGGTGCGGCGCGCGGCAAAAAATTCCTTGAGCAGCATGCCGCATTCCTGCGCCATCACGCCGCCGACGAGTTCCGTATGATGATTAAGTTTTGCCTGCTCGAAAAGATTGACGACCGAACCGCAGGCCCCGGTCTTCGGATCGGCCGCGCCGAATATCACGCGCGCCAGCCGCGCATGCAGCATGGCGCCGGCGCACATCGCGCACGGCTCCAGCGTCACGTACAGTTCGCAGCCGGGCAGCCGGTAATTGCCGAGGATGCCGGCCGCGGCGCGCAATGCCATGATTTCCGCATGCGCGGTCGGATCGTGCGTGCCGATCGGCTGGTTGAATCCGGTTGCAATGACCTCGCCATCCTTGACCACGAGCGCACCGACCGGCACCTCGCCCAACGTCCACGCGTTATGCGCCTGCGAAAGAGCCTGATGCATGAATACGGAATCTTGCATGCGCGTCGATCAGTCGGCTGCGGTGATTTCGGCCCAGCAGTTCGGCGTTTCGTGCAGAACCAGCTTATGCAGCCGCAAACCGGTTCCGTACCGGTCCCGATAGGCGGCCTTGAGAATATCGAATGCGGTTTGCGCAAGATTTTCTACAGTCGGAATACGGTCGATGACGACGGTCTTGTGTCCCGGAATGCCGGCGAGAAATTTCCGGACCAGCGTGTCTTTACCATGCACCAGGAAAGCATGATCCCAGACATCGACCAGGTGTTCTTTCGCCAATGCCTTGACATCGGAAAAATCCATGATCATGCCGTTGTCGGAACTGCCTTCTTCCTCGATCACGGCACCGACCAGCGTGATTTCCAGCGTATAGCGATGCCCGTGCAGATTGCGGCACTGGCTCTTGTGGTCGGGAATCCGGTGGCCGGCATCGAATTCAAGTTTACGGGTGATTGTGAGCATGTCGAATTTGGTTATCGTATTACGGTATCTGTAAAAGCTTATGCGTCTGCAAGCTCAATTTCCATTTCGGATTGCGCTTGCAAAGTTCGATCGCCAGCCGGGTGTTTTCTTCCAGTGCGGGGCCATCCATCGGCTGCACAAAAAAATTGTCGAATGCAAGCGATTCGTATGTTTCCAGCGCTTGTCCCAATTGCGGGATAACCACTTTCAACTCATTTCCCTTTCGGACCCGCAATTCGGAACCCGTCTTGGGACTCACGCAGATCCAGTCGACACCGGCCGGCACAGGCAACGTGCCATTGGTTTCAATCGCTATTTCGAAACCGCATGCATGCATGCTGTCGATCAGTGCCGCATCGAGTTGCAGCAGCGGTTCGCCGCCGGTAAATACGGCATATTTGCTGGCGGTATAAGCAGCCGGCCAAAGGCGGTTGATCGTCTCGGCAAGCACATCGCTGTCGGCGTACTTTGCACCCAGTTCGCCATCCGTCCCGACGAAGTCGGTATCGCAGAATTTGCAGACCGCCGCCGCACGGTCGCTTTCGCGGCCCGACCAGAGGTTGCATCCTGAAAAACGGCAAAACACGGCCGGACGCCCCGCATGCGCGCCTTCGCCTTGCAGCGTGTAAAAAATCTCTTTTATGCTGTAAGCCAAGGAGTTTTCCTGCTCAATGAAAAAAATGGGTGCAGCCGGTTGATTGCCGGATTACATTATTTGATATCAGATGCATGCCGCCGCGGAGCCGTCATTCGGTATGAAATTGACGGCATTGTCGCATTTATCGACGTTCCAGTCATGCGCCGGCGAATCGATTGTCCGCCTGCCGGCACGACTTGCGTTGACTGTAATGCCCAGGAAGCACCCCAGCCATGCCAAAGGCGGTATTGGTTCGGATTTGGATTATTCGAAAATCTCGTCCACCTTGTCCGCTGTTTCCAGCAGCGAAGTCACCGCTCTTTCAAACAGAGGCGCCGCTTCAATGAAACGGGCGCGGCTATTCGCCAGGAGCCTGCGGAAAAGTCCGACGCTGATCGTCGTGGGGAAATTATTCCCTTCGACGCTTAGAATCATGTTTGTAGCGCTGGTATTCATCCAGTTAAGCATGGCCCTGCGCGGTGCGCCGTCGACATTGATTTCGACCGGCACCCCAACCCGCAGGCGGTTCAAAACGCTTTCGGTGCCTGTGAAATCAGTTTCGTTGATGTCCGGTGTTTCAGTGCCAAATTGCCCGGCATCCTGATTCTCCAGATCTCTGCCGAACTCAAGAACAGTCTCGATCTGATCCAGCCGCACTTCCATCTCTTCAACTGCATCGCTGATAAATGTCCGATCAAACCGGGCTGCACCCTCATCAACGGATTCTTCAGATGCGGGATTATCGATAAAACTATGAAATTGCCTGCGCAGGGCGGATAAGGAAAAATATTCCTGGTTGTCGCCGACTGCCTTGATGGCACGCGTATGGCTTTCTATCAACCAGCTGAGAAATGCCTGCTTCTCGGCATATTTCACCGAGCTTAATCCGGCTTTCAGGTCAAACAGCATTTGCGGCAAATGTGACAACAGCCGCGCGCGCTCTCTTTCGCTTCTTTTTTCCAGGATGCTCCAAACCAGTTCAGGAACCAGGCGCCGATAGCGGGTCGCAAGCTCCGCATCCGCATGCTCCGCCTTTTCAATCGTGCGCAGCCAGGTAGTTTCAATAAAATTCTGCAGATAAGGATCTGTCTTTACTGTTAAAAAAATCTCTTTGAGCTTCGCCAGGCTGCGCGCGAAATAGATGCTTCGCTTTTCCGCTTCTTCCATCGCTTCGACGGCACGCTCGACATTGGCATTGCTGAAACGGAAATTCTGACTGATGAATGTTTCGAATTCTTCGAGCAATTTGGAAATCAGAACGATGCTGTCGGATTCATCCGCAAGCAAGGCTTCAACGATCCGGTGTATTTCTGCGGTAAACCGGGCGGTGAATAAATCTTCAGGCCTCAGGCCGAGCGAGATGGTGCCAATGCGGTTGATAAGCTTGCGCGCGGGATGATCTTTTTGCGTCAGTAGCCGCGGATCGAACAAAGCCACTTTCAGCAAAAGGAATTGGAGCCTTCCGAGCTGCGCGCGCACTTCTGCCGGAACCTGGGGATCGCGCAGTATGAATTCGAAAATCATGCCAACCACGTCGATCGTCATCATTTCATTGGCGTCGCTTGCCCTGCTGACCAGGCTGGACCGGCCTTCGAGAATAAGGTTACGGACTTCGCCGTCCTCTCCCATTACATCTTCCAGCCTGGTGGTTTTCGCCTTTTTCAAAAAGTGATATACCGAACTCTCGGCCATGATCCGAGACGTTCCGGACGGGAAAATAATGGATTCGTCCGGCCCTGCCGGCTTAACCGCTGCATCCGATCCTCTTTCCGCGAAAAATCGCTGCAAAGCGACGCCGACTACCTGCTTTCCCGATATCCACCCTTTAGCCAGCCCCGTGTCCGGAATAGGCGATTCGACAGGAAATTCGTCGCCGCCTGAATCCGGCTGTTCCAGATTGCGCCGCTGGATGGGTGCCGAGCCGCCAGCCGGGTGGATTTCCGAGCGGCCGTCGTGATCTGATTCTCGTGCATCGAGATGATTCGATTTGACGGATTTGCCGGACGGATTTTGATCTGGTGTCGTTTTTCTGCGAACCATTCGCAGGAGCTGGTCGACTTTCCGCATTGGCGTGCTGCGAGGTTCGGCCGACGAAGCGCCGGAATCGCGAACATTGCCGATTGTTCCGCCCTTCACGGCGTCGCCATTTGTCGCGGGCGGACTCCCATCGCGGTCGGCCTCGTTTTTCGGAGAGTTTGGATCGCTGCTCTGGCCGCCCTTGTCGGAAGAATCTCCAGGCAAGACAGAAGATTGATCGCTTGACGGCACCTTCTCCGTCGCGGGCAATGTGGCGGCAACGCCATTCTTTTCAAAAAAAATGTTCAATGCTCTATATATGTCGGCCACGCCGTCCAGAAGGCCGGCGGCCAGCTGCTCAACCAGGGCCAGCGCCACATCGGATGGCAACGCGGCACTGTTGATCGATGCGGAGATGCAGCGGGAAAAAAGGTAGGGACGAAAAGGATTTTCTCTTTCCTTCACTATATTTTGCTTGAAGAGGGCGGCGATGCGAAGATTCAGGTCGCGTATATCGGCCCCCGATTTGTTATGGAACAGGCTTGTTATCTTGTGCAGCCGGATTTCATCTTCTATGATCGATGACTCGACAAGCAGCCAGGTGTCGGTGGAAGCGGCTTGCGCAATTGATGGGCGCTGCGGATTGTAGGCAGTTTGCATGCTGCGAGCCAGCAGATCCTCCAGGCTGGTTTCCAGATGGTGCTTGAGCATGAATTCGTGATTGGCCAAAGCCGCATAGGCATCAAGGAACAGGCGATGCTCCGCGAAATTGGTTGTCTTGTAAGCCATGGCGAAGAGCTTGTCGGCGCTTAGCTTCATCACATTTGGCAGCAACAGCGCGAATAGCCTAAGACATTCAGCCTTGGCGCCAAGTAAAATATCCTGTCGGTTCATAAAAATCGCGCTCAAGTTAATCCGGAATCAGATATGCGAAACAATTCCTGGTATGGCGTCCATCGGCGAATCGCTATGCGCCAAAAATTGTGCCATCGCATCCGCCTGCATCGGCCTTGCCAGATAATAGCCCTGGACCTCGTCGCATGACAGCGAGCGCAAGATTTCCAGTTGGGCTTTAGTCTCCACTCCTTCCGCGACGACGTTCATTCCCAGCGCGTGAGCCATGGAGATGATTGCCTTGACAAACACCTCACCCTCACTCGTTCTGTCCAGCTCGCTGAGAAATGCGCGGTCGACCTTGAGGGTATCCATTTTGAATCGTTGAAGTTGCGACAGCGATGAATATCCAGTGCCGAAGTCATCGATAAGCAATTTGACTCCAAGCGACCGAATATTGGAAAGTTCCTTGATAATCGAGGTCTGATCGCCCAGCATCGCCGATTCCGTCAATTCAATTTCAATCAGCTCGGGACTGATCTTGTATTTATCGAAGGCTTCAAAAAATGTACGGCTGATATTGCCCATGTTGAATTGATAAGCCGATATGTTTATCGATATCGGCAGAACAGGCAGGCCCGAATTTTTCCAAAGCACGACTTGCTTGAATGCCTTGTCAATGATAAGTTCACCCAGCTTGACGATCAACCCGGTCGATTCCGCCAGAGGGATGAATTCCAGCGGCTGCACCAAGCCCCGTTCCGGATGAATCCATCGTACCAGTGCCTCCATGCCGCACAACTTGCCGGTCGCAACATGCATGCGGGGTTCGTAAAAAAGGACGAACTGGTCCTTGTCGATCGCATCGGACAGATCCTGTTCCAGATTCAACCGGCTTTTAAGGCTTTCGTATAAAGTCTGCGTGTAAAAACGATAGTGCGCCTTCCCATTTTTTTTCGCGGAATACATCGCGATTTCAGCGCTTTTCAATAGCATATCCATATCGGTGCCATCGCTGGGGAAAAGACTGATGCCTATGGAAGTCGTAATGGACTTTTTCCCTTTTACCAGCTCCAACGGAAATCTCAATATTTCATTGACGAGTTCCGCCATGCGGCGTGCTTCTCCATGATTTGCCAATTTGGTCAGGATGACAACAAATTCGTCCCCGCCCAATCTGACAACCCGATCGTTCATGCCAATCACGGATTTGAGCCGCATCGCGGCCGAACGCAGCAGCAAATCGCCGATTGCATGACCCAATGCGTCATTGATATTCTTGAAGTCGTCGAGATCAATGAATAAAACCGCCATCTTGTTCGTTTTATCCTGCAGCGCTTTTGAAAGAAACTCCGCAAGCCATTTGCGGTTTGGCAGGGCCGTTACCGCATCTTCGTTCACCAGGCGGGACATTTCAAGCGCATATTCCTTTATGCCTGAAATATTTTTCAAGGAAATCGCCAACCCCTCCTTCGATGCGGCAAATTGCCGACGCACCCACCTTACCTTTAGCGGCGAACCGGAAATTTCCTCATATTCGTCCTCATAGTAGCCCTCGCGTGCTGCACAAGCACATATTTCCAGGACGTTTTTCAAGGAGATGGCTGGATAAAAAGAAGAAAAGTTTTTACCAATCAGATCATGTTTTTGCAATCCGAGAAAAGCCGCACCTTGTTCGTTGCAATCGATGTAAGTCCAGTCGATGATTTCATCGGTTCCCGACTTTACCGGGCGCGCGACGTAAAATCCTTCGTCGCCCATTTCCGTAGCCAGCCGGTATGCTTCATGAGCGCCGCTTATTCTTTTTCCTGAGCGTGATTTCCATGCGAGATAGGCAGCCATTGCGCTTGATGACAAGAGAAGAAAAAACGTCAGGATGGTGGTCATTGGATTTTCGCTCCCCGGATGGCGACGCCGATCGATATCGATGTCGAGAACATCGGCAAAAACGATTCCGCGCTGCCGTAACGGATAACTCTTTCGATCAGCTGCAACCGGGACGCATTCGTCCGGCTTGAGGCGATCAGCTCATGGTGCGGCTCATCCTCGTCAAACATCGTTCATGATATCCATAATGCTGACGCGGAAAATACCGGAGATTATTCCCACTCAATTGTTTCCGATGCCTGCAAACCCGCATGAATGCTCGATTTATTATAGTTAGCCATCGGTCTTTACCGTCATTTTTACCGTCGAAAAAGCACTGCTTTTCCTGGCGCGGGAAATGCACTCGTTTTACGCGGCGACTATCCCCGCACATCAATCATTAATAAGAAGTTACATTGTTACATTTTACCCTGCCAAATACAGCCCGTCAGTAAGCACTCCGCACTCCGCCCGCCGCAACACACCTACTGCAATTGGCTGTCTACCGACGGATCAGATGCAATTCTGACCAAGACATGAGGCGAACAGGACGCTCATAGCAATCAACCTCGCCATTCGGCCTCCAGCAAAGTGCGCAGGTTGTTTCGGACAGTAGCCGCAAGCGCAGATGTCGAAACGCCATGTAGACGGCTCAAAGATTCAATAACTACAACCACGTCTGCCGGCTTCGAAGGTCGATCAGCCGTCTTCGTGAAAGGACCATCAGTCTCAGTCAGCAGCCTATCAAGGGGAATAGCGGCGACCATCGACGAATGTCGCTCGTTGTCCAACATCGCTGCATTGATGGAGAAGTAGCAGCCCAAGTCAAGAGCTCGCTTTGCCTCTGCCTTGCTACCAGTGAACCAATGCAGCACGACTTTGCCTTTTGTCGGCGGCAGATATGCCTCGATGTGGTCCAGCACCGCCTTCGCCGCACGGATACTGTGAACTGTGACGACCTTGTTTCCTGTCTCGGCACAACGCTGCAGCACGTGCTGAAAAACCTGTTTCTGCAGGTCGAATGATTTGTAAAAGCGTGGACCGGCGTCAAGGCCCACTTCGCCGATATAGCGAGTCTCAGAAAGATGAGCATTCCAGAGTGGAAGTTCGCTCACCCGTTCAGCGACCAACTGTGGATGCAGCCCAAGCGCCGCCCGAACATGCCGCGTGGCTTGCGCCAGTTCATGGTTTCGTGGCCAAGCCCTCGGTGTGGTCGTCACTGCCAGTGTGAAAACGCCCGCCTCATCAGATTCACGAACCGCCGCTGGGTGATCCGGATACAGATCAAGATGGCAGTGGAAATCCACAAGACCATTTGTCGCGATCATGAATGCCTCGACATCAGCTCGGTCTCGTGTCCACGCCATCGATCAGGCGCGCCACTTCGTCGAGGCCGCGCCGATAGACATCGGCCAATTGATCAAATCGTGGGATTTCGTCGGTCAGCGGCCCTGGCTTGTGAATGAGTAGCTTTGCCAAGTCAGGTCGTCCACGCAAACGCTCAATCGCAACCTGAAACGAGCGCACCTGCTTGCCGATCGATTCACGCGTGTCCAAGGCATGCGCTCGAAGGTCAGGCACGGTGTAGACCGTGGAATCACGACCAGCCCCCCAAGCCGCATCAAGCGCAGCGCGACGAATCAGACACGGAAGACAATAGCCACAATGCTCTATTCCATGTCCTTGCCACCGAGCTTTCGATGGTGATGAACACGACAAGGAATCCGCAGCAACCGTCTCCAACAAAAGGCCGTTTGCACATTCAGCGGCCATCTCGCCTTTGGTCTTATCCCAGTACGGATTTTCGACGCGACCGCCGATACCCAACTCGACCAGCAAGTCGTTCCATCTCGCAATGTAGAACGGGTGAGTCGTCCTTGTGCTATTCGAACCTAAACGCAACGGATCTAAGGGGACATTGAGAGCGATCAGTCCGTTCTCCGGCACACGCAACACAAAATTTGAGCCAAGACCGGTACCTGCAAAAACTCCGAGAGCGAAAAACAGAAACGACCGACCGCGCGTCGTACTTTCAGAACTAACGTCTTTTACCAAACCATCTGGAAAGGCCATCCAAACCCGTAGCCGATCAAACGACGATCCACTATAGTTCTGTTTCAACTTACCAAACAGCGCGTTCTGCGCATCGCTGGTTGCCCCCTCGCCCGCATGACTTATGAGAAGCGGCGTGCGGCCACTCTCCAAGAGATCGATTGCGCCAATCAAGCTGTCCAGCCCGCCGGAAAAGAGGCTTACCGTGTCGAAGGGCGGCGGCAGTAGAGTAGCCGGCGACGTGGTCAGACTGCAAAATCGTTCGGGCCGGCGACGGAATCCCACCGTCCAACGATCTCCGGTCAAGAAGTCCAATGTGCGTGTCAGAGTGCGTGCAGCAGCCTGCCAGCGATCAGGATTACTGACTGGAACAACTAGCCTGATTTCACGCGTCCATGAGTCTTGCGATTGTTCGGCTCGTGAGATTCGCGTATCGGCCGCGTGAACAAGAGCGGCAACGATGAGCAGGTCAAGACCGATCTCGGAAGGGAAGACGTCCAAACCTTTCAGACTGGTCAGCGCGCCGCCGATCCCATGGTCGAGGGACTTTTCGCCGGCAACGAGCTGTAATTGCGTCACCTGTTCGTCGGCAGCACTCGGAATCTCAATCACATCGTCCGGGCCGAAACGTCCAACGAGAAACTGTCGTTTCATTGGTCAGCCTCCGCATTTCCAAGTGCTTGGAGAATACCGAAAGCACGTTCATATACCGAATCGACAAACGAGTTCACGCGATCCTGCGTCAATGTCGGAGTTTCAGCGCGGGCTGCAGTCAAAGCATCGCTCACGCCATTTCGAATGAAGTCGCGCAACTGTCCTTGAACACGGAGCGCAGCTTGCGCGTCGGTGGGGACGGTGATGAGCTTGGTTCCGATGTCATTACACAGGCGCGCCTCGATGGCATGGGTTGCGTACAGCTCGAACACCGTCTGCATCTGGTCAGGCGTGAACGCATCCAGATCCGTCACACCGAGCGTAGTCAGCTCGATGATCGTCTCGATGAATGCCTCCCGAGCGATGCCTTCATCGACGGTTCCAGCACTCGGACAGATGTAGTCAGCCAAGCCGACGAAAACTTCGGCAATTGGGCGTCCAGCCAACTCCTCCAGATTTAGTGAGCGTAGAGCTTCTCGGGCGCCCCTGGCCTGTGCGTCCGTGAGAAAGCCCAGCAGCCTCGCTCCGGCGCCTCGTGAAGCGCCCATGCGCTGGGCAGCTTGTCGCGCGCCTCCTGATGAAGTGGACACATAACCCGAGACTGCACGGCCCAAGCTGGCGCGATCACTGCCGCCGGAATGCGCAAAGCGAGTGAAGTTGCCGCGTGCGCTGGTGAATCGGCTGGCGTCGGCCGGCGCGGGTATAGCTGGTCGATTCGGTGGTGCCGAAGGAACGGAGGGCGGTGCCGCTGGATCACCGACTGGCGTACTGTCAGCCACAGCGGGCATCACTGGCGCAGCAGGCACATCGGCCGCGCCCTCTGATCCGAGCCAAGATGGAACCAACGGCGTGCCTCCGCCCGGGCCACCATATGCTGACGATGTGCCCACTAGCGGCCTCCCTTCGGAGTCTTGAGCGCAGCTTCTGCCGCAAGCTTCAGCATCTGGTTGCTCGTTACTTTGGACCAGCCATCAAGCAACCGATCCAAGCGAACGAGTGCATCAGTGTCCTTAAACACACTGTGCCAGCCGCCTACCACCCAAGGGCCGCACCGACTGCTAGGCAGTGCATTGAGGAAATCGAGCAATCTGCTTTGCAAAGTCGGCTGGGCCTTCACCAACACGACCATCCCTTCGATGCCAGCGGGTTGGCTGTCGAAGGTATCTCCACTCATGATCTTGGTCCGGACTGCCTCGAATAACTTTTCCGCCTCGGGCTGGGCAAGTTGTTTCAGTTCCAGCTCCAGTGTCTGAACAGAAAGTTTGGGGCCAAGCAATTTCTCGGCGACCAATGCGAGATGGCCAAGCACCGATGCTGGCCCGAAGTAGTCCTTCTTATCCTTCGTCACAAACAAATACGGACGAAGATCAACTTCCGCAACGGAGGGTTGCACGCGCGCCCAAGCCAGAATAGACTGTGACGATTTCCATTCGGTAAGAATTGCGCTCTCTGTGATCGCGGCAGCAATGACCCCAGCGGCCTTGAGTTCTTTCCCCTCTGCCGCCTTCGGTTTGGTACTTGGATTGCGGGAGCTGGCGTCATCCGCCACATCGACCTTTTCCAACTCTGCCAAGTCCGTACAGCGCCCCATTGGATGCGTCACCGCAACGGTGGCAATCTGATCAAAAAGACTGGGCAAGAAGCGCTCGGCAAGCATCAATTTCGCCAGTATCGGCAACTTGATCTCATCGCCAAAGCCGCGCGCATCCGCCGTCTTTTGCCGCAGAAGAAGCGTGTTGAGGAAACGCTTAATCTGCCGCGGATTTCCCTTCGCCCCACTCGCCAGAATAGGACCGATCTGATCACTGAGCATCAACGCGTTGTGCGCCTTGTTAGCATTTGCACCGAGCGCGGTATTGACTGCTGCGGCATCCAACGGGGCGCTCTCCCATGGACGTTTCAGCCGCTCCCGCGCGGCGTTGATGAGCTCTCGATATCCTGCATCGTCTTCTCCCACCTCAGCACCGGCGAGTAAAAGAGTCACATAGATGCGCGTCTCGGTTTCGCCCAGCGCTGGAATCCGAAATGGAATCTGGATCAGTTTCTCCAGATAGTTCCTTGCGTAATCGCGCGGACCCGTAGTCTCCGGCAAGTCCGGAAAATGCTTCCGCACGGCATACTCGATCATGGCCTCATCCGCAGCCACAACGAACGCCGTGCGCGCCGTAAAGACAAACAGCCGGATTGCTTCGAGTGTCTCAATGGCCGTATCCGGCAGGCATCGGTCGAGATCATCAATTAACACGATGAGCTGCTTGACGCCCGCATCTTTCAAGAGTCTGTCGAATGCCTTACGAAATGCTTCAACCTCCTGGGGCACGTTCCTGGTTTCGCCCGGCTTCAACATCGACTTCACGCCATCAATTGCGGCGGTGACGTTTTCTTTCGTCGCGACTTTGCTTGGGTCCGCGAACAGTCCTTCGAGCGTTCCGATGACAGCGCTGATCTGGTCCGGCATCGGAATGCCGGTGAACGCGGCCACCGCCAAACCACTCGTCTTCTTTGCGAATTTCAACCAGTCAATGCGATTGAAAACATCCTTGACCGCCGCTGCAGCCTTCGTCATTGCCGGTCGCTTCTCGACGAGACCCGTGACGATGCCCTCGATCAAAGCGATCTTGGCGTCTTCAAATCCCTGGAAGCGCCAGCCATTGAACTTGAGACAGAGCACATCCTCGTCGCCGGCGAATCCCGCTTCGATCATCTCCAGGACACTGGACTTCCCCGCGCCCCAATCGCCGTGGACACCGATCGTGACAGGGTGATCCGGTTTCTCGCGCAGCAGTCCGATGATCGTCGTCGCAATCGCTTCATTGTTGAGCAGATCAACTTTGGTTTCGTTGTCAGTCAGAATCACCCTTGCCTCCCCGACGCATTCGTTTTGTTCGACGCTTCTGTCACACGCGCGAGCCACGCTGCTGGCCATCGCAAAGACTCAGCAAGAGTCAGAATCATGCCGCTTCGTCCCGACTGGCACGGACGGTCCGGCCTGCACTCAAGAAGCTCACAACGTTGTCGGCGTCCTCTGGATTGGAGGACATCAGCAGCGCCTGCAACAGGCCGGGCTGCACGCGCATCTCACGTGCCACGGCGGACTGCGGCACGCCGAAGTGCTCTTTCATCACATTCAAGCTCTCGGAGATGATTTCAGGTTCTTCATTCGCAATCAGATGATCCTCCGACTCCTGCACTGCTTCGCCATGGCGATTGAGCCCCACATACCCTGCCCTCGCTTGATCATCCGAAAACACACCAAGCTGCCGGCCGCGAAAAATGATCGCAGCCTTGGACACTCTCCAACGCAACTTCAACTCAGACAAGCCCTGCCAGTTGAGACGTGTACCACGGATTGCCAATCTGCATTCGCTGGCGAACGTGCTGCGCGGCATCAGGAACGCGCTGGCGAAACGGTTGGCTTGCGTCTCGGTTAGCCGGTCGCCGGTCAAGACGCCAATGTGCAGCGAAAAGTGCCCCAGCTCGTGAGCAATGCCAAAGCGCTCACGGCATGCCGAACGGCCAGAGCCGTTCAATGCGATCAGGGGTCGCTTTGTCGCGAAGGAAATGGCATCGATTTCGGTTGCCAGGCCATGCACCTTCATCACTACGGCACCGGCGTTTTCCGCAATACGCGTGACATTGCTCAGTGGACCCAGACCGAGACCAAAGAGCGAGCGGAATTTTTCGGCGGCGCGCTCGATCGCCTCTGGTGACTCCGGATCGGCCTCGCCCACTTGGTAGTGAGGCAGTTCCACATGCTCATCGAGCACACCCACCAAGCGCTTGAGCATTTCGCCGCGCGCGCGCGCAATCTGGCGCAACACCACCTTGGTCGTCAGTTGCCGACGAAAGTGGCACTGCTCATCGGCAATCGGATTCGGATCGAGATGATAGAAAAATTCCGGCAGAACCTCCAGTTCCTCAACAAGCGAATTCTCAAGCGAGGCGGCGACTGATTCGGCACCGGTTTCCACGCGACTGAGGAACTGCTTCGACACCCCGACCCGCTCCCCCAGTTCTGCGAGCGACAGCCCGTGGAAAAGGCGAATGAGCCGAAGATTGGTTCCAACGAAGTCGCTCATCGCACTGCTTCGGAGGCGGCATCGCCTTCGTCGCGCCGCTTCGGCACCACTTGAGGCTTCGCCACGTCGATGGGTTGCGGCAAGGCCTGCTGACCTTCCAGCCGCAGCACCCGCACGGCGTTCGATACCCAACGGCAAGCGATCACGCCGCTAGGCGTAAAGCCGAGAAACTCGACTCGCGGTTCAGCCGCGCCGTCGATGCCCCGGTCAATGATGAAGCAGAAACGGGCGGGTTCGCTATCGGTCGCGAATTCCAGGAAGGCCAACTGGTAACTGTTGGCCGTCAGGACCGCGTCCTTCGACGGATTCGAAGGATCGTCGTTGCTGAACCTGCAGGGCACCCCGCCGACGGTGAAAACAATGTCATTCTTACTGTTCAGCAGGCCGAGCCATGGGTGCCCAGCCGACACTGCCTCCGCAATGATCCGGTTTTTCTGTCGTCCAAAAGTGGTGCAGCCACGGGTGTAGCCGTTGTCGGTTGAGCGGGACAAGTCGTCTT
>DAIDBD010000056.1 GCA_027310305.1 Herminiimonas sp.
CTACACCAACCATATTCATGCGGACGATCTGGCGCGCATCATTGCACTGGCATTGTTTCGCGCGCTGCCGTGCCGCATCTATCACGCGGTCGATGATTCGGACATGAAAATGGGGGAGTACTTCGATGCGGTAGCCGATGCGTTTCATTTGCCGCGACCGCCGCGCTTGCCGCGCGAAGAACTGAAGGAAGCGGTATCGCCGATGCTGTTGTCGTTCATGTCGGAATCGCGGCGGCTGGCGAACGAACGGATCAAATCGGAATTGGGAATGCGTTTGCGCTATCCGCAGGTGCGCGATGCGCTGGCGCTTTTATGAAGGGAAAACTGGCTTTCGGCCAGAATCGGTTCTTTTCAAAAATTTTCTAAAGCAGAAGGTAGGTTGGGCTAACGCTTCATCAGCCCAACGCTGCGTGAACAATGTTGGGCTGATGAAGCGTTAGCCCAACCTACGCGCTGGTTTTGTTAAGCCCGTCCCCGGATTTGGCGATGACTAATCGGAATGCGCTTGGTATATTACGTGCAGGGCTTTACGGCCGTTTTATTTGGCTGAATTCTCGCAATGAACATGGAAAGGTCAACAGGCAAGCCATTCAGACGGGATCGGGATGATCAATGTATACCTCAACTGACTTTTTATCCCTCAGGTTCTGCGGCATACATTACGTTATAAAAATAAAAGAGCTTCTTCATGATTGAAACAAAATATGTCGGATTCTGGGCTCGATTTATCGCGCTGTTGATCGACTGCATACTGATTTCAGGTATCACGGCTCCGCTCGTCTATGTCTTTTATGGAGAAGCGTATTTCCAAGCTGGGAACAAACCATTAATTGCGGGTCCAGCAGACTTCCTGATAACTTGGGTCTTGCCGACCCTCGTAATTATTTTGTTTTGGGTCAAAAAAAGGGGCACGCCCGGCAAGCTAACACTGTCGATGCAGGTAGTTGATGCCAAAACTGGGCAAAACCTGACGGTTAGCCAGTCTCTCATTCGTTATTTAGGATATTTCGTATCAGCCCTACCGCTTTGCCTCGGTTACTTCTGGATTGCTTTCGACGACAAGAAACAAGGCTGGCATGACAAGATGGCGGGTTCCGTGGTCATACGCAAGTAATAAAGGATTTGAATCTGTGGCGGCTTAGCTCGATTAATCATAAATATATTCCGGTAGGAGCTCTGTAACATGACAATGAACCTAGACAGCTTGGTAACAGCCAGTTATTTCATACGTTGAGAGTCCGCTTTCAACAAACCTGTATTTCCGGTTTTGATCGACGTCAACCATTCAAATCTGGCACGAACTGTCAGGACAGATTCGAGCAAACACCATCCAATCAAGTCAACGCCGAAGTCGCCTTCAACACTTCTTCCGCAGTCGTCACACCCTCGGCAATCTTCAACGCTCCCGCAATACGCAGCGGCTTCATCCCATCCGCAATGCTTTGCTGCAGCAACAGATGAATATCGGTTTCCGGCTGGATCAGTTTTGAAAACGGCTGCGTGACGCTCAACAATTCATAAAGTCCGGTGCGGCCGCGATAGCCGGTCTGGCGGCATTCCGGACAACCGACCGGGCGATAGATGATTTCCGGTTTCGGAACATTCCAATTTTCGGCCAGGCTTTTCCAGATGTCGTCGGCAATGCTGCCATCCGGCGCCTTGCAATGCACGCAGAGCGTGCGCACCAGGCGCTGCGCCATGATGCCGATCAGCGTGGTTTCCAGCAGGTAGTACGGCACGCCCAGTTCCAGCAGCCGCATCACCGCCGATGGCGCATCGTTGGTGTGCAGCGTCGATAGCACCAGGTGGCCGGTCAATGCCGCCTGGATCGCCATCTCGGCGGTTTCCAGATCGCGGATTTCGCCGACCATGATGATGTCCGGGTCCTGCCGCATCAATGCGCGCACGCCATCGGCGAATGACAGGTCGATGCCGTGCTGCACCTGCATCTGGTTGAACGATGCCTCGACCATTTCGATCGGGTCTTCCACCGTGCAGACATTGACCTCGGATGTGGCCAGCGCTTTCAGCGTGGTGTAGAGCGTGGTGGTCTTGCCGGAGCCGGTCGGGCCGGTGACCAGGACGATGCCGTGCGGGCGGTTCGTCAGCCCATCCCAGCGCACGGCGTCGTCGGGCGGAAACCCGAGTTCCGGCAAGGTCTTGACCACCACTTCCGGATCGAAAATCCGCATCACCAGTTTTTCGCCGAACGCGGTCGGCAGCGTGGACAGCCGCAACTCGATCTCCTGTCCGGCGGCGGTGCGGGTCTTGACGCGGCCGTCCTGCGGCCTGCGTTTTTCAATCACGTCCATGCGGCCCAGCAGCTTGATGCGCGCGGTCATCGCAATCATCACGATTGCCGGCACCTGATAGACCTGATGCAGGATGCCGTCGATCCGGAAGCGCACCGCGCCCAGGTCGCGCTTCGGCTCCAGATGAATGTCGGAGGCGCGTTGCTCGAATGCGTATTGCCACAGCCAATCGACGATATTGACGATGTGCTGATCGTTGGCATCGACCTGCTTGTTCGCCTTGCCTAGCTCGACCAGTTGCTCGAAATTGCTGCGCAGCGCGATGTCCTGGCCGTTCAGCTTGTTGGCGCCCTTGATCGATTTCGCCAGCGAAAAAAACTGCGCAATGTATTGCGCGATTTCGAGCGGATTGGCAATCACCAGCCTGATGGTGCGGCGCGAAATCTTCGCGATTTCCGCTTCCCATTCGATCAGGAATGGCTCGGCCGTCGCGATCACCAGTTCGGTCGAGGTCAGTTCAACCGGCAGAATGTTGAAGCGCGCGGCATAGGTGGCGGACATCACGTCGGCGACCCTGGTGAAATCGACCTTCAGCGGATCGATCCGGAAGAAAGGCAATTTCACTTTGCCTGCCATCCATTCGGTCAGCCAGTCGAGCGTGATCAGCTTGTGCGGCGGCCACGCGGAGTGCAGCTTGCATTGCGCAACGGCGGTCAGCGGATGCATCGATATCGGGCTGTTTCTGAGTATCCCTTGCGCCTGGTTGTACAGCGTTTTGGTATCGGCTTTTTCGATGATGCCATCGGCCAGCAGCCAGTTGAAAATCTGCTGCAGATCCAGTGCTTTGGTGGCGGTCTTGTTCATGGCCGTAGCGTAATGGGGTGATGTTGCAATTGCCAGGTTTTAAAACCGTTGACCCAGGATTTGGCTGGCAGTTTGGTAGCGGCGGCAATCCGGGCAGCCTGGTCGTAAAGCGCCGGGAAGTCGAGATTCGGCGCTGTATTGAATGCAATCGCGACAACATTACCTTCATGGACTTCCGGCAAGGAAATCACCTCGTCGAACGCAAAACGCATCGCTTTCAGATTTTTCGCATAGCTCGGATGGTCGCCAAACAGGTTGACCGTCATGATGCCGTGCGGCGCCAGGCAGGCCGCGCACGCGGCATAAAATTCCGGCGTGTCCAGCACCGGCCCGCGCGCGGTGGCGTCATACAGATCCGCCTGCAGCACATCGAGCGTACCGTGATTGGCAGGATCGTTAACAAAATCCAGTGCATCCATTTCGACCACGGACAAGCGATCGTCGTTGGCGGGCAGCTTGAACATCGACGCGCAAATCCCGATCACCGACGCATTCAATTCAATCGCGGTGATCCGGGTTTCGGGAAACCGGCGGTAGCAAAACTTGGTCAGCGCAGCGGTGCCCAAACCGAGCTGCGCGATATGCTGCGGCTGATCGTTGAACAGCATCCATGCCATCATCTGCTGCGCATATTCGAGTTCGATCCAGTCGGGCTTGCGTATGCGCATCGCGCCTTGTACCCACTCGGTGCCGAAATGCAGAAAGCGCACGCCATCCTGTTCCGACAATGTGACCGGCGCGAATTTCGGCTTGCGCGCAGGCCGTGCCGGTGCGGTTTCGCGCCGCGATCCGCGCAGGGATTCTTCTTTTTCGATCGATTTGCGTTTAATAAGCATGGTAATGAGTAGGTGGTCAGCAGCTTGATTGGCTCGTTGCATTATCCTGCGATGCTTTGCCAGTGCGCAAGTTTTTGTGCAAACGACAGCTGTGCATTGGCCGGCGAAGAAGAGGGCAGCACCAGGGTTTCGAAGCCGGCGCCGGCAAACGTCGGCGCAAGCTTGCCGGAAGTCTTGCCGTTGAAGCATACGCGAGTCAAATGCGGGCAGCGCTGCTTCAATGCCGCAAAGTCGTTCGATTGCGCATTGCGGATCGCCGCATCGAGGCTTCCTTCGCGCTCGCAGGCCGCGATCACATCCCACAAGCCGATAGCATGCGCTTGCAGCCGCACCAGCCGTTCGTTATAGGGCAACCCGGCCAATTCTTCGCCGAGCACTGCCGACAACAGCGGCCAGAACTGGTTGCGCGGATGCGCGTAATATTGTTTTGCCGCCAGCGATGCCTCGCCGGGGAAGCTGCCGAGTATCAGGACGCGGGTGTCGCGATTGAGAACCGGCGGCAAGCCGGCCAGCAGCGTGCCGGATGGTGGAATGGACATGAAGTGATTATAGCGAACAGGAATTCGTTTTCATGGACGGAATTTCGCGGTTGGTGTAATACTTGCCATGTGGGAGAAGTGAATTTCAATCATGCGGTCCATTGCCTGGTTTGCCTGAATGTTCGCGGCGCGAGCAACTCGTTGAGGAGGTCTGCGCATGAATAAGAAAGTGATCGTCATTACCGGCGGCAGCCGCGGCATCGGCGCCGCTACCGCGCAAATTGCCGCCGCGCGCGGCTATGCGGTATGCATCAGTTATCTGCATAACAAGGCTGCGGCGGACGATATTGTCGGCGCAATCGGGAATGCCTCTGGCGATGCGATCGCGGTGCAGGCCGACGTCGCGCAGGAAGCCGATGTGGTTCGCCTGTTCGAGACGGTCGACCGGACTTTCGGCGCCGTCACCGCGCTGGTCAACAACGCCGGCATTCTGGAGCGGCACATGCGGGTCGATGAAATGGATGCAGGCCGCCTGAACCGCATTCTCGCCGCCAACGTCACCGGCAGTTTCCTGTGCGCCCGCGAAGCGGTGCGCCGCATGTCCACCAGGCACGGCGGCGCGGGCGGCGCCATCGTCAATCTGTCATCGGTGGCAGCGCGGCTGGGCGCGCCCGGCGAATATGTCGATTACGCCGCTTCCAAGGGCGCCATCGATGCGCTGACGACCGGCCTGTCGAAAGAAGTCGCCGCGGAAGGCATCCGCGTCAATGCGGTGCGGCCCGGGGTCATCTATACCGATATTCACGCCAGCGGCGGCGAACCGGGCCGGGTGGATCGGGTCAAGGATGCCGTGCCGATGAAGCGCGGCGGCGATGCGATCGAAGTGGCCAATGCAATCCTGTGGCTGCTGTCGGACGAAGCATCGTACACAACCGGCGCATTGATCGATGTGGCCGGAGGACGGTAGTTTTGGGATGTGAGCAGGCCCGTTTGGCCCGGGGCTGGATCGTTGCCATTTCGGGCTGGTTTTGCGTAGGTCCTGTCATATGGAAACGAGGAGGCGTCATGAACCAGGTCGCACAAAAACAGGTCGATATGTTGATCGGAAAATATGCCGAAAGCCATCTCAACCGCACCAATGAAATCATTCACTTCATCTGCGTGCCGGCTATCGTGCTGTCGGTGCTGGGGCTGCTGTGGGCGATTCATCCGCTGGTCGCCGTTGTGCTGGCGCTGGCGTCGCTGGCTTATTATTTTAAATTGTCGGCATCGTTCGGATTCGGCATGGCGCTGATGTCCGGCGCGATGCTGGCAGTGCTGTACGCATTGCCGCAGATGCTGGTGTTGCCGCTGTCGATCGCCGTATTTGTGATTGCATGGATCGGACAGTTCATCGGCCACAAGATCGAAGGCAAGAAGCCGTCATTTTTCGACGACTTGCGCTTTCTGCTGATCGGGCCATTGTTCGTGCTGGGCTTCCTGTATCGGCGGTTGCATATCGCTTATTGAATGAACCGGCATGGCTGATCGATACAGACGTTGAACTTATGAAAATCGGCATCTTCGGCGCCGGCTCGATCGGCACATACGCCGGCGGATCGCTGCTGGCGGCAGGCGCCGATGTGCTGTTGATCGGCCGGTCGCGGATGCGTGAACGGATCGCAACGCTTGGTCTGGTGCTGACCGATCTGCATGGAAGAAAAATCGTGCTCGACGGATCGCAGGTGCCTTATGCGGAAGGCCCGGCCGCACTGGCTGCCGCGGACCTGATCCTGGTGTGCGTCAAGAGCGCCGATACCGAGGCGGCAGCGGCGGCCATCAGCGCCCATGCCAAACCGCAGGCGCTCGTCATCAGCCTGCAAAACGGCATAGGCAACGCAGATGTGTTGCGCGCACAGCTTGCCGGTCGGACGGTGCTGGCGGGCATGGTGCCGTTCAATGTCGTGCAGATGCCGGACGGCCGTTTCCATCGCGGCACCGAAGGCGATCTGATGGTCGAGGCATCGCCGGCTGTCAGCATGTGGCGCGGCATTTTCGAAGCCGCGCATCTGCCGCTGATCGAACGGACCGATTTCACGGCGGTGCAATGGGGCAAGCTGCTGCTCAATCTGAACAATCCGGTCAATGCGCTGTCGGGGTTGCCGTTGAAAACCGAGTTGTCGCAACGCGCGTACCGGCGCTGCCTGGCGCTGCTGATCGATGAAGCGCTGGTGATATTGCGCGCGGCGGAGATCGTACCGGCGAAAGTGGCCCGCATCGGGCCGCAGCTATTGCCGACCTTGCTGCGCTTGCCCGATCTACTATTCAGGCGTGTCGCGGCGGCGATGTTGCGCATCGATCCGGAAGCGCGTTCCTCGATGTGGGAAGACCTGCAAGCCGGACGGCGCACCGAGGTCGATTATCTGAACGGCGCCGTGGTGAAACTGGCGCTGGCATTGAAGCGCGATGCGTCGGTCAATCAGCGCATGGTCGGCCTGATCCGTGCGGCCGAAGCCGGCACGCAGCAATCGCTGGATGGCGAAGCGCTGTATCGGGCATTGACGATGCATTCCTGACAGGCCGGCCAGGTGAAACGGACGAATCAAAAGTAGGGCGTCAATAAGCGCAGCGCATTGCGCCGTATGTTGCGTATAAATTATCGCTCTGCCAAATTACCTGCCTGACGCTTACTACGTCTTTACAGCGAATCTGCTGCCAGCGGCCGTAAGCATGCGGCGCAATGCGCTACGCTTATTGACGCCCTACGGAACTCCCTGTTCCGGGCGAACTCATCCAATTGATTTACTGGAATCGTTATCGCACCGAATGCGGCACATGCTCGCGCAGCAGTGCGGCAAACTCATCGGCGGCAACCGGTTTGCTGAAATAAAATCCCTGCATCTGGTCACAGGCATGCTCGCGCAGAAAATTTTCCTGCTCGATGGTTTCGACGCCTTCGGCCACCACGGTCAGGCTCAAGGTCTTGCCCATCGCGATGATCGCCTGGGTGATGGCCTTGTCTTCGGAATCGGTCGCGATATCGCGGATGAAGGAGCGATCCACTTTCAACGTATCGATCGGGAAATTCTTCAACTGTCCGAGCGACGAATAGCCGGTGCCGAAATCGTCGATCGCAAGGCGCACGCCCATTGCCTTGATCGACGTCAGCAATTTGATCGCGCGTTCTGGATTGTGAACGACCATGCCTTCGGTAATTTCCAGCTCCAGCAAATTCGGCGCCATGCCGGTTTCCTTCAATATGGCAGCAATGTCATCGAGCAGATGGTCGTCGGAGAACTGCCGAACGGAAAGGTTCACGGCGACGCATATCGGCGGCAAGCCTTTGCGCTGCCAGCTGACATTTTGCGCGCAAGCCGTTCTCAGTACCCATATTCCGATCGGAACGATCAGGCCTGTTTCCTCCGCTATCGGAATGAACTGCACGGGCGAAATGGAGCCGAGCGCCATGCAGTTCCAGCGCAGCAGCGCTTCGACGCCGGTGATCGCGCCGTTGTTGAGATCGACCTTTGCCTGGTAATGCAACGCGAATTCATTGCGCTCCATCGCATGGCGCAAATTCGATTCCAGCGCCATGCGCTCGAGCGACTGCGATTTGATCGCCTTTGAATAAAACTGGAAGTTGTTCTTGCCTTCTTCCTTGGCGTGGTACATCGCGATGTCCGCATTCTTCATCAACGATTGCTCGTCTTCGCCGTCTTCGGGAAACATCGATATTCCGATGCTCGCCGTGACCCGGCATTCCTGCCCCAACAGTACAACCGGCTTGATGGCGGCCGACAATATCTTGCGGGCGACGATTGCCGCCTGCTCCGTGTTGTTCATTTCCTGGATCAGCACGACGAATTCGTCGCCGCCGAGGCGGGCGATCACATCGCTCGCCCGCAGCGCCTGCTTGAATCGCGCCGTGATTTCTTTCAGAAGCACATCGCCGGCCTCGTGGCCAAGCGTGTCGTTGATGAACTTGAAGCGATCGAGGTCGATGAACAGCACTGCGAAACCGCGATCGTAACGCCGTGCCGACGGGATCGCGACATTCAGCAACTGGCTGAACATCACGCGGTTCGGCAATCCGGTAAGGCCATCGTGGGTGGCGAGATACTGGATGCGTTCCTCGGCGATTTTCTGGTCCGTGATTTCACGGGAAATGCCGCGATAGCCGGCAAAGCGTCCCTCGCTGTCAAAAACAGGTTCCCCGCTCAGGCTGACGTAATACGGATCGCCGTTCCGGTCCAAACGATGCATGATGACGTCGCGATAAGACTGGTGCGCCTTGAGCAGTTCCTGGTGCATCTCCCACCCGCCCGCATCCTGAATTTCAAAGCCGCTTTCCCATACTCTTTTCCCGAGCAATGGATGGCTGACGGAATCTTCTTGCGCATGCCGGCTGTCCATCCGGGTGAAGCGGAATTCCGTATCCTGTTCCCAGTACCAGTCGGAGGAAAGATTGGTCAGTGCGCGAAAGCGCGCCTCGCTCTCGCGCAATGCCTGATCGACTTGCCAGCGCGCCGTGATATCGCGCAGCGTGCCGCTGAATCCAATCGTATTGCCATGGTCGTCCTTGAGAAGCTGGACCGAGCCTTCCACCCGCACGATGCTGCCGTTCTTGTGCACGTATTCCCATTCCTGGCATTTTTGCGACACGCCGGTCCGATAGACTTCCTTGAACGCGACGGCAACCTTGCGCGCCATTTCGGGCGTCTGATAATCGCGGTTGGTCGTTTCCTTGAGTTCTGCGTTCGAGTAGCCGAGCAGACGGGAAAAGGCGCCGTTGAAATACCCGTGCATACCCTTGATATCCACTTCGTAATATGGGTCTGCCATGGTTTCAAGGATGTTGCGGTAGCGCGCTTCGCTTGCCCGCAGCGCTTCCTCGACAACCTGGCGTTCCGCGTCCTGCCCGAATTTGTCCAGCGCGAAGGTAATGCCCTTGGCCATGCGCTCGATCAGTTTGATCACCTCCTCATCGAACGCATGCTTTTCCGCGGTGTAAAAAAGCAGGATGCCGATCGCGCGGCCGTCCTGAATCAGTGGTACCGCAGCACCGGCGGCAATACCCGCCTTTTCGGCTGCCTCATGCCAGGGGCGAGTGCGCTCATCGGCCAGGAAATCGTTGCTGATACACGGTTGGCAAGTACGAAAAGCTCTTCCCACCAGGCCTTGGCCTTCCACCGTATTTTCTTCAAGAGAAATGCGGGTTTTGGTCAATTGGACGGCGTAGGTACCCGCAGTCGCCTTGAATGTCACCCATGAAGTATTCCATTCGGCAATGATGACTGCCGTCGTCGAGAATTTCCCTGCTTCGACTGCGGCGTCGCATACGCGCTGATAAAGCTCGGTCGGCTCCTTGGCATGCAGAACGGCTTCATGAGTCGCCACGATTGCAGCATACATTTTTGCAAGATGCTTGAATTTGTCCTCGGCAAGGTTGTCCGGCAGGCTGTTCATGGTGTTGGCTGACCTTTAGTCCGCATGAGGTGATTAATGGCAAAGCGCCGGGGAAAGAGTGAAATGAATGGTAGCCATGAACGTTTCAAGTGGGGTGGATCGCGGCCCGAGTTTGGCGGCGCATGAAATACAAGCGGCCCGGACCAGCGTCTAACTTCAAATTTTTTCTTCTTTGAAATATACAATGGCGGCGAAATGGTGTCCACTTCGCCGGTGTCGATTATGTTGTTTCAAAACAGTTATTCTTTTTTCGATGCCGGCCGCTGCAAAATATCAACGGCAATGAAAAAGGGCCGCAAGCGGCCCTTTTTCTCCCGGGATGGCGAAACGGCCTTGCTGCCGTTCAAGCGCTACCGATTACTTGCCGGCCATTCCCAGCAGCATTGCATTCAACCGTTTCACGAATCCGGCCGGGTCGGCGAGCGCGCCGCCTTCAGCCAGTGTTGCCTGGTCGAAAAGAATGTGCGACCAGTCGGCGAATTTCGCCTCTTCGTATTTCAACCGCTGCACCAGCGGATGATCCGGGTTGATTTCCAGAATCGGCTTCGATTCAGGCGCATTCTGGCCGGCGGCTTTCAACATCCGCATCAGATTGCCGGACAACTCGTTTTCATCGGCCACCAGGCAGGCGGGCGAATCGGTCAGGCGGAACGTAATGCGCACATCCTTGGCTTTGTCAGCCAGCGCGCCTTTCATCTTTTCAACCAGCTCCTTGTATTGCGTTTCGGTTTCCTCATGCTGCTTTTTCTCGGATTCGTCTTCCAGCTTGCCGAGATCGAGATCGCCCTTGGCAACCGACACCAGTTCCTTGCCTTCAAACTCTGTCAGGAACGACAGCATCCATTCATCGACGCGGTCGGTCAGCAGCAAGACTTCAACGCCTTTCTTGCGGAAGATTTCCAGATGCGGGCTGTTTTTGGCGGCGGCATACGATTCGCCGGTGACATAGTAGATCTTGTCCTGGCCTTCCTTGATGCGGCCGGTGTAATCGGCGAATGAAACGGTCTGCGCATCGCTGTCGTTTTGCGTCGATGCAAAGCGCAGCAGTTTGGCGAGCCGCTCCTTGTTGGCCGCATCTTCGCCGACGCCTTCCTTCAATACCTGGCCGAATTCCTTCCAGAAAGTCGCGTATTTATCCTTTTGCGCCTGTTCGTCGTTGTTGGCAAGCTCTTCCAGCATCGACAGCACGCGCTTGGTCGATCCTTCGCGGATCACCTTGACATCGCGCGATTCCTGCAGCAGCTCGCGCGACACGTTCAGCGGCAGATCGTTGGAATCGATCACGCCTTTCACGAAGCGCAGGTAGACCGGCATCAACTGTTCCGCATCGTCCATGATGAACACGCGCTTGACATACAGCTTGATGCCGCCGCGCTTGTTGCGATCCCACAGATCGAACGGCGCATGCGATGGGATGAACAGCAGCTGCGTATATTCGCTGCGGCCCTCGACCCGGTTATGCGTGTGGATCAGCGGCTCCTGATAATCGTGCGAAACATGCTTATAGAATTCGGCATACTGCTCCGGCGTGATCTCGGATTTATTGCGCGCCCATAATGCGCCGGCCTGATTGACGGTCTCCAGTTCGTCCTTGACGACGGTTTCCTTCTTTTCCTCGTCCCATTCCTCTTTTTGCATCAGGATCGGCAGCGAGATATGGTCCGAATATTTGCGGATGATCGACTTCAGCTTCCAGGATGACAGAAACTCGTCTTCGCCTTCGCGCAGATGCAGCGTGATAGCGGTGCCGCGCGACGGCTTGTCGATCGCTTCGACGGTAAAGTCGCCGGCGCCTTGCGATTCCCAGCGCACGGCTTCGCCGGCCGGCACGCCGGCGCGGCGGGTATCGACGGTAATCCGGTCGGCAACGATGAAGGCGGAGTAGAAACCCACGCCGAACTGGCCGATCAGCGCCGCATCCTTTTGCTGGTCGCCCGACAGCTTCGAAAAGAATTCCTTGGTGCCCGATTTGGCGATCGTGCCCAGATGTTCGATCGCTTCATCGCGTGCCATGCCGATGCCGTTATCGGAGATGGTGATCGTGCGCGCCGCCTTGTCGAAGCCGACCTTGATTTTCAGGTCCGGATCGTTCTCGAACAGTGCACCGTTGTTGATCGCTTCAAAGCGCAATTTGTCGGCGGCGTCAGACGCGTTCGAAATCAGCTCGCGCAGGAAAATTTCCTTGTTGGAGTACAAGGAATGAATCATCAGGTGCAATAGTTGTTTGACTTCTGCCTGGAAGCCCAGGGTTTGCTTTTCGGATACGGCCATTTTTACCTCGTGAGTCAATGAAAGGAAAACAGTTTGACTGTCTCGCCATTCGCGGATAACGAGACATTTCATGAAAAATGAGGATGAAACCGGCTATTTCAAGATCTGTCGATTTCCCGTTCGAAAAAGCGCAATACGCCGATATCCGACATCGTGGCGACATTGATGCGCATCCGGGTAGACGGCAGCTGGTTCGGTGAAAACAGGCTGCCCGGTGCCAGCAGATAGCCTTGTTCCATTGCTTTTTCGGTCAGCACATTGGTATCGCAACCGGTATCGGCCCAGACGAACATGCCGGCCGGCGTGCTGGGATCGACGGTCAGGCCGACCCGCTCCAGTTGCCGGATGGTTTTATCGCGCACGCCGTCGAGCTTGCCGCGCAACCGATCGACGTGCTTGCGGTAATGGCCCTCGGACAGGATTTTATATACCACCCGCTCGCCGATTTCGGTGGTGGTCAGCGTCGACAGCATTTTACGATCCGACAGGTGCTTGGCCATTTCCTGCGACGTGGCGATGAAGCCGACCCGCAGATTGGCCGCCAGCGTCTTCGAAAAGCCGCCCAGATAAATGACCCGGTTCAACTGGTCGAGCGCCGCGATGCGGGTGGCCGGCTGTACCGCCGTGCCGGGATGCATGTCGCAATAGATATCATCCTCGACGATCGTGAAATCATGCTGCTCGGCGATCTTGAGTATCTGGAATGCCTTGGCCGCCGACAGCGACGTCGAGGTCGGATTGTGCAGCACCGAATTGATCACATACAGCTTGGGTTTGTGCAGCGCCGCCAGTTCGGCCAGCCTGGCCACATCGGGGCCGTCCGGCAGGCGCGGGATGCCGACCACCTTGGCGCCCAGCATCGCAAAGGAACCGAACATCAGGAACCACGCCGGATCATCGACGAAAATGGTGTCGCCCGGTTGCAGGAAGTGGCGCGCCACCAGATCGAGCGCCTGCGTCACGCCGGCGGTCGTGACGATCTGATCCGGCGTGACGGCGATTTCCAGTTCGGCCAGTTTCAATTGCAATTGCTGGCGCAACGGCAAAAATCCTTGCGGATTGCCGTACTGCAGCAGCAAATTCTGATTTTGCCGGCTGATGGCGCGCAAGCCGTTGGCGACCAGTTCGCCATCCAGCCAGTCGTTGGGCAACAGGCCGGAGCCCGGCATCTTTTGCGGCGGCAATTGGCGGAACATGTTGCGCACCAGCCAGACCACATCCAGCTGGCGCGATGGCGGAATAGCGGGACGCCGGCTGGTATTGCCGGGCGCGATCATCGGCGAACGGTCGCGCACGTAGAAACCGGAGCCGCGCCGCGATTCCAGAAAACCCTTGGCCACCAGCCGGTCGTACGCTTCGACCACGGTAAAACGCGACACGCCATGCAGATCGGCGAACTGGCGTATCGACGGCATCCGCGCGCCGGTACGCAGCAGCTTGTCGTCGATGCGCGCTTCCACCGAACGGACAATTTGCTCGACCAGCGATCCGCCCGCTTCGCGCGACAACAGCTGCGGCGCAGTCAGGATGAATTGGGAAGAGGGCGGCGAAGTTAGTGGCTTAGGTTCGTTGGCTGTATTGGTCATTTCGCCATGACAGTGGATTGAATTATTTGATTGATTGTACTGGTACTGTATTGGTTTTGTCGATTAGCATGCATCATCGAAAGTGAAATGATATTTTTCGCAAAGTGTGAAATATGGAATCCCTGCTGCCGTTAGCGCTCTTCGCCTTCGTCTCGTCGATCACGCCGGGGCCGAACAACATCATGCTGACTTCTTCCGGCATCCTGTTCGGTTTTGCCCGTTCGATTCCGCACATGCTGGGTATTACGGTCGGCTTCGGCGTGCTGCTGGCCTTGTGCGCGGCGGGTATCGGCAGCCTGATTCTGGCGGTGCCGTCGATCCATCTGATCCTGAAAATTCTCGGTTCCGGTTATCTGCTGTATCTGGCATGGCAGCTCCGATCGATGGGTTTTAAACAGGAAAAAAGTGGTAGTGCAAAGCCGATGTCGTTTTTCGGCGCCGCCATGTTTCAATTCGCCAATCCGAAGGCGTGGGTGATGGCAGTGACCGGCGCGTCCGCATTTTTGCCCTTGATCCAGCCGGTCTGGTTTGCAATCGCATTATTTTGCCTGGTGTTTTGCGCGGTCAATCTGCCATGCATCAGCGTGTGGGCGGGGACGGGCGCGGCCTTGCGGCGTTATCTTGCGCAGCCGACGTGGCAGCGGATATTTTCCGCGATCATGGTGCTGCTGACTGTTTATTCCGCCATTGCCATCTGGCTGTGACGGCGGGAACCTCAATGCCGAAAAGTTCAATCGAAGCAGACCCGGAAGGCGGAGAAAAATGAGTGCATCGATGACGCAGGAAACCAGGGGCATGTGGCTCGGCGCGATCGGCGTCGCCATCTTCAGCCTGACGTTGCCGTTCACCCGGATGGCGGTTGCCGAATTGAATCCGGTGCTGGTCGCGCTGGGACGCGCGGTGGTTGCCGGGGTCGGATCGGCCGTGCTGCTCTGGTGGATCGGTGCGCCGCGTCCGACTGCGCGCCAGTGGAAAACATTGTCGATCATCGCGCTCGGCGTGGTAGTCGGCTTTCCGGTATTTTCATCGATCGCGATGCGCTACGTGCCCGCTTCGCATGGCGCGATCGTGCTCGGCATCCTGCCGCTGGCAACCGCATTGTTCGGCGCATTGCGCTTCGGCGAGCGGCCATCGGCCGGGTTCTGGGTCGCCGCGGTGATCGGCAGCGCGCTTGTCGTCGCTTTCGCGCTCAGCCAGGGGCAGGGCGCATTGCATCCGGCGGATTTCGCGCTGTTCGCCGCCGTGATTGCGGCGGCCATGGGCTATGCGGAAGGAGGCCGCCTGTCGCAGACTATGGGCGGACTGCAAGTGATTTCATGGGCGCTGATTTTATCGATGCCGATTCTGCTGCCGCTTACCATGTGGCTCGGCTGGCATTACGGCGTCGCCGCATCGCCGCGCGCATGGGCGGGGTTTGCTTATGTGTCGGTATTTTCAATGTTTATCGGCTTCTTTTTCTGGTACAAGGGCCTGGCGCTGGGCGGCATCGCACGCGTGGGGCAAGTGCAGTTGCTGCAGCCGTTCCTGACGCTGGTGGGTGCCGCACTGATCGTCGGAGAAACGCTGGAACTGCGCAATATCCTGTTCGCCGTTGCCGTCATCGCGGTCGTCGCGTTCGGCAGGCGCATGGGCATCAAACGTTGACCTGGAGTACCGCGATTGCAAGCGGCGCATGGCTCGATATTGATTGCTGTTGAGAGTAAAATCGCCCATTCATTCAATTCGTCGTTTCGGCATTGGTCGAAATGACATTCATTACTTGGAGTACCGCATGTCCTTTTACGAAAAGCTCAAGGCCCTCAACATCACATTGCCGGCCGTGGCGACGCCGGCGGCGGCTTATGTGATGCATGCGCAAACCGGCAACACGGTTTTCCTGTCCGGCCATATTGCCAAAAAAGACGGCAAGCCGTGGGTCGGCCAGCTTGGCAAGAACATGACGACCGAAGAAGGCAGGCAGGCCGCGCGCGCGGTGGCGATCGATTTGATGGGAACGCTGCAGGCCGCTTGCGGCGGCGATCTGAATCGCGTCAAACGGATTGTCAAGGTGATGAGCCTCGTCAATTCGACCGGCGACTTCACCGAACAGCATCTGGTGACGAACGGCGCATCCGAGTTATTCGGCGAAATTTTCGGCGAACAAGGCAGGCATGCGCGCTCTGCATTCGGCGTTGCGCAAATCCCGATGGGCGCTTGCGTCGAAATCGAACTGATCGCTGAAGTGCAGTAACAGCATCCAACCCGGCAGCATAAAGGCATATATGAAAATAGAAAATCCAGCGCCGATGCAATGGCATTTTTCGCAGCGTGCGCAGCAGTTGCAGAGTTCGGTCATTCGCGAAATCCTGAAAATCACGATGCGTCCGGAAATCATTTCGTTTGCCGGCGGCTTGCCGTCGCCCGCGACGTTTCCGGTAGAACGCATGCGGGCCGCGTATGACGCGGTATTGTCGCGTCAGGGCAAGGTCGCGCTGCAATACGGCCCGAGCGACGGCTACGCGCCGCTGCGCGCATGGATTGCCGATGCATTGTCAACCGATGGCGCAAAAATCCTGCCGGACCAGGTGCTGATGCTGTCCGGCTCGCAGCAAGGTCTCGACCTGCTGGCCAAGGTGCTGATCGACGAAGGCAGCAAGGTGCTGGTCGAAACACCAAGCTATCTCGGCGCGCTGCAGGCTTTTTCGGTCTATCAGCCTGAATTCGTTTCAGTGCCAACCGACGATTCCGGTTTGTTGCCGGACGCGGTTGCCGACATCGGACAGGGCGCTCGCCTGCTGTATGCATTGCCGAACTTCCAGAATCCGACCGGCCGCAGCCTGTCGATCGAACGCCGCGCGGCGCTGGTCGAAACCTGCGCGCGGCTGGGTCTGCCGTTGATCGAAGACGATCCGTACGGCGCGCTCAGTTATAACGGCGAGCCGTTGCCTAAGATGCTGACGATGAATCCGAGCGGCGTGATTTACATGGGATCGTTTTCCAAGGTGCTGACGCCCGGTATCCGCCTCGGCTATGTGGTGGCGCCATTGCCGTTGACGCGCAAGCTGGAACAGGCGAAACAGGCGGCTGATCTGCATACCGCGCAACTGACGCAAATGGTTGTGCATGAGGTGATCAAGGATGGATTCCTGGCCGAACACATACCGACCATCCGCACGCTGTACGCAGCCCAATGCCAGGCCATGCTGGCCGCATTGACCGAATTTTTCCCGGCCAGCGTGACGTGGACCAAACCGGAAGGCGGCATGTTCATCTGGGTTACATTGCCCAGGCATATCGACAGCATGCAGTTGCTGGAGGAGGCGATTGCGCAGCACGTCGCGTTCGTGCCGGGCGCATCGTTTTATGCGAATACGCCGGAAACGAATACCTTGCGCCTGAGCTTCGTCACCGTGCCGCCGGAGAAGATCCGGGAAGGCGTGGCAACGCTGGGAAAACTGATCGCCGCGAAACTCTGAGGACATCAACGGCAATCGACGCGAAGCTGTTTGTGGTCGATTGAAAAATCACTGCCCGATAGCGTGGGCACGCAGCGTGCCCACGCCGTATTTTTACCGGTTATTTGTGCGCCGCCAGCATGACCGGTTTCAGCCTTGATTCCAGTGCCTTTCCCTTGCGTGCGCGTTTGCCGATATGGTTGGCCAGGCCGGTTGCAGACAAGATGACTTCCTGCGCTTTCCCGCCGCGCCCGGTACCCGATACCACGACGCCGCGCTGACTGATCGGCTGCGCGGCCAGCAGCTTTTCATTCTTTTCCAGTTCCATCAGAATCACGCCGCGTCCGCCGCCCGACAGCGTCTTGAGTTCATCCAGGCCGAACACCAGCAAGCGCCCTTTTTCCGAAAGACATGCAACCGCACTCACGCCATCGGCGATGATGCGCGGCGCCAGCGGTTCATCGCCTTCATCCAGCGTGATAAACGATTTCCCGCCTTTGATGCGGCTGACCATGTCCGCCGCCCTGGCGGCAAAGCCGTAACCTGCGGTGGAGGCGAGCAGCAGCGTAGCGTCTGCCGGGCCGGCAAAATAATGCAGGATCCGCGTCCCGCTCGCCAGATCGGCCAGGGTGGTAACCGGTACGCCGTCGCCGCGCGCGCCGGGGAGTGCGGCCACCTGGACCGAATAGACACGGCCGTTGGAGCCGAATGCGAGCAACGTATCGACCGTGCGGCATTCGTACGCGGCATACAGACCGTCGCCGGCCTTGAAGGCGAACTGGCCGGCGTCGTGCCCATGTCCGGTGCGCGCGCGCACCCAGCCTTTTTGCGAGACGATGACGGTCACCGGTTCGTCGATCAGTTTTTGCTCGACGACCGCTTTTTCCGCCGCTTCGATCAGCGTGCGGCGCGCATCGCCGAACTGCTTTGCATCGGCTTCAATTTCCTTGATGACGAGCCGCTTCATCGATGCCGGATTATCGAGCAAGTCCTGCAGCGTATTTTTTTCGCTGCGCAGCTCGGCCAGCTCCTGCTGGATCTTGATCGCTTCCAGCCGCGCCAACTGGCGCAAGCGGATTTCGAGAATATCTTCCGCTTGCCGGTCGGATAATGCGAACGCCTGCATCAATGCCGGTTTCGGCTCATCCGATTCGCGGATGATCTTGATCACCTTGTCGATATTGAGCAGCACCGCTTCGCGGCCTTCCAGGATATGAATCCGGTCGTCGACTTTTTTCAGCTTGAACTGCGACCGGCGCGTGATGGTCGCGAACCGGAATTCGATCCATTCGCGCAGGATGTCGCCGAGCGCCTTTTGCCGCGGACGGCCATCGCCGCCGATCATCACCAGGTTGATCGACGCGCTGGTTTCGAGCGACGTCTGCGCCAGCAGCATGTTGGTGAATTCGGTCTGGTCCTGATTTTTCGATTTCGGCTCGAACACCAGCCGCACCGGCGCGTCGCGGCCCGATTCGTCGCGCACGGTGTCGAGCAGCGACAGTATGGTTTGCTTCATTGCCAACTGATCGGCGGTCAGCGTTTTCTTGCCGAGCTTGATTTTCGGATTGGTCAGCTCTTCGATTTCCTCCAGCACTTTCTGCGACGACGTGCCGGGCGGCAGTTCAGTCGCCACCGCCTGCCATTGGCCGCGCGCCAACTCTTCAATTTTCCAGCGCGCGCGCACTTTCAATGTGCCGCGGCCGGTTTCATACATTTCCGCAATGGCCGGCGCAGAGGTAATGATCTGTCCGCCGCCCGGAAAATCCGGGCCGGGAATGAATGCCATCAGATCACTGTGTGTGAGCTTAGGATTGCGGATCAGCGCGACGGTCGCTTTCGCCACTTCGTGCAGATTATGCGATGGAATCTCCGTTGCCAGACCGACCGCAATCCCCGAAGCACCATTCAACAGCACGAACGGCATCCGCCCCGGCAGCAGCTTCGGCTCTTCCGTCGAGCCGTCGTAATTCGGCTGGAAATCGACCGTACCCATGTCGATTTCATCGAGCAGCATTCTTGCAATCGGCGTCAGCCGCGCTTCGGTATAGCGCATGGCCGCCGCGCCATCGCCGTCGCGCGAACCGAAGTTGCCCTGGCCGTCGATCAATGGATAGCGCAGCGAAAAATCCTGTGCCATCCGCACCAGCGCGTCATAGACCGACTGATCGCCGTGCGGATGCAATTTGCCGAGCACATCGCCGACCACGGCCGCCGATTTGCGCGGTTTGGCGGCCGCATTCAGCCCGAGTTCATTCATTGCGTACAGAATGCGGCGCTGTACCGGCTTCTGGCCGTCGCAGACGTCCGGCAGCGCACGGCCCTTGACAACGGAGATCGCGTAATCGAGATACGCGCGTTCGGCGAACGTGGCGAGCGTCAGCGATTCGCCGCCGTCGGAAGGCACGGCCTCAAACAGATTGGCTTGTTCAGTCATTACGATTCAAAAAATTATTGGGATGAGAGTGCGGCGGTCATATTGCGCCGCCCTGGAATGATCATGGTGATACGCTTCGGGCCGGTACCGGTATTGGAAGAAAGCGTAACGCCGATACCGCCCGTTAGAGGTTTGTATAACTGATAAAACTGCGTGACCAGCTGCACGTAATTACGCGTTTCCGGGTAGGGCGGAATTTTATTCTTGTATTTCTGTACTGCGCCTTCTCCTGCATTGTAGGAAGCGAGCACCAGTTGTTGCTGGTCGGGGAACAGCTTGTGCAAATCGCGCAGATAGCGGGCGCCCAAGCGGATGTTCGTTTTCGGATCGGCCAGCTTTTGCCGGACGGTTTTTTTCAGATCGGCCTGCAATCCGTAGCGCGCGGCGGTGGCCGGCATCAATTGCATCAGGCCGATCGCGCCTTTCGGCGACACCGCCGCCGGATTGAAACCCGACTCGGCCGCCATGACGGCTTTCAGCAACGCCGGATCGACGGAAAAATCCCTGGCCGCCGCATTTAGCAACGGTTCGAATTTTTTCAGGTTCGGATGTTGCGACAAATAGCGAAACAGCGATGCCGTGCCCGGCGCCGGACTCGGCGACGACAATTGCGCAGAATCGAACGGTTGATCGCCGCGCATGAATAACTGGTAGCGCTCGTCGATTTTTTCCGGCGCAAAATGTCCTGCTCCCCCGCTATCGATGTAACCGTAGATATCGGCATGGGCGCTTGCCGACACGAGCCCCGCAAACAACGCCGCGATGCGCATCAAGGCCCGCATCAGATATCCGCTTCGGCTTCGTTGCCGTGCTCTTCAATCCAGGCGCGCCGCGCCGCCGCTTCGCCTTTGCCCATCAGCATGTTGAAACGCATTTCCGACGCGGCCTGATCGAAATCGCCGAGCGACACCGGCAACAGGCGCCGGGTATCGGGGTTCATCGTGGTTTCCCATAACTGCTCCGCATTCATCTCGCCAAGGCCTTTAAAGCGCGAAATAGTCCATGCACTGTCCTTGACGCCATCCTTGCGCAGCTTGTCTTCGATCGCTTCAAGCTCGCCGTCGTCCAGTGCGTAAATTTTCTGCGCAGGTTTCTTGCCGCGCGCCGGTGCATCGACCCGATACAGCGGCGGCCGTGCGACGCAGATATGGCCGCGCGCGATCAATTGCGGGAAATGCCTGAAGAACAGCGTCAGCAGCAACACCTGGATATGCGAGCCATCGACATCGGCATCCGACAGGATGCAGACCCTGCCGTAACGCAAGCCGCTTAGGTCAGGCGTATCGTTTTTGCCATGCGGATCGACGCCGATTGCCACCGCCATGTCATGGATTTCATTGTTGGCAAACAGCCGGTCGCGTTCCGTTTCCCACGAATTCAACACCTTGCCGCGCAGCGGCAGGATCGCCTGGAATTCCTTGTCCCGTCCCATCTTTGCCGAGCCGCCGGCGGAATCGCCTTCCACCAGAAACAATTCATTGCGGGTAATGTCGGTCGATTCGCAATCGGTCAGTTTGCCCGGCAATACCGCGACGCCGGAAGATTTTTTTTTCTCGACTTTTTGGGCGGAGCGCAACCGCGATTGCGCTTGCTTGATGACCAGTTCGGCCAGTTTCTTGCCGTAATCGACATGGTGGTTGAGCCATAATTCCAGCGGCGGCCTGGTAAAGGTCGACACCAGCCGCACTGCATCGCGCGAATTCAGGCGCTCTTTAATCTGGCCCTGGAACTGCGGATCCAGCACCTTCGCCGACAGCACGAACGATACGCGCGCAAACACGTCTTCCGGCAACAACTTGACGCCTTTCGGCAGCAGCGAATGCATTTCGACGAAGCTTTTCACCGCGCCGAACAAGCCTTCGCGCAAGCCCGATTCATGGGTGCCGCCGGCGGAAGTCGGAATCAGATTCACATACGACTCGCGCACCACATTGCCTTCTTCGGTCCACGCCACGACCCAGGCCGCGCCTTCGCCTTCGGCAAATCCTTCGGCGTCGGCGCCGGCATATTGTTCGCCTTCGAACAGCGGAATCACGATGTCGGCATTGGAAGCCTGCGCCAGCGATTCGGTCAGATAGCCGCGCAAGCCCTGATCGTATTGCCAGGTTTGGGTTTCGCCGTTTTTCGCATTGACCAGCGTGACTTTCACGCCCGGCAGCAACACCGCCTTGGAGCGCAGCAAGCGCTGCAATTCGGGCTGCGAAATAAAGGGGGAGTCGAAATATTTCGGATTCGGCCAGGCGGTGACGCGGGTGCCGGATTTCTTTTCATCGCGCGCAATCGGGCGCGACTTCAGCTTTTCAACCACATCGCCATTGGCAAACGCCATCTTGTGCACGCCAGCTTCCCGCCAGACGGTGATTTCCAGCCGCGACGACAGCGCATTGGTGACCGACACGCCGACCCCGTGCAATCCGCCCGAGAACGCATAGGCGCCGCCGGCGCCCTTATCGAATTTGCCGCCGGCATGCAGGCGCGTGAAGACGATTTCCACGGTCGGCACTTTTTCTTCCGGATGCAGGCCGACTGGAATGCCACGCCCATCGTCTTCCACGCTGACGCTGCCGTCGGCATTGAGCGTGACCACGATATGCTTGCAGTAACCGCCCAACGCTTCGTCGGAGGCGTTGTCGATCACTTCCTGAATGATATGCAGCGGATTTTCAGTGCGCGTGTACATGCCCGGGCGCTGCTTGACCGGTTCCAGTCCTTTCAGGACGCGGATCGATGATTCGCTGTAATCGGATAACGGGGATTTTTTAGTGGCCATTCAATGAAAACGGTTAGAAAAAACAATTTGTCGCCGGATGAAATTACCAGTAAACGCCAAGCGAAAGCGGTTTTGCATTCTAATGAAAAATGCGCGCGACATGGAAAACTTCAGCGGTCGATGCGTAAAAATACCGAAGGCCGTGGACGGATACCGCATGGTTAAAAATTTTTTAAAGAAATGAATGAAGATGCAGAAAAAATGCGATGAAATAAGCGATCTTTATTTGTTTTGTGCTAAAAAGCGGTCAGCAAACGGCGTATAGCTTAGCGCGATATCGGAATTTATGCAGAATGGAAATGCGTAATCATGTAAGTATTGGTAAGAAGTGGCGCATCAGAAACGAAAGTCGAAATTTATATAGTGCAACACATCAAACATTTATAAAATAAACCATGACGTCCAATTCCCGTTATCCGTTCGCCGTTCGCCTGATTGGGTTTGCTCCTGATGAAGCGGCCATTATCGAAGCGAATTTTGCGCAAAGGCGGAAGCAGGGATACGGTTATTTCCGTTTGTCGGAAGACAGCCTTCAAGATCCTGATCTTTTTCTGGCGAATGCCGATGACTGGAAAGCGCTGGTCGCGCTTTCGTATCTCGGACCGAGCGACGTGCGTCCGGTTTTGCTGGTGGGGGCGCCGGACGTTGAATTGCCGCACACGCGCGTGCCACGGCCGGTCCAGTGGCCCGACGTATTGAAAGCGCTGGACAAGCTGATCGAAAAGCGGGCCGATGCATTATCCGGATTGGCGGCATCGGATGTGGTGACGGTGCCGGAGCGGCGGCGCAGAGACCGTCTTGATCTCGACCTGACCGATCCATCCGACTATATGCGCATGCGCCGCTCCCCGGTTCGCGGCGGCGTACTGATCGTCGATAAAAATTCCGTTTTCAGTGAATATGTTGCCGAATTGCTGGCGCGCCGCAATGTGCCGGTGGATTGGGCGAATAACGAGCCGAGCGCAATCGATTTATGCAAGCGGCAAAAAATTTCGGTGGTGATGATCAATACTTCCACGCCCGAAGTGGATGCTTACCGCTTGTGCGAAGCGATCAAGACAGGTATCGCCGAAAGGGCGGCCGTCATCTTTTTGGTCGACAAGTCATTCGCCTACGACCAGGCCCACGCGCGCCGCGCGGGTTGCGACGGCTTCCTGAACAAGCCGCTGAACAATCACCATCTGATTTCAGCGCTCAAGAAGTTCCTGCCGCAGGCGAGCTGATTTTTCGGCTGCCGAAAGCGCTTATTTGCTCAACAGGCGCATGGCGCGTTCCAGCCCTTCGATGGTCAGCGGGAACATCCGGTTGTTCATGATTTGCCGGATGACGGCTATCGATTGACGGTATTGCCACAAGCCTTCCGGCTCCGGATTGAGCCAGATGAACTTCGGAAACGTGCTGGTGAATCGCTGCAACCAGGCCGCACCGGCTTCCTCGTTGTTGTATTCGACCGAGCCGCCCGGCTGCAATATCTCATAGGGACTCATGGTTGCATCGCCGACAAAAATCAGCTTGGTGTCCGGCGTATATTTGCGCAGGATGTCCCAGGTCGGAAAGCGTTCCGCATGCCGCCGGCGATTGTTCTTCCACACGTAATCGTAGACGCAGTTATGGAAGTAAAAGAATTCCATATTCTTGAATTCCGTTTTCGAAGCGGAAAACAATTCTTCGGTACGCTCGATATGGTCATCCATCGTGCCGCCGACATCCAGCAGCATCAGCACCTTGATATTGTTCTTGCGCTCCGGCTGCATCCTGATATCGAGATAGCCGGCATTGTTGGCGGTAGCGCGGATCGTATCGTCGAGCGCCAGTTCGTCTTCGGCCCCTTCGCGCGCAAATTTGCGCAGGCGGCGCAATGCAACCTTGATGTTGCGCGTACCGAGTTCGCGCTCGGCATCGTAGTCGCGATAGGCGCGCGCTTCCCATACCTTGACGGCGGTGCGATTGCCGCCTTCGCCGCCGATGCGAATCCCTTCAGGATTTTGCCCGCCGTTGCCGAACGGCGAAGTACCGCCGGTGCCGATCCATTTACTGCCGCCTTCATGCCGCTCTTTTTGTTCAGCCAGCAATTCCTTCAAGCGATCCATCAGCTTGTCGTAGCCGAATTTTTCGAGCTGCGCCTTTTGTTCCGGCGTCAGCTCGCGCTGCATGCGCTTCATCAGCCAGTCGAGCGGAATCTCCGGATTTTTTTCGAATACCGCATCGATGCCTTTGAAATACAGGCCGAACGCCTTGTCGAACTTGTCGTAATGCGCTTCATCCTTGACCAGCGTAATGCGCGACAGATAATAAAAATCGTCCAGCGACGGGCTGATCACATGCTTCTGCATCGCTTCCAGCAGGATCAGGAATTCCTTGATCGATACCGGAACTTTGGCATCTTTCAACGTGAAGAAAAAATCGATTAACACGAGGCCACCTCTATAAATCTACTGCGCGGCCCAATCTCGAGCCTGCGATGCTCGCCATACTCTCGTACGACTGCGCTTCTCGCCCCGACCTTGATCCGCTCGCTACGATTTTTAGAGGAGGCCATAGCAAAACTTCAACGATCGAGTTTGTATTGCAAATGCCGTTTCACTGCCGGCCATTCCGACTCGATGATCGAAAACACCACGGTATCGCGATAAGAGCCATCCGGCATTTTCTGGTGATTGCGCAGAATGCCGTCCTGCTTGGCCCCCAGCCTGGCAATGGCGGCGCGCGATTGCTGATTCATCCAGTGGGTGCGAAATTCGACCGCAATGCATTCGAGCGCCTCGAACGCATGCGTCAACAGCATCAGCTTGACTTCGGTATTGATGCCCGTGCGTTGAACTCGGGCTGCATGCCAGGTGTAGCCGATTTCCAGGCGCCGATTGCTTGCATCGACATTGAAATAGCGGGTGCAGCCAACCACGTCGCCGTTGCGATTGTCGCGGATAACGAACGGCATCGCGCCCAGTTGCGCGCGCATGTCGAGTGCGGTGTCGATATAGGTGCGGGTTTGCTCGGGGGCAGGAACCGACGTGTACCACAGCCTCCACAATGCGCCATCCGCTGCCGCGTCTGCAAGGGCGGCCTGATGCTCGGGCGCAAGCGGTTCCACGGTAGCATGCCGGCCCTTGAGCGTGACGGGTTCCAGGAATGAAGCCATATCGTTGTTTGTCTAGCGATTGGTGCGCGACATGAATACCAGCCGTTCGAACAGATGCACGTCCTGCTCGTTTTTAAGCAGCGCGCCATGCAATGGCGGCACCACCGTTTTCGCATCCTTGCTGCGCAACGCTTCCGGCGGAATATCTTCGGCCAGCAGCAGTTTCAGCCAATCGAGCAGTTCTGAAGTCGACGGCTTTTTCTTCAGCCCTGCGACATCGCGCACTTCATAAAAAGTCTGCAGCGCCTGCGCCAGCAAATCCTTTTTCAACTGCGGGAAATGGACATCGACAATCCGCTGCATCGTATCCTTGTCGGGAAATTTGATGTAATGGAAAAAGCAGCGCCGCAAAAATGCGTCCGGCAATTCCTTTTCATTATTGGAGGTGATGATGACCAGCGGGCGATGTTTCGCGACGACCATTTCACGCGTTTCATAAACGTAAAATTCCATCCGGTCGAGTTCGCGCAGCAAGTCGTTCGGAAATTCGATGTCTGCCTTGTCGATTTCATCGATCAGCAGCACCACCTGTTCATTCGCGGTG
>DAIDBD010000081.1 GCA_027310305.1 Herminiimonas sp.
CACCCCAGGTCGTTTCAACCCGAAAGTATCGCAAATGCGCAACTTGAAATTCAAATCGTGGACACCCCTAAATCTCTCGAAACCCGCGTCAAGTCTGGCTTTCCGGTCGGCGCACATTAATTAAACCGGACACTACTGATCCGATATACCTATTCTCTTTGCCTGTGAAATCTCCGTTGCGACTTATCCAGTTGATTCCGCATTAATTGCTTCATGAAATCAGCGCCGCATGCATTGCGGTCCGATACCAAACACCATGGAATTTTTATGGCCTCAAATCAAAACAGTTCAAGCAATGCATTCATTTCTACCGGCATCGCCGGCCTCGACAACATACTGGGCGGCGGGTTGACCAAGGAAAGACTGTATCTGCTTGAAGGTGATCCGGGAGCCGGGAAGACCACCATGGCGCTCCAGTTCCTGATCGAGGGCGCAAAAAACGGCGAACCGGTTCTCTACATCACGCTGGCGGAAAATGACATCGAGTTACGTGCGGTCGCCGCATCTCATGGCTTCTCAATGGACGGCGTCACCGTTCGCGAAGTGATTCCGGAGGAAAGCATCCTTGATCCGGACGAGCAGTACACCATCCTGCACCCGTCCGAAGTGGAGATGGGTGAAACCAATAAATTGATTCTCGACGCGATCGAACGTATCAAGCCGACGCGCGTCGTCCTGGATTCTCTGTCCGAGCTTCAACTTCTGTCCGGAAGCGCATTGCGTTACCGGCGGCATGTTCTGGCATTGAAACAATATTTCTCAAGGCGTTCATGCACGGCATTGCTGCTGGATGACAAGACCGCGATCGGCGGCGACCAGCAAGTGCGCAGCATCGCGCATGGCGTCATTTCACTTCAGCACACCGAGTCCGAGTATGGCGCTGAGCGACGTCTCATACGGATTGTCAAATATCGCGGCGTCGCATTTCGGCGCGGTCCGCATGACTATTCGATCATTACGGGCGGCATCGTTGTGTTTCCAAGAATCGTCGCAGCGGAATCGCGCGAATTGACCAAGCGGTCGCAGGTGCAGAGCGGCCTTGCGGCGTTTGACGCGCTGTTGGGCGGCGGAATCGAGGAGGGATCGAGTACGCTGATTTCCGGGCCGCCGGGCACGGGTAAATCCAGTTTGGCGGCGCAGTTTGTCAAAGCCGCCACGGAGCAAGGCCATCGTGCTGCCATGTTTCTGTTTGAAGAATCCTTCAACACGCTGCTGAACCGTACAGACGGAATCGGGATGGATCTGCGCACCCCGTATGATTCGGGGTTGCTGGCGGTTTCCCAGATCGATCCTGCCGAAATGTCGCCGGGCGAGTTCACGCATGCGGTGTGCAAGGCTGCCGACGATGGCGCCAGGGTCGTCGTTATCGATAGTCTGAATGGCTATTTAAACGCGATGCCTGAGGTCCGGCATTTGACGACCCACTTGCATGAAGTCCTGACCTATCTGGGGCAACGCGGGGTAGCAACGTTTCTGATTGGCGTGCAGCAGGGGATCGTGGGTGCAATGACGACCGGAATCGACGTCAGTTACATGGCCGACAATGTGCTGATCGTGCGTTATTTCGAGGCGAGCGGGTCGATTGAAAAAGCGATCTCGGTATTCAAAAAACGCGGCAGCGAACACGAAACCACGTTGCGCCGGTTCTGTATTACCGGAAATGGCGTCGTGGTTGGCCGCGTACTCGAAAACTTCCAGGGGATATTGACGGGCGTCCCGACATTAATGCCGGGCTCGCAAGAGGGCGGCCCCTAAGGTAGCGTGTATGGAAAACCGAATCCTCATCTACGCGCCCATCGGCAAGGATGCGCGGCTGGTATCCCAGCTGCTTGGCCGTGCCGGCCTGGATTGTTTTATCTGCGCGCAACCTGCTGAAATCATCGACGAGCTTGCCAAAGGCGTTGGCGCGCTCTTCATTGTGGATGAGGCGCTTACGCCGGGGTTTTTAAAGTCGTTCATGCTGTTCCTTTCACATCAACAGACATGGTCCGACCTGCCGATCCTGGTCTTGAGCAAACAGGGACTGAAATCTCCGGAGCTGCGAAACCTTTATTTGAAACTGGGCAACGCCACATTAGTGGAGCGGCCGGTGCAGAGCGTGACGCTCGTCAGCACAGCCCATTCCGCGCTGCGGGCGCGCAGGCGCCAATACGAGATGCGGGAAGTCGATCGCCGCAAGGACGAATTTCTGGCAATGCTTGCGCACGAGTTGCGCAATCCGCTGGCGCCCATCAGTGCGGCTTCCGATTTGCTCAAGCTGGGATATCTGGATCGCGAACGGATCAGGCAAACCAGCGAAGTCATTTCACGCCAGGTCAACCATATGACCGGCCTGATCGATGACTTGCTCGATGTTTCCCGCGTTTCAAGGGGCCTTGTGACGCTTGATCAGGCGACGCTCGACGCACGGCAAATCGTGGCAAGCGCAATAGAGCAGGTGCGCCCGCTGATTGACTCCCGCCGACATCGTTTGACGGTGCAAACGTCACCCGAATCCGCTTTTATTCAGGGCGATCAAAAGCGGCTTGTGCAAGTCATTGCCAATTTATTGAACAATGCCGCCAAATACACGCCGGCGGGCGGCAGCATCGCATTGGCGATGGATGTGGATAGCGAGAATGTTGTTTTCAGCGTTACAGATAACGGTATCGGCATGGGACAGAAAATGATAGGCCGTGTTTTCGGCATGTTCGAGCAGGCGGAACGGACTTCGGACCGCTCCCAGGGCGGCCTGGGAATCGGTTTGGCTATCGTGAAAAATCTGGTCGAACTGCATCACGGCACCGTGACTGCGCAAAGCGCCGGCGCAGAAAAAGGCAGTAAATTCACCATTACGCTGCCGCGCATGACCAAACTCGATGAGACCGTACTGCAGGATCAGCCCGACATGCGGTTGCAGCCGGCCAAAGGCCGGCGCCTGCTGGTAGTGGACGACAATGTCGACGCTGCCCGCATGCTGGCCATGTTTTTGGAATCGGCAGGCCACGAAGCCATGGTCGAATACAATGCCACGAGCGCATTGGTACGGGCACGCGCGGAAGCGCCTGACGTGTGCCTGCTCGATATCGGGTTGCCGGATATGGATGGCAATGAACTTGCACGACATCTGCGCGCGCAAACGGAGACCGCGAATGCCGTCCTGATTGCCATTACGGGCTACGGCCAAGAACTGGACCGGGAAAAAACCGCTGCCGCGGGCTTTAACCATCATTTCGTCAAGCCAGTCGATATGGAGCAATTGCTAGGATTATTGGCTGAAATGAATGGTGACCATTCGGCCAGAGGGATACCAAGTAAAGAGTGATTTCATAAATACGATAAAGTTGAAATTTTTTTACCTGTTGGCTTTTGAAAACGCATCCGATTTTACGCAGAGGTCAGTAATTTGAACGACACATGCGGCGCAATACGCTTCGCTATTGACGCCCTACTACCAACTACGACCAACGGAAGTCCATGTTCGGACGACCAACGAAAGCCTCTGGTAGGGCGTCAATAGCGAAGCGTATTGCGCCGCATGTCTTCTATACAGGATGACGAATATGATGGTTTCGATGTCTATTCTGAAAAAGATAAAAACCCGCCATGCCTGGGCGACATGCGGGTTATGCGACGACCTGATACGGGATGAAACAGTAACTTGGTGCCGTTGGCCGGAATCGAACTGGCGACCTATTCGTTACGAGTGAATTGCTCTACCAACTGAGCTACAACGGCGAAGTCCCGTATTCTATCAAAAAATCAGCCGTTCCTGCTAGGGCCAATTGCGATTGGCGATCACTTTCCACATGATTTGCACCGATAACCCAAACATGACGACCCGATGGTCAGTTCCTGTGATAACCGGTGACCAGTTCGACTTCGCCTTTCGATCCCAGAAATACCGGCACGCGCTGATGCAGCTTCTCCGGCTGAATATCCATGATGCGCTGGCGTCCGTTGGTCGCCGCGCCGCCGGCTTGTTCGACGATGAATGCCATCGGATTGGCTTCGTACATCAGCCGCAGCTTGCCGGCCTTGTCCGGCTCGCGCGAGTCGGCCGGGTACATGAAAATACCGCCGCGATTCAGGATCCGATGCACGTCGGCGACCATCGATGCGATCCAGCGCATGTTGAAATCCTTGCCGCGCGGGCCGGTTTCACCGGCCAGCAGTTCGTCGATGTAACGCTTGACCGGCGGATGCCAGTGGCGCGCATTGGAAGCATTGATCGCAAACTCTTTCGTTTCGGCGGGAATCTGGATATCGCGCTGCGTCATGACCCACGAACCCATTTCCCGGTCCAGCGTAAAGCACTGCACGCCGTTGCCGGTCGTAAGCACCAGCACGGTTTGCGGGCCGTACACGGCGTAACCGGCGGCAACCTGCTTGGCGCCGCATTGCAGAAAATCCTTTTCGCTCGGCGTGACCATGCCGTCAGGCGCTTTCAGCACCGAGAAAATCGTGCCGATCGATACGTTCACGTCGATATTGCTGGAGCCGTCGAGCGGATCGAACAGCAGCATGTATTCGCCCATCGGATAGCGGTTCGGAATCGGATGAATCGTTTCCATTTCTTCGGAAGCCATCGCCGCCAGATGGCCGCCCCATTCGTTGGCCTGCAGCAGAATTTCGTTGGAAATCACATCGAGTTTCTTTTGCACTTCGCCTTGCACGTTTTCGCTGTGCGCGCTGCCCAGCACGTCGCCCAGCGCCCCTTTGCCGACCGCATGGCTGATGGTCTTGCAGGCGCGGGCCACCACTTCGATCAACAGCCGCAGCGAGGCCGGAATGGTATTGTGCAGTCGCTGCTCTTCAATCAGATGTTGCGTAAGGCTGATGCGCTTCATGAATCTCTTTCCGTATTGGTGATGGCCAGTTTGTCAGTGTAATGCTTGGTGATCGGTGCAACGCTACGCCAGCGCTTTCGTAACGACTTCCAGTACATCCCTGGACAGATCCTTCGTATTGGCGACCTGCTGCAATGCTGCGTGCATCTTCGCCTGCAGCCGCGGCGCATATTTGCGCCAGCGGTCAAGACTGCGTGCCAGACGCGCCGCCACTTGCGGATTGATCGCATTCAGCGCGATCACCTGCTCGGCCCAGTACGCATAACCGCTGCCATCGGCTGCATGGAATCGCGATGGATTGCCGTTGCAGAAACTGAAGATCAGGCTGCGCGCGCGATTCGGATTCTTCAGCGTGAATGCCGGATGCCGCATCAATTCCCGAACGGCGCCGACATCAGCGGTGCGCGCCATCGCCTGCAACGCGAACCATTTGTCGATCACCAGCGCTTCCTGTTCGAAATCGGCATAAAATTTTTCGAGCGCGGCAGCCTTGCCGGATGCCTGACTATTGACCAATGCGGACAGCGCCGCCATGCGATCGGTCATGTTGCCGGCATTATCGTATTGTTCCTGCGCAAGACGGTGCGCATCTGCATCATCGAGTTCGGCCAGATAGGCCAACGCGGCATTTTTGAGCGCGCGCTGGCCGGCGGATTCCGCATCGGGACTGTAGGCGCCGGGCGTCCGGTTCGCCTGGTAGATCGCGAGCCAGTCTTTGCGCAATGCCCTGGCCAGTCCTCGACGCATAAACCGGCGCGCCGCATGAATCGCCTGCGGATCGATCACGTCAAGCTGTTCGGCGATCATGGTTTCCGAAGGCAGCGTTACCGCCAGTTCGCGAAATGCCGGATCGAGCGCCGTGTCGTTCAGCGTAGCGCGGAATGTATCGCTCAATGCGCTTTCGTCCGGCACGGCATCGCCGGCCGGCACTTCCTTGATCAATGCCAGCAGCCGGCGCGTTGCAAGGCGCTGGCCCGCTTCCCATCGGTTGAACGGGTCGCTGTCATGCGCCGTCAGGAATGCAAGCTCTGCATCGGTATAGTCGAATTCCAGCGTGACCGGCGCGGAAAAATTGCGCAGCAGCGAAGGCACCGGCATTTCATCGATGCCATGGAATCGAAAAGTCTGCTGCGGCGCGGTCAGTTCCAGCACGATCGTTGCCGGATCGTTTTCGTCATGCCGCGCGCCGTTCAGCGACAGCGGCATATCGTGTCCGCGGCTGTCGAGCAAGCCGAGCGCAACCGGAATATGGAACGGCAGTTTTTTCTCTTGTCCGGGCGTGGCGGCGCAAGATTGCGACAGCGTGATGTCACAGGTTTTTTGAACGGCATCGTAATGCATTTCCACTTTGACGCACGGCGTGCCGGCCTGGCTGTACCAGCGTTCGAATTGCGCAAGATCGCGTCCGTTCGCATCCTCCATCGCGGCACGGAAATCGTCGCATGTCACGGCCTGCCCGTCGTGCCGTTCGAAGTACAGATCCATGCCTTTGCGAAACCCGTCGCGGCCGAACAGGGTCTGGTACATCCGCACGACTTCCGCCCCTTTTTCATAGATGGTGACGGTGTAGAAATTATTGATTTCGACATAGGAATCAGGCCGCACCGGATGCGCCATCGGGCCGGCATCTTCAGGAAATTGCGCCTGACGCAGCACGCGCACGTCTTCGATCCGCTTGACCGCGCGGCCTGAATCGGTGCCGATCATGTCGGCGGAAAATTCCTGATCGCGGAAAACCGTCAGACCCTCTTTCAGCGAAAGCTGGAACCAGTCGCGGCACGTCACGCGATTGCCGGTCCAGTTGTGGAAATATTCATGGCCGACCACCGCTTCGATGTTGGCATAATCGGCATCGGTGGCGATGCGCGGATTGGCCAACACGTACTTTGTGTTGAAAATATTCAGGCCCTTGTTTTCCATCGCGCCCATGTTGAAATCGCCGACCGCAACGATCATGAAGCGGTCCAGGTCGAGTTCGAGGCCGAAACGCTCTTCATCCCACCGGATGCTGTTTTTCAGCGACGCCATCGCATGCGCCGTCTTGTCGAGATTGCCTTCTTCCACCCACACTTGCAGCAATGCATCGCGTCCGGATTGCAGCCTGAATTTTTCTTCCTGGCAAACCAGATTGCCGGCCACCAGCGCAAACAGATAGGACGGTTTTTTGAAAGGATCTTCCCATAGCGCGTAATGGCGGCCGTCCCCCAGATCGCCCTGCTCGATCAGATTGCCGTTGGACAGCAATACCGGATATTTATTTTTGTCCGCGCGCAGCATCACCTTGTATTTCGCCATCACATCCGGACGGTCGGGAAAAAAAGTGATCTTGCGGAATCCTTCGGCTTCGCATTGCGTGAAGAAATTGCCGTTGGATATGTACAGCCCCATCAGCGACGTATTCCGGTCGGGATGAACGATTGTTTCGATATCGAGCGTGGCCTGATCGGGCACATTCGCAATTTGCAGGGCTTCCTCCACCAGTCGATAATCGTGCTGGCTCAAAACCTTGCCGTTCATGCGCAACTGGACCAGTTCCAGCGCTTCGCCCTGCAAGGTCAGCGTCCTGTTTGCGCCGGCAGGATTGCGCGTCAACGTCATGCGCATGGCGACGCGGGTTGCCGCAGGGTCGAGATCGAAGCCGATTTCAACTGTTTCAACCCGGTAATCGGGCGGAAGATAATCGTTGCGATAAATCGCATGGGAAGTGTCGGTACGCATAATTTGCAATGATCCTGTGAAGATGAGGCAAAATACCATTTTACCAATCCATGGAACCGGCATAATGAAATTTGTCTCGTCAATTGCCCTGCTTGCCGCCTCGCTCGTACTGATTTCGTGTACCCAGGAGCAACAGAACAGCATCAGCCGCAGCGTACAGAACTGGACCGGCACCAATGGCGTAATGGAATTCTATGCCGGCGACAAGCTGGTGCGCCGCTTCATCAACATCGACAAGGTATCCACCGCGATGGGAACGGAAGACAACAAGCCGCGCTCTTATCGTTTCGGCTATGGCGTTCTGGATGAAAATTTCAACATGAAAGCGGATGCCGGCGAGAAAAAAGTGTATTTCGAGATCAGCGACTACAGCTCGAATTACATCTTCTTTGAAAATCCGCGGTAACCGGGAGAAGTGCGATGCGACGCTTGGCGATTATTTTGATAGCGGCCCTATGTCTGATGCTGGCCGGTTGCGCGACCACGATCCGGAGCGAAGTGACCGCCTTCCATGAATGGCCGGCAAACCTGCAGGACAAGTCGTTCGTCTTCGAGCGCACGGCAGAGCAGGAAAACAATCTGGAATACCGCAGTTACGAAAACCTGGTGCGCGGCGAATTGCTGCGCCTCGGTTTCATCGAAGCTGCAAATCTTCGGTCGGCCAGGCTCAAGGCAACGATGCGCTACAGCATGACCGTGCGCGACATGCGCGTGGTGGAACCGGTCATCGTCGATCCCTGGTACGGTCCGCCGTTCTACGGTCCGCACTGGCGTGGCGGCTATGGATATTACAGCCCGTTCCATGATCCGTTCTGGTACGGCGCGCCGCTGATAGGGCAGCGCGACACGCGCTTCCAGTTATTCACGCGGCAACTGAACGTGACGATTGCGCAGACGGCGGATTCGAAGAAGCTTTACGATGTGACGGTCGACAGTGAAGGCACGAACGGTTCGCTTGCAGCGGTCATGCCGTATATGGTGCGCAGCGCGTTTGCCGACTTTCCGGGGAAGAGCGGCGTGCCTCGCCGGGTTGAACTGAAAATGAAGGAATAACTAACGTTACGCATCTGTCCACGAAAAACACGAAAAGCACGAAAGGCTCATCACACTCTTTATTGTCTTTTTCGTGCTTTTCGTGTTTTTCGTGGACCAGGGCCAGATGCCCCTACTCTGCATCTTCGAGCGCCGCAGACAGCGCCCGGTCGATGACGGATTCCATCGATATGATGCTCGCCTTCCGGTCGCGCAGGCTTTGCGCCAGTTCATCGGCCGTGAAGGCGAACGGATCATGCCCTTGCCGGTTGGTGAAAATGAACCGGCTGCGTTGCGGACTGATCCAGGTCAGCCTGAATTTCGCAGTCGTGCCATTGCTGCGCACGAAATCCACCCAGTTGCCTTGCGCGATGTCTTCGACCATGCGCGCGAACTGGTCGCGCGGCTTTTCACTATCCTGCTTGAGGCGCTTGCTCATCCGGTGTTCGCTCGCTTTTTGCGCGATGTTGACCGCTGTTTCGACCTGATGCCGCTGCGACAACTCGGACTGAATGCGGACGATGGCCGCATGGCGCTCCGCCAGATTGGAAAAGAACACGACCCGTTCCGGATCGTTCCATTTGATCGCATTGAGCCATGCATTGACCAGCGACAGGATCGATGGCAATTTGGTTATCAGTTCCTTGCGCTGTTCCGGGCTGTTTTTGGGCTTGACGCTCCAGATCAGATCGTCCATCGCGGCAAGCGCCTTGACCAGCACTTCCGGCTTTTGCTGTTCGACGCTATGCGCCAGCGTCAGGATGCGCGTCCAGTGCGCTTCGAGAAATACCTCGACGAAGCCCGCCACTTCTCCGGTTGCGATACGCAATGCGACATCGTTCTCGGCTGCTTCCTGCGCCTGCCGCATTTTTTCCTGCCGCAGCGCTTCCGCGATCGGTTCGGCCAATGCGCTTTCGGACGACTTTTCTTCCGCCGCGAGAAAAGACTCGAGGTTGGAAACCACATCGCTGAACAAGTCGATTTGCTGATCGAAGTCTTGCTGCACCCGTTCGACGATCTGCTCGATCATTTTGTAGAGCGGATCGTCGCGGCCCTTGTCCTGATCCCATGCCATGCCGGACTTTGCCAGCGTATCGATCAGACGCCGCGCCGGATGGTCTTCGGTGATGAAGAATTTCTTGTCGTTCAGCGCTGCTTTCAACAGCGGAATCTGAAGCTGGCCTATGAGCCGTTTCATATCCGCCGGGATATTCCGTTCCAGAAAAACGTAATCGAAAATCTTTGCCAGCAGCTCGATCGTGTTTTCATCGATCTGGGTCAGGCTGCCGGGCGGAACGTGATCCTTGACTTGCCGCAAAGTGGCTGCGCTTTGCGGGATGCCGATCGATTGGCCGCCGGCTTCGAGCTGGGCGATCCGCTTTTGCAGGCTGTTCAGATGGCCGAACAATCGCGGCCCGACTTTCATGCTGATGGTGTTGGCGCTCCAGTTGTCGCCCGCGGCACCGGGTGCAAACAGATCCGGCACATGCAAATCGTCGTCACCGCCGTTTTCCTTTTTTCCGTTTTTTGCCGACAACAGCCAGTCACGCACCTTGTTGTAGCGGGATTCGTCGCGTTTGGCTGCCTTGGGCGGCGGCAATCCGACTTTATTCTGGGTTTTCCTCTGCCGATATGCTTCGTTCAAATCAGGCAGAATGCTGCGTTCCACCAGCGCCTGGTTCAATTCCTGCAATATCGACGCCAGCGGCAAAAACAATTCCGGTCCGAGCAAGCGCAGCATCACCCGATGCGATTCGGCTACCGGATCGATCATGCACCAGCCTTCATAAATCGCCTGGACAAAAACCTGCGGCCTGAACGGATTTGCCGCGGCCGCAATCTCTTCCTGTCCGAGGAGCCAGCCAATACGAAGATTGAGCGCCTTCAACTCATCGGAAATATCGCGTTCGAGAGACTGGCTGATATTGCCGAGCAATACCCTGTTTTCCATTTCCTCGAAGGTCACCAGCGACAGATCAGGGCTATTGGATTGCAGCGCCGAATTGCCGCCGGTCTCAAGCAACCGCACCTCTTGCGCCAGCAACTCGCTGAGACGGCTGGCAACGGCCCGCTGGAATTGCGCGCCATCGAGCCTGAGATGATTGAATGCATTGAAACTGAGCGCCGCATCATTGGGCCGGACGGTTTGCTCGGACAGATTCAGCAATGCCTCCGACAAACGCGACGAAAAATCTTGCAGCTGCCCGGAAGTCAGGATCGATGCAACCGATACGAGATTCTGCAATATCGTCGCCCGGCCGGACGCTGATCTCGGTTGGTCGTTCGGTGGGCGGTCAGCCTGGTTCGTAACCATGGATGCAGTCGAGGCAATAAGTTGCTGTAGGTTAATTCTAGTTTGCAATCAGCGGAAAATCAATTTGATCGCCTGGTACCGGCCTTTGATGCACGGAAGATGCAATCCGTTGTCATTATTGCAGCAGGCTGAAGTGGCGGATTGATCCGTCATCGCGAAAAATAAGCTTCCGAACCGAACGTGATGGCTCCGACCAGCAGCACCGCAATGATCAGCACGATCAGCAGCCGGCCGAACTTGGGCGCATCATCGATGCCTGTCGGCTGTTCTTCCGGATGATTCATCGGATTGTTCAACGGGTCTTTGTTGGGATCGTCCAAAATCAGGCCTCAAGGAATCAGGATGGTGGAGCCGGTCGTCTTGCGCGCCTCCAGGTCGCTATGCGCCTGTCCGACATCCTGGAGCGCGTAGCGCTGGTTGATGTCGATGACGACTTTGCCGCTTTCCACCATGCCGAACAGGTCGGCCGCCATCGCATCCAGATCTTCGCGCCTGGCAGTGTGCGTAAACAACGTGGGACGGGTGATGAAGAGCGAGCCGCGCGATGCCAGTTCATTCAGGCCGAACGGCGGCACCGGCCCGGATGCGCTGCCGAAACTGACCATCGTGCCGAGCGGCGACAGGCAATCCAGCGAGCCGGTGAAGGTATCGTTGCCGATCGAATCGTAGACCACCGGCACGCCTTTGCCGCCGGTGATTTCCTTGACGCGCTCGACGAAATTTTCCTGGTTGTAGTTGATGACGTGCGCGCAACCGTGCGTTTTCGCCAGCGCCCCCTTCTCGTCCGAACCGACGGTGCCGATCATCGTGACGCCCAGCGCTTTCGCCCATTGGCACGCGATCAGGCCGACGCCGCCGGCCGCCGCATGAAACAGGATCGTTTCGCCGCCGCGCAACGCGAAGGTGCGATGAAACAGATACTGTACTGTCAAGCCCTGCAGCATCATCGCGGCCGCGGTGTCGAAGCCGATCGCATCGGGCAGCCTGACCAGCACCGATGCCGGCATCGTGCGCACTTCGGCATAGGCGCCGGGCGGACGTCCGGCGTAGGCGACCCGGTCGCCCGGTTTCAGATGCGTCACACCGGCGCCGATCGCTTCCACCACGCCGGCGCCTTCCATGCCCAGACCGGCCGGCAGCGGCTGCGGATAAAGGCCGGTACGGAAATAGACATCGATGTAGTTCAGGCCGCATGCGGCTTGCCTTACCCGCGCTTCGCCCGGCCCGGGCTCGCCCACTTCAATCTCGACGTATTCCATGACTTCCGGACCGCCGGTTTTAAAAATCCTGATTGCTTTCGGCATCGTATCGCTCGCTTGTAGGTTTGGGTTAAAACGTGCCGGGATAGGCGCCGCCGTCGAGCAGAATATTCTGCCCGGTCATGTAGCCGGCATGGCTGCTGCACAGGAAAGCGCAAAACGCGCCGAATTCAGCCGGCGTACCGAAACGCCGCGCCGGATTTTGCAGCCTGCGCGCTTCCCGCACATCATCCAGGCTCTTGCCCGCGGCCTGCGCCGATGCAGCCAGCGTCGATGCCAGCCGGTCGGTATCGAACGGTCCGGGCAATAAATTATTGATCGTCACATTATGCGCCACCGTCTTGCGCGCGACGCCGGCGACGAAGCCGGTCAGGCCCGACCGCGCGCCATTCGACAAGCCCAGAATATCGATCGGCGCCTTCACCGCGCTGGACGTGATATTGACGATGCGGCCGAAACGGCGGCCGATCATGCCGTCCACCGTCGCCTTGATCAGTTCGATCGGCGTCAGCATGTTCGCATCGAGCGCGGCGATCCAGTCATCCCGGTTCCAGTTGCGAAAATCGCCGGTCGGCGGTCCGCTGGCATTGGTGATGAGGATATCGGGTTCCGGGCAGGCGGCCAGCGCCCTGGTGCGTCCTTCGGCGGTGGTGATGTCGCATGCGACCGCCGTCACCGTGACGCCGTTGCCCGCGATGCGCCGGATATCGGCGGCGGCGGCCTCCAGCGCTTGCGCGGTGCGCGCCACCAGCGTGACATGCACGCCTTCAACCGCCAGCGCTTCGCCGCAACCGCGCCCCAGTCCCTTGCTGGCGCCGCACACCAGCGCCTGTTTTCCGCGTATGCCTAAATCCATTTCAATTCCTATGCCTTCTTTTTGGACAACAAATAAATTCCGGACAGCACCAGCGCAGTGCCGGCCAACTGGATTGCAGTGATCGGTTCGTCCAGGATCAGCGCGCCCATGAACAGCGTCGATACCGGGCCGACCATGCCCGCCTGCGACGCGGTCGGCGCGCCGATGCGCGACACGGCGATCATCGTCAAGAATACCGGCAGCACCGTGCAGAAAACGGCATTGATCAACGACAGGCCATACACCGCGTTCGGCTGCGCCAGCATCGAGACCGGGCGCAACACGAAAAACTGGCCGATGCAGGCAATGCTCGATACGCACATTGCATAGGCAACCAGCCGCATCGCGCCGACGCGCCGCACCAGTTCGCCCGACAACAGCAGATACAGCGCATACGACACCGCGCTGGCCAGCACGAACACGCTTCCCAAAGCGACATTCGCGCCGCCTGTCTTGGCGTCATGCACGAAAACCAGCACCGTGCCGAGATAGGAAACGACCAGCGCCATCCACTCAAGCGCGCCGATCTTTTTCTTTAAAAACAGAACCGAAATCAGCAACACGAACGATGGCGTCAGAAACAGGATCAGACGTTCAAGGCCGGCCGTGATGTACTGCAATCCGATGAAGTCGAGAAAGCTCGACAGGTAATAGCCGAGCAATCCCAGCACGACAATCCGGATGCGGTCGGCGGTCGATAGCGGCATTGCGGTTTTCGCTTGCCAGATCGCCACCGCGGCAAAAAACGGCAATGAAAAGATCATGCGAAACGCGATCAGCGTCACCGCATCGACCGGATACCGGTAAATCAGCTTGGCGACGATCGCCTTGGCGGAAAAAAGAATCGCGCCGGAGACGGCGATGGCTAGACCGGCCAGAAAAGTCTGGCGCGACGAAGGCGAAAGTGTTGTCGATGTCATCCCAAGATTGTACGCCGACCGCTATTTTCATACATTTCTCGTGTTCAACAACGAAGGCGAAAAACAATGTCCGGCTCGCAAAGAATGGCGGCAAAGCCGTGCAGAGTCCGAAATTGCAATCGCGCCATAATGGCGCGGCCATTGAGATTAATCAATAGGACTTACGCAAAACGCATGGTGACTGACGGATTTTTGAGCTGCTGACACAAGTAGTCATCCAGCAATCCATGTTTGATGCGATAAGCGGTTTGTTTTGTTTTTCGAGCAAGGTCTGTAAGGCGAATCCAGACCAGCATGGCGCAAGCAATATGGTTACGCTGGATGCGCGCCTTTCGACATTGGTTCTGTTCGATGCCGGTGAGCTGTTTGATTTCCCGGTGAAACTGCTCAATTTCCCAACGCATGCCACACACCTCTTGTGTGGCATGCAAAGAATCCTGAGTCAGGTCGTTGGTTACTACCCAATCCGTGCGATATGTGGCCACCTCGACCCGAAACAGTTTCACCTTGGCACGTCAATAATGCCGATGGTTTAGTTGGTTTTACGCTGAAATTTATCGACGATATTCCATGGCAACGGGTCGGCAATGCAATTGATTGGATAGTCGGCGATATGGGGGACATTACGCAGATATGCCTGCGGGTCAATTCCATTGAGCTTGGCGTTGACGATGAGAAAATACATTGCCGCAGCGCGTTCACCGCCACTGTCAAATACAGTCCAATGCCCGCATTGGAACAGACGCCATTCCGCTGGGGCACTGGCTTGCTTATGCCATAGGTGATCTCTGGATTTACGGCAATCTCAGTTCAAACACGCCATTCCCGGATGTAAAAGCCAACGTTTTTGGTCCTGTCATGACAAGTCCTAATGGTTTGTAGATATTGCTCAATCCGTTACCTTGCCCGGATACAGAAGCACCGGCCACAGTCGTCACGATGCCAAGCGGCGTGATCTTGCGAATGGCGTATGTCTCGGCAATATAGATATTGCCTTCCACATCTACCGTCAGACTTTGTGGAAAATTGAATCGCGCGGCCGTCCCTGTTCCATCCTGTGTCCCATACTGAGAAGGGACACCAGCCAGCGTCGACACACTTCCTGCTGGCGAGATCTTTCGGATTGCAGACCCGTTATCAATGACATACAAGTTTCCAACCGTATCGGCGGCTATACCGCTCGGACTGACAAATCTGGCTGCTGTACCAACGCCATCGTCAGTGCCGCTCAAGCGGGTGGCTCCCGCCACAATTCCGAATTGAGGACCTAATTTGATCACTGCAAGGTCAGAGGTCGCAAAGACATCACCATTGCGATCAACTGTGACCCCCGGTGAATAAATACTTCCCGCGTAGGTACTGACGGCACCGGTTGAGGTAATGCGACGGATATTCCGACTAACATCAGAGACGAAGATATTGCCGGTCAAGTCAGCTGCCAACCCAAGCGGCCCGCCAAAACGTGCGGCAGAGCCGATGCCATCGGTTGTTCCCATCTGTCCCGGCGAGCCAGCCAACGTGCTTACAATGCCGTCCGTTCCTATCCGTCGGATGGTCCTGTTGAGGGTATCAGCGACAAAGATATTTCCATTCGCATCGCGTGTAATACCGCGGGGTCCGTTGAACCGTGCCGAAGCGCCTGTTCCGTCCACACTCCCTGACTGCGGTGCAGCACCGGCAAGCGTGGTGACGCTGCTGCCCGGAACAATCTTGCGTATCGTGTGATGCACGTCATCGGTAATATACAAAATACCAGCCACATCAACGGTTATACCTGCAGGAGCCATTAAGCGCGCATCTGCAATTGCCCCATCTACGCTCCCTCCCTCACCCGGCGCGCCCACTACTGTTGTGACTACGCCGTCTGGCGTAATACGCCGGATCGCCTGATTACCGCGATCGCTCACAAACAAGTTACCAGCGCGGTCTATGGTGAGTCCTTCCGGGAACCGAAAACGTGCTTCGGTGCCTTTTCCATTCACAAAGCCAAGTGCTGCTGCAGCGCCACCGGCCAGCGCATCGCCGGCCCCTTCCGTTCCAACTTGCAATGACATTGAGGCTCCAGCTAGCGTCGATACAATGCCGTTAGCCGTTATTTTCCGAATCGAGGCAGTGGTAATAAAAACAGTATTGGGTGGACTACCATTTCGTGACACGCCGCCGTCAACAACGTACACGTTACCGGCGCTATCGACTGCAAGCCCCTTCAAGTGGGAGAATCTTGCATCGGCCGCTGGGCCGTCCGCTGAGCCGGCAGAGCCGCATTTACTAGCAATAGTCGTAACCCGGCCTGCTGGCGTGACCTTGCGCACACAAAACATTTCAGTCACATACACATTCCCGGCCAAATCGATGGCGATGTTTTTTGAATTGCTGCTAAAGCGCGCATCGGTGCCTAGACCATCCGTACTGCCGCTTTCACCCGGCCTTCCTGCAAGAGTTGTCACAGTACCGTCCGGAGTTACTTTACGAATGGTAGCGTTTTCGGTTTCTGCCACATAAATGATGCCGGAACTGTCGACGGCAATACCGGAGGGTCTCGAAAACCGCGCTGCGGCCCCTTTGGCATCAACATTTCCACGCACTCCCGGCATTCCTGCCAATGTCGTTACTACGCCTTGCGCACTGATTTTTCGAATCACATAATTGGCACTATCCGCTACATACAGATTGCCCTGTGCATCCCTTGCAACTGCACTAGGAGTGTCAAAGCGCGCAGAGGTGCCTGTTCCATTAGCAATGCCAGCGCCAAAGTCATTACCTGCAATAAGGTACACGCCCGGAGCAGGCGGCACGGGGGTATTCGGGGTACCACTATCCTGCGACGGCGGAGCCAGTGGCGTGATGCTAATTGCACCAGCCGTACCACTATTTACGTTTGCGCTTCCACTCAGAACGATGGTGATATTGGTAGTGACGTTTCCGGTGTTAGCAATGACATTGACGATGTTATTGACGATGACAGTACCAGTCGGCGGAGGAATATATTCCACGCTATTACCGCTGGTTTGCGCCAGAGAACCGGGACTGCCCGGTGCTAACGCCCATTCAACTTTACTGATGTCTTGGCTCCCCGATGCAGTGAGCGTAACGTTTGCCCCTCCGGGTGCCGTCTGCTGCTGATCAGCATTCACCGTAAGCGCAGGGGCAGAAGTTTGAGAAGGCGTGCTGCCCGACCCTGCTCCTGCGGAAGGCGGGGTAGCTGGCGTCGTAGTGGCCCCATTCGGGGGGCTAGCCGGCGTCGTGGTTGATGCACTAGGTGAGCCAGCCGGCGTTGTTGGCGCTGCACCAGGAGATCCCGTTCCTCCATCGCTAACTTTAGGTGTGCTATCGCCGCCCCCTCCACCACCTCCACAGGCGGCTAGCGACACTGAAAACAGGAGAATCATCAGATTTCGGATTGAAGGTCTTACATGGCTGAAACCGGAGGAGCGCAAAGTGGGGTGAGTCATTATTTCTCCATGCGTGCGTGATAGAAGGCATGGAATAGGTGACGGGCCTAACTGATGCCGTTATTCCTGTTTTCCACACGTCAATTGCGTTTTGCCAATCAGTATTGATAATGATTGGTGCTGGTACGCCCGGCGTCATGGAATCCAAGTGACTCGCGGTTGCTTGACGTGTGGGGAATAGCAGCTCAATTACGACAAGTGCAATCAAACTTCGTCATGGAGGACTGCTATTAGGTTGTGAAATATCAAATAAATTGAAATGAATTGTTTACACGAATGAACCTGGCAAACGTATTCGAGCTCTCTGTCGTGCATCTTCACAGTTGCAAATCCCTGTCGAGGAGAAGGCGTGGGGAACATTGCGGTTCTGGACTTTCCAAGTTCTACGGTCCAAGCGGGATAACGCCCGACAACAGCGGCAATCTGTTTGTTGCTGATACTTATGGTCATGCCATCAGAAAAGTGACTCGCGCAGGAGTCGTGACGACCTTCGCCGGCGGCCCCGGTCTTGCCGGCATAACAGACGCCATCGCCGGCGTTGCACGATTCAACAGCCCGCAGGGTTTGACGCATGACAGCGCCGGAAACATTTATGTGGCCGACATGGGCAACCATGCCATTCGTAAAATTACGCCTCTCGGCGAAGTGACCACCTTTGCAGGTACGCCCGGCGTCAAAGGAAGTGCGGACGGTACGGTCGCCATCGCCCGCTTTTGCAAGCCGGGCGGCGTCGCGCTTGATGCGGCCGGCAATCTGTTCGTAACGGATTCCAGCAACGGCACGCTGCGGATGATCTCTTCCGCCAATGTTGTCAGCGCGCTCGCCGGACGTGCGCCGGTTTATGGCGAATTTGATGGCGAAGGTGCTGTCGTTCGTTTCAGCAGCCCCTATGGCATTGCATTGGATGCTGCGCGGAATATGTATGTAACGGATTATCTGGGTCAAACCGTGAGAAAAATTACGCCCTCCGGTCTGGTATCTACCGTTGCAGGCAAAGCGAACTCCACCGGGTTTGCGGATGGCGTTGGCGCCAGCGCGTTATTTTTCTCCCCACGGGGAATTGTGGTTGATTCGGGTGGAAACCTGATCGTCGCGGATGAGGCCAATAGTACCGTTCGCAAGATTACGCCTGCGGGAACGGTGACAACCGTGGCAGGCGCCGGCAGTGCGGGTTATGTTGACGGACCTGCAGCGTCGGCACGGTTTTTTGCATTATCCGCAATAACAAACGATGCGGCGGGGAATCTGTTTGTAGCCGATACAGGCAACCAGACGGTGCGCAAAATATCGCCGTCGGGTGTTGTTACGACGCTTGCGGGCCTTGCCGGCAGCACTGGCAGCATCGACGCGACGGGAAGTGCCGCCCGGTTCACCTCGCTGCAAGGCATAACGAATTATGCGCAAGGCAACCTATATGTAACGGATGGCAATGCGATTCGAAAAATCAGCGCGGCCGGCGTCGTCACTACATTGGCAGGCAAGCCAAATGAACGCGGTGATATCGATGGCCAAGGTGCGGCGGCGCGTTTCAGCGGACCGCACGGCATCAAGGTTGGCGCCAACGGCAATCTGTTTGTCGCGGACACCTTTAACAATACCATTCGGATGATTACGCCGGCAGGCGCAGTGACGACGGTGGCCGGTGTTGCCGGACGATTCGGCGTACGGCTCGGCGCACTGCCTGGCGGATTATCGCAGCCTTACGATCTGGCTCTGCTGAACGACAAGAGCATGGTGGTCACCACGAGCAATAGTGTCGTGCAGATTACCCTGCCTTGATGTAGAAATGTTCTGATTCCAAGTTGTGTTGAAGGTGCGCCCGGGCCATAAACCCGGGCGTTTTTTCCTGGGCGGACATTCATTTTCAATCCGATCGCGCATGCATCGATTGAATCTGCCACTGCTTATTTTTTCAGGATCGAACCCAGCACGCCGCGAATGATCTCGCGTCCAACGGTCGAGCCGATCGTGCGCGCAGCGGACTTGACCATCGCTTCCACCACGGTATCCTTGCGCCGCGCCACGCCGGTGCCGCCGAACAAGCCGCCCAGCGCATCCTTCATCCGGTCGCCCATCGAAGGGCCGTCGGGTGCCGGTGCGGTA
>DAIDBD010000085.1 GCA_027310305.1 Herminiimonas sp.
CATTGAAAAAGCGAAGGAACGTCGGAAGGGACAAGGCAGTTCCGATAGCTTCCCTTCGCTGGCATTATCCAGATCAGGTAAAGGGTATGTCTCACCCGGCTGCTTGTGTTTATCCAAACATAAACAGCCAGGACCCCTAGCATTCGCCGTATCAAACCGGCATGTTCGGATTATACGCCGATGACTTCATAAGTCATCAACGACGTACTTTATAATGCAATGCTTCGCAAAAACACAAAGCAGATCATGGAATTAGCCAAGTCTTTCGAGCCCGCCGACATTGAAAAAACCTGGCGCACCGAATGGGAAAAGCGCGGGTATTACACCGCCACGACCGATACCGGCAAACCCGCATTCAGCATTCAGTTGCCGCCGCCCAATGTGACCGGGACGCTGCATATGGGCCACGCCTTCAACCAGACCATCATGGATGGCCTGACCCGCTATCACCGGATGCGCGGCTTCAATACCGCGTGGATTCCCGGCACCGATCATGCCGGCATCGCGACCCAGATCGTGGTCGAGCGCCAGCTCGATGCACAGAAAGTTTCGCGCCACGATCTGGGCCGTGAAAAATTCGTCAAAAAAGTGCGGGAGTGGAAAGAGCAATCCGGCTCGACCATCACCGGCCAGATGCGCCGCATGGGCGCCTCGACCGACTGGAGCCGCGAATACTTCACGATGGATGAAAAGCTGTCGAAGACCGTGACCGAAGTGTTCGTGCGGCTGGTCGAGCAAGGCTTGATCTATCGCGGCAAGCGGCTGGTGAACTGGGACCCGGTATTGGGCACCGCGGTGTCCGATCTGGAAGTGGTGTCGGAAGAAGAATACGGCCACATGTGGCAGATTCGCTATCCGCTGGCCGATGGCAGCGGACATCTGACGGTGGCGACGACCCGCCCGGAAACGATGCTGGGCGACGTCGCGGTCGCGGTCGATCCGACCGATGAACGCTACACGCATCTGATCGGGAAAATGCTGATGCTGCCGCTGTGCGGTCGGGAAATTCCGATCATTGCTGATGAATACGTTGATAAGGCATTCGGTACCGGCTGCGTGAAGATTACGCCGGCGCATGACTTCAACGATTACGCAGTCGGCCAGCGCCACAAGCTGGCGCCGATCAGCATCCTGACGCTCGATGCCAAGATCAATGATAACAGCCCGGTCCAATATCAAGGGCTGGACCGTTTCGCCGCCCGCAAGCAAATCGTCGCCGATCTCGATGTGCATGGCTTGCTGGAATCGGTCAAGCCGCACAAGCTGATGGTGCCGCGCGGCGACCGCACCGGCGTCGTGATCGAGCCGATGCTGACCGACCAATGGTTTGTCGCGATGAGCCAAGCCGCGCCGGAAGGCACGCATTTTCCCGGCAAATCGATCGCCGAAGTCGCGCTCGAAAAAGTGGCGAGCGGCGAAATAAAAATGATCCCCGAGAACTGGACCACTACCTACAACCAGTGGCTCAACAATATCCAGGACTGGTGCATCTCGCGTCAACTGTGGTGGGGCCATCAGATACCCGCATGGTATGACGACAACGGCAATTACTATGTCGCACGCGACGAGCAGGAAGCCATAGCCAAAGCCGCCGCGCAAGGCTACACCGGCAAGCTGACGCGCGACAATGACGTGCTCGACACCTGGTTCTCGTCCGCGCTGGTGCCGTTCTCCACGCTGGGCTGGCCGGAAGAAACCCCGGATTACAAGATGTTCCTGCCATCGTCGGTGCTGGTGACCGGTTTCGACATCATTTTCTTCTGGGTCGCGCGGATGGTGATGATGACGACGCACTTCACCGGCAAGGTACCGTTCAACACGGTCTATGTGCACGGCCTGGTGCGCGACAGCCACGGCCAGAAAATGTCTAAATCGAAAGGCAACACGCTTGACCCCATCGACCTGATCGACGGCATCGATGTCGAGACGCTGGTGGCCAAACGCACGGCCGGCCTGATGAATCCGAAACAGGCCGATAGCATCGCGAAAGCCACGCGCAAGGAATTTCCGAACGGCGTGCCGGCGTTCGGCGCCGATGCGCTGCGCTTCACGATGGCAAGCTACGCATCGCTGGGACGCAACATCAATTTCGACCTGAACCGCTGTGAAGGTTACCGCAATTTCTGCAACAAATTGTGGAATGCAACGCGCTTCGTGCTGATGAATACCGAAGGCAAGGATTGCGGCATCGAAGAGCACGGCCCGGAAGCGTGCACGCCCGACGGTTACCTGGATTTTTCGCAGGCCGATCGCTGGATCGTATCGATTTTGCAGCGCACCGAAGCCGAAGTCGAAAAAGGATTTTCCGACTACCGCTTCGACAATATCGCGTCCGCCATCTACAAATTCATCTGGGATGAATATTGCGACTGGTATCTGGAAGTCGCGAAGGTGCAGATTCAGCACGGCACCGACGCGCAGCAGCGCGCGACGCGCCGCACGCTGTTGCGCGTGCTGGAATGCGTGCTGCGGCTGGCGCATCCGATCATTCCATTCGTGACCGAAGCGCTGTGGCAAACGGTCGCGCCGCTGTCGGGCCGCACGCTTGATCCCACAGGCGATTCGATCATGCTGCAAGCCTATCCGCAGCCGCAGCCGCAAAAGATCGATGAGCAGGCGGAACGCTGGATGGCGCAATTGAAGTCGATGACCGACGCCTGCCGCAATCTGCGCGGCGAGATGCAACTGTCGCCGGCGCTGCGCGTGCCGCTGGTGATGGAAGCGGCGCACGCCGGCGGCAAGGCGCAGTTGCAATCGTTCGCGCCGTATCTGCAGGCATTGGCGAAACTGTCGGAGGTGCAAGTGGTCGATGCATTGCCGGAGTCGCCTGCACCGGTATCGATCGTCGGCGATGCCAAGCTGATGCTGAAAGTTGAAATCGATGTCACGGCGGAACGCGAACGGCTGTCGAAAGAAATCATCCGGCTGGAAGGCGAGATCGGCAAAGCAGAGGCAAAACTCGGCAACGAAAGTTTCGTCGCCCGCGCACCGGCGCAAGTCGTTGCGCAGGAAAAAGAACGTTTGACGAATTTCGCTGCAACGCTTGGAAAGCTGCGCGAGCAGTTTGATAAATTGCAAAAGCCGTAATGTCTGGACGCTCAATACTCAAGCGCCGCGCTCTACGGGAGACGACATGAAACAATTACTGGTCGCAGTAATCGCAGCAGCCGTTCTGGCACCGGCAGGCGCCCGGGCGCAGGAAGCGTCGCCGGTCGGCTTGTGGAAAAACATCGATGACGAAACCGGCAAGCCGAAAGCGCTGATCCGCATTACCGAAACCAATGGCGAACTCAAGGGCAAGATCGAAAAACTGTTTCCTGCGGCCGGTGAAGAACAAAACCCGAAATGCGATCAATGCGAAGGCGCCAGAAAGGACCAGCCGATCATCGGCATGACCATCCTGTGGAGCATGAAGCAGGATGGCGGCGAATACAACGGCGGCCAGATTCTTGACCCCGCCAACGGCAAGATTTACAAAAGCAAAATGTCGATGGCCGACAGCAGCAGGAAACTGAACGTACGCGGCTATATCGGCATGCCGATGCTGGGACGCACGCAGACATGGTTGCGGGAAGAATGATTCAATCAGGCATCAAAAAAAACGCCTCGATTTTTCGGGGCGTTTTTCCATGGCTTTTCTGCATATATTTTATTTGGCGAAACAATTCAGTTATTGCCAAAAATCGATAAAATCTCTTGACCTTCCCATCATTGGAAGCATAACAATAGGATCATTCTCGGCATAAAAGGAGAGCGATCATGACTAATGCAGTGCTAGCACAAGCCCCACCCCACGCAGAAAACGCGCTTTCTGTCGGCATCGAAGGCATGACCTGCGCATCCTGCGTGGTGCGCGTTGAAAAGGCGCTGAAAGCCATTCCCGGCGTGACGAAAGCGGATGTGAACCTCGGCACCGAGACCGTGCGGATCGAGGCATCGCCGGACGTCAATTACTCTGCCGTGCAGCAGGCGGTTGAAAAAGCCGGCTACAACATCACGGAAGAGGAACTCGATCTCGATGTCGAAGGCATGACTTGCGCGTCATGCGTGAGCCGTGTCGAGAAAGCGTTGCGCAAAGTCGATGGCGTGCTGGATGCAAGCGTGAACCTGGCGACCGAAACCGCCCGCGTCCGTGTTGCCGGCGGCGTCGCCGTCGATTCGTTGGTCAAGGCGGTGGATGCTGCGGGTTACAAGGCCGCACGTCACCGCGCCGCTGCCGGCACCGCCGCAACGACTTCAGCCGGCAGCAAGCGCAACGAAGGATTGCATGTCGCGATTGCCGCCGTGCTTTCGTTGCCGCTGGTGGTGCCGATGCTGGCAGAGCTGTTCGGCCTGCATCCGATGCTGCCAGGCTGGCTGCAACTGGCGCTGGCCACGCCGGTCCAGTTCTGGCTGGGTGCGCGCTTTTACCGGGCCGGATGGAAAGCGGTCAAGGCGCGCACCGGCAACATGGACTTGCTGGTCGCGTTGGGCACCAGCGCCGCATACGGCTTGAGCCTGTACCAGTTGCTGATCAATACGCAAGACAGCATGCCGCATCTGTATTTTGAAGCGTCGGCCGTCGTCATCACGCTGATCCTGCTCGGCAAATGGCTGGAAGCGCGGGCCAAGCGCCAGACCGCATCCGCGATTCGCGCGTTGCAGGTGTTGCGGCCGGAATCGGCGCGGGTCCGGCGCGACGGCAACGATGTCGATATCGCCATCGATCAGGTGCGCCTCGGCGATCTGGTGGTGATTCGTCCGGGCGAGCGGGTTGCGGTGGACGGCATCATTGTCGAGGGCATGAGCCAGATCGATGAATCGCTGATTACCGGCGAGAGCCTGCCGGTTTCCAAGCAGCCGGGCGACAAGGTCACCGGCGGCTCGATCAATGCCGATGGCCTGCTGCTGGTCAAAACCGATGCGATCGGGTCCGAGACGACGCTGGCGCGCATCATCCGGCTGGTCGAGACCGCGCAGTCGGCCAAGGCGCCGATTCAGCATCTGGTCGATAAAGTGAGTGCCGTTTTCGTGCCGATCGTGCTGGGCATCGCATTGGCGACGGTCGCCGGCTGGTGGTTCGCGACCGGCAACATTGAATTGGCCATCATCAATGCGGTCGCTGTCATGGTGATTGCCTGCCCTTGCGCGCTCGGCCTGGCGACGCCGACCGCCATCATGGCCGGCACCGGCATCGGCGCCAAATTCGGCATTTTGATCAAGGACGCCGAAGCACTGGAAGTCGCGCATAGCGTATCGACGGTCGTGTTCGACAAGACCGGCACGCTGACCGAAGGCAAACCCAAAGTGGTCGACATGGCGCCGCACGGCATTGAACGGATCGAGCTGCTGCAACTCGCGCTGGCGATTCAAAACGGCAGCGAACATCCGCTGGCCAAGGCGGTGATCGACGCGGCCAGCGAACTGTCGATTCCGGCGCTTCCCGCAACCGGGCTGAAAGCGCTTCCGGGGCGCGGCATGGCAGCCGTCGTGAATGGCTATGACCTGCGCCTCGGCAATACGCGTTTGATGAAAGAATTGAATCTGGACATGAGCCCGCTTGCCGCACGCGCTGCCGCACTGGAACAAAGCGGCCATACGATTTCCTGGCTGGCATCGGTGAACGGCGGCGCCGCGCTGCTGGGATTTTTCGCTTTCGGCGATCAGGTCAAGCCGAGCGCGCGCTCCGCGATTGAACATCTGCATGCGCTCGGCATCCAGACCGTGCTGCTGACCGGCGACAATAGAGGCAGCGCCGAAACCGTCGGCAACGCGCTTGGCATCACCCATATCGTTAGTGAGGTGCTGCCTGCGGACAAGGCCGAGAAAGTGGCGCAACTGAAGCGCGAGGGCCGGATCGTGGCGATGGTCGGCGACGGCATCAACGATGCGCCGGCGCTGGCCGCCGCCGATGTCGGCGTGGCGATGGCGACCGGCACCGATGTGGCGATGCACACGGCCGGCGTCACGCTGATGCGCGGCGACCCGGCGCTGGTGGCCGACGCGATCGACATCTCGCGCCGGACCTACAGCAAGATCAAGCAGAATCTGTTTTGGGCGTTCATTTACAACCTGGTCGGCATTCCGCTGGCGGCGTTCGGCTTGCTCAACCCGGTCGTGGCAGGCGCGGCAATGGCATTCAGTTCGGTCAGCGTGATCAGCAATGCGCTGTTGCTGCGCCGCTGGAAACCGGCGGCGCGACACGTCAATCAAATGCAAGGAGAACAGCGATGAATATCGGCGAAGCCGCAAGCGCGACCGGCGTATCCGCGAAGATGATCCGCTATTATGAAAGCATCAGCCTGATCAAACAGAGCCGGCGCACCGATGCCGGATACCGAATGTATGGAACGAACGAGCTGCACACGCTGCGTTTCATCAAGCGCGCCAGGAAGCTCGGCTTTTCGCTGGAACAGATCCGCGATTTGCTTTCGTTATGGCAGGATTCCGACCGCGCCAGCGCCGATGTGAAAGCGATTGCGACGGCGCATGTGGCCGACCTTGAAAAGCGTATTCTGGAGATGACTGAAATGCGGGATACCCTGAGCCATCTCGCCAACGCATGCGCCGGCAACCACAAGCCGGATTGTCCGATCCTGCAAGGGCTGGCAACGGCGCATGAATACCAGCTTCCCAACCAGGGCACGTCGCATTGATTCCAGAAAATTCTTTGCTTGAGAGCTTGAGATATCGGCATTCTTTCAAACAAACGAAATCGTCAAGCCCGGCAACGCGACGCCGGAAAATGCGGTAGTCCAGGTTTGTCCGGCTTCAATCGGATAGGCATCGGTCAAGGTGCCGGTCGTGATGATCTCGCCGGCGGCAAGCGGTGCGAATTGCGGCTGGGTCTGCAGCAACTGGTGCAAATGCCATAACGCATGCACCGGGCTGTCGAGCACGTCGCTGCCGAAACCGGCCGCACGCAATGTAAAAGAATCGGCTGCGCTGCATGACAACGACACGCTCGCATCGGCCAGCACGGCGGCCAGATTGCGGCGGGTGGCAGCCGACAGCATTTTCGGCTCGCCGATGATCAGCGACCCATGCAGACCGAATGCGGCGATCGCATCGATCGCGTTGAACTTCCACTTCGGAAACGGACAGACGACGATTTCAAATCCGTGCGCCATCCATTCGATCGATTCCGCAATCGTTTCGATGGTTGCATCCGGCGCCGGCGCGCTGCCGAGCTTGAAGATGATCTCCGGTTCGATGCGCGGCTGCACGGCGCCTTTCAGGCTTTGTATGCCGTGGTTGTCTTTGGTATAACGCACCGTGGTATCGAACATGGGCGCCCAGATCGGTTTGTCGATCGGTTCGGTTACGCCGTATTTCGGCCAGATGGTACGGTTGGTGAAGCCGATTTTGCGGCCGACCGGTACTTCGCCTTGTGCGATGCGGGCATCCAGAATGTTCTTGCCGATATCGTAGCCGTCCGTCAGCGACAGCGTTGCATTGTCGGACAGGGGCGGAAGCTGTTGCGCGCTGGCTCGGGCAGCAAGCAATTGATGCGCATAGCGGTTGGCTTGAGCAGACAGGAGCATGGCGGACTCGCGCAGATGGAATTGAAGGGTGTTACGGCATTGTCTGCGACACAACAGCTTTACACAAGTGCGGCGCAGGCGGATTGAGTTCGGTCAATAGGCCATGGTCCGGCCTATGCCTGCTCCCATAACTCGCCGTTGGGTCCGGTGCGCGGCGCGGTCACGCCGAAGTGCGCATACGCCGCCGGGGTCGCGATGCGTCCGCGCGGCGTGCGCTGCAGGAAGCCCTGCTGGATCAGATACGGTTCGAGCACATCCTCGATCGTGTCGCGTTCCTCGCCGATCGCAGCCGCAAGGTTATCGAGACCGACCGGGCCGCCATTGAACTTGAACAAGACCGCTTCGAGCAATTTGCGATCCATCAGATCGAACCCGACCGGATCGACGTCCAGCATCACCAATGCGGCGTCGGCCATGGCCTTTGTGATTTCGCCGGTACCTTTCACTTCGGCATAGTCGCGCACGCGGCGCAGCAGCCGGTTGGCGATGCGCGGCGTGCCGCGGCTGCGCTTGGCGATTTCGAATGCGCCCTCGTCGACGATCGGCGCATGGAGCAGCGCTGCGCTGCGCGTGACGATTCTGGCAAGCTGCTGCGGCGTATAAAATTCCAGCCGCGCGACGATGCCGAACCGGTCGCGCAGCGGATTGGTCAGCATGCCGGCGCGCGTGGTGGCGCCGACCAGCGTGAACGGCTGCAGATCGAGCCGCACCGAGCGCGCCGCCGGGCCTTCGCCGATCATGATGTCGATCTGGTAATCCTCGAGCGCCGGATACAGGATTTCCTCGACCACCGGCGACAGCCGATGGATTTCATCGATGAACAGCACATCGTTCGCTTCCAGATTGGTCAACAGCGCCGCCAGGTCGCCGGCACGCTCCAGCACCGGGCCGGACGTCTGCCGCAAATTGACGCCCATCTCGCGCGCGATGATGTGCGCCAGCGTGGTTTTTCCCAAGCCGGGCGGGCCGAACAGCAAGGTATGGTCGAGCGCTTCATGCCGGTTGCGCGCTGCGGTAATAAAAATTTGCAACTGATCGCGAATCTTCTCTTGTCCGACATACTCATCGAGCTGCTTGGGCCGCAATGCGCGCTCGATCGCCTCCTCGTTCGGCGACGCAGGCGTTGCCGCGATGATGCGCTGTTCGGTGAAATTATCGGTCTGGATCGTCATGGCTCTATTCTAGTACAGCGGCTGCTAACCTTTGGAAAGCGCCTTCAATGCCAGCTTGATGCCTTCCGATACGCCGGTGCCGGCCGGCACCTGTTTCAGCGCCAGCATCGCTTCCTTGTCGGAATAGCCGAGCGCAACCAGCGCATTCAGGATATCGGAAGCGGCATCATTGAGCACCGTGCCGCCGGCCGTGCCCAGATCGGCGCCCAGCTTGCCCTTGAGTTCCAGCAACAGGCGTTCCGCGGTTTTCTTGCCGATGCCGGGCACCTTGGTCAATCGCCCCGACTCTTGCAAGGTAATCGCATGGACCAGGTCGGCTACCGACATGCCGGATAAAACGGACAGCGCGGTGCGCGCGCCGACGCCGGAAATCCTGATCAGTTGCTTGAACACATTGCGCTCTTCGGCAGTGCCGAAGCCGTAGAGTAAATGCGCATCTTCACGCACCGCAAGATGCGTCAGCAGCACCACTTTTTCTCCCAGTCCGGGCAAATTGTAAAAGGTGCTCATCGGCACGCCGACCTCATAACCGACGCCATTGCAATCGACCAGTAGCTGAGGTGGATTTTTCTCAAGCAAAATTCCGGAAAGACGACCTATCATGGCGGTATGGGTTTCAATTTAATTGGGTGAATCATACAGGACAACAAGGCTGCAACATGCGCATCCGCTCCGACAAAACGACGCACGGCTTTGTGCGGAACAGCTATTGGCAACGCTTGATATTCTGGAGCGGGACCGCGCTGGGAATCGCGTGGGCATTGCCTCTGACCCTGCTTGGCATCCTGCTGACACTGCCCATTCTGGCGCGAGGCGGCAATCTGAGCCTGATCGGCATGCCGACGCCTGCGCTGCTGGTGAGCGGATCGCTGGCCGACTATCTGCTCGACCATCATCCATATGGCGCAATGTGCGCAATGGCAATCGGGCATATCGTGATTGCAAATCGGCGCGATCTGACGTCGCGCATTCTGATCCATGAACTGGCGCATGTGCGGCAGGCGGCGTGCTGGGGGGCGACATTTCCGTTCGTCTATCTTGCGGCCAGCGGCTGGGCGCTATTGCATGGCCGGGATGCATATTGGCATAACGTTTTTGAAGTTGCGGCGCGCGAGGCGGAGCAGCACGGGTAAGCGCCCTGATTTTCCAACGCCGCATCAACCGATCAGCCGCCCGCGCCGCATCCGCAAACCCTTTTTCGCCAGTTCCGGCGCCAAGGCGCCGAGCGTCGCCAGCACATCGCTGCTATGCGCATGGCAGATCGCCACGCCGAGCGCATCGGCGGCATCGGTGCTCGGCATGCCTGACAGCAATAACAATCGCTGCACCATGTCCTGCACCTGCTGCTTGTGCGCCTTGCCTTGGCCGACCACGGCCTGCTTGACTTGCAGCGCGGTATATTCCGCCACCGCCAGATCGGCGCTGACCAGCGCGCAAATCGCGGCACCGCGCGCCTGGCCGAGCAGCAGCGTCGATTGCGGATTGACGTTGACGAACACTTTTTCGATCGCCGCGCAATCCGGGCGGTAGGTGCGGATCACTTCGGATACGCCGGCCAGTATGGTCTTGAGCCGCTCCGGCAAATCGGCGTCCGGCGTCTTGATGGTGCCGGAGGCGACATAGGCGAGCTTGTTTCCCTGCTTGTGTATCACGCCGAAACCGGTAACGCGCAAGCCGGGGTCGATGCCGAGGATTCTCATGTGCGCGGACCCGGCGGATGTTAATGCCGGAAGTGCCGCGTACCCGTCAACAGCATCACGACCCCTTGCTCATCGGCGGCATCGATGACTTCCTGATCGCGCATCGAGCCGCCCGGCTGGATCACTGACGTCGCGCCCGCCTGCACCACGACATCGAGGCCGTCGCGGAACGGGAAAAACGCATCGGATGCCACCGCAGAGCCGACCAGCGACAATCCTGCATTCTGCGCCTTGATCGACGCGATGCGAGCGGAATCGACGCGACTCATCTGACCGGCGCCGACGCCGAGCGTCATGCCGTTGCCGCAAAACACGACGGCGTTGGATTTGACGAATTTCGCAACGCGCCAGGCGAACATCAGGTCCTGCAATTGCTGCGGCGTCGGCTGTTTCCTGCTGACGATTTTCAATTCGGCCAACGCGACGTTTTTTGCATCCGGCAATTGCACCAGCAGGCCGCCGCCGACACGCTTGAAGTCATGTGCATTGACGGCCTTGCCGAACGGAATTTCCAGCAAGCGCACATTCTGCCTGACGGCGAAAATCTGCCTGGCCGACTCGCTGAAAGACGGCGCGATCAGCACTTCGACGAATTGCTTGGCGACCGCTTCGGCGGCATTGCCGTCGACTTCGCCGTTGAACGCGATGATGCCGCCGAAAGCGGAAGTGGGATCGGTCTGGAACGCCTTGCTGTACGCTTCCAGCGGGTTGGCGCCGGTCGCCACGCCGCACGGATTGGCGTGCTTGATGATGACGCACGCGGTTTCGTCGAACGTCTTGACGCATTCCCACGCCGCATCGGCATCGGCGATGTTGTTGTACGACAGTTCCTTGCCTTGCAGCTGCCTGTAATTGGCAAGCGCGCCGTCGGCGACACGGATGTCGCGGTAAAACGCCGCGGATTGATGCGGATTTTCGCCGTAACGCATCTCCTGCACTTTTTCGAAGTGCAGATTGAGCGTGGCCGGAAAGGCGCTGCGCGTGGCGTGCTGGCTGTCCTGGCCGAGCGACGTGAAATAATTGGTGATCGAACCATCGTATTGCGCGGTATGGGCAAACACTTTTTTCGCCAGCGCGAACCTGGTTTCATACGCCACTTCGCCGCCGTTCGCATTCAACTCGCTCAATACCCGGCTGTAATCCGCCGGATCGCAGACGACCACGACATCCTTGTGATTCTTGGCCGACGAGCGCAGCATCGCCGGGCCGCCGATGTCGATATTCTCGATCGCATCTTCCAGCGTGCAATGCTCTTTGGCGACGGTTTGCGCAAACGGATACAGATTGACCACGACCATGTCGATGGTAGGGATGCCATGCTGTTCCAGCGCGGCCGAATGCTCCGGAAAATCGCGCCGCGCCAGAATGCCGCCGTGGATTTTCGGATGCAGCGTCTTGACGCGGCCGTCGAGCATTTCGGGAAACCCGGTGTAATCGGCGACCTCGGTCACCTTGACGCCGTTATCGGCCAGCAATTTTGCGGTGCCGCCGGTGGAAAGAATATTGACATGCATCGCCGCCAGGGCGCGCGCGAAATCGAGAACACCGGTCTTGTCGGAAACGGAAATGAGGGCTTGTTTGATCATGGTGATGACGGCGGGAAGTAATGGATAACATAAAAACGGTGAGCGCAATGCCCGCTGCTCTTACGTTATCTTCCTCTCAAATCAATCCGTGCTGTTGCAGTTTTTTGCGGAGCGTGTTGCGATTGATGCCGAGCATTTCAGCCGCATGCGACTGGTTGCCTTCCGCGCGCGCCATCACCGCTTCGAGAATCGGTTTTTCAACGGTGAACACCACCATTTCATAGACATTCGACGGCTGCTGCTCGCCCAGGTCCTTGAAATATTTTTCGAGACTTTTCTTGACGACGTCCTGGATGCTGTCTTTGCTCATGGTGTGAGGTATGTCGGTTTTGTTTTTTTGTGATGCCGAATGCGTCAAGACGGGAACGGAATGATTTCAAGCGGCCAGCTTTGCTTCAATCAATCCGTATTGTAACCGTTCGCCATAGGCCAGTTGCGATTCAAAGAAAGCATTGACCGCAGCCAGTTGCTCGCTGCAATTTTCCAGCAGATTCATTTTTTGCCGGAACGCTTCGCCGCCGCGCAGATCGCGCACATACCAGCCGATATGCTTGCGCGCAGTGCGCACGCCCAGGAATTCGCCGTAAAACGCATAATGCGCGCGCAGATGCTCATCCATCAACGCCCGCACTTCGGCAATCGCCGGCGCCGGCAAATAGCCTCCGGTACGCAGGAAATACTCGATTTCGCGGAAAATCCAGGGCCGTCCTTGCGCGGCGCGGCCGATCATCACCGCGTCGGCGCCGGTTGCGTCCAGCACGAATTTCGCCTTGTCGGGCGTAGTGATGTCGCCGTTGGCCACTACCGGTATCGAGACCCTCGCCTTGACCGCCGCAATCGTTTCATATTCAGCGTTGCCGGCATAGCCGTCGGCGCGCGTGCGGCCATGCAATGTCAGCATCGCAATGCCGCTCGATTGCGCGATCCGGGCAATGTTCAGTGCATTTTTGTTCAGACGGTTCCAGCCGGTGCGGAATTTCAGCGTCACCGGCACATCGACTGCCGCCACCACCGCATCCAGAATCGCGCCGACCAGTTTTTCATCTTGCAGCAAGGCCGAACCGCACCAGCTATTGCAGACTTTCTTGACCGGGCACCCCATGTTGATGTCGATGATCTGTGCGCCGCGATCGACATTGAATTTCGCACATTCGGCCAGCATCGCCGGGTCGGCGCCTGCGATCTGCACCGCTTTCGGCTCCATTTCGCCATCGTGATCGATACGGCGCGCGCTTTTTTCGGTCGCCCATAACCGCGGATTCGATGCCGCCATCTCGGATACCGCATAACCGGCGCCGAGCTGCTTGCACAATTGCCGGAAAGGCCGGTCCGTCACGCCGGCCATCGGGGCGACGAAGACGTTATTGCGAAGGAAATAAGGGCCGATGTTCACGAAATAGGGTAGGAAACGGAAACCGCCATTTTATCTTCAAAGCCTGCATGGCTTGCCGGGATAAGCGCTTACAGCGTCGATGAAGGAAGCTCGTCCACGCCGTTCAGCATATTTTGATTTGCATGCTGAAGCAGATCGTCCAGTCCGGTGCATTGCTTCGAATAGGTGGCAATGCCAACCGCCAATGCCAAACGGATCGACCAATTTTTGACATTGATCGGATGAACCAGGAAATACTCCTGCAAATTTTTGGCGATCGATTCCGCCCGTTCGGCATCCGCGTCGGGCAATACATATAAAAACTCGACGCCGGTCCAGCGCCCGCCCTTGTCCTGCGGCCGCATCAGCGCTACGGTTTCTTTCGCAAATGCGGCCAGGATCGAATCGGCCGCCATCCAGCCGTACAGATCATTGATCTTGTTGAATCCCTCGACCCGGCACAGCAGAATCGACAGCGACTCCTGCGCCTGATCCGCATGCGCAATCGCCTTCTCCAGCACATTCATCGTGTGGCGCCGGTTCATGAATCCGGTCAGCGGATCCTGTTGCGCTTTCTGGGTAACCATATGCAACAGATTGGATTGTTTCCAGATGATTTCCGCGACATGGCAAAATGCCTGGAACAACGGCACGCCCATGTGGGAAAAATAATCCAGGCTGTCCGCGTAGAACACGATCATGCCGCGCAGTCCGCGCTTTTCGGAGCGCAACGGAATCGCGAGCGCGCCGGATACCGTACAGGCATCTCTGCTGGCGCGCCACGGCATGAACAAGTGGCCTGATTTCTCCGCCGATTCGCCATGCTCGGGAAACGCTTGCGAATAAGGCCCGGCAGGATCGAAGCAAACGGCGGGCAACCGCCAGTCCTGGCATTCCTGCGCACAATCCCCCGCAGCCGCGTAGGGCGCCACTGCATCGGAACTGTCTTCGCTGAAGCCGACCCAGACAAACCGCAAATGAGACGTGGCGCCGAGAATGGCATGACATAGCAGCTTGATGTTTTCCCGGCCGCTATAGGACTGCGGCAGCGTTTCCAGCAGCGAATGCAATGCGATTGTAAGAGCCGTCCGCTCGGCATCAGCGCCGCGTGGATCAAAAACAGGCTTGTTCCGGGCGGCAGCATCCGGGTTTCGTGCCGAAAAAAGATTGAATTTCATCATCCCCCCGGTATTCAACTTTTGCATGATGCGCGTCATTGGCAAGCATGCAACTCTTTCAAAACTTCAGTAAATCCTACATTACTTCGTTGAGCGATATGTATCTGAAAAGAAAATAAACAGCTAAAAAATCATCTGTCTACTTCATCCAGCGTCAGGTTGGCCAAATGCGCAATGTCGCCCCAACCGGAAATTTGCAGCGCGGTGTCATTGCAGGTGATTCGATTGATGCCGGCATTGAAAATATCGAAATCGCGCGGCGGCAGCAAGCCCGCGCCGGTAGCCGCGCGATGGATGCATTCCAGCACGCCGCCATGCGTTACGACGACGATTTTTTTATGTCGATATGCGGCCGCCAGGCTTGTAACGGCGTCAACCGCGCGCTGCGAAAACTCGCGCAGGGTTTCCGCCCTGTTCAACCCTGTCGGATAACGCGCATCGATGTCGCGCGCACGCCAGGCTGCATGAGCATCCGGATAACGTTCTCCGATGTCGCTGTAAAGCAAGCCTTCAAATGCGCCATAACAGCGTTCGCGCAAGGCCGGTTCGATTTGCACCGTCATGCCGCGCGGATCGGCAATCGCCTGGGCGGTTTGCATCGCGCGCTGCAAGTCGCTGGCGATGATTGCATCCACCCGTTCATTCGATAACGCCTGCGCAAGCGCGGCAGCCTGCCGCTCGCCTTGCGCATTGAGCGCAATATCGAGATGGCCTTGCAATCGCTTCTCGGCATTCCAGTCGGTCTCGCCATGGCGAATCAGTAAAATTTCCGTCATTGCATGCCGATCATGGTTGTCATGCGGGCGTTACCAGCAATGGATTGAGGGTATAAAGGCCGACGATCCTTGCCTCGGCCAGAACATTGCTCCGGATCGCATCGCGCACTTGCCGCCCCGTGAATTGTCCTTCGACCGGCACCCGCGCGATATTCAATGCATAAAGCGTGAATGTGTAGCGATGAACGATTGAATCGTTCCACGGCGGACACGGGCCGTCATAGCCATGATAATCGCCGGCCATGTTGGCATCGCCGGCAAACCAGCTGGTGTAATCGTTGATGCCGTGCCGCACGCCGGACCGCGCGGCATTTGCCGCGTGCGGACCGGGCTTGCCGTGCGCGGTCACGCCATCGGAAAATTCGCCGGCTTCTATCGCCCGCGCATCGGCCGGCAAATCGATCATGGTCCAGTGAAAGAAATCCACGCGCGGCAAATCGGACGGCACGGTCTTGCCTTCCTGATTCACATCGTCGCCGCGCGACGGCACGTCGGGATCATGGCAAATCAGCGTCAGCGATTTGGCCTCGTCCGGCACGCCGCTCCATGCCAGATGCGGGTTTTTGTTGGCGGATAAAACCGCATGGCTGACCGGATCCATCATGCAAAACGCATATTCGCCCGGAATATAATCGCCATCCCTGAATGAGTCGCTCCATATTTTCATCATTGTCTCCTGTCGGTCGCAGTAAAAATTGATTTGGACGCCACAGCCGGATTGTCGTTCAGTTAACTGCCCGTGCAACAGCATGAGAATAACTTAATCCTGCGGTTTTACCTGCAGCCAGAACGTCACCGGACCGTCATTGGTCAGCGACACCTGCATATCCGCGCCGAAGCGCCCGGTTTCCACTCGCGGATGCATCGACCTTGCCTTCGCAACGAAATAATCGAACAATCGGCGCCCCGCGTCAGGCGCAGCCGCCGGCGTAAACGATGGCCGCGTGCCGGACTGGGTATCGGCCGCCAGCGTGAATTGCGGCACCAGCAACAGGCCGCCCGCCACATCGGTGACGCTGCGATTCATCTTGCCGGCATCATCCGAAAACACGCGATAGGCGAGCAGCTTGGCCAACAGCAAATCCGCCTGTTTTTCGGCATCGCCGCGCTCCGCGCAGACCAGCACCATCAAGCCGGCGCCGATCGCACCGGTGGTCACGCCGTCCACCACGACGGCGGCTTGCGTCACCCGTTGCAGCAACGCGATCAATTCAGCGTCACCCGGGCGAATTTCCGCTTGCCTACCTGTACCACGAACGTTCCGGCATCGACTTTCAATCCCTTGTCGCTGATCACCGCGCCGTCAATCCGCACGCCGCCCTGCTCGACCATGCGCAACGCGTCGGACGCAGACGGACAAAGATTCGCCTGCTTCAGCAATTGTCCGATCCCGAGCGGCGCGCCGGCCAGGCTGACTTCGGCAATATCGTCCGGAATGCCGCCCTTGGCGCGGTTATTGAAATCGGTCAGTGCGTCTTCCGCAGCCTGTCGTGAATGGAAACGCTCGACGATTTCCTGCGCCAGCAACACCTTGATGTCGCGCGGATTGCGGCCGGCTGCGGCGTCCTGCCTGAACTGCGCAATCTCCGCGAGCGAGCGAAACGACAGCAAGTCGTAATAACGCCACATCATCACGTCGGAAATGCTCATCACCTTGGCGAACATGGTATTCGCGGGTTCGGTGATGCCGATATAGTTGCCTTTTGACTTCGACATTTTTTCGACGCCGTCCAGCCCTTCCAGCAACGGCATCGTCAGGATGCATTGCGGCTCCTGGCCGTAATCCTTTTGCAGTTCGCGCCCTACCAGCAGGTTGAATTTTTGATCGGTGCCGCCCAGTTCCAGATCGGCGCGCAGCGCAACCGAGTCATAACCCTGCATTAGCGGATACAGCAGTTCATGCACTGAAATCGGCGTGCCGGCCTTGAAGCGCCTGGTGAAATCTTCGCGCTCCAGAATGCGCGCCACGGTGTATTTGGCCGCCAGCTCGATCATGCCGCGCGCGCCGAGCGGGTCCGACCATTCCGAGTTGTAGCGGATTTCGGTGCGGACCGAATCCAGCACCAGGCTCGCTTGCGCGAAATAGGTCTTGGCGTTTTCCTCGATCTGCTCGCGCGTCAGCGGCGGTCGGGTAATGTTGCGGCCGGACGGATCGCCGATCATCGACGTAAAGTCGCCGATCAAGAAAATAACCGTATGGCCCAGATCTTGCACTTGGCGCATCTTGTTGAGCACAACCGTATGACCCAGATGCAGGTCGGCGGCGGTTGGATCAAGGCCCAGCTTGATGCGTAGCGGTTTGCCGGTTTGTTCGGCTCTTGCCAGCTTTTGGGCGAATTCCGTTTCGATCAACAATTCATCGGCACCGCGCTTGATGATCGCCATGGCTTGCCGCACGGCATCTGAAAGCGGCAGCGGATGTTGCGATATGTCCGCTTGCGCCAATGGTTTATTTGCTAATTGTTTAGAAGTATCCATATATTTTGAAAAAAAGAAAATTCGCGAAAAATCAATGGCCTGTCTTTGATATAATTTCTTTCCCTTTCAACCTTGCCGTCAGTCAATACAACAGCAACAAGAAGAATCAAGACAAAACGGTAAATTTTAACGTATTGCATGAGCGCCAAAGATAAATTACTGAGCATCGCCTCACGCGGCAAGGTCCTGATGGGCGCATCGCGCAAAACCCGGATCGTTTCGGCATCGGCATTCTTCCTGGCGATATGCGCATTCGGCGCGGCCGGCGTTGCGCCAATGGCGCCTGACGCGGCCAATCTCCCGGTTAAATTGATTGCGCAAGAGCTTGCCTTGCCTAGTCTGCCCGAGCAAATTGCCGGGCTCGAACCATCGGCACAGAGTTACGTCAGCGAAGAAAAGGTCCGCCCCGGCGACACGCTCGCCACGCTACTGAACCGGCTCGGGATCAATGACGAAGCCGCAGCCGCTTTCATCAAGTCAGATAGCACCGCGCGTAGCGTGCTGCGGCTGAAACCCGGCAAACGGGTGCAGGCGCAAACGGCAGGCAATGGTACGCTGCAGTGGTTGAGCACCACGGTAGTCGATGGCCGCGACAATCCGGTCAGGAACGTCGTGATCAAGCGCGACGGACCGGTTTTCAAGGCCTCCGCATCTTCCGCCGTCCTTGAAAAGCGCGTTGAAATGCGTTCCGGCGAAATCAAATCGTCGCTTTTTGCCGCGACCGATGCCGCCCGGATTCCGGATCCGATCGCCATGCAGATAGTCGAGATGTTCGACACCAATATCGACTTCGCATCCGACCTGCGTCGCGGCGACCGTTTCAATGTAGTCTACGAAACCATTTGGCAAGGTGGCGACTATGTTCGCGCCGGCCGCATTCTGGCAGCGGAATTCCATAACGGCAACGCCACGTATCAAACGGTATGGTTCGATGAGCCGGGCACCAAGCAGGGTGGCGGATATTACGGGTTTGACGGCAAATCTCTCAAAAAGGCTTTTCTGAAATCGCCGCTCGAATTTTCACGGATATCGTCCGGTTTTTCGATGCGCCTGCATCCGATTTCCGGCAAGTGGAAGAAGCATGAAGGCGTCGATTTCGCTGCAGCGATCGGCACGCCGATCCGTGCGTCGGGCGACGGCGTCATCGATTTCATCGGCGGGCAGAACGGTTACGGCAACGTGGTCGTGATCAAGCATTGGGACAAATATTCAACCGCGTATGCGCACATGAGCCGCTTCGCTGCCGGGTTACGCAAAGGCTCGAAAGTCAGCCAAGGTGAAGTCATCGGCTACGTCGGCATGACCGGCTGGTCAACCGGCCCGCATCTGCATTATGAATTCCGCGTCAACAATCGGCCGCGCGATCCATTGTCGGTTGACATACCCAATGCACAACCGCTCGCAGGCGCCGAGTTGCAGCGTTTTCGCAGCGTGGCGAATGACATGACGCATCGTTTTGCGCTGCTGAGCCCGCAGGATAAAAATATCAAGCTGGCTTCCAAATAATTTGCACGGCTTGTCTTGCGTCGTTGCAGTCAGTCGTCAATTCAAACCGTTCCTGGCCAAGAGCTTGTAAAATCGGCTCTCCACGAACGGTTTTTTTATGTCCATTCTGCCTTCCAACAGCATTCTTTATATCGGCCTGATGTCCGGCACCAGCCTGGACGGCGTTGATGGCGTGCTTGCCTCGTTTCCTCGGGATTTTTCAGACGGCCATGTCGACATGGCGGCGGCCGCTTACGTTCCGTTCCCGGCTGCGCTGCAGTCGGATTTGATGGCGCTACAGGCCGCAGGCGACAATGAAATCGCACGCGAAGCGTTGGCCGCCAATGAATTGGCGCGGCATTACGCCGACTGCGTAGCGCAATTGCTGGCGCAAGCAGATGTCGCACCCGATGCAATCCGTGCCATTGGCGTGCATGGACAAACCATCCGGCACCAACCCGCCATCGGCTATACGCGGCAAACCAATAATCCCGCGCTGCTGGCGGAATTGACCGGCATCGACGTGATTGCCGATTTCCGCAGCCGCGACATTGCCGCCGGCGGCCAGGGCGCACCGCTGGTGCCCGCATTTCATCGAGCGTTTTTTGCCAAGGCCGGGGAAACCCGGGTCGTGGTCAACATCGGCGGCATTGGCAACATCAGCATATTGGAAGGCGGGGAAAATGCGTGTGTTACCGGTTTCGATACCGGCCCCGGCAATGTGCTGATGGATGCATGGATCGCGCAGCATCTGGGCAAAAAATATGATGCCGATGGCGCCTGGGCCGCGAGCGGTACGGTGATTCCTGCGTTGCTCGACACGCTGCGCGATGAGCCGTTTTTTGCACTGCCGCCGCCCAAGAGCACCGGCCGCGACCTGTTCCATCCCACGTGGCTGGCGGGCAGGCTCAGCGCATTCCCAAACGCAAAACCAGCCGACGTGCAGGCGACACTGGCCGCCTTCACCGCAAACACGCTGGCAGACGCGATAGCCGCTCCGGCGATTGACGCAAAAACAGTCTATGTTTGCGGTGGCGGCGCGTATAACGCGCATCTGATGCGGCAGTTGCAGCAAGCACTGGCCGACCGCAAGCAGATAGCAACGCTGGAATCAACCGATGCGCTGGGCATTTCACCCAATCATGTCGAGGCGCTTGCCTTCGCCTGGCTTGCTTATCGATTCAGCGAGCGTCAAGCCGGCAATTTACCTGCCGTCACGGGTGCGAAAGGATTGCGGATTCTGGGCGCGCTTTACCCAGCCTGACAGCAAGCATCCAAAATGCAAAAAGGCGCAGAATAATCTGCGCCTTTTTGCATTTTCAAGCTAACGCCAATCAGGCAGAGAATGACGAACCACAGCCGCAGGTAGTCGTTGCATTCGGATTCTTGATCACGAACTGCGCGCCTTCCAGATCATCCTTGTAATCGATCTCGGCACCGACCAGATACTGGTAGCTCATCGAATCGATCAGCAATTGCACGCCATTCTTGGACATGGTGGTGTCGTCTTCATTGACGATTTCATCGAAGGTAAAACCATACTGGAAGCCGGAACAACCACCGCCCTGCACGAATACGCGCAATTTCAGGTCGGGATTGCCTTCTTCCTCAATCAATTGGGCAACTTTCATTGCGGCACTATCGGTAAATACGATGGGTGCGGGCATCTCGGCAACGGCATTCATTTCAAGCTCCTGCTAAACAAGCAAACGGTACTCATTATAAAACTTCAGCGGCAATCATGCATTAGACGCCGCAAGCTTGGGCGGCGCCAGTTTTAAAATCTGCTCGCCGACTTGGTCATGCGTCAATTTGCCGGCGACCAGCGCGCCGCCATGCATTTCCAGCGCCTTGTAATATACATCACCAGTTATGCGGGCCTTTGGCTGCAATTCAAGTAGTTCGGACGAATAAACCGGTCCCACGATTTCACCGTTCACCACCAGATGCGCAACCCGTACCTCGCCTTCGACCTTGGCCTGTTCGGAAATAACCAGCATGCTGGTTTCGCCGGACTCGGCAATGACATTGCCCTTGACATGACCGTCGATACGCAAGCCGCCCTTGAAATACAAATTACCTTCTATTCTGGTCGACAGCCCAATAAGGCTATCGATCGTATTTTTTGTTTTGTGGCCAAACATCACGGCTCTCCTTTTACAAATTAGCGGACTGCTGGGCCCGAATTTGCCCTTTTTCAAGCACGCGCGCCTGGATCGTCTTGGCTACCGCACCTTCCGGCAATGTCAATATGCCCTCTATGCGCTGATAATACTTGAACTCGAGCTTGTATTTGCCGGTCTCGCTTGAATTTCTCTGTGGAAAGATCATCATAGCACTTTTGCCGCCCTGCGCAACGGTTACCGTAAATTGTAAATCCCCTGCGAAATTCCGTCCTCCTTTACCGCCCTGCATTACCAATAATCGATAACGAAGCTGATTCGGCGCAATCATTTCTGCCTTTAGCCGCCTGATTGCAACGCCTTGACCGGTATTGACCGGGAGCAGGCTTTCAAAAAATGCGAGATCCTCTTTTAACCGGATATTTTCGGCTTCCAGTGCCTGGACCTGTGCGGCAAGCTGTTTCTGCGCCGAGCGCTCGATATTAAGCTGACTTTCCGCGGCATTCACCGTGCTTGAAAACCGATCGCGCTCGGCGCCGAGTTTATCGATCCGCTCCTTGAAGGTAGCCAGCTGTTGCGTGGTTGCTCCCGGCTTGAAGCCGGTAAAACTGCGCCCCAGATCATAGGCCCACATCGCAACCGCACCGCCCAGACCCAGCATGACGCCTATCAAAGCCGCCTTGACCGGCCACGGCAAATGAGTCTTGATGGTCATTTTCGGCGCCGAAATCGAATGGCGCCGCAACCAGAGTTTACGCTTCACGGCAGAACGGAAAAACGAAAAACATGCATGGCTGCCCTTACGGCATTATCGGAACATGCGTCAATCCGGTTGCCTCATCCAGATCGAACATGATATTCATGCACTGTACGCCCTGCCCCGCCGCGCCCTTGACCAGATTGTCCTCAACCACCAGCACAACCAGTAAATCTCCCCCGCCGGGACGATGGATCGCTATACGCAACATGTTGGAAGCGCGTACCGACCGGGTTTCCGGATGACTGCCTGCCGGCATGACATCGACAAACCCCTCGTTTCTGAAGTGACTTTCATACAGCGCCTGAAAGTCGGTATCGCGCGCTTCCGGCAAGATCGTCGCGTACAAGGTCGAATGGATGCCGCGGATCATCGGCACCAGATGCGGCACGAAGGTCAAGCCGATTTTGCGCCCGGCAATCGCCTGCAAGCCCTGCACCGTCTCGGGCAAATGCCGGTGCCCCTTGACGCTGTACGCCTTGAAATTGTCGGACGCTTCCGCCAGCAGCGTGGAAATTTCCGCTTTGCGCCCTGCTCCGGAAACGCCGGATTTGCAATCGGCGATCAAGGCGGCTTCATTGACCAACGGCTTGCCTTGCGCCAGCAGCGGCGCGTAACCAAGCTGCATGCTGGTCGGATAACAGCCCGGCAAGCCGATGATGCGCGCATTCCTGATCGCATCGCGATTTACTTCAGGCAAGCCATAAACCGCTTCTTCAAGGATGTGCGGGCAGGCATGCGGCATGCCATACCATTTTTCGAATTCGGCGATATCCTTCAACCGGAAATCCGCTGCAAGGTCGATGATTTTCACGCCGGCTGCGAGCAATTCAGATGCCTGGGCCATTGCAACGCCATGCGGCGTCGCGAAAAAAATCACATCGCAGTCATTCAACTTCGCTTTTTCGGGCGACGAAAAAGCAAGCGACACATGGCCGCGCAACGACGGAAACATTTCGGCAACCGGCATGCCGTCTTCCTTGCGCGATGTGATCGCGGTCAATTGCACGTGCGGATGCGGGGCCAGCAGGCGCAGCAGTTCCACGCCTGTATAACCCGTGCCGCCTACGATACCAACTTTGATCATGCTTTCCCTTGCTTGGACTGTTGCTTCACGTTTTTATTTTAACAGGCGATGCGTCGGCAATCACTGTCTGTTACAAGCTATTCAAAAACAGTATTTTTAAAACGTCATGCAATAAAAATGCCATCGCCAAAAGCAAAAAGCCGCCAGATGCGAATCAGGCGGCTTTTCGATGTGCAGAAAATGCACGCAGTCGTGAAAATCCTAGCGCTTGGAGAACTGCTTGGCGCGGCGCGCTTTGCGCAAACCGACCTTTTTACGCTCGACTTCACGCGCATCGCGAGTGACGAAGCCGGCTTTGGCCAGTTCCGGCTTCAGCGTCGCATCGTAATCGATCAGCGCACGGGTAATGCCGTGACGAACCGCGCCGGCCTGGCCGGATTCACCGCCGCCGTTGACGTTGACCATGATGTCGAAGGTTGCGACATTGTTGGTCAGTTCCAGCGGTTGGCGAATGACCATCAACCCGGTTTCACGCGAAAAATATTCATTCGCAGGCTTGCCGTTGACGACGATTTGGCCGGAGCCGGATTTGATGAACACGCGCGCCACTGCACTCTTGCGACGGCCGGTTCCGTAATTGTAGTTACCGATCATGTCTATTCCTTAGAGTTCGAGTGCTTTGGGTTGCTGCGCGGTGTGCGGATGCGTTGCTTCCGCGTACACTTTGAGCTTCTTGATCATCGCGTAGCCGAGCGGGCCTTTGGGCAACATGCCCTTGACCGCCTTTTCCAGCGCGCGACCCGGAAAACGCTGCTGCATTTTCAGGAAGTTGGTTTCATAGATGCCACCCGGATAACCGGTGTGACGATAATATGTTTTTTCCGTGGCTTTGGTGCCGGTCACGCGCAGCTTGCCTGCATTGATCACGACGATGAAATCGCCCGTGTCGACGTGCGGAGTAAATTCCGGTTTGTGTTTGCCGCGCAGTCGGAGTGCCACTTCGCTGGCAACACGTCCGAGGACTTTGTCCGTCGCGTCAATCACGAACCAGTCGCGCTTGACCTCATGGCCTTTAGCGGAAAAGGTTTTCATGTTGACTTCCTAACTAGATTGATTTGCTCAAATTGGCGGTTCC
>DAIDBD010000089.1 GCA_027310305.1 Herminiimonas sp.
GGTCGATGCCGGGGTCGGCACCGCGTCGGACGCGGCCATTGCGATGGAGCTGGGCTGCGACGGCGTGTTGATGAATAGCGCGATCGCCGGGGCGCGCGAGCCGGTGCGCATGGCGCGCGCGATGCGGCTGGCGGTCGAGGCCGGCCGCGAAGCGTATCTGGCCGGCCGCATGCCCAAACGCTTCGCCGCTTCGCCGTCCTCGCCGATGGCCGGACGGCCGGCATGACGCGGCCGTCGGTATTGGTGTTTGCCGGTGCCGATCCGAGCGGCGGCGCCGGCATTCAGGCGGATAGCCAGGCGATTGCGGCGCTGGCTGCGCATCCGTTGTCGGTCATTACCGCATTGACGATTCAGGACAACGACCGCGTGTTCGCGGTGCATCCGGTGCCGGCGTTGCTGGTGCAGCAGCAGGCACAGGCATTGTTGAACAAGATCGAGATTGCGGCGATCAAGATCGGCATCGTCGCCAATCGCGCCAATGCCGAAGCGATCGCCGCAATCGTGCAGCAACTGCGGCAGAAACAACCGGATTTGCCGGTCGTGTTCGATCCGGTGCTGGCAAGCGGCCATGGCGATGCGCTGGCCGTCGGCGATGCGGTGCAAGTCATTGCGCCGCTGATCGAGATGGCAACGCTGATCACGCCGAATCTGCCGGAGGCGTCGGCATTGTGCGGCGGCGACCGGCGCTCCGACACGCAGGCCGACACCTTGCTGCGGCGCGGATGCCGCCATGTGCTGATCAAGGGCGGGCATGGACCGGCGGATGGGAATGTGGTCAACCGCTGGTTCAGCGAAGGCACTTCGCGTTCATGGAACTGGCCGCGGTTGCCGGGCGCATTTCATGGCAGCGGCTGCACGCTGGCCTCGGCCATCGCCGCATTGCTGGCAAACGGAAACACCATGGAACAGGCAATCGATCTGGCCCAGGCCTATTGTCAGCGCGCGCTCGAATCATCTTACGCAATTGCAGCCGGGCAGCGTATTCCGAACCGCTCGCCCGCATCATTTTGGGGACATGCATGAAGGGACTGTATATCGTCACGCCCGATTGGGATGACACGCAACAACTGGTGGCGATCACCGAACTGGCATTGCGCGGCGGCGTCGCATTGGTGCAGTATCGCCACAAGCATGCCGGCCCGGACTTGCGCCGGGAACAGGCTGCGCGCTTGCTGGCGCTGTGCCGGCGCTACCAGCGCCCGTTCATCATCAACGATCATGTCGATCTGTGCATCGCGCTCGATGCGGACGGCGTGCACGTCGGCGGCACCGACGCCTCGATTGCGCAGGTGCGCGCGGCGCTTGGCCCGGCAAAACTGGTCGGCGCATCCTGCTACGGCGATTTGCAGCTCGCGCGCGATGCGCATCGGGACGGCGCCAGCTATGTCGCGTTCGGCGGTTTTTATCCGTCGCGCGTGAAAAAATATCCGGTGACCACGCCGCCGGAAATCATTGCGCAATCGAAGGTTGAAATACCGTTGCCGAGCGTCGTCATCGGCGGCATGACGCAAGAGAATGTCGTGCCGCTGATAGCGGCCGGCGCGGACATGGTGGCCGCGATCAGCAGCGTGTATGCGGTGGCAGATCCGGAAGCGGCGGCACGCGGATTCGCGCGCCTGTTTGACGAATGAAATGAATCAACATCGTCAGCCGCCGGTTGGCGAGATGCGGAATTCGCGTACCAGTTCGTGTTTGCGCAATGTATCGGCAAGCAGCGCGGTATTGTTCCGGTCGGTGGTCTGAATCACGGTCTGGTACTCGAATAATTTCCCGTCGTTGACGATGCGGTAACCCATGTTGGCCACCGTGAATCCATGCTGCGCCAGCAGTGCGCGCAATCGATCTTCCGGCATCGTGTTGTCTCTGTCGAAACAGATCGCGTATTGCGCGTAAGCCTGGGTCGGCATCATGGCTTCGATCCGGCGAAATACCGACAGAATGCCCAATGCCAGCGCGCTGGCGAAAATGGCCGGAAAATAAAAGCCGATGCCGATCAGGATGCCGATGGCCGCCGTGATCCAGATCGATGCGGCGGTGGTCAGGCCGCGCACGCTGAAATTTTCCTTGTAGATCACGCCGGCGCCGAGAAAACCGATGCCGGTCATGATGCCTTGCGCCATGCGGGTCGGATCGGTCCGTATCATGTCGCCCCCTGCCATGCCGGGCAGCCATTTGGACTGATACAGCGTGACCAGCATCAGCAGGCTCGACGACAGGCAAACCAGTGTGTGCGTACGAAACCCCGCCGGCCGGCCGTGGAAACTGCGCTCCAGACCGATGATGCCGCCGGCGAGAATGGCGCCGATCAGATGCGTGGCGATGATGATGTTGTCCGGATCCATGGCGCCTCTCGTCGATAGTTGATTTCAGTGTAAGCCAAATCGCTTGCTGAATGAAGAGATCAGGCGGATGGCATCAAAAGCTACCGGCAATCCAGCCGCTTCAATTGATGCGCAAGCCGTTCTTTCATTGACGCGGTGGCCGCTTCCATCGGCGCTCGCAATTCATCGCGCATCAGTCCCATCATCGCCAACGCCGCCTTGACCGGCGCCGGATTCGGCTCTTCGAAGAGCAACTGTATTATCGGCAGCAATCGGTAGAATATTTTCCGCGCGGCGTCGAGTTCGCCGGACTGGACAAGCTGCGCCATGCGCACGAACAAATCCGGCCGGATATGGGCGGAGGCCGCGATCGCGCCGGTGCCGCCCAGGCAAAGCGTCGAAAGAATCTGCTGGTCTTCGCCGGCAAGAACAGCCGGCCTTGCATCGGCAATCAATTGCATCGTCATCGCCTGATTGCCGCTGCAATCCTTGATCGCCGCCACCCGCTCGTGGCGGGCGATGGTTCGCATGGTGTCGAGTTCGATCGTGACCCCGGTGCGATAAGGGATGTTGTAAATGACCAGCGGCACCGAGGCCGCCTCCGCCAAGAGCCCGAAGTATTTTACAAGCCCCTGTTGCGATGGCCGGATGTAGCAAGGCGGCGGCACCAGCAGTCCGGATACCGGCCTGTGCTGAATCCGCTGTTGCATCGCGAGCAGCGCCGCCACGTTGCTGCCGGCCAGGCCCATAACGACCGGGCAGTGCGGCACCGCTTCCAGTACCGCATCCAGCACCATCAATTGCTCGCTGGCGGTGAGGGCGGCTGCCTCGCCGGTGGAGCCGCATATCACCAGGCCGGAAACGCCGGCTGCGGCGATGCGGCATGCCAATGCCTGAAGAGCGGAAACATCTATATCGCCATCGCGAAATGGGGTGACCAGAGGCACCCAGATACCCGTGAAGCGTGTCATTGCAAAACTCCCGATTGAAATTGACCGTCAAGTCACTGTCATGGGAATCGCAGAACAGCGGAATATGCAGAAAGTGGAATGTGTTCGACCTGTGCGTTTGCTGTCCTGTCAGCCCACCTGACGGGACAGCGCGCCCCGGTCAGATGAGCGACTGTTTTTTCGATTTGCCGCCGGCAGCGACGTGCGTCTGCATCCGGGCCATCGGGCTCGGAATGAAAACGTAATCGGTGCGGGAGTTAATCATGATATTTGCATGAAGCATGAATGTTGCCTGATTATGCGGATGCTGTTGATTGCATGTCAAGTCTGTACTGCAGTTGTTATTGACAAGGTCGGAAAAGGTTCCCTCCAGTTATTCTGCAGACACGGAAATGCGGGAAGAAACGGCTCATATACGATCGATGATCCCTGTGCTGCCGGCTTATAATCACAGCATGCAAAATCTTCTCCACAATCTCAATCCCGAACAGCTCGCCGCCGTCACGCTGCCTGCGCAACCGGCGCTGATTCTGGCCGGCGCCGGCTCTGGCAAGACGCGCGTGCTGACGACGCGCATCGCGTGGCTGATCCAGACCGGGCAAGTGTCGCCGGCCGGCATACTGGCGGTCACTTTTACCAATAAAGCCGCGAAGGAAATGATGACGCGGCTGTCGGCGATGTTGCCGATCAATACGCGCGGCATGTGGATCGGGACTTTTCATGGCTTGTGCAACCGCCTGCTGCGTACGCACTACCGTGATGCAGCGTTGCCGCAAACGTTTCAGATTCTCGATTCGCAAGATCAGCTATCGGCGATCAAGCGCTTGCTGAAATCATTCAACATCGATGATGAAAAATATCCGCCGCGCAATCTGATGTATTTCATCAATAGCGCGAAGGATCAGGGATTGCGCGCGAAAGACGTCGAAGCGCACGACGATTTCAATCGCAAGATGGTCGAGCTCTATGAACTGTACGATAACCAGTGCCAGCGCGAAGGCGTGGTCGATTTTGCGGAACTGCTGTTGCGCACCTATGAATTGTTACACCGCAATCAGCCGCTGCGCGAGCATTATCAGGCGCGCTTCAAGCATATCCTGGTCGATGAATTTCAGGATACCAACAACCTGCAATACAACTGGCTGAAGCTGATGGCAGGGCAGCACGGCGCGGTATTCGCGGTGGGCGATGATGACCAGAGCATTTATGCATTCCGCGGCGCCAATGTTGGCAACATGGCGGCATTCGAGCGCGAATTCCATGTCGATAACCTGATCAAGCTCGAACAGAATTACCGGTCGCACGCGCATATTCTGGATACCGCGAATGCGCTTATTTCCAATAACAGCAAGCGGCTCGGCAAGAATTTGCGTACCGATGCCGGACATGGCGAACCGGTACGGATTTATGAAGCGAGCAGTGATCTGCAGGAAGCGCAATGGATCATCGAAGAGGCGAAAAGCCTGATTGCCGGCGGCGCCGCCCGCAGCGAAATCGCCGTGCTGTACCGTTCCAATGCGCAATCGCGCGTGATTGAACACGCGCTGTTTTCGGCCGGGATTCCGTATCGGGTGTACGGCGGCCAGCGCTTTTTCGAGCGGGCCGAAATCAAGCACGCGATTGCCTATCTGCAGTTGATGGATAACCCGCACAACGATTCGGCGTTCTTGCGGGTGGTGAACTTTCCGACGCGCGGCATCGGCGTACGCTCGCTCGAACAGTTGCAGGATGCGGCGCGCCAGTACGGCATTTCGCTGTATGCGGCCGTGCCGTATATCGCAGGCAAGGCAGGATCGTCGCTGGGGGCATTCGTCAAGCTGATCGAAGGTGCGCGGTTTGAAACGCAGCATCTGCCGCTGCCGGAAATGGTGCAGATCGTGCTCGATGCCAGCGGCTTGATCGCGCATTATCAAAATGAAAAAGAAGGGGCAGACCGGATCGAAAACCTGGAGCAGCTGGTCAGCGCGGCAACGCTGTTCGTATCGGAAGAAGGCTTCGGCATGGATGCGCCGGCATTGCTGGGGCCGAAGAGTCAGACGCCTGCCGGCGCCGCGATCGCCACCGCCGATGGCGTCGAAATATTCGATGCCGATGCGCCGCTGCCGGCCGTGATGTCGCCGTTATCGGCGTTCCTGTCGCACGCGTCGCTCGAGGCGGGCGACAATCAGGCGCAGGCCGGCCAGGACGCGATGCAATTGATGACCGTGCATTCGGCCAAGGGTCTGGAATTCGATGCCGTGTTCATTACCGGCCTGGAGGAAGGGCTTTTTCCGCACGAGAACAGCGCGAAGGAAGAAGGCGGCGTCGAAGAGGAGCGGCGACTGATGTATGTTGCGATCACGCGGGCGAAGCAGCGGCTCTACATGTGCTTTTCACAGACGCGGATGCTGCATGGACAAACCCGCTACAACATGAAGTCGCGCTTTTTCGACGAACTGCCCGAAGCGTCGCTGAAGTGGCTGTCGCCGAAAGTGCAGCATCAATGGTTCGGCAGCCAGCACAAGGCAGCGTGGGATGACGCGCCTGAAGCGGGCGCGAACAGTATTGCGCAGAATTTCGGCAAGAAGGATATCGGCTGGCGCATCGGCGAGACGGTGTTCCATCAGAAATTCGGTGAAGGCGTGATCGTCAATATCGAAGGCGGCGGCAATAATGCGCGCGCCAATATCAACTTCGGGCGGCACGGGATGAAACTGCTGGATTTGAGCATTGCGAAGCTGGATAAGGTGGCGCCCCACCTTGACAGTTGACCGGAGGTCTTCGTTATCTCAAGCTTCTGCAACCGGTTCCGGCCTGCCGAACACATGCGTATAAGTCGGATAGAACGAGCAGTACATGATGACGGTCATCACGATCGACAGCGGCAGCAGGACCATCATGGTCACGATGGCTTTGCCGGTCAATAGCGCAATCGCTGCGCTGATAAAGACGGGCAGCAGCACGCCGATAACGAACCATGCCAGGCCGTACACCAGAAATGCCTTGCCGGCGCGGCGCACGGCAAAAAAGCTGTAGAAAATCGCTTTGCCGACTCCCATTTTTTGCCACGCAACCAGCGGCGCGGCGTACCAGAACGCCATCGCGGCAGGCGTATAGAGCGCCGCCGCGAACAGCATCGCCAGCGACATGCCGGAGCCGTGCAGCGTTTTGGCGTCCAGCGCGGTCTGGCCGGTCATCGCTTGCCAGAACACGCCGCCGTCGATCAGGCTCGATGCGGCAACCGCGATCACGGCCGCTGCCAGATACAGTCCGCCGAGCTTCAGCAGCGAGCCGAAAGCAGGCGACCGGAAACCGGTCAGCAGCAGGTTCGGATAGATGCGCTTGCCCTGTTCGGCACGCGCGCATGCCTGCATGAACGCCATTGAAAATACCGGTACCAGAATCAGCGGCAACAGTTGTCCCAGCACCGGAATGATGCCGACGGCGAGCATCAGGAACATGTAGCTTAAAAACAGCGTGGACAGCTCGGCCGGCTGTTTGCGAAAGAGTGCAAAGCCTTCCTTTATCCATAGCCAGCCGGCATGTGCAGGTAATTTTTCCATGATCAAAAAAGGGCCGGAGCCGGTCGGGTTATGCGCTCGCGCAAAATGCGTTCAAAGTGCGCCGGATCGTGCGGTGTCAGCATTTCCGCATCGCGCGGCATGTGGAAATCGTACAGCCGCGACAGCCAGAAGCGCAATGCGCCGGCGCGCAGCATCGGCTGCCACGCAATCCGCTCGGCCGCGCTGAACGGCCGCACTGCATGGTAGGCGTCGAGCAGCGCCCGTACCCGGTTGGCATCGAGCACGCCGCTGTCCGGATCGATGCACCAGTCGTTGACCGTAACGGCAATATCGAACAGCCAGGTATCGCAACCGGCGAAATAAAAATCGAAGAAGCCGGTCAGCCGTTCGCCGTCGAACATCACATTGTTGCGGAACAGGTCGGCATGAATCGGGCCGCGCGGCAACTGATGATACGGCGCGGAAGCGGCGAATGCTTCCTGAAAATGCATTTCCGCGCGCAGCAGATGCCGATTGTCTTCCGGCAGATGCGGCAGCACCCGCGGTGTGGTTTCTTTCCACCAGTCCAGGCCGCGCAAATTGGGCTGGCGTATCGGAAAATCCTGGCCGGCCAGATGCATTCTGGCGAGCATCGCGCCGACTGCCGCGCAATGCGCCGGCGTCGGCGACATCTGGTGGCCGCCTTCCAGCTTGGTCACGATCGCCGCCGGCTTGCCGTGCAATCTGTTGAGAATCTCGCCGCATGCATTGGCGATCGGCGCCGGCACCAGCACGTTGCGCTCGGCCAGATGGCGCATCAGGTTCAAATAAAACGGCAGTTGCTGGAACGTGAGATTTTCAAAGATCGTCAATACATATTCGCCGGTTTCGGTCGTGATGAAAAAATTGCTGTTTTCAATGCCGGACGAAATGCCTTTGATCGCCAGCGGTTTGCCAAGCGGGAATTGAGCAGCCCATCGGGCAAGGTCGTCCATGCTGACCGGGGTAAAAACTGCCATAGGAAAAATAGGAAAAGAGGGGATCGGCAAATGTCGGCGAATGAGGCGCGCGGCAAGCTATTTCTTTTTTGTCGATGAAGCAGGTGCGACAGCGGGAGGCGGCGGCACCGCCGCAGTTTGCGCGGCCGCTTCTTCGCTGGCTTTTTCCGGATCGCGGTTCCAGTCGAATTCCAGCACTTGCCATTGCGCTGCACGCAGCGCATCGCTTTGTGCATCGCCAGGCACGGCGCTGCCGGCCGGCGTATTGGGTTTCAGGTAATACGTGCTGTCGCCGCTCTTGACCTTGACCGTGGTGACCTTGCCCTGTTCGCGCTTCTGGCTGATATTGCGTTCGCTGTTCGAGCCGCGGATGGTGACGGCAGGCGGCTCGCCTTCTTCAAGATTTTGCAGCGTTGGCGGCGGGGTATCGGGCGCCGGCTGCTGCGCGCCAGCCGGAAGAAGCATTGCATATGCTGCAATACCTGCGGTCACGATGATCAAAACTCTGGATGTGCGCATGATGAATGATAGGACAATGGTATTGCCGGTGATGTGTTTCGTGATTGATGGCGCTGGTGAGCGCGCAGAATTTCCGTTCCTGGCAAGGTGCAAACCAAGAAAAAGCTTCTACTGTCATTGTAGCAAACCGGATCGATTCCGCTTCAAAATGTTTGTTGGCCGCGCTTACAGAAACGAACCCGTCTGGCGATCCGTCTCAGCCGGGACAAGGTCGCGCGCTTCGTAAAATGCAAAAATCGCATCGACCACGTTTGCCGCTTCATCGATCACTTGCACCAGCTCCATGTCTTCCGCCGCAATCATGC
>DAIDBD010000090.1 GCA_027310305.1 Herminiimonas sp.
CGCCAGACCGGCCATCAGCGGGCGCACCGGTTTCCAGTGCCATCCGAGCCAGGCGAAGGTGGGCGCGGCCGCCATCAGGATGATTTTTTCGTAGTAATCCATGTGCGCGCCGAACCGGTTCAGCGCGAACAGCGCGGCGGCCGCCAGCGTCGCCGCATACAGCCAGTCGATGATCGTCAGGCGTTTGAAGAAGCCCGGCGGTTGCATGTATGCATGATTTTGTGTCAGTTCCATTCTGTTCTCCGTTGTCGTTCAGACGTGTGCCGGAACAACGATTGCCCAGTATAGTTGGATTAAAAAAGCTTATTGGTGTTGCGGCGGCTCGGCTTGCGCCAATTGTTTTTTCAGCACCTCGAATTCCCGATCGAAATCCAGCGTTTTGCGCTGCGAACTCATCGCCATCAGCGCATGCGATCCGCCATCCTGTCCCGACTTGATCCATACCCAAAGACGCCGCTCGCGGATATACAACATCGAGAACACACCCAGTACCAGGAACAGGCAACCCAGATAGACCACTTTTTTACCCGGCGAACGCGTCACTTGCAGCACCGATGCTTTGACTTCGTCGAATTCCTTGAGTTGCAGATAGACCGGCGCGCTATAAAAAAATGCATCCGCGAATGCGTTGGTGGCGAGTTGCAGAAAGCGTGCATGTTTTTCGTCCGGCTCGATCGGTTTCAAACCATCCTTTTCGCGCGCGGCCTGCCACAGATCCCACAAACTGCCGTTCAGTATTTTCATGAAGATGTCGGCTGCCTTTTCCTGTTCGGCAGGCGGCACGTTTTCGAGAAATTTCGATACCGCCAGATAACCGGATTCCTTTTCATCGCCGGCAAAGATCGACATGCCTTTCAACGCGGATTGCTGCAACTGGCCGCGCAGTTTTTCTCCGCCGTCGCGCGTATCCGGCATCGCGCGCAATGCATAGCGCTGCGCGGCTTGCGCACGCAGATCGGGATTTAAAATCGCAGCGCGCAATCGCATCCATTCCTCCACCGAGTCGTTATCGTCGGCGGGAATGCGCAGATATCTGAAAGGCTGGTCGGGCGAATCGCGCATGCCGGTCAAAAATACATAGGCGCCGTCAACCAGAACCGGCTGCATGTAATTATGGTATTCGCGCGCCTGCCCCGTCTTGTCGCGCAACTTGTATTGCACGCTGGGGCCGACGTTCTTGAACTCTTTGGTGTTCGCACTCTTCGCGGCAGAACCCAGGCGCTTGTCGAACCCGTCCGACAATTTCTGATTGAAGGTTTTGTTGGTGTTTACCGCACGCAAATCCTGCCCGCTCTGCGCCATGTTTTCCACATTGAATGGACGGAACCCCGACCATTCCACGGTGTATTCGCTGCCGTTGTCATTGCCGAGTGGCGTGGAATTGCCGATTTCTCCGGCCAGCGGAAACGTGTAATTGCGTGTGCCGCGCATTGCATAACCGGTCAATTTCAACTTGCTGCCGCCATCCTCGAAACTGGACTGGTACACCGCGAGGCCCTTGTAAATCAACGGTTCGTTGACCTTGATGGTTGCCGGAAAGCTCTTGCCGCTCTCGTTATCCGTCACGATCACTTCACTGGCAAACAATTTTGGCATGCCGGTCGAATAAAAATCGATGACGAATTTTTTCAACTTGATGGTGAATGGCAAATCCTGGATCAGCACGCCGCCTTGCTGCGGAATGATTGCCGTATTGCTGCTGGCGCCTTCCGGAATCAGCGTGTTGCCGCGAAAGGTCGGATTGCCCAGACCCAGGCGATGCCGGGCCGGAATCTGCGCGATGATGCCGTTGCCGGAAAAAGGCGTTTTACCGTAGAACCATTGCTGAAAACGAATCGGCAAATCGGAATCGAGCAAGCCGCCGATGCAGATAATCACAATCGCCGCATGGGCGAAAATATAACCCCATTTGTTGGCGGCACCCTGCTTGGCGCTGATCAGCGTGGCATTGTCCTTGTCGACGACTTTAATCTTGTAGCCGCTTGCCGCAATCCGGTTCACCAATTGTTGCGTGAGTATGGCGCGCGGCGCAGTCGCGCTCCACTCCGACTTGTGATGGAAATTGCGCAGCGATTGTTCGCGTACATTTTCGCGCCAGCTGCGCATGTCTTTCAGCATTTTCGGCGCATTGCGCGTAATGCACAGCGACGTCGATAAAACCAGAAATCCCATGATCAGCAAAAACCACCATGCGGAATAAACCGAGTACAAACCGGCTTTTTCAAACAAATCGAACCAGAACGGGCCGAACTGGTTCACATAATTGGGCATCGGTTCATTTTGTTTCATGACCGTACCGATGATCGACGCGATGGCAAGCAAGGACAGCAAGCTGATCGCAAAACGCATCGACGATATGAGTTCAACCGCATCTGCCAGCCAGCGGCGATTCGTCTTCAGTTGTATGCCTGCAGTACTTGTAGCCATGGTTTTTTGCATGTTGAGGCCTAAGCCCGCTCAAGGGAATCAAAATAGCGCGGCACACCGGTGCCTCGCAAACTCTGTCTTACAATTAAAAAATAAAAAAGGGGCGGCCTTGGCCACCCCCTCCATTCATTTCATATCGCTGTTTTTCTTGTTATTTTAAACCGGCGATATAGTCTGCCACCGCCTTGATTTCATCGTCGGACAGACGCTTCGCAATCGTTGCCATTTGAGGGCTGTTCTTGCGTGCACCGGAACGGAAATTGGTCAATTGCGCTGCCGTGTAATCCTGATGCTGACCGGCAAGGCGGGCAAACTGGGCAGGGATGCCCGCGCCGTTCGGGCTGTGGCAACCCGCGCAAGCGGGCACGCTCTTTTCGGCGATGCCGGCGCGGTAAATATGCATGCCGAGCTCAATCGTATCCTTGTTTTTTGCAGCGCCAGGCTTGGCTGCCTGCGCATTGAGATAAGCGGCAATATTTTTCATTTCATCATCGGTCAGCGCTTTCGCAATCGAACTCATGATCGGATTGCTGCGCTCCGGCGTCTTGAAATTGGCGAGTTGCTTGTAGAGGTAGGCCTCATGCTGAGCCGACAATTTCGGATTTTGCGCAATCGTGGAATTGCCAGCCGCGCCGTGACAGGATACGCATGCCGGAATGTTGCGAGCGGCATCGCCGTTGGTATAGATGGATTCGCCTTTGGCGGGATCGGCTTTGACTGCTTTTTTTTCTTCTGCGGCGATGGCGATGGAAGAAACAGCTAACAGCGCGACAAACAATGATTTCACAAATGGTAAAAACGCACGATTCATTCAAACACCCTGAGACTTGATATTAAAATTCTGTCCGGCTGACGGCGACGGTCTTATTGTTAAAGCGCCTAACAAAATGCCGATGGCAAGGTGCGCCGACGAAGCCAGTAATGTAGTACGGCAAGGACGCGCAACGCCGCAGCGGCATTTTGTGTGATGCTCTTCTATTACGTGCGGATTCGCTAATGCGGCGTCACGGTACGCAACCCCTTATTGTACAATAGCTTTCCGGCATTTTCGCCCCCTTCACTGCATTTTCCTGCTGAACCTTTATGTCCCTTCTTTGGCAAGCCCGCTTTTTCACCACGGTGAATCATCTCCGTGATTTGCCAAATACGCAAGTTCCCGAAATCGCTTTCGCCGGCCGTTCCAATGCCGGCAAATCAACCGCAATCAATATCCTGTGCAACCAGAAAAAACTGGCATTCGCATCCAAGACACCGGGCCGCACGCAGCATATCAACTATTTTTCGATCGGCGGCGCGCACGTCGGCCAACATCGGAAAGACGAAACCAGGGTCGATGAAATCCGCGCGTTGCTGGTCGATTTGCCAGGTTACGGCTATGCGGAAGTGTCCGGTTCGGCCAAGGAGCACTGGCAGGAATTGCTGGGCGACTACGTGCAACGGCGCGAGCAACTGGCTGCGCTGGTGCTGATCATCGATTCGCGCCGTCCGTTCACCGCGCTCGATATCCAGATGCTCGAATGGTTTGCACCGACCGGCAAACCGGTTCATTGCATCCTGACGAAAGCCGACAAGCTCAATCGCAACGACGGCACCAATGCATTGCGCCTTGCGCAGACAATTTTAAGCAGCTATGTTGATGGGGATGGCAAGCCCTTTCCATTCACGGCGCAATTGTTTTCCGCGCTGAAGCGAACCGGACTGGAAGAGGCGGAGGCCCGGATTCTTGGATTGCTCGGGCTGCCCGCAGAGAAAGTCGAATCAGGCGTCGAATAGATATTAATGAAACCAGCAATTAATATTTGCGATATTGCGGCCGTCTCGAAAATAAAAAAAGCCCTGAAGAAAGGGGAGTATCTTCAGGGCAGCAACGCCGTATCGTTAAAACGATACGGCCCCGCTCAGGGAGGAGAAGCGGGAGGTGAGTAAATCACCTGCAGGTAAGAGAACATCATTCCAAAAAAGTTCATGTATTTTCTCTCATTATTGTTATAAAGATTCATTTTCTTGACAAAACGATATGTTCAATCGCCCGAAAATCGCCAATTTTCCTGCCCTTCGGATGCGCCGCATGCGCAAGGATGCTTTTTCCCGCGCGATGATGCGCGAACATGTGCTGCTGCCTTCCGATCTGATTTACCCGGTGTTTATTCTGGAAGGGGAGAACCAGCGTGAAAAAATATCCTCCATGCCTGGCGTCGAACGCCTGTCGGTCGACCTGCTGTTAACCGTGGCGGAAGATTGCGTGGCGCTGGGCATTCCGGTACTCGCGCTGTTTCCGGTCATCAATCCGGCACTGAAAACGCCGGACGGCATCGAGGCGACCAATCCAAAAGGACTGGTGCCGCGGGCAGTGCGCGAACTGAAGCAGCGCTTTCCCGAACTCGGCATCCTCACCGACGTCGCGCTCGATCCGTACACCAGCCACGGGCAGGATGGCGTGATCAATAACGACGGCTATGTATTGAACGATGAAACCTGCGCGCTGCTGGTGAAGCAGGCCTTGGTTCAGGCGGAAGCCGGTGTCGATATCGTCGCACCGTCCGACATGATGGATGGCCGCATCGGCGCGATTCGCGCAGCGCTGGAAACGCATCGCCATATTCATACGCGCATCATGGCGTATTCCGCCAAATACGCGTCGGCATTTTACGGGCCGTTCCGGGAGGCGGTCGGCTCATCCGCCAACCTCGGCAAAAGCAACAAATGCACTTACCAGATGGACCCGGCCAACAGCGACGAGGCGTTGCGCGAAGTGGCGCTCGACATCGCCGAAGGCGCGGATATGGTCATGGTCAAACCCGGCATGCCGTATCTGGATATCGTGCGACGGGTCAAGGATGAATTCAGGGTGCCGACCTTCGCCTATCAAGTCAGCGGCGAATACGCGATGATCAAGGCTGCTGCCCAGAACGGCTGGCTCGATCACGACAAGGCGATGATGGAAGCGATGCTCGCATTCAAGCGCGCAGGCGCGGATGGCGTACTGACTTATTTTGCCCGCGACGTTGCGCGGCTGCTCAAGCATAACGCCTGACCATGCAGCGGCTACCGGTTGCCGGATGGTCCGATTCATTGCGCACGGCGGCATCCGGCACACTGGCCATCATCGGCTCGGGCGCGAAAAATCCGACGATCTGGTTGCACTATGCATTCAAGCCGCTGACGACCCTGCTGATTTTTCTCGCTGCATGGCGCATCGATAATCCGGTCAATCCGCGCTATCGCCATGCAGTATTGGCCGGCATTGCGATGTCGCTGTGCGGCGATGTGTTCTTGATGTTGCCCAAGGATGTCATCGCAACCGGATTTTTACTGGGCCTGGCCAGTTTCCTGATCGCCCATCTATTCTTTTTGCGCGCACTGACAAGCGATGCGCGCCTGTTCGGCAAACCGCTGGTGGCGATTGCATTTCTGCTGATCGGCGCCGGCAACCTGGCGGTTCTGTGGCCCGGACTTGCCGCCGGATTGAAACTGCCGGTAACGCTGTATGTCGTCGGCCTGGTGGCGATGACTTCGCAAGCCGTCACGCGCCACTTGCAGTTGCGCACCAACACCAGCCGTCTGGCGGCGATCGGCGGCATATTCTTCATGATTTCCGATACCGTGCTGGCGTATAACCGTTTTTACATGCCGATTCCGGCGTCGGCATTATGGATACTCGGCACCTATTACACGGCCTTGCTATTGATTGCCCGCTCGGTCGCTGCCGGCGACCGCCCGATTTGACCAGGAGAATGCGATGCAAGAAAAAGTGATCACGCTGGCGACGCCGGTATTCTTCCTGCTGATTTTCATTGAATTGATTGTCGGCTGGCTGCGCGGACGCACTACTTACCGCGCCAATGATGCGATCAACAGTATCAGCCTGGGCGTGTTGAGCCAGATCGCCGGCGTATTCATGCGCGTGGTGCGGATCGGCATTTATGCGTGGCTGTTGCAGCATGTCGCGCTGTTCAAATTGCCGGCCGACAGTATCTGGGTATGGGTGTCCGGATTGCTGTTATACGACTTCTGCTATTACTGGCTGCATCGGATGGGGCATGAAGTCAATGTGCTGTGGGCCGCGCATGTCGTGCATCACCAGAGCGAAGACTACAATCTGTCTACCGCACTGCGCCAGACCAGCAGCGGCGCCCTGCTCGGCTGGATTTTTTATGTGCCGATGGCGCTGCTCGGTTATCCGCTGGAAGTGTTCGTCGCGGTCGCGCTGATCGATTTGCTGTATCAGTTCTGGGTACACACGCAACAGATCGGCAAGCTCGGCTGGTTCGATCGCGTGTTCGTATCGCCCTCGAATCATCGCGTGCACCACGCAGTCAACGACGTCTATCTCGACAAGAATTACGGCGGCATCCTGATCCTGTGGGATCGGCTGTTCGGCACCTTCATCGAGGAACGCGATGCCGAGCCGGTCGTCTACGGCACCCGCAGCCCGTTGCGCAGCTGGAATCCGCTGTGGGCCAATCTGGAAGTCTACAAAGCGATCTGGCTCGACGCCTGGCGCGCGCAACATCTGAAGGATAAATTGCGTATCTGGATTGCCCGCCCCGGCTGGCGTCCGGCCGACGTTGCAGCCGCATGGCCCGGCAAACCGTTCGATATCGGCCGGCCGCTGTATCATCCGCAATTGTCGCGCGCCGCCCAACTCTATTGCCTGCTGCAATTCATCATCGTATTGCTGATCACGACCCATTTTCTCGCCGCGCACAAAGCCATGCCGCTCGCGCATAGCGTCGCTTATGCAATGTGGTTGGGTACGGGTCTGTGGAGTGTCGGCGGCTTGATGGAGCGCCGCGCTCACTACGTTGCGCTGGAAGCGCTGCGTTTGATTGCAACCGCCGCCGGCGTCGCATTCGGCGGCATCTGGTTCGGCGGCGTTGCGCTGCCGGTGCCGGTGCAGGCAGCCATCGCCGCGAGTGCGATTGCTTCGCTTGCCGCGCTATGGATCATTTTCAAACAGCCGACCGCCCCGCATGGACATCTTTCTCATCAGTGACCATCAGGTTGCGCTGAATGCCGAAATACCGGGCGTATTGCCGGCGCACGGTTTTCTGTGGCTCGATGTCACGCATGAAGAAGTCGCAGCCGATCCGGCAGCATGGCGCGAAGCGGTCGAGCGCGCTATCGGCATTCATATCTACGATCCGCATTTGACGGATGCCGTCAATCTCAAGCATCCGTCGTATTTCGACTCGACGCAGGATTACGAGATGGTGGTGTTTCGCAAGCTGGCGCTTGCGGCAGGCAGCGTCGAAACCGGCGAAATGGACGTTGGCAAGACTGCGCAAGCCGGCGGCATCGTCAGCGACATGAAACGCAAGATACCTCCGGCGCTCAGCAAGCTTGTGACGCAACCGGTGACTTTTTTATTGATGGATCGTGCGCTGGTCACCGTGCATGCCGCCCACAGCCGTACCATCAATGCCGCGCGCAACCGGCTGCTTGATTACAAACACAGGCAAGACGGTAATTCGCATACCAGCCGGCCGCCGACATCGCCCAAGGAATTGATGCTGCGGCTGTTGAATGCGATGGTCGATCAGTATCTCGACCTGCGCCAGCCGTTGACCGCGCAAATCGATCGCTGGCAACGCGCGCTGCTCAATCCGCGCCGGCCTTTCAATGACTGGACCGCGCTGCTCGATGCACGGATCGAATTGCGCAAGCTGGATCTTCTATGCGAAGAGCAGCACGATGCGCTGCAAGAACTGCGCGATCATTTCGTCGATACCTATAGCGGCAGCGACGATAGCCGCACCAGGGATCTGCTGCTGGTGCGCATCAACGATGTGATCGAACATATCACGCGCGTGCTGAACCATGCCCGCCGGCTCGAATCGTCGATCGAATCGGCGGTGCAAATCCATTTCTCCGCGATGGCGCACCGTACCAGTGAAATCATGCGCACGCTGACCGTCCTCACCGCGATGTTCATGCCGCTCACCGTCATTACAGGCATCTTCGGCATGAATTTTGTCGACATGCCGCTGTTGAAAGATAAAGCCGGCTTCTGGATCACGATGGGGCTGATGGCAGCCATCGTGGTTGGCCTGCTGCTTTTCTTCCGGCGCAAGCGCTATCTGGAAGACCAGGCATGACATGTTTGACGCTTAAATAAAAACGCCCATTGAAACATGGGTGTTTTTATTTCGGAGGAAGCTTATTCCTTGTTCGGTTGCGGCGTCATGCGCAGATAAGGCCGCGGCGATGTATAGCCTTTCGGATATTTCTGCTGGATGACTGCCTCATCCTGGATCGTCAGCGGAATGATCACGTCATCGCCATCGCGCCAGTTGCCCGGCGTCGCCACGGTGTAGCCGTCGGTCAGTTGCAATGCATCGATGACGCGCAATATTTCGTCGAAATTGCGGCCGGTGCTCATCGGATACGTGATCATCAATCGTACTTTCTTTTTCGGATCGATGACGAATAATGAACGCACGGTCATCGTTTCCGACTGGTTCGGATGAATCATGTCGTATAACGTGGCGACTTTCTTGTCCGCATCCGCAATAATTGGGAAACCGACCACGGTGTTTTGCGTTTCTTCAATATCCTTGATCCATTGCAGATGCTTGTCGGCCGGATCGACCGATAGCGCAATGGCTTTCACGTTCCGCTTGTCGAAATCCGATTTCAGCTTCGCCGTCAAGCCGAGCTCGGTCGTGCAAACCGGCGTAAAGTCGGCCGGATGCGAAAACAGTACAACCCATGAATCGCCTGCCCATTCATGAAATTTAATCTTGCCGATCGAGGAATCCTGCTCGAAATCTGGTGCAACATCGCCTAGCCGTAAAGTCATGTCATTCTCCTTGAGATGCAAAAAGTACAAGAATAACTATAGCCGCACTGCCGCAATCTCTCAACAATTATTATCGATTATGCAAATAACCTGCTGCCATAAATGCATGCGGATTTTAAAGCCGTGTCACCAATGCAAGAGACTGTAAAAATTTGTCGGTATTTTGATAGCCGATCACGCGACCATCCTGGATTTCACGGCCCTGTTTATCGAAAAAAACAATGCCGGGCGGACCGAATAAATTGAAGCGCTTAAGCAGAGCCTTGTCATCGGCATTGTTGGCGGTTACATCGGCTTGCAGCAATAGCATATCGGCAAATTGGGATTGAATGCGCGGATCGGAAAAAGTGAGCTTTTCCATTTCCTTGCAGGAGACGCACCAGTCGGCATAAAAATCGAGCATTACCGTCTTGCCTTTCGCCTGCGCCACGGCGGCATCCAGTTCGGATATCGATTTGACACGGACGAAATCGATCTTCTTCATGCTGCTGCCGCCAAGATGCGCCAGCGGTGCCAGCGCATCGCGCCCACCGGTTGCAACGCCCACCAGTTGCACCACCCCGAAAACGGCAAAAATCAAGCCGACCGCTTTCGCCGGCCAACCCCAATTCCTGGCGAACAGCAAATAGCAGCCATACCCGATACCCAATGCGGCCCAACCCAGCATTTGCACCGATGCCGGGATCACCGGCGCGATCATCCACAGCGCCAGCGCCAGCATCAGCACGCCGAAGAAACGCTTGATCGCGTCCATCCAGGCGCCGGCACGCGGCAATAATGCGCCGGCAGACAATCCGATCAGCAACAGCGGCACGCTCATGCCGACCGCCATCGCAAACAGCGCGCTACCGCCCATGGCAACGTCGCGCGTCTGGCTGATATAGACCAGTGCGCCAGCCAACGGCGCGGCGACGCACGGGCCGACGATCAGCGCTGAAATGGCACCCATCGCAAATACGCCGAACAATTTTCCTGCGGTTTGCTGTTCGGATGCCCGCATCAATTTGGTCTGGATCGCTGCCGGCATTTGCAATTGATACACGCCAAACATCGACAACGATAACATCACCATCAATATTGCAAAGCTACCCAACACCAACGGCTGCTGCAAGCTCGCCGACAATCCTTCTCCGATCAAGCCGGCGGCAATGCCAAGCGCCGTGTAGACCAGCGCCATGCCGAGTGAATAGGCAGCCGACAATATAAAGCCGCGCCGACGGCTGGCCTGCGCGCCTTCGCCGATGATAATGGATGACAGGATCGGCACCATCGGCAACACGCACGGCGTGAAAGACAGGCCCAGGCCCAATAGTAAAAACAACGGCAATATCAAGAGCAGCTTGCCGCTCTTTAGCGCGGCTTCGATTCTGCCCAATTCCGGGTCCGCATTCGGAATCGAAGCCCTCGCGTCATTGACCGAAGAAATATTCGACTCTGACTGCGGCATGTCGATTGAAGCGCTTCCGGCCGGCACGCCTTGTATCGCCGCGATCGCAGACAGCAATCCGCCGCCATGCGAGGATAATTTTGCCTGCGATTCCATCGGCGCATAACACAAGCCCTGATCGGCGCAACCCTGGCTGGTCGCGGTAAGCGTGAAAGCGCCGCTCGCTTCGACCGGCAGTTTGATGGTGATGTTTTTCCGGTAGGTTTCGACGTTTTTCTGGAAGGTGTCGTCAAACTTGACCTTGCCCGGCGGGATCACAGGCTCGCCCAGCGTCGCGCCTTCCGCCTTGAAGCTGAAACGCTCGCGGTACATATAGTAGCCATCGGCGATCGCATAGGTAATTTCAACCGTCCTGGCGTCGGCCATCCTGGCGGAAAACTTGAATGCCGCATCCGGCTCAAGGTAATCGTCCGCAGCGCGGGCCATCGGGCTCAGCAGGGAAGCTGCCAGCGTCAGAAGAACCGCAATCGCACTGACCGAATTGAATCTCTTAAACATGCACATCCTTTTTCGTTTCCTGCACGATCCACTCAAGATACCGAGCCGATCCTTCGATAATCGGCAAGGCAATGATTTCCGGCAGTTGATAGGGATGCCACGCCTTGATGGTCGTTTCCAGTTCCGCATAGCGCGCCTGCGCGGTCTTGATCATCAGGGTCACTTCATCGCTTGTTTCAATCGCCCCTTGCCATCGATAAACCGACTGACCGCCCGGCAAGCGGCTGACGCATGCGGCAAGCCGGTGTTCGACAATGCGGCGTGCCAGCGCGTCTGCCGTTACCGCATCGGGGACGTTCGTCAAAACCAGTATTGCTTGTTCCATAGTCGGCATCCAGACGCAGAACTGACACTTACTTCAACAATCGCCGCCGGGTCAGAATCGTTGCGGCATAAAATCCGGCCATGCAGTATGTGAACAAAATCGCAAGATCCATCAACGGCGCGGCAGGCAATTCGCCAAGGATCAATGGTCGCACCAAATGCACCGCCGCGCCGAGCGGCAGCATATCCGAAATCACCTGCAGCCAGACGGGCAGCTGTGCCGTCGGATAATACACGCCCGATACAAAGATCATCGGCGTCAACACCAGCGTGAAGTAATACGTAAAGAAATCATATCCTTGCGCGATTGCATTGACCACCAGTCCAAGCGACGCAAACGTCATTCCGATCAAAAACAATAACGGCAGCACCAGCAGCGTGTGCGGATGCAGGCCGATACCAAGCATGAACATGACGCCGAGAATGGCAACTCCGGAAAACACCGCTTTGGTCGCCGCCCACAGCATTTCCGCCAGCACCACATCATCCAGCGCCAGCGGCGCATTCAATAACGCATCCCAGGTTTTTTGAACATGCATGCGCGAGAACGCCGAATACAACGCCTCGAACGACGAAGCCATCATGATCGACATGCAAATCGAACCCGATGCCAGATAGTGAATATAGGGAATGCCGTTGATATTCTGCAGCAGGCTGCCCAGACCATATCCGAAGGCGATCAGCGTGATCAACGGATCGGCGATATTGCCCAGCACGCTCGCTACGGCCAGCTTTTTCCAGACCAGGAAATTGCGGCGCCAGATCGGCAAAAAGCGCAATGAAAACTGCGGCAATGCATAGATTGTCATAGTCATTTCAGTCTCGCATTTCCCTGCCCGTCAGCTTCAGGAACAAGTCTTCCAGATTGGCCGGCCGATGAATATAACGAACGCCTTGATTCGCCTGCAAACTGTCAAGCAGCGGTTGCGCATCGTTGGTGTAACAGAATACCGTTTCGCCGCTGATTTCAAAGCGCGCGGATTTCCTGCGTCCTGCCGCCTCGCCCCACGCCTGCGCATTTTCTCCATACACCTCGACCACTTGTGTTTCGATATGTTGCCCGATCAACGCGCGCGGCGATCCTTCCGCGATCATTTTGCCATGGTCGATCACGGCAAGCCGGTCGCAGAGCCGTTCGGCTTCGTCCATGAAATGCGTGGTGAGGAAAATAGTCTTGCCTTCGGCGAGCAACGTCTTCAATCGCTCCCAGATCATGTGCCGCGCCTGCGGATCGAGCCCGGTGGTAGGCTCGTCCATGAAAATCAGATCGGGATCATTGACCAGTGCGCGCGCCAGCGTCAGGCGCCGCTTCATGCCGCCCGACAATTCGCCGATGCGCGCATTCTTTTTCGCCGTCAGGCTGGAAAATTCGAGCAATTTCGGAATCCGCGCAGCGATCTGCGCATCGTCAATGCCGAAGTAGCGGCCGAATACCATCAGGTTCTCTGCTACCGTGAAATCCGGATCGAGATTATCGCCTTGCGGCACGACTCCCACGCGCAACCGTGCCGGACGTGCATCCGCCGGTATCGATTTGCCGGCCAATGTAATCTGGCCGCTGTCCGGCGCAGTGAGCCCCAGACACAGTCGCAATGTGGTGGTTTTGCCGGCGCCGTTGGGACCAAGCAAGCCGTAACATTCGCCGCGCCGCAGCGAGAACGACAAGCCGTCGATCACGACGCTTTTTGTCCCTGCTGCGCCGTAAGACTTGCGCAGATTGGCAACAGACAGAATCAGAGGTTCAGACATGCGAAATAACTATTCGGGCTGATTGGAAATGGTGTTGCCGCAAATGCGCTGCTTGAAAAAAGCAAAAGCCAGGCATCGCCTGGCTTTCGATTGAGTTCACTTGTTACCGCAGCACCGCTTTACTCGGCGCTGGTGTCTTCAACCGCCTCGGTGATTTCAGGACGATCGAGCAACTCAATGAATGCCATCGGCGCATTATCGCCTTGGCGGAAACCCATTTTCAAAATACGCAGATAACCGCCATTGCGGTTCGCATAACGCGGACCGAGTTCAGCGAACAATTTGACAACCATTTCGCGGTCGCGCAGGCGATTGAATGCGAGGCGCTTGTTGGCCAGCGAATCGGTTTTGCCGAGCGTAAGAATCGGCTCGATCACGCGGCGCAGTTCTTTTGCTTTCGGCAGCGTGGTCTTGATCGCTTCATGGCGCAGCAATGACACTGTCATGTTGCGCAGCATCGCCAGGCGATGCGATGAAGTGCGATTTAATTTACGAAGGCCGTGACGGTGACGCATGGTAATTCCTTTCAGATTTCAGTTTGGATCCAGCTCTTCTATCGACTTGGCTTGATGCGTTGTCGCGGGCCGGTAAATTTTATTTATTGCGATTACATCAAATAACGATAGGCGGGCAAACCCGCCTTCGTCGAATCACTTCTCCAAACCGGCAGGCGGCCAGTTTTCGAGCTTCATGCCCAAGGTCAAACCGCGGGAAGCCAATACTTCCTTGATTTCATTCAAGGATTTGCGGCCGAGATTCGGTGTCTTGAGCAATTCGTTTTCGCTGCGCTGGATCAAGTCGCCGATGTAGTAAATGTTTTCCGCCTTCAGGCAGTTTGCGGAGCGGACCGTCAATTCCAGATCATCGACCGGACGCAACAGGATCGGATCGACCGACGGTGCGCGCGACGGCGCTTCGGCAGCGGCTTCAGTGCCTTCCAGCGCAGCGAACACGTTCAGTTGATCGACCAGCACGCGCGCCGATTGGCGAATCGCTTCTTCCGGCGAAATCACGCCATTGGTTTCGATATTGATGACCAGCTTGTCGAGGTCGGTACGCTGTTCGACGCGAGCCGATTCAACCGCATAAGACACGCGGCGTACCGGCGAAAAAGACGCATCAAGAATGATGCGTCCGATCGTCTTGTTCGCATCTTCCGACAGGCGGCGTACGTTGCCCGGCACATAGCCGCGGCCTTTTTCAACCTTGATCTGCATGTCGAGCTTGCCGCCGCCGGTCAGGTGCGCGATCACGTGATCGGGATTGACCAGTTCAACATCGTGCGGCAGGTCGATATCGGAAGCGAGTACCGAACCCTCGCCTTCCTTTTTCAGGGTCAGCGTGACTTCATCACGATTATGCAATTTGAACACAACACCCTTCAAATTCAGCAGCATGTCGACCACGTCTTCCTGCACGCCGTCGAGCGATGAATATTCATGCACGACACCGGCGATCGTGACTTCGGTGGGAGCATAGCCAACCATCGACGACAGCAACACGCGGCGCAATGCGTTTCCGAGCGTATGGCCATAGCCGCGCTCGAACGGCTCCATCACAACTTTGGCATGACCCGCGCCAAGCGCTTCGACTTCGATGATACGGGGTTTCAACAAACTGTTTTGCATGAAATGTCCTTTTCAATACCCTCGGTTCGTTACACCGATAAGGCTGATGGCAATTGTTCACATTTACGAGACAGAATACTTTTCTATTGCGGGACAGAGTTAAGCGAAGCGGTACTCTGTCCTCAACTGATCAGCAATGGCGCCGCCGTGCGACGAGCTACCCTGCCCCCAACTGGAATTTATAAAAACAAACGACTGAAAACAGATTAACGTGAATACAATTCGACGATCAGCGATTCGTTGACATCGTTGGCGATTTCATTGCGATCCGGCATCGATTTGAAGGTGCCTTCCATCTTCTTGGAATCCACTGATACCCATGAAGGCATGCCGATTTGCTCGGCCAGCGATAGCGCTTCAACGATACGCACCTGTTTTTTGGATTTTTCGCGCACGGCAACCACATCACCCGGTTTTACCTGGTAGGAAGCGATATTGACGACGGTGCCATTTACCGTAAATGCCTTGTGCGACACCAATTGGCGGCCTTCAGCACGGGTGGATCCGAAGCCCATCCGGTAAACAACGTTGTCGAGCCGTGCTTCAAGCAGCTTCAACAGCGTTTCGCCGGTATTGCCTTTACGGCGGTCAGCTTCAGCAAAATAGCGACGGAACTGACGCTCCAGAATGCCGTACATGCGCTTGACCTTCTGCTTTTCGCGCAGCTGATTGCCATAGTCGGAAGTACGAGCACCGGACGTGCGGCCATGCTGGCCAGGCTTGGAATCCAGTTTGCACTTGGAATCCAGCGAGCGGCGCGCGCTCTTCAGGAACAGGTCGGTGCCTTCACGGCGGGAGAGTTTTGCTTTCGGTCCAATATAACGTGCCACGAGAATTTCCTTTTTTATGTATTGCGGGACAGAGTTTTTGAGGCGCCGTAGCGCGCCGAATTACTCTGTCCACAACATTTTAAATCGCGCCTCAATCGAATCCGGATGCTGCTCGAATTCGCAAGCGCTAGTCTGATTCGCGTTCAATCAGACGGTGGTCTTAAGAACAAAACCCGCCAAGGTCTTTGGCGGGCAACTTACGTACTACCAATAACCATCATTGCAATGCCCGCAAGGGACACTAATAACTTTAAATACGACGGCGCTTCGGCGGACGGCAACCATTGTGCGGCACCGGCGTCACATCCTGGATTTGCGTAATCTTGATACCGAGGTTATTCAGCGCGCGGACCGCAGATTCGCGGCCCGGGCCAGGGCCCTTGATGCGCACTTCAAGATTTTTCACACCGCATTCAACCGCCACCTTGCCTGCCGCTTCAGCCGCGACCTGCGCCGCAAATGGGGTCGATTTGCGCGAGCCCTTGAAGCCCGCGCCGCCGGAAGTCGCCCAAGACAGCGCGTTACCCTGACGGTCGGTAATGGTAATGATGGTATTGTTGAAGGACGCGTGAATATGCGCGATGCCTTCAGCAACGTTCTTTTTGACTTTCTTGCGCACGCGTGCTGCAGCGGCGTTATTGGGTGCTTTTGCCATGATGATTTCCTTGAATCCCGACGTGCCGGATTATTTCTTCAGCGATTGCGCTGCTTTGCGCGGTCCCTTGCGGGTACGTGCGTTGGTACGGGTGCGCTGACCGCGGCAAGGCAAGCCTTTGCGATGACGCAGGCCGCGGTAGCAACCCAAGTCCATCAAACGCTTGATATTCATCGAGATTTCGCGACGCAGATCGCCTTCGACGATGAATTTGCCGATTTCATCGCGCAGCTTTTCCAGCTCGCTATCATCCAGATCCTTGACCTTTTTAGTGGTCGGAACACCCGTCTTGACGCAAATTTTTTGCGCGCGCGGGCGGCCAACACCATAAATCGCAGTCAGTCCGATAACAGTGTGTTGATGGTTGGGGATATTGACCCCTGCAATACGTGCCATTCGTTATTCCTCGATCAATAACGTTAATTAACCTTGGCGCTGTTTATGGCGCGGTTCGGTGCAAATGACACGAACAACGCCTTTGCGCTTGATGATCTTACAGTTGCGGCAGATCCGCTTGACTGATGCGAGCACTTTCATTTTTGCCCTCTTTCTTTCATTTTCAAGACATTGCCGAACAGAGCCAAGCGAAGCGGCACTCTGTCTCCAACATAAATTATCACTTGGTACGGAATACGATCCGTGCCCGACTCAAATCATATGGCGTCAATTCCACTGTTACCTTGTCGCCGGGCAGAATACGTATATAGTTCATGCGCATCTTGCCCGAGATATGACCCAGTACTATATGTCCGTTTTCCAACTTTACACGAAACGTTGCATTGGGAAGATTCTCTAGAATCTCGCCTTGCATCTGGATAACGTCGTCTTTTGCCATGCGGTCTGCTCGTTCTCCTGGGCGCTTAACGCGTAGGAATTCCGCCCTTGAAATTCGCTTTGCGAAGCAATGATTCGTACTGCTGCGACATGACGTAGTTTTGTACCTGCGCCATGAAGTCCATTGTTACCACTACTATAATCAATAGTGAAGTTCCGCCGAAGTAAAATGGCACCTTCCAGCGAGCAATCAAAAACTCAGGCAATAAACTCACCAGCGTTATATACACCGCACCGACCAAAGTCAGGCGCGTCAAAATCTTGTCAATGTAGCGCGCCGTCTGATCACCAGGGCGAATGCCCGGCACGAATGCGCCGCTCTTCTTGAGGTTATCCGCAGTTTCTTTGCTGTTGAATACAAGTGCGGTATAAAAAAAGCAAAAGAATACAATCGCACCGGCGTACAGCAATGCATGGATCGGTTCGCCCGGCGCCATCGATGCCGCCAGATCTTTCAGGAAACGAATAAACGGATTGGTCGTATCGCCTGAAGTAAACCAGCTTGTAATCGTCGCCGGAAACAAAATGATCGACGATGCGAAAATAGGCGGGATTACACCGGCCATATTCAATTTCAATGGCAGATGGCTGCTCTGGCCGCCGTAAATCTTGTTTCCAACCTGACGCTTGGCATAATTGACCAGTATCTTGCGTTGACCTCGTTCGATGAAAACCACCACAAAGGTAACGCCTGCCACCACCGCGCAGATCAGGATGGCTGACAACGCATTCATTGAGCCGGTCCGCACAAGCTCAAGCAAGCCGCCAACTGCATGCGGCAGGCCTGCGGCAATGCCGGCGAAGATAATGATCGAAATACCGTTACCCAAGCCGCGCTCGGTAATTTGCTCGCCCAGCCACATCAAGAACATGGTGCCGGTAACCAAGGTCACTACCGTGGTAAAACGGAATGCAAGACCCGGATCAATTACCAAGCCTGCCTGCGATTCCAGCGCGACTGCGATGCCAAGGCCCTGGAAAGTTGCCAGCAGCAACGTGCCGTAACGGGTGTATTGCGTAATCTTGCGTCGACCCGATTCGCCTTCCTTCTTTAACGCTTCCAGCTGCGGCGACACCACCGACATCAGCTGCATGATGATCGATGCCGAAATATACGGCATGATACCCAGCGCAAAAATCGTAAAGCGAGACAGCGCACCACCCGAGAACATGTTGAACATGCCCAGAATGCCGCCCTGATTCTGCTTGAACAGTTCAGCCAATTGCGTCGGATCGATACCCGGCACAGGAATGTGCGCGCCGATCCTGAATACCACCAATGCTGCCAACAAGAACCACAAGCGCCCCCAGGGGAAGCCACTTGCCGCACTTTTAGCCAATTGAGGAGTAGTCGCCAATGTTTACTCCGATCAGACTGCCGATTTACGCAACCGAGCCGCCAGCGGCCTCAATTGCAGCTTTGGCGCCCTTGGTTGCAATCAACCCTTTAAGCGTCACTTTCTTGCTGATCTCACCGGACAAAATGACTCGCACCACTCGCGCCAATTCGGAAACGATGCCGGCTTGTTTCAACGCCAGGATATCGACTTCGCCGACAGGCAGGTTTTCCAGGTCCGACAACCGAACTTCCGCCTTATATGGCGCTGCCAGCGATTTGAAGCCACGCTTCGGCAAACGACGCTGCAGCGGCATCTGGCCACCTTCGAAGCCGACTTTATGGAAGCCGCCCGAACGAGATTTTTGACCCTTATGCCCACGCCCGGCCGTCTTGCCCAAACCTGAACCAATGCCACGGCCAACACGGCGCTTGTAGTGCTTGGCGCCATCCGCCGGCTGAATATTATTCAATTCCATGATTTGCTCCATTCGCAAGCCGATGGCTTACGAAACCACTTTCACCAGATACGATACCTTGTTGATCATGCCGCGCACTGCCGGCGTGTCTTCCAATTCGGCAACCGAATTAATACCGCGCAAGCCCAGACCGCGAACCGTCGCCCGATGCGTTTCACGCGTACCGATCAGGCCCATGACCAATTTAACCTTGACCGTCTTTGCCGCTGCTGTTTTTACCATTCTGATCACCTCAGCCCAAAATTTCTTCAACGGATTTGCCGCGCTTGGCAGCAATTTCCGACGGGGTATTCATTTTGGACAAGCCATTCAACGTTGCACGCACCATGTTGTAAGGGTTGGTCGAACCATTCGACTTCGCCACCACGTTCGTGACGCCCATTACCTCGAAAATCGCGCGCATCGGACCGCCGGCAATGACACCGGTACCGTCTTTTGCGGGCGCCATCAACACCGATGACGCACCATGCTTGCCGGTCACGGTATGTTGCAACGTACCGTTCTTCAACGTGACCTTGATCATCTTGCGACGCGCCTCTTCCATTGCCTTTTGCACAGCGACCGGCACTTCCTTCGACTTGCCTTTACCCATGCCGATGCGGCCATCGCCATCACCCACCACAGCCAATGCGGCGAAGCCCATGATACGGCCGCCTTTAACCACCTTGGTCACACGGTTGACCGCGATCATTTTTTCGCGCATGCCGTCATCCGGCTTGTCGCTTTGCATTTTTGATTGCATTTTTGCCATGAGGATTCTTCCTTAAAACTTCAGACCGGCTTCGCGCGCAGCTTCCGCAACTGCCTTGACACGGCCGTGATAACGGAAACCGGAGCGATCAAATGCCACTTCGGCAATCCCGGCTTTCAATGCTTTTTCCGCTACGCGCTTGCCTATCAAGGCTGCTGCTGCGGTATTGCCGCCTTTGCCCGATTGGCCAGCCAGCTCCTGACGCACTTCGGCTTCCACCGTGGATGCCGAAGCCAATATTTTTGCATCCGGACCAATAATGCTTGCATAGATGTGCAAGTTAGTACGATGCACGGCCAAGCGATTCACTTTCAGCTCTGCAATCTTGGCGCGAGTTTGGCGTCCGCGGCGCAGACGTGATTGTTTCTTGTCCATCGTCAACCCCTATTACTTCTTCTTGGTTTCTTTAAGCACTACTCGCTCATCAGAGTAGCGAACGCCTTTGCCTTTGTAAGGCTCGGGAGGACGGTAAGCGCGAACTTCGGCAGCGACTTGCCCGACTTGCTGGCGGTCGATTCCCTTGATCTGAATCTCGGTCTGCGTTGGCGTAGCGCACGTCACGCCTTGCGGCATCTGGTGCACCACCGGATGGGAGAAACCGAGAGACAGATTCAGTTTGTCGCCTTGCGCCTGCGCCTTGTAACCCACGCCAACCAGGCTCAATTTTTTCTCGAAGCCTTTGGTGACGCCATTGACCATGTTATTGACCAACGCACGCAACGTACCGGACATCGCATTGGCTTCGCGGCTGTCGTTGGCGGCCTCAAATTTAAGCGTGCCGTCATTATTCACAACTTTTACCAAGCCGCTCAAGGACTGGGAAAGCGAACCTAACGGACCTTTTACAGTGATCAGCGCTGCGGTGATGGTCGCTTCCGCGCCCTTCGGCAGTGCAATCGGCATTTTACCTACACGAGACATGTTGCGCTCCTTAGGCCACGTAGCAAATAACTTCGCCACCGACACCGGTTGCGCGCGCTTTGCGGTCTGTCATGACACCCTTGGGCGTCGATACAATCGCCACACCCAAGCCATTCATCACGTTCGGAATCTCGTCTTTGCCCTTGTAGACACGCAGCCCCGGACGGGACACGCGCTCCAGGCGCTCGATGACGGGACGTCCGGCATAATATTTCAAACCGATCTTCAATTCCGCCTTGCCGGCCGCTTCGGCCACGGCAAAATCTTCAATGTAACCCTCGTCCTTGAGGACGTTTGCAATCGCAACCTTGACTTTGGACGACGGCATTGCAACCGTGGTCTTTTGCACGACTTGTGCGTTGCGGATACGGGTCAGCATATCGGCGATAGGATCGCTCATACTCATCGCTTATTCTCCTATTACCAGCTGGCTTTAGTCATACCCGGGATTTCACCGCGCATGGCGGTTTCACGGAGTTTTGTACGGCCCAAACCGAACATGCGGTAAGTGCCACGCGGACGACCGGTTATCGAGCAACGATTGCGTTGACGGGTCGGGGCCGAGTTACGCGGTAGCGCCTGCAATTTCAGGCGCGCTTCGTAGCGCTCTTCTTCCGACTTCGATTGATCATCAATGATTGCCTTTAACTCGGCGCGCTTGCCAGCATATTTCTTCACCAGGTCGGCGCGCTTTTGTTCACGGTTAATCAGTGCCAGTTTTGCCATGGCAGCCTCAGTTTCTGAACGGAAATTTAAATGCGGCGAGAAGCGCTTTTGCTTCGTCGTCGGTCTTCGCTGTCGTCGTGATGCTGATATTCATGCCACGCAACGCGTCAATCTTGTCGTACTCGATCTCGGGGAAAATGATCTGTTCTTTCACACCGATGTTGTAATTGCCGCGACCATCGAATGCACGACCGGAGACGCCGCGGAAGTCGCGTACGCGCGGCAGCGCAACGGTAATGAAACGATCGAGAAATTCATACATCTGCGCGCCGCGCAGAGTCACCATGCAACCGATCGGATAACCTTCACGAATCTTGAAACCGGCAATCGCCTTGCGCGCCTTGGTCACCACCGGCTTCTGGCCGGCGATCTTGGTCAGATCGCCAACAGCGTGCTCAATGATCTTCTTGTCGGCAACCGCTTCCGACAGGCCCATGTTCAGGGTGATCTTGGTAAGCCGCGGAACTTCCATTACCGACTTGTACGCGAATTTTGCGGTCAGGTCGGCAACGACCTTTTCTTTATAGAATTCTTGGAGACGGGCCATGATTACACCTTAACCGCTTCGCCACTGGACCTGTAGACGCGGACTTTCTTGCCATCCACCGTCTTGACGCCAGCACGATCTGCCTTACCCGTTGCCGCATTGAACAATGCGACATTGGACACATGAATTGGCATCAGCTTGTCGACGATGCCGCCTGTTATACCGGTCATCGGGTTCGGCTTGGTCGCTTTTTTAGCGACATTGATACCCTCAACCACGACGTAATCAACATCAACGCGCTGCTTCACCACACCGCGCTTGCCCTTGTCCTTGCCGGTCAAAACGATGACTTCGTCGTTTGTTCGAATCTTATCCATGACCACTCCTTACAGAACTTCTGGCGCAAGCGACACAATCTTCATGAAGCGCTCAGTACGCAACTCACGCGTGACCGGCCCAAAAATACGCGTGCCGATCGGCTCCAGCTTTGCATTCAACAAAACAGCGGCGTTGCCGTCGAACTTCACCAACGAGCCATCTTGACGACGCACGCCTTTGGCTGTGCGCACGACAACGGCATTGTAAATTTCGCCTTTTTTCACGCGGCCACGTGGCGCGGCCACCTTGACGGTTACTTTAATCACATCGCCAATACCCGCGTAGCGGCGCTTGGAACCGCCCAGCACCTTGATGCACATGACTTCACGCGCACCCGTGTTGTCGGCTACTTCGAGCCGGCTTTCAGTTTGAATCATAATATTTTCTTTCCCAACTTAACCCGCTCATTTCCGCACAATGCGGCCTCACGGTCAGTCTTGGTCCTGCCAGATCGCTTAACTTAACCACATTAAGACGTGCTGATTAGGTGGACAATTTCCAAAACTTCCTGCCATTACTCGAACTGCAGGGCATTTATGCCGCCCTTGCAAAATGCATGGCAAGAACGAAGCCAAACATTATGTCAGCAAAATACCGCGCCTGCAACTATTACTTAAACTATTTGCGCGACCTGCACCACGCGCGTCACCGTCCAGGCTTTCGTCTTTGAAATCGGACGGCCTTCCTGAATTTCAACCACATCGCCGGTCTTGGCTTGGTTGGCTTCATCATGCGCATGATATTTATTCGATCTCATGATGATTTTGCCGTACAGCGGATGCTTGACATGGCGCTCGATCAGCACCGTGACGGTCTTGTCCATCTTGTCGGAGACCACTTTGCCAGTCAGCGTGCGCTTGAGCGCTGGTTTCACCGGATCGTTCATTATTTGGCGTCCTTCTGATTCATGACCGTCTTAACGCGTGCGATGTCGCGGCGCACTTTCTTGAGTTGTGAAGTATTGTTCAACTGCTGCGTAGCAATTTGCATGCGCAGGCCGAATTGCGCCTTCAACAAATCATTGAGCTCTTTGCTCAAAGCAGCTTCGTCTTTGCCGCGGAGTTCAGATGTTTTCATATTTCACTCCAATTATTGGCCGACTTGACGGATGACGAACTTGGTCAATAGCGGCAGTTTGGCTGCAGCCAGGCGAAACGCTTCGCGCGCCAATGTTTCATCGACACCATCCATCTCGTACAGTACTTTACCCGGCTGAATTTCAGCCACGTAATATTCAGGATTGCCTTTACCGTTACCCATCCGGACTTCAGCAGGCTTTTGCGAAATCGGCTTGTCCGGAAAAATACGGATCCAGATCCGCCCGCCGCGTTTGATGTGACGGGTCATCGCACGACGCGCAGCTTCGATCTGGCGAGCGGTAATGCGACCACGACCAACCGCCTTCAAGCCAAACTCACCGAACGACACAGCGGTGCCGCGCGTATGGGAAATGCCCTTGTTGCGGCCCTTCTGTTCTTTACGATATTTTCTGCGTGCTGGTTGCAGCATGATTATTCTCCTGCTTTCTCAGCCGGGGCAGCAGCAGCTCCGTCCGGCTTTTTAGCGCGAACTCGTTTAGCGGCGGCCGGCGCCGTTGCAGCACCAGCCGGTGCTGCGGCAACGGCAGCCTGACCTTCGGGACGCTTGGCGCGCGGAGGACGGGCACCGCCACTTGGCTTGCCATCATCACGACGCGGTGCGCGTCGCTTGGTGTCGTCTTCTTTGGTCAAATCGACTGGCGGCTCGCCACTGGCAAGACGATCGCCTTTGTATACCCACACCTTGATGCCGATGATGCCGTAAGTCGTTTGCGCTTCGCCAAAACCGTAATCGATGTCAGCACGCAAGGTATGCAGCGGCACGCGGCCTTCGCGATACCATTCCTTACGCGCGATCTCGATGCCGTTCAAACGGCCCGACGACATGATCTTGATGCCCTGAGCACCAAGGCGCATTGCATTTTGCATTGCGCGCTTCATCGCACGACGGAACATGATGCGCTTTTCCAATTGTTGCGCAATCGAATCGGCAATCAGTTGCGCATCGGTTTCCGGCTTGCGAATTTCTTCGATATTCACATGCACCGGAACGCCCATCATCTTGGTCAAGGCGGACTTGAGAATTTCGATGTCCTCGCCCTTTTTACCAATGACCACGCCAGGGCGCGAGCTGTAAATCGTGATGCGCGCATTCTTCGCCGGACGCTCGATAACGACGCGACCAACGGAAGCATTCTTCAGCTTCGTCTTCAGGTACTCGCGAACCTTCAGATCTTCGTTGAGCATGGTGGCGAAATTACCATTGCCGGCATACCAGCGCGAACCCCAGTTGCGCGTAACCGCAAGACGAAAGCCGGTTGGATGTATCTTCTGTCCCATCGTGACTCCTTAGTTACCGACAGTCACGTAAATGTGACAGGATTGTTTAGAGATACGATCACCCCGGCCTTTTGCACGCGCTGTGAAGCGCTTCAAGACCGAACCTTTTTCGACATAAATCGTCGTGACTTTCAACTCATCGATATCGGCAGCATCATTGTGCTCGGCGTTCGCAATTGCGGACTCCAGCACTTTCTTGATGATGACTGCGCCTTTTTTCGGGCTGAATGTCAGAATATTGAGTGCCTGATCGACTTTTTTACCGCGGATCAGATCGGCAACCAGACGGCCTTTTTGGGCCGACAGTCGTACGCCACGGAGGATAGCTTTAGTTTCCATCATCGGACCTTATTTCTTAGCCTTCTTATCAGCAGCATGACCCTTGAACGTACGGGTCAGCGCGAATTCGCCGAGCTTGTGACCAACCATGTTTTCTGAAACATACACCGGCACATGTTGTTTGCCGTTATGCACCGCGATCGTCAGCCCGATGAAGTCCGGCATGATCGTCGAACGGCGCGACCAGGTCTTGATCGGCTTCTTGTCTTTGGTCGCTTGCGCGGTCTCGACTTTTTTCACCAGGTGGGCGTCGCAGAACGGCCCTTTTTTCAATGAACGTGTCATGTCTTATCCTTATTTCTTGCCGCGGCGCGAGACGATCATCGAAGTCGTGCGCTTGTTGCGACGCGTCTTCTTGCCTTTGGTCTGCTGGCCCCATGGCGATACCGGATGGCGACCTGCGGCCGTCTTGCCTTCACCACCGCCGTGCGGATGGTCAACCGGGTTCATGACCACACCGCGAACGGTCGGACGAACACCACGCCAACGCATTGCACCGGCCTTACCAATCTTGCGCAGGCTATGCTCGGCATTGCCGACTTCGCCTATGGTTGCACGGCATTCGATATGCACGCGGCGAACTTCACCGGAGCGCAAACGAACTTGAGCGTACGTACCTTCACGTGCCATCAACACCACACCGGCACCGGCGGTACGCGCCATTTGCGCGCCTTTGCCAGGCAGCATCTCGACACAATGCATGACCGTACCAACCGGGATATTGCGAATCGGCAGACAGTTGCCCGACTTGATCGGCGCTTCCGAACCATTCATCAACTGATCGCCAACCGACAGACCTTTGGTAGCAATGATGTACTGACGCTCACCGTCGGCGTAGCACAACAAAGCAATATTCGCGGTACGGTTTGGATCGTATTCGATACGCTCCACTTTCGCCGAAATGCCATCCTTGTTGCGCTTGAAGTCAATCACGCGATAATGCTGCTTATGACCACCACCGATATGACGGGTAGTGATATGACCGTTGTTGTTACGACCAGCGGTTTTCGATTTCTTTTCAATCAAGCCGGCAAACGGGCGGCCTTTATACAGGTCGGGATTAACGACCTTGACCATTCCGCGACGACCTGGCGAAGTCGGTTTGACTTTAACGAGTGCCATTATTTAGCCTCCTCGGTGAAGTTGATTTCCTGGCCTGGCTTCAGACACACAAACGCACGCTTGGTGTGATTGCGGCGACCATTGAATCGACCAGTACGCTTTTGCTTTCCCTCGCGGTTGGCAACTTGCACCGATTCCACTTGAACCTTGAACAACAGCTCGACAGCCGCCCTGATTTCCGGCTTGGTTGCGTCCGGCGCAACGAGAAAAACGACTTGCTCGTTTTTCTCTGCAACGAACGTAGCCTTTTCGGAAATCACCGGAGCCAGCAATACTTTCATCAAGCGCTCTTCGCTATGTTTGATAACTGCGCTCATGCCAGCATCTCCTCAATCTTGGCCAATGCCAATTTGGTGATCAGGATCTTCTTGTAGAACACCAATGAAACCGGATCAGCATGACGCGGCTCGCAGACCAGCACATTCGGCAAATTACGCGAAGCCAGCAGCAGATTTTCATCCAGGCTATCGGTTATTACCAACACGGAATCCAGACCCATGTCTTTCAGTTTTTGTGACAAGAGCTTGGTCTTGGGCGCATCAACCGTCAGATTTTCAATGATGGACAAACGACCTTCACGCGCCAACTGCGACAATATCGAACAGATACCTGCGCGATACATCTTCTTGTTGACCTTGTGCGAGAAATTTTCTTCCGGCGAATTCGGGAAGATCCGACCGCCGCCACGCCACAGCGGCGATGACGACATACCGGCACGAGCACGACCCGTACCTTTTTGACGCCACGGCTTTTTGGTCGTGTGATGCACTTCTTCACGATCTTTTTGCTTACGGTTACCGCTGCGCGCGTTGGCCTGGTAAGCAACCACGACCTGGTGAATCAGCGCTTCGTTATAGTCGCGGCCGAAAATCGTATCCGGCGCAGCAACATTCGAAGCAGCTTGACCTTGGTCATTCAGGAGCTTGAGTTCCATTGATTAGGCTCCCTTCTTGGCTTTGATTTTAACGGCAGGCGAAACGATCACCTGGCCGTTTTTCGCACCCGGAACCGCACCCTTGACCAACAACAACTGACGATCGGTATCGATACGAGCGATTTCAAGGTTTTGCGTGGTGCGCGTAACGTCACCCATGTGGCCGGTCATGCGCTTGCCCGGGAAAACACGACCCGGATCCTGCGCCATACCGATCGAGCCCGGCACATTGTGCGAGCGCGAGTTACCGTGAGTAGCGCGACCAGAACTGAAGTTATAACGCTTGATGACGCCGGCATAGCCCTTACCGATGGATACGCCTTGCACATCCACTTTCTGGCCAACTTCGAACAGACTGGCGGCAACAATGTCGCCCGCCTTCATTTCGGAAGCCTTGGCTGCGTCAATACGGAATTCTTTGAGGATGGTCCCCGCTTCGACACCCGCTTTAGCATGGTGACCGGCAGCGGCTTTGTTCACGCGTGAAGCGCGACGTTGACCGAATGCGACCTGAACAGCGGAATAACCATCTGTATCAGGCGTTTTGATTTGCGTCACGCGATTGTTTGACACGTCTACCACGGTTACAGGAATTGAATCCCCGTCATCCGTGAAGATGCGCATCATACCAACCTTGCGACCAACAAGGCCTAGGCTCATTGTTTTCTCCATTCCCGCCTACGATTGGGCAGGGCTGATGTTTGTGAAACTTGATAACGCACGAGCCTGAAAAAGACAGACTCGCACCGAAGCCAAATATTATAACGTGGGAGCGCGCTTTCTACAACAGCTAAATATATAAATCACGCCCTGCTGTTCCATATATTCACGGCACAATTCCTTCAAAGAGAAGCCGAGATGGTCAGCGCATTGCGGCGCTTTTAACCTCTGCCTCGCCATGAATATTTTTACTGCAGCTTAATTTCCACATCGACGCCAGCCGGCAAATCCAGCTTCATCAATGCATCAACCGTCTTGTCTGTCGGATCAACAATATCCATCAGACGCACATGGGTCCGGATTTCAAACTGATCGCGTGAAGTCTTGTTGACGTGCGGCGAACGCAACACGTCAAAACGCTGAATACGTGTCGGCAATGGCACCGGGCCTTTGACGACTGCACCGGTACGCTTGGCCGTGTCGACGATTTCGAGTGCGGACTGATCGATCAAACGATAGTCAAACGCCTTCAAACGAATACGGATTTTTTGGTTAGGTGCCGACATGATTCTTCCTTTAAAGAGCGAACCGCGAGTGGAATGCCACTCGCGGCAGTGTTAAGCCATAAAACTCTGCAAAATCTGCAGCAAGTTACTCGATGATTTTCGCGACGACGCCGGCGCCGACGGTACGACCGCCTTCGCGGATGGCGAAGCGCAAGCCTTCTTCCATCGCAATCGGGTTGATCAACATCACCGTGATCGAGACGTTGTCACCCGGCATCACCATCTCTTTGTCCTCCGGTAACTCGATCGAGCCCGTCACGTCCGTCGTGCGGAAGTAAAACTGCGGACGATAGTTGTTGAAGAACGGCGTATGACGGCCGCCTTCATCCTTGGACAATACATAGATCTCGCCGGTGAAATGCTTGTGCGGCTTGATCGAACCCGGCTTGGCCAAGACTTGGCCGCGCTCGACGTCTTCGCGCTTGGTGCCGCGCAGCAGCACGCCGACGTTGTCGCCGGCCTGCCCTTGATCGAGCAGCTTGCGGAACATTTCGACGCCGGTGCAGGTGGTCTTTTGGGTATCGCGAATACCGACGATTTCAATCTCTTCGCCGACCTTGACGATGCCGCGTTCGATACGACCGGTGACGACCGTGCCGCGGCCGGAGATCGAGAATACGTCCTCGACCGGCAGCAGGAAAGCGCCGTCTACTGCGCGTTCCGGCGTCGGGATATAACTATCCAGTGCGGCGGCCAGCGCCATGATGGCTTGTTCACCCAGCGGGCCGGTGTCGCCTTCCAGCGCCAATTTGGCGGAGCCGCGGATGATGGGGACATCGTCGCCCGGGAAGTCGTATTTGGAGAGCAGTTCGCGCACTTCCATTTCGACCAGTTCGAGCAATTCTTCGTCGTCGACCATGTCGCACTTGTTCAGGAACACCATGATGTAGGGGACGCCGACCTGGCGCGCCAGCAGGATGTGTTCGCGCGTTTGCGGCATCGGGCCGTCGGCGGCGGAACAGACCAGGATGGCGCCGTCCATTTGCGCGGCGCCGGTGATCATGTTCTTGACATAATCGGCGTGGCCGGGGCAGTCGACGTGCGCGTAGTGGCGGGCGGCGGTTTCGTATTCGACGTGGGCGGTGTTGATGGTGATGCCGCGCGCTTTTTCTTCGGGCGCCGCATCGATCTGGTCGTAGGCCTTGGCTTCGCCGCCAAACTTCTTCGACAGGACGGTCGCAATTGCCGCCGTCAGCGTGGTCTTGCCGTGATCGACGTGACCAATCGTGCCTACATTCACATGCGGCTTGGTCCGCTCAAACTTGCCTTTTGCCATTTTATTCTTCCTTCAAAAAGAACGATTTATCTATCAATTCAAAAGTCCGCTCCCTTTGGAGCGGACTGGTTTGTTGGGGACAGAGTACGCTGTGCTTAACTTTGTCCCGCAATAATGAAATTACTTGCTTTTCGCGCTGACGATTGCTTCCGTCACGTTTTTCGGCGCTTCGGAATAGTGCTTGAATTCCATCGTATAAGTTGCACGGCCTTGCGTTGCGGAACGCAACGATGTCGAGTAACCGAACATTTCCGACAGAGGCACTTCAGCCTTGATGATTTTTCCGCCGCCGCCTGCGATTTCATCCATGCCTTGCACCATGCCGCGACGTGACGACAGATCACCCATCACGGTACCGGCGTAATCTTCCGGCGTTTCGACTTCAACCGACATCATCGGCTCCAGAATTACCGGGCTCGCCTTGCGGCAACCATCCTTGAACGCCATCGACGCAGCCATCCGGAATGCATTTTCATTCGAGTCCACGTCATGGTATGAACCGAAGAACAGCGTTACCTTGACGTCGACCACCGGATAACCAGCCATCACGCCGGACGTCAGCGTTTCCCGCACACCTTTTTCAACCGCAGGAATATATTCACGCGGAACAGTGCCGCCTTTGATTGCGTCGACAAACTCAAAGCCCTTGCCCGGTTCTTGCGGCTCGATCTTCAGAACAACGTGACCGTACTGACCACGACCGCCAGATTGCTTGACGAATTTGCCTTCGATCTCTTCGCACGTCTTGCGTATCGTTTCGCGATAAGCAACTTGCGGCTTACCGACGGTCGCTTCAACGCCGAATTCGCGCTTCATGCGATCCACGATAATTTCCAGGTGCAATTCGCCCATGCCGCCGATAATGGTCTGGCCCGATTCTTCGTCGGTCTTGACGCGGAAAGACGGATCTTCCTGCGCCAGGCGGTTAAGCGCCAAGCCCATTTTTTCTTGATCGGCCTTCGTTTTCGGTTCCACTGCCTGCGAAATCACCGGTTCCGGGAAAACCATCCGCTCCAGCGTGATGATGGACGTTGGATCGCACAATGTTTCACCGGTCGTCGCATCTTTCAGACCCACTGCGGCGGCGATGTCGCCGGCGTGCACTTCCTTGATTTCTTCGCGCTGGTTTGCATGCATCTGCAGAATTCGGCCGAGACGCTCTTTCTTGTTCTTGACCGGATTGAACACCGTGTCGCCCGATTTGATCGTACCCGAATACACGCGGAAGAAAATAAGCTGACCGACGAATGGATCGGTCATGATCTTGAACGCGAGCGCAGAAAATTTTTCATCATCTTCAGCTTTGCGCGTAGTCGGCTCATCATCTTCGTTCACGCCGCTGACGGGCGGAATATCCACCGGCGAAGGCAGATACTCGATCACGCCGTCCAGCATTGCCTGCACGCCCTTGTTCTTGAATGCGGTACCGCACATCATCGGCACGATTTCGCTGGCGATCGTGCGCTGACGCAACGCCCTCTTGATTTCAGCCTCCGTCAGGTCGCCTTCTTCAAGATATTTGTTCATCAGTTCTTCTGTCGCCTCTGCCGCGGCTTCGACCATCTTCTCGCGCCACTCTTTGGCCTGCTCCAGCAGTTCGGCAGGGATATCGCGATAATCAAACTTCATGCCTTGCGATGCATCATCCCAATAAATGGCCTTCATCTTGACCAGGTCGACCACGCCCAGAAAGTTTTCTTCGGCGCCGATCGGAATCTGCAATGGGATCGGATTTGCCTTCAGGCGGGCGCGCATCTGATCATACACTTTGAAGAAGTTGGCGCCGGTACGGTCCATCTTGTTCACGAATGCCAGACGCGGCACTTTGTATTTGTTGGCCTGACGCCAGACGGTTTCCGACTGCGGCTGCACGCCGCCCACCGCGCAATACACCATGCAAGCGCCATCGAGCACGCGCATCGAACGCTCCACTTCGATCGTGAAGTCAACGTGACCCGGGGTATCGATGATATTGATGTGGTGCTCGGGGAAATTGTTCGCCATGCCCTTCCAGAAGCAAGTGGTCGCAGCCGACGTAATCGTGATGCCGCGCTCTTGCTCCTGCTCCATCCAGTCCATGGTGGCGGCGCCATCGTGCACTTCGCCAATCTTGTGATTGACACCGGTGTAGTACAACACGCGCTCGGTCGTTGTCGTCTTGCCTGCATCGATGTGAGCCGAAATGCCGATGTTACGGTAACGGTCAATGGGGGTCTTGCGAGCCATGATTCATCCTAAATCTTTTTAATGAACAAAACCGAGCGCCATTTTTTCAAAAATGTGCCCGGCCTCGAACAAATTACACATGAGAATCATTGGCCCGCATAATTGCGAGCCAATGATCCAATCCATTAGAAGCGGAAGTGCGAGAACGCCTTGTTCGCCTCTGCCATGCGATGCACTTCATCGCGCTTTTTCATTGCGCCGCCGCGGCTTTCTGCAGCTTCCAGCAACTCGCCGCCCAGGCGCTGCGGCATTGATTTTTCGCTGCGCTTGTTGGCCGCTTCGCGCAGCCAGCGCATCGACAACGCCATGCGGCGAACCGGACGCACTTCGACCGGCACCTGGTAATTGGCGCCGCCGACGCGACGCGACTTGACTTCGACCATCGGCTTGCAGTTATTGATTGCGGCAGCAAACACTTCGAGCGGATCCTTGCCCGATTTGGTCTGGATGTGCTCGAACGCGCCATAAATAATATTTTCGGCAACCGACTTCTTGCCCGACAACATCAAAACGTTGACGAACTTGGCGACATCAACATTACCGTATTTCGGATCTGGCAGGATTTCCCGCTTGGGGACTTCGCGACGACGTGGCATTTCGATTCCTTTCAATCTTCAGTTGAGCGCACAGTTGGTTTTGCGCTCGCGGCTGACCATCATGACCAGCCACTTACTCGGCCCATCAGGGACCGACACTCATTCCGCCCGACTACTGCGGAAAACTTGTTATTTCTTGCCTGCTTTCGCACGCTTCGCGCCGTACTTCGAGCGCGCTTGCTTACGGTCCTTGACGCCCTGGGTATCCAGCGCACCGCGCACCATGTGATAACGCACACCCGGCAAATCCTTGACACGGCCGCCGCGCAACAACACGACGCTATGCTCTTGCAGGTTATGGCCCTCGCCGCCGATATACGAAATAACTTCGAAACCGTTGGTCAAGCGGACTTTGGCGACCTTCCGCAAAGCCGAGTTCGGCTTCTTTGGGGTCGTCGTATAAACGCGGGTGCATACGCCGCGTTTTTGCGGGCTGTTTTCCAGCGCCGGCGATTTGCTTTTGACGCTTGCGGAAACACGCGGCTGGCGAATCAATTGATTGATGGTTGGCATCGTTCTAAATCCAACAAAATGACGACATTAATAATACAAACCCGAAATCGGTTGTCCGGGGACTGAACTGGATATATGTGCGCATGAAAAATTCATCGCGCGATTCGATTCGGCTACGGGAAAAGCGTTGCAGGAGGCGGAAAACAGACCAAAGAACGCTTTAAGCCCAAGAAAGCTTAAATTCGAGAACTCGCGAGTATATCCCTCGGGAGGCAGAGCGTCAACCATTTGATCTCGTTCAGCCGAACCGATCATGCTCGGCACAATGCTGATTTCTTCATTCCGAGCTATCGAAGTGGCGGCTCACTCTTTATCAGCCGCTCGTATATAGGAAAAAGATTGCTCAAATTTTCTTTTTGCTCCAAAACCATATCAATGCCATTAGGCAAGTAAAAATTATTCCGGGATAATGGTTTTTTGCATTCATCTTTTGCTGATTTTCATGTTTTCTTTGCTCCGTTCCGTCAATCTGTTCATTTTATCAACCTATTTTGCATTATCAGCCGTTCCGCTTCTTCCATTTTTAATGGGGAGCAAGGTTGCCCATCCGGCGCGGATAGTCGGCATGGAATTGGTCGCATGGGGATTTGTCTGGGCGATCTTCAAACGTCCCGCGCGGTTTCACTGGCTGCTGCTTCCCGCTTTTTTTGCACTGCCGGTCGAACTCTACCTGCAGGCCTACTACGGTCAAGGCATATCCACCCACCATTTGGGCATTATTGCTGAAACCAGCCCGAAAGAAGCGCTGGAATTTTTGGGCGGCAAAGTCTGGCTGCTGTTTGCCGTTGCCGCCGGCATCGCTGCATGGTGGTGGCTTTCATGGAAGGCGGCGCTTCGCACACGCGATCTGGACTGGACGAATAAATCCCGCTGGCTGGCACTCGGGATCTTGGCAATCGGTCTGTGTACATGGCTTTACGGTCGTGAAATCGGCGTACAGGCCGCCCTTCCCGATGCGTCGAAAAATCTGTCGGCCAATCCAACCATGGCAAGCCTTTCTGCCAGCACTGAAAATGAAGAGGTAAAGCCGGCAAGCGCTGATGCTGCGCTCCTTCCGCCCGTTGCAGCCAAACGACTGTCCAAGTTGCCCTCTTGGGCCAAGATCCCGTTCGAGCAAGATGCATTCGGCAAAACATGGCCGTTCGGTCTGGCCGTTTACGGTTACGATTTTTGGAAGGAACGGGATTATCTGTCCGACCTGGCTAAGAAAAGCAACCAGTTCAAGTTCGGCGCGCATCAAGCCGGTCAAGCCGATTTGCCGCAAATAGTTGTCATGGTCATCGGGGAATCGTCGCGATACGACCGCTGGAGCTTGAATGGTTACAAGCGCGAAACGAACCCGCTACTGAAAAAAGAATCGAATCTTGTCAGCTTGTCGAACGTCATCACGGCCGTATCGGCTACACGGCTATCGGTGCCGGTACTGATGTCACGCAAGCCGGCGGTTCAGAGTTTGAAAGCGGAATTCTCTGAAAAATCTTTCTTGACTGCTTTCAAGGAAGCCGGTTTCAAGACTTTTTGGCTATCGAATCAAATGTCGTTCGGCCAGTTCGATACCCCCGTCTCGGTTTATGCGAATGAAGCGGACGTTACCCAATTTCTGAATCCGGGCGGCTTTACCAGCAGTTCCAGCCTTGATCAGGTGCTGCTCGAGCCCCTGCAAAATGCGATCGGCGATCCGGCGCCGAAGAAACTGATTGTGCTGCATACATTGGGCAATCACTGGAACTATAGCCATCGATATCCGAAGGAATATGACAAATGGCAGCCTTCGCTGTTTGGCGTCGATCATCCCGCTTACACCGATTTGAAGCTCAAGCCGCAGCTCAATAACAGCTACGATAATTCGATCCTGTACACCGACTGGTTTTTGTCGCAAGTCATCGGCATATTGAAATCGTCATCGCAACTGACATCGATGATGTATGTATCCGACCATGGGCAAACGCTGTACGACGGCAATTGCAAGCTGGCTTTTCACGGCCATAACACGCAATACGAATTCCATGTGCCGGCACTGGTGTGGTATTCCGATCTTTATCAATCCATTTTTCCTGACAAGGTCAACCGGTTGCTGCGCCACAAACGCGCCAAACTCGCCACTGAAAATATTTTCCATTCGCTGCTAGACATGGCTGACATTCGCTACAGCACTGAACAACTGGAGCGCAGCTTTTTAAGCAGGAGGTTCCGGCCTCACAAACGCTATGTGGATAGCTACGGCTGGACCGACTACGACAATGCGACTTTCAAAGGCGATTGCCGGGAAGTCATCGACAATGGCAAGCCGCTGCCGCAAGAACATTGAATGACGGCACGCGGGCATCGAAAAAATCGCTTGAGACAAGCTCGAATCGATAGCCACGTCAAATCAGCGATGCACAAACAAAAAAAACGGTCGCGGAGGATTTCCCTTCGCGACCGTTCGGTTTCCAGCAACTTCCCGGATTTATGCTTCGCCGTCCGGTGTCCCGGTCGTTTCAGCGATTTCCGCTGCTGCTTCCGCCGCCCGCGCTGCCCGCTCGGATTGCAGCAATGCAGTACGTTCTTCCGCTTCCCATGATTCTTTTTCCTTGCGCGCACGATGGAATGCGAGACCGGTGCCGGCAGGAATCAAGCGGCCGACGATCACGTTTTCCTTCAAGCCGCGCAAGCCGTCGCGTTTGCCCATGATCGCTGCTTCGGTCAACACGCGCGTGGTTTCCTGGAACGATGCCGCGGAGATGAACGAATCGGTCGACAGCGATGCCTTGGTAATGCCCAACAACACGTTTTCATATGTCGCCGGAATCTTGCCTTCGGCAATGACGCGGTCGTTTTCATCCAGCAGTTCGGAACGCTCGACCTGTTCGCCGGTGATGTAGTTGGCATCGCCCGCATCGACCACCTGCACCCGGCGCAGCATCTGGCGCACGATCACTTCGATGTGCTTGTCGTTGATCTTCACGCCTTGCAGGCGGTACACGTCCTGCACTTCGTCGACGATGTAACGCGCCAGTGCTTCGATACCCAGCAAACGCAGGATGTCTTGCGGATCGGCCGGGCCGTCGACAATCATCTCGCCCTTGTTCACGACCTGGCCGTCATGCACCAGCACTTGCTTGTCCTTGGTAATCAGGAACTCGTGCTTGTTGCCGTCCATGTCGGTGATTTCCAGGCGCTGCTTGCCCTTGGTTTCCTTGCCGAACGCAACCGTGCCGGTCACTTCCGCCAGCATGCCGGCATCTTTCGGCGAACGCGCTTCGAACAACTCGGCCACACGCGGCAGACCGCCGGTGATGTCGCGCGTTTTCTGCGATTCGGTCGGAATACGGGCCAGCACCTCGCCGACCGTGACTTGCTGGCCGTCTTTCACGGTGATCAGCGCGCCAACCTGGAAGCCGATCGTCACCGCGTGTTCGGTGCCGGCGATCTTGACTTCTTCGCCTTGCTCGTTCAGCAGCTTCACTTGCGGGCGTACGGTTTTGGTAACCGAACCGCGGCGTTTAGCATCGATGACGACCAGGGTCGACAAGCCGGTGACTTCGTCGATCTGTTTTGCGACAGTCGAGCCTTCCTCGACGTTTTCGAATTTCACCGTACCGGTGTATTCGGTAATGATCGGCCGGGTCAGCGGATCCCATGTCGCCAGCGCGGTGCCTGCCCTGATCGGCATGCCATCCTTGACCAGCAGCGTCGCGCCGTACGGCACCTTGTGGCGCTCGCGCTCGCGGCCATGATCGTCGGTAATCAACACTTCGCCGGAACGGGAAATGACGATCTGGCCGCCCTTGCCGTTGGTGACGTAACGCATCGTGGCGGTAAAGCGAACCGTGCCATTGGATTTGGCTTCAACCGAAGAAGCCACCGCCGCACGCGATGCCGCACCGCCGATATGGAAGGTACGCATCGTCAATTGCGTGCCCGGTTCGCCGATCGATTGCGCAGCGATCACGCCGACTGCTTCGCCGGCGTTGACCAGTACGCCACGACCCAGATCGCGGCCGTAGCACATGCCGCACAAGCCAAAGCGCGTATCGCAGGTCAGCGGCGTGCGAACCTTGACTTCGTCAATGCTCAGACGCTCGATCTCTTCGACCATGTCTTCGTCAAGCAAGGTTCCGGCTTCATATAACGTAGCCTGTGTTTCCGGATTGACGATATCGTTGGCGGCGACACGACCTAGGATACGGTCGCGCAAGGCTTCGATGACTTCACCGCCTTCGACCAGCGCTTTCATCGATGCGCCGTTCGCCGTGCCGCAGTCATCTTCGATCACGACCAGATCCTGCGTCACGTCGACCAGACGACGGGTCAGGTAACCCGAGTTCGCCGTCTTCAACGCGGTATCGGCCAAGCCTTTACGCGCACCGTGCGTCGAGATGAAGTACTGCAGAACGTTCAAGCCTTCGCGGAAGTTCGCGGTGATCGGCGTTTCGATGATCGAACCGTCCGGCTTGGCCATCAGGCCGCGCATGCCGGCCAACTGGCGAATCTGGGCGGCCGAACCGCGCGCGCCGGAGTCGGCCATCATGTAAATCGCATTGAACGATTCCTGCGTCGACTTGGTGCCGTCGCGCCTGATGACGTCTTCCACCTTGAGCTGGTCCATCATCGCCTTGCCGACTTCGTCGCCGGCCTTGCCCCAGATATCAACCACCTTGTTGTAGCGTTCGCCGGCGGTGACCAGTCCGGACGAATATTGCTGTTCGATCTGCTTGACTTCGTGTTCCGCAGCCGCGATCAGCGTCACTTTTTGCGGCGGCACCAGCATGTCGTCGACGCAAATCGAAATGCCGGCGCGCGTTGCGAGACGGAAGCCCGATTGCATCAATTGATCGGCGAAGACGACCGTCGCACGCAGGCCGCATTTGCGGAACGACGTGTTGATCAGCTTGGAAATTTCTTTTTTCTTCAACGCACGATTCAGCACGCTGAACGGCAAGCCCTTCGGCAAAATCTCCGACAGGATCGCGCGGCCGATCGTGGTTTC
>DAIDBD010000093.1 GCA_027310305.1 Herminiimonas sp.
GATTCTGATGTCGTATCGAAGCTTCAGGGCATCTGGTTCGCCCAAGATGGGCAGCCTGCGCATGCAAGGCCGAATCCGGCAATGCCGGTTCAAGTCATCCTGTTTTTCGCCAGCGGCGGATTCTGCGAAAAATATTTTTTAATGCCCTTCAACATGGCATCCGCCATCTGATCCTGGTAATTGTCGTCGGTCAGCTTGGCTTCTTCTTCCGGGTTCGAGATGAACGCGGTTTCGACCAGAATGCTCGGAATATCGGGCGCTTTCAACACCGCGAATCCGGCCTGTTCCACGCCATTCTTGTGCAGGCGGTTGATGCCGCCGATTTCGCCGAGCACCGCTTTGGCAAGCTTCATGCTGTCGTTGATTTGCGCCGTGGTCGACAGATCGAGCAGCACGCCGGCGAGCTGCCGGTCGCGGCCCTTGATGTTGACGCCGCCGATCAGGTCGGCGGCGTTTTCCTTGTTCGCAAGCCAGCGGGCGGCGGTCGAACTGGCGCCTTTTTCCGACAGCGCGAACACTGATGAGCCGCGCGCGGTGGGTTCGACCCATGCATCGGCGTGAATCGACACGAACAGATCGGCCTGCACCTTGCGCGCCTTTTGCACGCGCACATGCAATGGCACGAAATAATCGGCATCGCGCGTCAGCATCACGCGCATGTTCGGCTGTTCTTCGATCCTGGCCTTGAGCCGTTTGGCGATCGCCAGCACCACATCCTTTTCACGGCTGCCGCCGCGGCCGACCGCACCGGGATCTTCGCCGCCGTGTCCCGGGTCGAGCGCAATCGTGATCATGCGCGTCAACTGCGGCAGCTTCGGTTCCCGGGGATCGGCTTTGGCGATCGGCGGCTCGGAATGCTGCGGCTTGCTTTCCGCCGGCAATTCCTTCAGCCACTGGCCTTTTTCGATCAGCGCGGTAATCGGGTCCGGCGGGTTGACCGGGTAAAGGTCGAATATCAAACGGTGCTGATATTCGCCGATCGGTTTCAGCATGAAGACTTGCGGCTTGATTTCCTCTTTCAGGTCGAACACCAGCCGCACGACATTCGGACGATTCTGGCCGACGCGCACCTGTCTGATATAAGGATCGTTCGACTGGATCTTGGCGACCAGGCTTTTCAGCGTCGGATTGAGATCGATGCCTTCGATATCGACTACCAGCCGTTCGGGATTCTTGACGATGAAATGCGAGGTCTTGAGATTGGTATCGTTCTCCAGCGTCACGCGCGTGTAATCTTCCGCCGGCCAGACGCGCACGGCGAGAATTTGCGCGGCATGCGATGCGCTCGGAGCGAAGACGGAGAGGAGCAATGTGCCGCCGGCCTTGAGAACGGTGCGGCGTGTTTTGGAGATTACAGGTTTGGTGCGAAATGCAGTCGGTCGAGACATTGAGAACCCTGGTCGGACAACGCTAGACATTCTACATCACGCCCGCGGCCGGAAACGGCCAGGAACACATCGATGTCGGGAGGCGGCAACACGGAACCGGCTTTTTCCGGCCATTCGACGATGCAGACGTTTTCGTGATTGAAGTATTCGCGAAATCCGGCATCGAGAAATTCTTCCGCGCCGGCCAGCCGGTACAGATCGAAATGGAGTACGTTTGTCGCGCGTCCCGCGATCACAACGGTGTACGGCTCGGCCAATGCATAGGTGGGGCTTTTGACATGGCCATTGTGGCCGGCGGCATGCAGCAGCGCACGCGTCAACGCGGTTTTGCCGACGCCGAGATCGCCGTGCAGGTAAATCGCCAGGCCCGGCGCCAATGCGCGCGCCAGCGCTGCGCCCAGCGCTGCGGTGCCGGCTTCGTCGTTCAGGTGGGTTTTAAAATGCTGCATCGAATAAAATGAGTTTGATTAACATAACTATTCAGCCCAAGGCCATCCAATCCCAATAAGCCGTTCGCCCCGGGGCACCCTTTGGGGTGTGAGTAGCCCGCAGGGCGTATCGAAGGGTGGATTGCGCCCAGAGACCCTTCGATACGCCCTGCGGGCTACTCAGGACGAACGGAAATTTGTGTACTAATCTTTACCTTTGCACTGCGAACTGAAGAACTATCTATTAGAGTTGATCATGCAACAACATACCACCATCGACCTGCCCGCCCTTGCAGTCGCCATCAAGGCTTGGGGCCGTGAACTCGGTTTTGCCGATCTGCGGATTGCCGATGTCGACCTGTCGGATGCCGAAGCCGATCTGCAAACCTGGCTCGACGCCGGGTATCACGGCGAGATGGATTATATGGCAGCGCACGGCATCAAGCGTACGCGCCCGGCCGAACTGGTGCCGGGCACGCTGCGCGTGATCGCGGCGCGAATGGATTATCTGCCGCAGAGCGCCGGCGCGGACTGGCGCGTGCAGGAAGAACGGCGCATCAACGATCCGTCCGCCGCCGTGATTTCGGTGTATGCGCGCGGCCGCGATTATCACAAGGTGTTGCGCGCCCGGTTGCAGCAACTGGCGGACCGGATCGCCGGCGAAATCGGTTCGTTCGGCTATCGGGTGTTTACCGATTCGGCGCCGGTGATGGAAGTCGCGCTGGCGCAGAAATCCGGCCTCGGCTGGCGTGGCAAGCATACGTTGCTGCTCAATCGCGAAGCGGGATCGATGTTCTTTCTCGGCGAAATGTATACCGATCTGCCGTTGCCGGTCGATGCGCCGGTGACCGAGCATTGCGGCCAGTGCAGCGCCTGCATCGATGTCTGTCCGACGCAGGCGATTCTGGGGCCGTACCAGCTCGATGCGCGGCGTTGCATTTCCTATCTGACCATCGAATTGAAAGGCAGCATTCCGTTCGAATTGCGGCCGCTGATCGGCAACCGCGTGCTCGGTTGCGACGATTGCCAGATGGTGTGCCCGTGGAACAAATTCGCGCAGCGCGCAACGCTGGCCGATTTCGATGCGCGCAACGGGTTGGATAGCGCGACGCTGGTCGATCTGTTTGCGTGGAGCGAACCGGAATTCAATCGCAGAATGGAAGGCAGCGCGATCCGCCGCATCGGCCATGAGCGCTGGCTGCGCAATATCGCCGTCGGCCTGGGCAATGCGTTGCGCGCCATGCCGCAGGATCAGGAGATTGCCGCGGCGCTCAATGCGCGGGCCGATCATCCGTCCGGCCTGGTGCGCGAGCATGTGGCTTGGGCATTGTCACGGTAATCTCAATGCACCAGCAGCAGCCACAACGGCAGCGTCACGATCGACAGCAGCGTGCCGGCGGAAATCAGAAACGCAACGAACGGACCGTTGCCGCCCATGCGCGCCGCCAGTACATACGCGCTGGACGCGGTCGGCAGTGCGCAAAACATCACGGCGATCTGCAACTGCAAGGTCGATAAGCCGATCCAGCGTCCGACGCCATACGCAATGGCCGGCAGCGCGAGCAGCTTGACCGCGATGAAATAACCGGCCATGCCCTTTGCTTCATGCAGCCCCGACAGGCGCAATCCGGCGCCGACCAGGATCAGGCCCAGTGCAATCGCCGCATTGCCCATCCGCGACAGCGTCACGCCGATCACTTCCGGTATCTGCAAGCCTAGCAAGTTGAACAGCAGGCCGCCGACCGTCGCCAGCAGCAGCGGGTTCTTTGCCAGTTCCTTCAGCAAGCCGCCGCTTTTATGCACCAGCGCATGGACCGCCGCCATGTTGCAGATCGGTACGGAAAATCCGATGATCAGCGCCATCAACGACGTTCCCTGATCGCCTGCCAGCCGGTACGCAACCGCCAGCCCCATGTACGAATTGAAGCGGAACGCGGTCTGCACGCCGGATTCGAACAGCATCGGTCCGGGACGGAATAAGGGCTTGGCCAGCCAGCCCAGAACAATGCCGAACAGGATCGCGACGAGCGCCACCTGCAGCAGTTTGCCGGTGCTGGCGAAGTCGAGCGGCGCGCGCGACGTGGCGTAAAACAATAATGCCGGGAACAGGATGAAATACACCATTTTTTCCAGCCCGGCCCAGAAAGCGGCGCCCCAACTGGTGGAACGCTGCAGCATGAAGCCGATGATGATCAATGCAAAATCGGGCAACAGGATGGTGATGATGGACATGGGTTTTATCGAGTCGTTGCCGGCAGGCGGGCAAGCGTTCGTGAGCGTATGAAATAAGCGTTACAAGGATGGGCGAGAGTGCGCGATTGTAAACGGAACGCTGTTTTTTTGAATGGCGCGCAACCGATCACTTAAGCAGCCCCGCCAGCTCCACCGCTGTTTTCACATTCATCTTGTCGAAAATATGGGCGCGGTGCACTTCAACGGTACGCATGCTGATGCCCAGCTTGTCGGCGATCACCTTGTTCATCTTGCCGGCCAGGATCAGCTCGAGCACTTCGCGTTCCCGCGCCGACAGCGCGGCCAGGCGTTCGTGTACCGCCGCGGCGGCGCCGGCTTGCTGCGAGGCGGCCAGCGCTTCTTGCACGCGATCCATCAATTTGTTGTCGTTGAACGGCTTTTCAAAAAAATCGAAGGCGCCGCGCTTCAATGTATCGACCGCCATCGGCACGTCGCCATGGCCGGTCAGAAAGATGACCGGCAGCCGCCGTGTCAGACCGCGCGCATCGAGCGCGTCAAACAGCGCGACGCCGCTGACATTGGGCATGCGGATGTCGAGCAGCACGCATTCGCCCGCCGGGTCGAAATCGATCGCGCTTTCAAATGCGGCAAGAAAGGCTTCGCCGTTTTCATATGACGTTGCGGCGATTGCGCGCGAACGGGCCAGCCAGATCAGCGAATCGCGGATCACTTCTTCATCATCGATGATGTGCAGCATGCGCTCTCCTCATTTAGAGCCTATTCCAGTAGGCCGAGTCAGTTGCGGCGGAGGTGATTTGGGCGCGGAGCAAGGCGTAGCGACGCGCCATAGCGAGCTATGGCAAGGGGTCGTTACGCAGGGCCGCACGCAAAGCGCCCCGCCGCGACGACTTGGCCTACTGGAATAGGCTCTTAGCATCGGCCGTCATGGCATCCGGCACATTCCTGGGCATTGCCGGCAATGAAAAACGGAAGATTGTACCCCCTTGCGGATTGCCGGCATGCGTCAGCGTGCCGCCGTGGAACTCGACTGCGGTGCGGCAAATATTGAGCCCCATTCCCATGCCTTCCGCCTTGGTCGAAAAGAATGGCGAGAACAGCCGTGCGGCGACCTCGTCCGGGATGCCGTGTCCGCGATCGATTACCGATATCATCACACTGGTGGCTGGCGCTGCGGGTTCGAGCGCGGCGACGATGCGCAGGATGCGCCGCTCGGGCGCGACTTCCTGCATCGCTTCGATCGCGTTGCGCGTCAGATTCAGCAGCACCTGTTCCAGCAATACGCAGTCGGCCAGCACCGGCGGCAGCGCCGGCGCGATGCGGGTCTGGATTGACACGAAAAACTGGCGCGCCTGCAACTCGACCAACGGAATCACGTTATCGATCAATGCCGCAATGGTGACCGGCTCGCGCGCCGGCTCGCGCTGCTTGACGAACGCATGCACGCTGCGAATCACGTGGCCGGCGCGCTGCGCCTGGCTGCTGGCCTTTTCCAGCGCCAGCCTGAGCATTTCCGGATCGACGCTGCCGTGCTGTTCGATGCTGTTGTTGATCATGTTCAGCGCGCCGGTGGTGTAGCTTGAAATCGCGGCCAGCGGCTGGTTCAATTCATGCGCCAGCGTGGAGGCGATTTCTCCCATGCTTGCCAGCCGCGCGCTGGCCTGCAGTTTTTCCTGCTGCTGGCGATTCAAGTCTTCTATCTGCTTGCGGTCCGAAATGTCGAGGATCGATCCCATCCACCCGGTTTGATTGCCGTGATCGTCCAGCAGCGGCGACTCGAAAACCAGCACCGGAAAGCGCTTGCCGCTGGCGCGCAGGAAAACCGTTTCAAATCCTTGCTGCGGCACTTTTCCGGCCAGCATTTCCGAAAACCGCTGCTGGTATTCCGCCATCGCTTCCGGCGCCCAGTACGGCATCGGCGGCAATCTGCCGACCAGGTCCTCGGCCTGGGTGCCGACCATTTGGCAGAACGCCGGGTTCACATAGGTCACGCGGCCTTCGAGATCGCGGGCGCGCAGGCCGGTCACCAGCGAATTTTCCATCGCCGTGCGAAACGATACCTGCTGGCGCAACGCGCCCTCCGCCGCCAAGCGTCGGTTGATGTCGCGCCACAACGCACCCAGGCTCCACAGCAAGCCGACCGACAGCGCGATGACCGAACCGACCAGCAGGTTCGGCAACAGTTTCGGCGCATTCTTGACGCTGTTGGTGCGCAGCGTCAGCGCCGCGCCCGGCAGATCGAGCGCGCGGCGATGGGTATAGACGCTGCGCCCGGGGCCGCCGGCGGCGCGCTTGTCGATGGTGTTGTCGTCGCTGTCGGTCAACGCAATCTCATTGTCCTGCGCAAACCACCACGGCACCATCTGATCCAGAATGCTGGAAGTCAGATAGCTGGCAATCAGGCTGCCGGTGTAGCGGTCGCCGATGTAAAGCGGCACGTGATAATCCATCTGCATCGGCCCGGACAAGCCGGGCGGCGGGGCGGGATGGCTGTACTGCGGCGTTTTCGTGTCGCGCGCGCGTTGCGCGGCCAGTTGCGATTGCGTCGAGTAATCGGCAAGCCTGACCGGCACATGGTCGGTCGATGCGATCTGGTTTCCGGCTGCATCCAGCCAAACGATGCGGTCCAGCTCGCGATTGTTCCGGAGCAGAGCGGTTAATCTGTCCTGCCATTTTTTCCCCGCCAGGTTGCCGGCCGTGATTTCGCTGCCGACCAGGTCCAGGCTTTCTTCGTCGCGGCTGAGCTGGAAGCGGATGGTTTGCTCGACCCATAGCGTATCGGCAATCAGTTGCTCCTGGCGCTCGTTGGCTTCCATCCGCTGCGCCTGCCACGGCAGCCACAGCAAGGTCGACAGGAACAGCAGCAGCAGAACAGGCAGCGACCAGCGCCATATCTGCCTGCGATTGCGCAATCCGCCGGGATTCTGATTCTGTGTGCGATTTTTCATGGAGGCGGGTGGTTCGTCCTGTAAATTCGGTGCATGCAAGCCAGTGTAGCGGACTGGCAATGCCTGACGGCAATCGGCCTATTGTGGTTAACCACACTTGTGATGTCAGGAAAGGATGTTGAGAATACGCATCAAGATTTAATAAATCTTATCTATTTCCAAACTCTTCAGGAGACTTCCATGAAACTGAAAACACTGTTGCTGGCACTCACCGCCGCCGCCGCCGTCAGCGGCACCGCCTTCGCCCAAACCCCGATTGTCATCAAGTTCAGCCACGTCGTCGCCAACGATACGCCGAAGGGCAAAGGCGCCGAACGCTTCAAGGAACTGGCTGAAAAAGCCACCAAGGGCCGCGTCAAGGTCGAAGTCTATCCGAACAGCACGCTGTACAAGGATAAGGAAGAACTGGAAGCGCTGCAACTGGGCGCGGTGCAGATGCTGGCGCCGTCGCTGGCCAAGTTCGGCCCGCTCGGCGTGAAGGAATTCGAAGTGTTCGACCTGCCGTATATTTTCCCG
>DAIDBD010000103.1 GCA_027310305.1 Herminiimonas sp.
CTCGACGTCGGATGTGACGATGTCGAGGAGAATGTACATTTTGCTCGACATGCAATACGGCAGCGCCAGCGGCGCGCCGGACGCTACCACGCCGACCGGCCCGTCGAATTCGTTCGAAGTCAACTACGTCCGGACCTGGCAATTCAAATAAGAACCGGAAACAACGCCAAGTCGCAATCCGGCTCGGCATGCAGCGCAAAAGGCCGGCATTCACCATGCCGGCCTTTTTCATTGATCGGGTGATTCGAGAAAAAGCAGTTCAATGCCGATTTGCGTCAATGCGTTGCCGGATAAATTGCAAGCCGGTCAAGTTAATGTCCGTAACCTTGCGGATTCAATTGGTAGACAACAGGCTGTGCCGCCGACCGTCCGGCAGAAGTCGATCTGAAAATATTTTTCAATCCCAGCATGCAAAAGATAAGGAAAAGAGAAATCGGATTCCCGATCGATAACAGATACCGTGCCACGACCGATTCAGAAAGAATGAAAATAAATAACCCAAACGCAACAGCCTTGAGGGCATTGGGCATGTCAAGCAGGCTTTTACGCAAATTGTTGGTGTTGACAATCATGAGTATCACGAAACATGTCGTTATCACCAAGCCCATTTCATAAACCATATTCAAATAACCATTGTCGATGGCGTAACCAATCACTTCGGCGCCTCCCGATCGCAAGCCGTTGCCAAGCAGCACGGATTTGATGGATGAAAAAACGGTACCCAGCAATTTGTCCCAGTTGGCCGTTCGTCCGGTCAATCCTGAATTGATGCCTCGGTCGCTGGTGTTGAATTCAAGCATTGAAGATAAATAGCTGATAATTTTATCGATGCCCTGCGTAAAAAACAGGGAAAGAACTGCAAGAAGCAGGAACAATAAAAAATACTTTCGCTTGGTTTTATCTTGCCAGATCGCAAAGGCATATACCGTGACGATGCCGAGGCTGGCCGCTATCAAGCCGCCGCGAGATGACGCCGCGATGCAAAAAATGAACGAAACGCCAACCAGAAGCGCAAAAAATATTTTGTGAAGCGTTTTTTCCCCGTAAAGCATGCAGCAAAAAAAAGTGACTGCGAACCCGCCGAATATATGGCCTACCAGATTGGGATGAAGGCCCAGCGGAGAAAATCTGCTCAGGCCGGTTTCTTGATCGATATTCATCGAGAGCGCTAGCGAAAGTTCGTTCGTGCCGAACATCAGTATCGTGACAGTGATGGCGATACCGGCACATATGAAACTATTCAGGATCAACCGGAAGTCGATCGTGTTTACCGCGATATAGATTGAAAAAACGACTACAAGAAAGAGTACTGAATACTCCACGTAATACAGTTCCGGGTTGAACAGGTTATTGGCCAAAGATAACAGAGGGATTAAAACGATCAGGAATAATGAAAAAACATTCAGGCTGTTTTTAAAGGTGTTGGGCTTGTTTTTTTTCAGGCTCACGAACGTCAAAACGTTTTGCAGCAGGATGAATGACAGCGAGATTATCTGGAAAAAATTTCCATACTTTGGCAAAGCCAGAAACATCAATGCATAGAACGAAAAAAACAATGGAATTTTTATCTGGCTCATGGCGGCAACACCTATGCTCGAATAGTTGTTATTGATTCTTCAAGGCGGAATTTTTCAAAATGTCTCGCAATATCTTGCGATCTTGTACTTCCTGTAATCCTGCAAAAGAAATGCCAGCATGACTACTTCCACAAACAGGCCGAGGAAAAGGAAGTGATTCAGGTCGTTCGGCCCCATCAACGTGAAAACGATCGCCAGGTACAGGAAACTGATGAGGGCATAAATTTTCGATGCCTTCCCATGATTGTTGGAAGAGGCGAACACCGAAAAGAAAAGCATCCAGATCGATTGCGTGAGCGAAGTCGCCGATACCAGAAAAAAGAGTGTCGGATCGACTTGCAGATGCAGGCCGGACCAGAGTTTGAAAATGTAATCCGCGCTGTACAGGCCGACCACGATATACAAAACAGAAAAGGTAAAAAAATACAGGCAGCTTTTATCGATCAGCGAAAATATCTTGTCCCAGCTCTTCTTGCCGCTCAAGTGCGAAATTTCAACGGAAAGGGAATTGTTATACGAGTTCAATACCTGGAAACCGAATCGCGCGAGCGTTTTCACCATCGTATAGCCCACCACGACCTGTGAGGAAAAAGTGCTGCCGAGAGCAATCACAAATGCTTGCGGGAACAAGTTGACGGCCGTCGAGAAAAGCGAAAAATTCAGCGACGAGGAAGTGAGTTCCTTGATCTTCTTGAAGGAAAAATCGGACGGTTTCAAGGTGAAGAAGGGAACGATTTTCTTTGCTATTGCGATCATGCAAAGCAGTCCGATGGCGCGCACGACGATCATGCCCGCAATCACGGTTGTCAAATCCTGTTTGGCGATCAATAGAATAATCGTCGATATCGATTCAAACAGCCTGGCCGTGTTGTTGAGGTAAATATTCAACGAATATCTTTGCGCAAATTTGTAAACGGCCGCAATCGATGCGCACAGCACCGTCATGAACATGTAGATCAGATACAGGATGAAGCCGAGGCGTGCATCATCCGGCGTGATCGATGTGAATTTATAGGTTCCCGTGTACTGAAGCAGCGAAAATATCAAAAATAGAATGACCGACAAGGCGGCAGCCAGGGAAATGGACAAATACCATGAGCTGACAAACGTGGTAATCACTTCCTTGTCGCGATTTTTCCCGGCCAGCATGCACATTTCATTTGCCGCGGATGTGGAAAATCCCATGTCGCTCAACGAGATGTACATCGGCAAGGCGATCAGGATAAGCCAGTCGCCATACTGCTGTACGCCCCAGTTCGAAATGAAAAACGGCACCAGCACGATCTGGGAAAATATCGTGACTCCCTGGCTGTAGCCATTCGCGATGAAGCCGGAGAAGATTCTCTTTGTTTCAAGCATAAGTCCGTGCTGCCAGCAAATTTTCACAATTGGACTTCAGCCGAGCCGCGTAATCCTTCCACGACAGCAAATCCTTTTTTTTTCCGGTTATTTTTTCATCGACGACGCGCTCGATAGCCCGCTTAATGAGCGCGGCATCGCCGGCGGCAACGACAATGCCGTTGTATCCGTCTTCAATGATGTCCGCGGCGCCGTTGTTGCTTGTCGTGACGACGGGCAGCCCGGCCGACAATGCTTCAGTCACTACCACGCTGAACCCGTCTTCCAGCGACGGCAGAACGAATATGTCGAACCCGGCCATGAATGCCGTCATGTCGCTGTTGTCGATATGCCGTATATGTTCGAACTCCGCCGACAGCTCGTTCAGGCATTTCATGTAGGCGGGCTCGCTTCGGCCAACCAGCGTCAGCTCGAACATCCGGTCCATGGAAGACTGGTTCAACAATTTGATTGCTTCCAGCAGATAGTATTGGCCTTTCCTGATGGTGATCTGACCGACGCATAACACCCTGATTTTTTTCAGATTGATCGAAGCGGGCTTTTCAGGGTGAGCCGCGGCGGCGGGAAGCGTGCGCTCCACGCCGTACGGCAGCGTGATTATCTTCGCTTCATCGCAGCCGTTCTCCACGAACGTCCGCTTGACGAATCGGGACGACACCAGCAAATGATCGACCGCATCGAATTCCGTCAGCATTTTTTTCGTCACCGGGATGTTCGCGTTATATTTCATCCCTCTTTTTTTTGCTTCTTCGTTCAAAAGCCTATCCTGAAAAACCGGATGGGCATTCACCGCTTCGCCTATCGTGATGGTATTTTCTCGGTTGCAGAGAGCGATCAGGTCGGTGCAATTGCCGTGGATCATGAAGTGATTGACTTCAGCCGGCTTGAATATTTTCTTTACCGAACGTTGCCAGAGATTGTGATACACGGCGGTCATTTCGTTCAGCCCGCGTTCGCCGAGCGTGCGCAAATGCAGGTTGTACAGATATTCCTTGAAAAAAAGGTTGTTGTTTTTTTCAGCGGGAATGCCGAAGTTTTCTCCGACCTTGTAAGAACAATAGAAATTCATCAGGAAATTTTCCTGATGAAGATATTTCAGGTATTTCGGATAATGGAATTTCCCGCAGACGGCGATATTCAACATGGCTAACCGGTCTTTTTCAGAGAATTGACGTAGTGCGAATAAGTGACGGCCAGTCCTTGTTCCAGTTCCATTTTTCTGCGCCATCCCAACCGGGTCAATCTGTCGTTGGCAATCAATTTCCTCGGGGTGCCGTCGGGTTTGCAGGCGTCGAATTCAATGCCGCCTTGATAGCCGGTTACCCTGCCGAGCAGTTCCGCCAGTTGCCGGATCGTGACTTCTTCGCCGGTTCCGACATTGATATGGCTTGACGTCGGCGTGGTATGCGCATCATAGACGGCGCGTTCCAGTTCCATCACATGCACGCTCGCTTCGGCCATGTCTTCCACATACAGAAATTCGCGGCGCGGCGTGCCGCTGCCCCAGACCACGACTTTTTCCGCGCCGGTGCTTTTTGCCTCATGGAAGCGGCGAAGCAATGCGGGAATGACGTGGCTGTTTTCCGGATGATAATTGTCGCCGGGACCGTACAGATTGGTGGGCATCACGCTGCGATAGTCGGTGCCGTATTGGCGGTTGTAGCTCTCGCATAATTTGATGCCGGCGATCTTGGCGATCGCGTACGGTTCGTTGGTCGGTTCGAGCGGGCCGGTCAGCAGGAATTCTTCGTTGATCGGCTGTTCGGCCAATCTCGGATAAATGCACGATGAGCCCAGGAACAGCAATTTTTGCACGCCGCCGCACCAGGCCTGATGGATAACGTTGGCTTCCATCATCATGTTCTGATAAATGAATTCCGCAGGGTAGGTGTTGTTGGCGTGAATGCCGCCGACATGCGCTGCGGCCATGTAGACTTCATCGATTTTTTCCGATGCAAAAAAGGCGCGCACTTGCGCCTGGTCGGTCAGATCGAGTTCCGCATGCGTACGCGTGACTATGTTGTTGTAGTCGCGCTGCCTTAGCGTTCGCACAATGGCGGAACCGACCATGCCGCGATGGCCCGCTACGTAAATACGTTTCTTGAAATTGCTTGTTGTCGGATGCATTATGTTCGATGCTTTTGAAAGTTCGCTCCGAAGGCCGCCAACGGATTGACCGGATGCTGCCATTGGCGGCGCATCTTCATTCGTTGTGCGCGTGCGCGACAAAACCGTTTTCCTTCACCAGCGCATATTTGCGGGTGGCATCCAGATCGGACCGCACCATTTCCCTGACCAGTTCCTGAAACGTGGTTCTCGGTTTCCAGCCTAATTTTGTATGCGCCTTGGTGGCATCGCCCAGCAGGGTTTCCACTTCGGTCGGACGGAAATAGCGCGGGTCCACGCGGACGATGACCTGCCCCGGCTTGGCGCCGTCATGCGGGCCGGCGTCCACGATGGCGGCGGTTTCATCCAGCCCCCGGCCTTGCCACGACAGGCGCAGCCCGAGTTCGGCGGCGGCGGCGTTCACGAAGTCGCGCACGCTGTACTGGATGCCGGTCGCGATCACGAAATCCTCCGGCTTGTCCTGCTGCAGCATCAGCCATTGCATTTCGACGTAGTCGCGCGCATGGCCCCAGTCGCGCAGCGAATCCATGTTGCCCAGATACAGGCAGTCCTGCAGGCCCAGCGCGATGCGCGCCAGCGCGCGCGTGATCTTGCGGGTCACGAAGGTTTCGCCGCGCAGCGCGGATTCATGGTTGAACAGGATGCCGTTGCATGCATACATGCCATACGCTTCGCGGTAGTTCACCGTGATCCAGTACGCATAGAGCTTGGCGACTGCGTACGGGCTGCGCGGATAGAACGGCGTGGTTTCGCGCTGCGGCGTTTCCTGCACCAGGCCATACAGTTCGGAAGTCGATGCCTGATAAAAGCGGGTTTTCTTTTCGAGGCCGAGGATGCGGATTGCTTCCAGCACGCGCATCGGTCCCAGCGCATCGGAGTTGGCGGTATATTCCGGCTCCTCGAACGACACCGCCACATGGCTTTGCGCGGCGAGGTTGTAAATCTCGTCCGGCTGCACCTGCTGGATCACGCGGATCAGCGACGAGCTGTCGGTCATGTCGCCGTGGTGAAGAATGAAGCGGCGCGTTTTTTCGTGCGGGTCCTGGTATAGATGGTCGATGCGTCCGGTGTTGAGCTGCGACGTGCGGCGCTTGATGCCGTGCACGATGTAGCCCTTGCCCAGCAGCAGTTCCGATAGATAGGCGCCGTCCTGTCCGGTGACGCCGGTGATCAGCGCAACTTTGGTCTTCGGCGGATTGGACGGATCGGTGAATTCTGCTGGCACGTGCGGTTCTCTCTTCATGAGGCTTTCCTTGAATATGGACGATGAATTTGCATGGATGTCGTATTGGCGTCGCTTGCTGCCGGCGTCGGTTTTTCCAATTGTTCTATTCTGGAATCCCGGAGCTGGGGAAGGTTTGACGTGTGTCAGATTCCTGCAAGAAATACAACAAAAGTGTTGTTTCGTTTTAGCCGGATCAATAACCTTCGGGATTCACTTTCTGCCAGCGCCAGTGATCGGCGCACATGTCGTCCAGGCTTTTCTCCGCCCGCCACCCCAGCAGTTCGCATGCCAGAACGGGAGAGGCATAGCAACTGGCGATATCGCCCGGCCGGCGCGGCACGATTTCGTAAGGGATCGTGCGCTCACTCGCCTTTTGAAACGCGCGTACCACCTCCAGCACGCTATAGCCCTGGCCGGTGCCGAGATTGACGATAAATCCTTCGGACCGCGCAAACAACCGATTCAGGGCCGCGACGTGTCCGCGCGCCAGATCGACCACATGGATGTAATCGCGCACGCCGGTGCCGTCCGGAGTCGGGTAGTCGTTGCCGAATACCGCCAGTTTGGGACGCCGGCCGATGGCGACCTGCGCCACGAACGGCATCAGGTTGTTCGGAATGCCGCTCGGATCCTCGCCGATCAATCCGCTCGGATGGGCGCCGGCGGGATTGAAATAACGCAAGATGCCGATGCGCCATGCCGGCTCGGCCCGCGCCAGGTCATTCAGGATTTCCTCGACCATCAGCTTGGAGCGGCCGTAAGGATTGGTGGCCGCCAGCCGTGCCGATTCCGCGATCGGCACCGATTCCGGATCGCCGTACACGGTCGCCGATGAACTGAATACGAAGCGCTTCACGTTTGCATCCGACAGCGCTTCCAGCAGCGTTAGCGTTCCGGACACATTGTTGTCGAAGTACATCAGCGGTTTGGCAACCGATTCGCCGACTGCCTTGAGCCCGGCAAAATGAATCACCGCGTCGATTTCATGTTCTTGCAATACGTTGTCCAGCGCGGCGCAATCGCGCACGTCGGCCCGATAAAACGGCAACGGTTTCCCGGTGATCCGTTCGATGCGCGCAATCGACCTGGGTGAGCTGTTGCTGAGATTGTCGAAGGCGATGACATCGAAACCGGCCTGCACCAGTTCAACGCAGGTATGCGAACCGATATAGCCGGACGCGCCTGTAACCAGAACTTTGTTTGACATGGCAAGAATCTAATAATTGAAAGACGCTACGCACTGTCCGCGAAAGACACGAAAAGCACGAAAGAAACGAATAGAGTGTCGTGAAATTTTCGTGCTTTTCGTGTCTTTCGCGGACGATGTTTTTCCGTAATGAACGTGCGCAACATCAAAATTGAAATACACGGAAAATCATCAACGGCGTTTTTGCATTGCTATACGTAGATGACTTTGTGATCCGTGGATGATGCAGGCGTCGCGGCACGTGCGGATTCCATCGCTTTTTCCAGCGGCATGTTCGCCAGAAAGGCGCGGAATTCCTCGCTGACTTCGGGATGTTTCAGCGCGAATTGCACCGTCGCCTGCAAATAGCCTTGCTTGCTGCCGCAGTCGTAGCGTTTCCCTTCGAACTGGTATGACAAGACCGATTCCTGTTCCAGCAAAGCTGCGATGCCGTCGGTCAATTGCAGTTCGCCGCCGGCGCCGGGTTTCAGGTTGTGCAGGTGCTTGAAAATGGATGACGTCAATACATAGCGGCCCACCACGCCCATGTTGGAAGGCGCTTCTTCAGGCATCGGCTTTTCCACGATGCCATGCAGCTTCAGCAGCCGTTCGCCGAAAGGCGTACCCGCGACCACGCCGTAAGAGCGGCTTTGTTCGGGGGCGATCGATTCCACGCCGATGATGCTGCTGCCGTAGTGCGCATGCAGATCGGTCATTTGCCGCATTACCGGGATTTTGCTGTCCAGCAGGTCGTCCGCCAGAATCACGGCAAACGGCTCGCTCTGCACCAGCCGTTCGACGCACAGTACCGCATGGCCGAGACCGAGCGCTTCCGCCTGGCGTACGTAAAAGCACTGCACATTGTCCGGCTTGATGCTTTTCAATACTTCCAGCAACGCCTGCTTGTCCTTGGCGGCCAGTTCGGCTTCCAGTTCATAGGCTTTGTCGAAATGATCCTCGATCGCCCGCTTGTTGCGTCCGGTTACGAAAATCATCTCGGTAATGCCTGCCGCAGCGGCTTCTTCCACTGCGTATTGAATCAGCGGCTTGTCCACGATCGGCAGCATTTCTTTCGGACTGGCTTTAGTCACGGGCAGGAAGCGCGTGCCCAGGCCGGCGACAGGAAATACGGCTTTGGTAATTTTCTTGTGCATGATGATAGTGATGGTTTCTATAGGGTGTGAATCAGGGCGGCCGGGCAATGCATGCGGTTATTCCGCTGGTTTCCTCGCGCGGCGGATCGGTGTCTTATCTTGATGTGTTTTTTGTTTCGATATGCTGATATTCAGCAAGCCCAGTGCTGATATCGATATCGTTGCCGCCAGCATGTTGAAGGTCCGGTATTTGAAAATGCCGGACGCAATCCGGCTTGCCGCGCTGCCATAACGCGATCAGGTCCGGCCATAGCGATCCTGCAACCGCACGATGTCGTCTTCTCCCAGATAGCCGCCGGATTGAATTTCGATCAGCTCCAGCGGCACCTTCCCCGGGTTTTCCAGCGAATGCACCACGCCGACCGGTATATAGGTGGACTGGTTTTCCGTCAGCAGATATTCCTTGTCGCCGTTGGTGATCTTCGCGGTGCCGGACACCACGACCCAGTGTTCGGCGCGGTGATGATGCATTTGCAGCGACAGCTTGGCGCCTTGCTTGACCGTGATGCGCTTTACCTGAAAACGGTCGCCGTTTCCGATCGAATCGTACGAGCCCCATGGACGGAAAATTTCACGGTGCTGCGTGGCTTCGGAACGCCGGGTCTTGAGAAGTTTCGCCACCAGTTGCTTGGTATCCTGGGCGCGCTCGGTATCCATGATCAGCAATGCATCGGCGGTTTCAATAACCACGGTATTGCGCAATCCCACCGCCGTGACCAGGCGGGTGGTGCCGTGGATCAGGCAATCCTCGCAGTCCTGCAACAGCACATCGCCTTGCATCGCATTGTTGTCGGCGTCCTTGTCCGCGGCTTCCCATACCGATGCCCACGAGCCGATATCGCTCCAGTCGGCGGCCAGCGGCACCATCGACGCCCGGTCGGTGCGCTCCATGACCGCGTAGTCGATCGCAACGTCGGGGCTGGCCGCATAGGATGCGGTGTCGAGCCGGATGAAATCGAAATCCTTTTTCGCGTGCGCCACCGCATTGCGGCTGGCGGCGACGATCTCGGGCTGGTAGCGGGCCAGTTCTTCCAGGTAGCAGCTGGCGCGAAACAGGAACATGCCGCTGTTCCAATAATAGTTGCCGCTGGCGACATATTGTTCCGCGGTGGCGCGATTCGGCTTTTCCACGAATTCCAGCACTGGCAGCGCCGATCTCGTTTCAGAGGACGATGCGCGGATATAGCCGTATCCCGTTTCCGGACTTTCCGGATGAATGCCGAAGGTCACCAGATCGCCCTGGCTTGCGGCTTCCCGTGCGAAGTGGATCGCAGTGCAAAGCGCATCATGATTCTTGATCACATGATCCGACGGCAATACCAGCAGCAGCGGATCTTCATGTTCGGAGAGCGCGTGCAGCGCCGCCACGGCAATCGCGGGCGCGGTATTGCGGCGCATCGGTTCCAGCAAAATGCGTGCGTCATCGATGCCGATTTCACGCAATTGTTCCGCCGCCACAAAGCGCGACGATTCATTGCATACCAGCAATGCGGGGCCGAGCGATGCTATGCCTTTCAAGCGCAGCACGGTTTGTTGGAGCAGGCTTTCCTGGCCGAGCAACCGCAAGAACTGCTTCGGATAGGTTTCGCGCGATAAAGGCCACAACCGCGTGCCGGAACCGCCGCATAAAATTACCGGAATAAGGGGAGAGATAGGCATGGTCGGATCGATTCAAAAATAGGCTTGGCTGCAAGGATGCGCATGCGGAAACCGCGCTTGACTGCTGCACGCTTCGGTCCCGGGTTGCATGTCAGGTCCTAATACGCATTGTTTCCCGTCCATCCCTTGAATGCCGTCCAGACGATGATCTTCACATCCATCGAAAATGACCAGTTCTGGATGTAGTGCAGATCGAACTGCACGCGCTTGGCCATCTTGTCCACGGTATCGGTTTCTCCCCGCAGTCCGTGAATCTGCGCCCAGCCGGTGATGCCCGGCTTGACGCGATGGCGCAACATGTACATCTCCAGTTTGTCCTTGTACAGATCGTTGTGCTGCAACGCATGCGGCCTGGGACCCACAACCGACATGTCGCCCATCAGAACGTTGATGAATTGCGGCAGCTCGTCGAGACTGGTGCGCCGCAGGAATGCGCCGAACCGGGTAATGCGGGGATCGTCCTGCGTCGCCTGCGTGACGGTGCCGTGCTCTTCATGCACCTTCATGCTGCGGAACTTGTACACATTGAATTTCTTGCCGTTGAGCCCGAGTCTCGGCTGCTTGAAAAATACCGGGCCGGGAGACGACAGCTTGATGCAGATTGCAATCACCAGAAACAGCGGCAGCAACAGGATCAGCACGACGAACGAAAACAGTTTGTCGAACAAGTCCTTGACGATGCCGCCCACGCCGCCTGAAACCGGCTGATTCAATTCCACCGCCGTAAGGCCCAGAAAATGGATCACCTTATGGCTGAGTATCTGCATGCTCAATGTGTCGGGCACCCAGCGGATGTCGACCAGCGCATTGCGCAGCAGGTATTGCAGTTTCTGCAACTGAGACGACGCGCTCAGCGGCAGCGTGATCCAGATTTCATGAATCCGGTTTTTGATGACGTAATCGCAAATCCCGTCGAGCGTACTGATTTTTTCTATGGAAGGATCGATAGGATCGTCCGTTTCCTCTTCGCCGACATGGATTGCCTTTACTTCGTAGCCGTACCAGTTTTGTTGCGCCGCGCGTAGATGCATTTCCCGCCCGGTCTGGCCATAACCGACAATCACCACGCGTTTGCTGTTCAAGCCTTTTACGCGCAGATAATTCAGCACGTAATACAGAACCGTCCTGGACCCCATTAAAAATATGATGCCGGTCATGTACCAGTAAAACATCCACAAGCGCGAAAGAGCGCCGGCGTGGTGTATCAGGTAACTGAAAACCAGTCCTATCAGCAGAACCGCGCCCCATGACGTGGCCAGGCGCGAGAACAGCGACGGCATCGAACGCCCGCGCCACGACGCATATAATTCGAATCGCGGAAACAGCAGAAAAGCAAGACCGCAGCACAGGTAAAGCAAAACCGTGTGCACCGACGTGGTTTCGCTCAAGGGCCCGCTGTAGCGCAGAAAGCCGGCAAATTGACCGGCAAACCACAGGGCCGCAACATCCATCACGCGCATTGAAAATTCCAGTCGGGTGGAATTTTTAATCATTAAATCTTGCATAGAATTTCAACTCTCGGTGGCGGCGTCAATGTCAAACAATCGCGAAATGCTGGAGGTGTCTTTTTCATGAAAAAATTGGTATTTAAATCATAGTAATCATTAAATTTGTTACGAAAATGCAAATTGAGAGTTGGTTGAGCGGCGTCAAACGCGCCAGGAACGCGGTGCCGGAATCGCGCTTTATTTGTACGGTAAATGCACGCGATCGTGCTTGATGCAAGTTAAAAACCGCATCGGCGCGCACTGAGCGCATCGTGCCAATTGTGCCGATCGCTCGATACGTTTCGCATGTTTCCAAAAACATCCAGGCCCGCTATTCAATGCGCCATGCCGATGCGCTATCATTCGACCCATGATTCCTGAAGAACCTCAACAACCATCCGTTTTTGACCTGATCGGCGGCGACGCAAAATTACGTGAGCTGGTCGACCGTTTTTACGACCTGATGGATCTGGAGCCCGAATTCGCCGGCATTCGCGCCTTGCATCCGGCGCTGCTCGACGGTTCGCGCGACAAGCTGCATTGGTTTCTGTCCGGCTGGAGCGGCGGACCTGCCCTTTACATCGAACGATTCGGCCATCCGCGGCTGCGCGCCCGGCATTTGCCTTACGCGATCGCATCGTCCGAACGGGATCAATGGCTGCGCTGCATGGCGCTGGCGATGCAGGACGTCGGTGTCCCGCAGGCATTGCAGCAAAGATTGATGCAATCGTTTTATCAGACGGCCGACTGGATGCGGAACAAGGAAGGCTGAGCCTTGCGGCAGCGCGCCTGTCGAAGCATCGGTAAAAAAACAGGACTTGTCTCATCAGCACGTATTCAAATAGCGGAAAACCCCATGACACAAACCGAACTTATTGGATTCTTGCTGCTTGCGGCGATCATCATCGTGCTGCAGGTGATCGTCCTGGTGCGCGGCCGCGGAACGGATGTGGCTCCGCAGCTGAACCAGTTGCAAAATGCGATAGAGCGGCATCAGCAGCAAACCAGCGAGCGCACCGAACGGGAATTGCGCGCGCAGGTGCAAACCACCGCGCAAAGCACGCGGCAGGAACTGACAGGAAATTTTGCCCAATTTCAGCAAACGCTTGCCGCACAGTTGACCGGCGTCTCGACGTTGCAGAACAGCCAGATCGACGGCTTTTCCCAGCAACTCGTCAAACTCAATGAAGCGAATGCATACCAGCTCGAATCGATGCGGCAGGCGATCACGCTGCAAGCGCAGACAGGGCGCGAAGAGCAATCGGTCGCATTGAAGCGCTTCGGCGATACGCTGAACCAGACGCTGGCCGCATTGACCGAATCGAATGCACAGCGCATGGCGGAAGTGCGGGCGACGCTGGAAGCGAAAATCAAGGACCTGCAAACCGACAACGGCGCCCGGCTGGAAGAAATGCGCAAGACCGTCGATGAAAAGCTGCATGCGACGCTGGAGCAGCGGCTGGGCGAATCGTTCAAGCTGGTGTCCGACCGGCTTGAAAAGGTCCATCAGGGTTTGGGCGAGATGCAGCAGCTTGCGATCGGCGTAGGCGACTTGAAGCGCGTGCTGACCAATGTGAAGACGCGCGGCACCTGGGGCGAAGTGCAGCTCGAAATGCTGCTCGAACAAATGCTGACGCCCGATCAATATGCAAAGAACGTGGAAACGGTGCCGGGTAGCGGCGAACGGGTCGAGTTTGCGATCAAGCTTCCCGGCAACGGCGATGGCGGCACGCCGGTCTGGATGCCGATCGATGCAAAGTTCCCGAAGGAGCAGTACGAGCGGCTGGCCGAGGCCGCCGAGCATGCCGATGCGGAAGGGGTCGCCATTGCCGGCCGCGAGCTGGAGCGGGCGATGCGCATCGAAGCGAAGACGATTTGCGAAAAATATGTATCGCCGCCGCTGACGACCGATTTCGCGATCCTGTTTTTGCCGACCGAAGGCCTGTATGCCGAAGTGATGCGGCGTCCGGGTCTGGCGGACGACTTGCAGCGCGTGCATCGAGTCAGCATCGCCGGGCCTTCGACGCTGTCGGCGCTGTTGAACAGCCTGCAAATGGGTTTCCGCACGCTGGCGCTGGAAAAACGCTCATCCGAAGTGTGGCAGGTGCTGGGCGCGGTCAAGACCGAGTTCGGCAAGTTCGGCGACGTGCTGGCAGCAACCAAAATGACGCTGGAACGCGCCGCGAAAAACATTGAAAACGCCGAAGTGCGCAGCCGCCAGATGGCGCGCAAGCTGAAGTCGGTGGAAGCGCTGCCGAGCGATACGGCACAACGGCTGCTCGGAACCGAGTCTTTTGATGCGCAGGAAGAAAAAGACGGGACTCTTGATTAGGTTGAAATCTGTGAGCTGATCAGATCAATCCGTCGAACAGCAGCACATCCACCGGATCGCCGGCATGCACGCTGCCTTGTTCATGGTGCAGGACCACCATGCAGTTCGCTTCCGACATCGAGCGCAGGATGCCGGATCCCTGCGCGCCGGTAATGTCAACCTGTTGATTGCCGTTTGCATCGAGCGACAGAATGCCTCGCTGGTATTCGGTGCGGCCCGGCTTTTTGCGGATTGCCGATCGCGACGTCGCGCGCATCAGCGGCAATGGCGGCATCTGCGCGCCCATCATGTGCAGCAACGCATCGCGCGCGAAAAAATAAAACGTCACCATCACCGCCACCGGATTGCCGGGCAAGCCGAACAGGTAGGCGCTTCTGCCGTTGGAAGATATCTTGCCGAACGCCATCGGCCGGCCGGGACGCATGCCGATTTTCCAGAACGTCACATCACCCATTTGCGCCATCATCTGTTTCGTATAGTCGGCCGCGCCGACCGACACGCCGCCCGACGTGATGATCGCATCCGCGCTTTCGCAGGCGCAGCGGAAGGCGGCTTCGAGTGAAGCCGGGTCGTCCTTGACGACGCCCATATCGATCATGTCGCAGCCAAGCCGGGTCAGCATGCCGTACAGCGTGTAGCGATTGCTGTCATACACGCAGCCTTCATCCAGCGGTTCGCCGATCGAGCGCAATTCATCGCCGGTGGAAAAGAACGCGACCCGCAGCCGGCGCTGCACCGGCGCTTCGGCAATGCCGAGCGATGCCAGCAGGCCGATATCGGCCGGTCGCAGTATTTTGCCTTTTGACAAAGCAGGCTTTCCCGCTTGCAGGTCTTCGCCTTTGAAGCGGCGATTGTCGCCGGCCCTCACCATGCCGGCAGGAACCGTAACCGAGCTGTCCGACGCGTTTTTCGTGAATTCCTGCGGCACTACCGTATCGCATTCCACGGGCATCACGGCGCCCGTCATGATGCGCACGCATTGGCCTTTGCCGACCGCGCCGTCGTAGCGTTTTCCCGCGTAGGCGGTGCCGATTATCTGCAGCACGGCAGCGGCATCCGCATCCAGATCGGCGCTGCGCAATGCATAGCCGTCCATTGCCGAATTGTCGTGCGCCGGCACATCGATCGGCGAGACGATATCGGTTGCCAGAACCCGGTCCAGCGCGGCGCGCAGCGCCACTTTTTCCACTGCATTGACCGGCGTCACGAATGTGCGAATGATTTGCTGGGCTTGCGCAACGGGCAGTGCGTCCGGATCGTAATCGGACAGGCAACTGACAACATCGGAAAGGGTGGGGTGAGTCATCTGTGATTCATTCTCGCAATGATTTATGCGGTTCGAAGAATGCGCGCTTTATCCGCCGATATACGACATTTCAACCTTCTTCACCGCCTGCGCGAGTCCGCCCGTATCGACGGTACGCAACTCGGAGTAGCGGTCTCCGCGCGCGCGCCACAGGTGGGCGATCGCCGTCGAAATCTCTTCATCGGTCCGGCCCTCGCGCATCAGTGCGCGCACGTCATGCCCGCCGGCGGCGAACAGACAGGTATAGAGTTTTCCTTCCGTCGACAAGCGCATGCGCGTGCAGTCGCGGCAGAACGCCTGGGTGACGCTCGAAATCATGCCGACTTCGCCGCCGCCATCGGCATAGCGCCAGCGGCCTGCCGTTTCGCCGGGGTAGTTCGGCGCGATTTCTTCAAGAGGCATTTCGGCATGGATGCGGCGCACGACCTCGGACGAAGGAATCACTTCATCCATTTTCCAGCCGTTGCTGGCGCCGACGTCCATGTACTCGATGAAGCGCAGGATTGCCGGCGATCCCTTGAAGTGGCGCGCCATCGGCACGATTTCCCGGTCGTTCATGCCGCCTTTGACCACCATGTTGATCTTGACCGGACCCAGCCCTACTTTATGCGCAACCTCGATCCCATGCAGGACTTCCGCAACCGGAAAATCGACATCGTTCATGCGTTTGAAGATCGCATCGTCGAGCGAGTCGAGCGACACGGTCACGCGCTTCAGGCCGGCATCCTTCAACGCCTGCGCTTTTCTGGCAAGCAATGAGCCATTGGTTGTCAGCGTCAGGTCCAGCGTGCGCCCACCGGGCGTTTTCAAACCACTGAGCATCCCGATCAGTTTCTCGATGTGCTTGCGCAATAGCGGCTCGCCGCCGGTCAGCCGGATTTTCTCGACGCCGTGCGCGACGAACAATTTTGCAAAGCGTGTGATTTCTTCGAACGACAGCAGCGACGTCTGCGGCAAAAACGCATAGTCCTTGTCGAATGTTTCTTTCGGCATGCAGTATACGCAACGGAAATTGCAGCGGTCCGTGACCGAGATGCGCAGGTCGCGCAGCGGACGCGCCAGCGTATCCGTCACCAGGCCGGACGCTGTTTCGAGCGTTGGCGGAATCGGCGGTACCGCATTCAGATAGCGGTGATCGGCAACGGGAATGACTTTTGCGGTCATGATCTCAATGTGAAAAACATGCGATTCAACGCGGCTTCATGCCGTCCTGAACGTCAAGATAAATAAGATACCACGAGCCCCGCAAATGCACAGGCGAAAATCAGTTTGATGGTGCCTGCCTTGAAACGGAACAGCGCGATACAGGCGGCGAGCGTGATCGCCATCGCAATGAAATCCCATTGCGCTACCGGTTTTGCAATGTTGAACACATGTTCGGCGAAAAACACTGCCAGGCTGACAACCACGCCGACTACCGCTGCCGAAATTGCCGTCAGCGGCGCGGTCAGCCGGATATTGTCGCGCGTCGATTCCACCATCGGCCCGCCGGCCAGAATGAAGATGAACGACGGCAAAAACGTGAAAAATGTCGCGACGCATGCCCCGGCCGTGCCTGCGACCAGCAAGCTGTCGGCGCCGAACAATGCCTTGGTCCAGCCGCCGACGAAACCGACGAATGCGACGATCATGATCAGCGGTCCCGGCGTGGTTTCGCCGAGTGCGAGGCCGTCGATCATTTGCGTCAGCGTCACCCATTGATAAGTCTCGACGCCGCCCTGATACACGTACGGCAATACCGCATAGGCGCCGCCGAAGGTCAGCATGGCCGCCTTCGTGAAAAACCAGCCCATCTGCGCCAGCGGATTCGCAACGCCGAACAGCAATGCGATGGTCGTCCACGCCGCAGCGCCCAGAACGATCCCGATTGCAATCATGGCAATCAGCTTTCCCCATGAAAAACGGGCGTGCGGCGGCGTCGGCGTGTCGTCGTCAATGATCGCCGGGCCGAACGACGCCTTGGCTGCCGCATGGCTGCCGCCGATCTTGAATACATCCGGCATCATGCGGCCGCCGGCCAGACCGAGCAGCGCGGCGCCCAGCACGATCAGCGGAAAGGGCATTTGGAATATTGCGATGGCAAGGAACGCAAGCACGGCGATGGCGACCAGCCAGCCGTTCTTCAATGAACGCGAACCGATACGCCAGGCCGCAGCCAGCACGATGGCAACGACTGCCGGCTTGATGCCATAGAGAATGCCGGCGACGAACGGCACGTTTCCGAAGGCCAGATAAATCCACGACAGTCCGATCAGAATCGCCAGCGACGGCAGTACGAACAAGGTGCCGGCAATAATGCCGCCCCAGGTGCGGTGCATCAGCCAGCCGATATAGACCGCGAGCTGGGTCGCTTCCGGACCCGGCAGCACCATGCAGTAATTCAATGCATGCAAAAAGCGCTGCTCCGAAATCCAGCGCCGCCTTTCCACCAGTTCGGTATGCATCAATGCGATTTGTCCGGCCGGGCCGCCGAAGCTGATGAACCCGAGCTTGAGCCAGTACCAGAAAGCTTCGGTCAGGGTAACCGCGGCGGGACGTTCCAGTTGCATTGATGCTGTTGTCATTGATGTGGTTTCTTGCTCAGGGCTTGGGACCGAACGGCCAGTTGTGAGTTTCATTTTTCGCGGTCTTGCACCATGCGTATAGTGCGTCGCAGATCGGCATCGCCGCTTCCAGAAGCGCATCATCATCGGTGATATTCGCACATAAGCCAAGCGAAATGGCGAGCAGTCCCGGCGCCTGATCCGCGGTCTGCAATTCCCCGGTATCGGCGGCGCGCACAATAAGCGCGAGTGCGCCGATTACCGGATCGTGCAGGTCGAATTCGGCCAGGAAAGCATCGAAGCTTGCGGGTCGATGAAGCGGCGTGCCAGCCAGGGACATGCCAGCCGGTCGATCTTGGGACGTGACCTTGTAATCCAGCGAGAATGTCGGCTGCCATCGCTGGGGGCATTCCATTCCGCACGTCTGGCAACCGTCGGCAGGCCGGATTCAATCCAGCCCGCAATGCCTCCTTCCGGATAGCGTGCATCAAAGCCGAGAGCCGACATCGTGGCGGCTGCACCTTGGCTCGCTTCATGGCCGTGTAGGCAATAGGCCGCGACCGGTTTCGATTTCGGCAATTGCCTGGACCACTCCGCGATCCCGTCCGCCGCGCCGCGTCTGGCGCCTGGCAGCATTCGCGGCGTTTGATCAAACCCGGCTGGTTTGCGTACATCGAGAAGCAGTGCGCCGTGCGGCAGGCCCGGTTGCGCATACACGGTCGCGGACATGATTGATACGGACATGTATTTTTCCTCAGGAAATCGGCCAGAAGAGCCGATGGAAAGCAGACGGGAAAAGGTCATTGCATAAGAATGAGCTTTCCCCTTGGGGCAGAGTCAAGCGATTGTTGGAATGATCGAGTTTGAATTCGAAGGGCAATAAAAAGGGAGCCGAGGCTCCCTTTTTATTTGCACTTTTCAGGCTGTCATTCCCCGCTTTTCAGTGAGGAGGGTATCAAGACATCAACGTTGCGTTTCAACCTGAACCAGAGGCTCGTTCGATTGCGGCGGCAACGGCTTGCGCTCGCGCGGCACGCGTGGCGTTGTCTGGATTCTGGCGGCGGCCTCTTGTGCCGCGCGCAACTTGTCCGGGTCTGTTACGGCCAGGGTCAGTCCTGCGGATGCCAGTGTTTGATGCAAGTCGTCCATCTGCATCGGTGCCGGTGCAGCAGCCGGAACGATTTGTACCGGCGGCGTTGCATGAACCGGTTCCGGCGCAACCGGTGCGGCTTCAACTGCTGCGGATGCGGCTTGAACCGGATCGGAAGCAGCGGCAACAGGGGTATGCGTATTTTCCTCGGGCTGTCGTGCAACTTCCTGAGGAATCAGGGGGGCCGCAACGGCAGAGGAAAGGGCGGTCGGTACCGGAATTGCAGCGGTCGTTTCATCGAACGTCGTAACGGGCGATGCCGTTTCAGATACGGAAAATGCATCTGATGAAACCGTGTCCGATTCATGGACTGGCGTCGGCATGGCTGTTTCAATCACTGGCGATTCCGCGATCCCGGCTTGCAAGACCGGTGCATTTGCAACTGCGTTGTCCGCACTTTCCAGCTCATTGCGGGACTCGCGGGCTTCTCCGTCTTCACGTTCCTTGCGATTGCGGTTGCGGCCGCCGCGGCGGCGCCGGCGGCGTGGCTGATCTTCGCCCGGTTCGCCGGTTTCAGTTACCGGACCATTGCTCTCCGCTTCATCGATCGAGGCATCTGCCGAAACCAGGGCGGCGGATACCGGGGGGGAGGCTGCCAGTGTCGAACCATTCAACAAAACTTCATCGGTTTCAACTTCCGGCACGGCTTCCTTGCGCTCTTCGCGCGGCGGCCGTGGCGGCCGTTCGCGACGCGCTTCGCTTCCTTTACGCGGCTCGCGAAGTTCGCGCGGCGGGCGCGGCGGACGCCCTGCCTGCGCCGGCTGCTTGGCCTCTGCTACCCGTGTTTCCGGTTTTCCGGTTTCACTTTCTTCGCCCCGCTCGCGGCCGCCTCGGCCATTGCGATTCCGGCCGCGTTGACCGCGTCCGTTGCGATCGCCGCGTTCACGATTCTGTTGCGGTTTTTCCGCGACAGCCGGAGCGGCGACTGCTGCCGGTGTTATCGGTTTTTTGCGAAATAACCCAAACAGCTTGCTGAAAAAACCTTCTTCGGCCGGCGCCATCAGGGCCGGCACAACGGCAGCCGCTTCCACCTGCTTGCGCTCGACGATCGGCGCGGGCTGGTCTGGCGTGATGCCTTTGACCATCGCTTCCTGCCGCGGCTTGGTTTCTTCCTTCTGCCGCTTGCCGTAGCTGATGTCGGTATCGGCTTCTTCAGCCATGTCGTAACTGGCTTGAATTTCTTCCAGGCGCGGGTCGTCATGCTTGATGCGTTCAAGCTTGTAATGCGGCGTTTCAAGATGCTTGTTCGGAATCAGGATGATCGCCACCCGATGGCGCGTCTCGATCTTCAGGATCTCGCCACGTTTTTCATTCAGCAAAAATGCGGCAACGTCGACCGGCGCCTGAACATGGATCGAAGCCGAATTTTCCTTCATCGCTTCTTCCTGGATGATGCGCAGGACTTGCAGCGCGGAAGATTCGGTATCGCGGATATGGCCGGTGCCGTTGCAGCGCGGGCAGGTCACATGGCTGCCTTCGGATAGCGACGGACGCAAGCGCTGGCGCGACAGTTCCATCAGGCCGAAGCGTGAAATCTTGCCCATCTGCACGCGGGCGCGGTCGTAATGCAGCGCATCTTTCAGCCGTGTTTCGACTTCGCGCTGGTTCTTCGCGTTTTCCATGTCGATGAAGTCGATCACGATCAGGCCGCCCAGATCGCGCAAGCGCAACTGACGGGCGACTTCTTCTGCTGCTTCGCAATTGGTGTTGAATGCCGTGGTTTCGATGTCGCTGCCGCGTGTGGCGCGCGCCGAGTTGACGTCGACCGACACCAGCGCTTCGGTATGATCGATCACGATCGCGCCGCCCGACGGCAACGGCACCGTGCGCGAATACGCGGTTTCGATCTGGTGTTCGATCTGGAAGCGCGAGAACAGCGGCACGTCGTCGCGATACCGCTTGACCCGGTGCACCATGTCCGGCATCACGTGGCTCATGAACTGCTGCGCCTGTTCGTAAATGTCGTCGGTGTCGATCAGGATTTCACCGATATCAGGCTGGAAATAATCGCGGATCGCACGGATCACCAGCGACGATTCCTGGTAAATCAGGAATGCGCCGGAGGAAGACTGGCCGGCGCCTTCGATCGCGCGCCACAATTGCATCAGGTAATTCAAGTCCCATTGCAGTTCATCGACATTGCGGCCGATGCCTGCGGTGCGGGCGATCACCGACATGCCGGTCGGCAAATCGAGCTTGTCCATCGTTTCGCGCAATTCCTGGCGGTCTTCGCCTTCGACACGGCGCGATACGCCGCCGCCGCGCGGATTGTTCGGCATCAGAACCAGGTAACGGCCGGCCAGCGAAACGAACGAGGTCAGCGCCGCGCCTTTATTGCCGCGCTCTTCCTTCTCGACCTGCACCATGATTTCCTGGCCTTCGCGCAGCGCATCCTTGATCGATGCATTGCGGACGTCGACGCCTTCCTTGAAGTAAGTGCGGGCGACTTCCTTGAACGGCAGAAAGCCGTGGCGCTCTTCGCCGTAATTGACGAAACAGGCTTCGAGCGAAGGCTCGATGCGCGTGATGACGCCTTTGTAAATATTGGACTTGCGCTGCTCGCGTCCGGTGGTTTCGATATCGATGTCGATCAGCTTTTGCCCATCGACGATGGCCACGCGCAATTCTTCCTGTTGCGTGGCATTGAACAACATGCGTTTCATTTTTAGCTCCGTGACCCGAAGGCCATGATTAATGCTGCCTTGTATTTAGGTATCGGCAGCAAAAGTACAGGGATGTACGCGAGAACGGAGTGCTTGGGGGAGGGAATTGCCTTGGCGTGCGGCAAAGCAGCGCAACTGCGCTGATGCCGCAACTTGGCGCCGATGAAGTCGATCGGGATGCCGGGTGCGCGTCTGATCCGAGCCATGCACATCGAAAAATTCGAGCGCGATGGACACGATCCCAGGCGGTGAGCAGCTTAGTTGAGCCAAACGGAACATAAACAAGGTTCAGCAAAAATCGGCAAACAGGTTTCGACCACATCAACCAGCGAGCTTCCCTGATACAGGCCAAGCTCGCCGGAATTATCCTTACTATCCAACCAATCCAGTCCAGCATTCTTGCGCGCTATCCGATTACAACAACGGTGCAACCTTGACTCGCGCATGAATGGTGCATACACATCTTTTCAATCGAATTTGCAAATTGGCGAGGCCGATGGAAACGCCCCTGTGTAGAATGTGCTTTTTATTCTTACACCAACAGCAGCTTTGTAACTGCTGTGAAACAATTATATCTTCAAAATGAAGGACTTAGCGAGATTTTCTGGAAAAGAGGCGCAAACCTCATTGCCTTCCCAGCCGTCACAAGTCCCTCTCAAGGTTCAGCTTCTCACGATTTCCGAAGAAGAGGCCGGTCAGCGGATCGATAATTTTTTGCTGCGCATCTGCAAAGGCGTGCCGAAAAGTCATATCTATCGCGTATTGCGTTCGGGTGAAGTGCGCGTCAATAAAGGCCGTATCGATCAGACTTACCGGCTGGAACAGGGCGACATCGTCCGCATCCCGCCGGTGCGCGTCGCTGAAAAGCCGGAGCAAAATGTACCGGGCGCCGAATTCAGGATACTGCTTGAAGACAGTCATTTGCTGGTGATCGACAAGCCGGCCGGCGTCGCGGTGCATGGCGGTTCCGGCGTCAGCTACGGGGTGATCGAGCAATTGCGCGCGTCGCGTCCGCAGGCGAAATTCCTAGAGCTGGTTCATCGGCTCGATCGCGATACATCGGGGATTTTGCTGCTGGCGAAAAAACGTTCGGCGTTGACGAATCTGCATGACCAAATCCGCGAAGGCGGCATCGACAAGCGCTACCTGGTGCTGGTGCATGGCGACTGGCAAAATCCGCGGCAGCATATCAAACTGCCTTTGTTCAAATACAACGCGCCGGACGGCGAACGCCGGGTGCGGGTGCAAGCGGATGGCATGGCATCGCACACGGTTTTCAATTTATTGCGAAAATACGGCACCTTCGCTCTACTGGAAGCGGAATTGAAGACCGGCCGCACGCATCAGATCAGGGTGCATCTTGCGTCAAGCGGATTTGCCATCGCCGGCGATGACAAGTACGGTGATTTCGCATTGAATCGCGCGCTGCAAAAGGCCGATGCGTCGCGGATAGCGCTGAAACGCATGTTCTTGCATGCGCACCAGATAACATTCATCCATCCGGAGACCGGCAAGCCGGTCACGTTGAATGCGCCGCTGCCGCCGGAGTGCGAACGCTTTCTGAAAAGCCTGGAACAAACTCCGTTTTAAGCAGGATCGAACTGAATTAGTGAAGCGGTTGATTATAATATTTGAAGGAGTCGGCGATAGAAATTGCCGGAAAAAATGGCACGAAAGCAATTTGACCTGATCGTATTCGATTGGGATGGCACCCTAATGGATAGCACCGCAACCATCGTGAAATGTATTCAGGCGTCCGCCAAAGATCTGGGTTTGCCGATCCCCGACAACAGGGCCGCATCCCATGTGATCGGTCTCGGATTGCAAGAGGCAATGCAAGCAGCGCTGCCGGGGCTTGATCCAAAACATTATCCGCGCATGGCGGAACGCTATCGTTATCACTATCTGGCAAAGGATCAGGGGTTGACGCTGTTCGACGGCGTTCGCGAAATGCTCGCCGAACTGTCGCACCAAGGATATTTCCTGGCAGTCGCCACCGGCAAGAGCCGCGTCGGATTGAGCCGCGCGCTCGATTCGGCCAAGCTGATGTCGCTGTTCGACGCCACGCGCTGTGCCGATGAAACTTTTTCCAAGCCGCATCCGGCAATGTTGCAGGAATTGACGCGCGAACTTGGGCAGGACATGAAGCGTACCGTCATGATCGGCGACACGACGCATGATCTGCAAATGGCGATCAACGCAGGCGCCGCCGGAATCGGCGTGTGCTACGGCGCTCACCCGGAGCATGAATTGCACGCGCTTAACCCGTTGTATGCTGCAGATTCGATAACGGACTTGCATGCATGGCTGACTGAAAACGCTTGATCCGTCATGACTGATATAGCCATTTTCGTCTGCGCCGCAACTGCTGTGGAAGAAGGTGGCAAAGGCGTGCGTTTCCCGGTCACAGCCGGCGGCGAAGACGCCACGGGATTCGTGGTGCGCTACGACAACGCTGTTCACGCTTATCTGAACCGTTGCGCGCATGTGCCGATAGAACTGGACTGGAATCAGGGCGATTTTTTTGAATCCAGCGGCCTGTACTTGATGTGCTCGACCCACGGCGCGATTTATGCACCCGAAACGGGGCGATGCGAAGGCGGTCCGTGCCGCGGTGGCCGTTTGCATCCGATCATGTTGATTGAACGCGACGATCAGATATTCTGGCAGCCGGATGAATATGTAAGGCCTGCGAGAGCATAAGCTTTCGGGGAAACGGGAATAGCGATAATCATGAGCAACAACAATTACGAAAATACTTCCTCTCAATCGTCGCAGGATGCCTTCAATCCGCCGAGAAAAGAAGGCTGGGAACGCGATCTGCTGGAAAAACTCGCATTTGCTTCGCTTCGCGAACAACGTGCACGGCGGCGCTGGGGAATCTTTTTCAAACTGACAATGCTGGCTCTGATCGGGTTTGCGATCTGGACGGCATTTGATTTCGGCGCGGCCGACATGGAAGCCGTGAGTTCCCATACTGCACTGATCGAAATCGACGGCGCCATCGAAGCCGGCGGCGGCAACGCAGCCGACAAGATCATTCCCGCACTCAACAGAGCTTATGCGGATGACGGTTCGGTCGGTGTGATCCTGCATATCAACAGCCCGGGCGGCAGTCCCGTGCAGGCCGGCATGATCAGCGATGAAATCAACCGGCTGCGCAAAGCCTATCCAAAAAAACCGTTATACGTAGTGGTCGATGAAATGTGCGCATCCGGCGGTTATTACATCGCCGCAGCAGCCGACAGGATTTACGTCAATAAAGCAAGTATTGTCGGTTCGATCGGCGTATTGATGGATGGTTTCGGCTTCACCGGCTTGATGGAAAAAGCAGGTATCGAACGCCGCCTGTTGACTGCCGGTGAAAACAAGGGTTTTCTGGATCCTTTCAGCCCTCAAACCGCCAAACATAAAGAGTATGCGCAGGCCATGCTCAACGAAATCCATCAGCAGTTTATCGAGGTTGTGCGCAAGGGGCGCGGCAAGCGCCTGAAAGAAACGCCCGACATGTTTTCCGGCCTGTACTGGAGCGGCACCAAAGCAGTCGAACTGGGGCTGGCCGATGGTTTTGGCACGGTTGATACGGTGGCGCGCGATGAATTGAAATCGGAGGAGATTATCGATTACACCCAGCATGAAGGCTTGCCGGAACGTGTACTGAAGAAATTCGGCGCGTCGGTGGGAGCGGGGGCCATCAAATCGATATGGGGTGGCGTGGCGCCGAGCTTGCGCTAACCCATGCAAATCAACCGATCGCTACGGAATTGACGATTTTTTCCTTGCCATTTCTCCGGCTTGTCATATATTGAAAACAAGCGATTTTTGATTTATGTTTGTTTCAAACGGAGATGGCTATAGAGAAAGAACCAATTTCGATACCAACATGATCACTGCATCGACGATGCAGCGGTGAGAAGTCGTGAACTTCTCGTTTGATGCCCGTTCGGGGCAAGCAAAACGGCGGCGCAATACCGCCGTTTTGCACATTATCCGTTCACTCTGCCAGCAACAAAAATACAGTCGGCTTCTTGTGAACATCCGGCATTTTTCCGGATGTCAGCTTGCTTTTCCATTTTGCCGCTGTTTGCGTCTTGATCGTTTCTGAATCCAGCGTCAAATCGGTGGCGATGGAGATCAGCGTGCCTGGCTGGCAGGTTGTGGCCAACGCCTCCAGCAACGCATTATTGCGGTAGGGCGTTTCGATGAAGAGTTGCGTTTGTTTTTCTTGCCGCGAACGTTCTTCGAGCAGCTTGATCCGTTTCGCACGCTGTTGCGGATCGATCGGCAGATAGCCGTTAAACGCGAAACTTTGACCGTTCAAGCCGCTTGCCATGACGGCCAGTAAAAGCGAGGACGGGCCCACCAGCGGTTTGACCGCTACACCGCAACCGTGTGCCAGGCGCACAAGGTTTGCGCCCGGATCGGCAACGGCGGGCACACCCGCTTCTGAAATCAGTCCGGCATTCCGACCGGCCAGTAACGGCTCCAGCAACGCAGGCAGCGTAGCGGCATCGGTATTGATATTGAGTTCGGCAATTTGAATTTCCTGCAATGGTTTGGCCAGCGGATGCATGGACGCGATCAGTTTCAAAAAAGCGCGCGTGGTTTTTGCATTCTCGGCGATGAAGTAATCGAGCCGGGCCGTGATTACTTGCACCTCGAAGGGAATGATCGAGGCGAACGGATCGGCTTGATCGGCGTTCGCTGGGCCGAGGGTGTTGGGGATGAGATAGAGAGTGCCTGGCATATTGTACGTTTGCGTTGTATGGGATCACTAAAAATATGTGGTAAACAGGGATGCAAACCGCTATGCCAGGCAAGTAGGGAACAGCAGGAATAATCTCTTGGAACCGGAATTCAACAACTAAAGAAAGCCATTCCTGCGCGGCGCAGCATGGTGGTCAATGCAATCAGCGGCAGGCCTGTCAGCGCTGTCGGATCACTGCTTTCAATGCGTTGTATAACGGCAATCCCGAGGCCTTCGTTCTTGGCGCTGCCGGCGCAATCATAAGGTTGCTCGATTCGCAGATAAGCGTCCAGTTCATTGTCCGGCAGGTTGCGGAAGGTGACGAAGGTTTGCACATTTTCCAACTGCACTGCTTCGCCGGTACGAATTTTTCTGCCATCCCACAAACACAGCGCCGTGTGAAAAACGACTCGGCGGCCGCGCATTCTCTGTAATTGTTTTAACGCAATTTCATGCGTACCCGGTTTGCCGATCTGTTCGCCGTCAAGTGTGGCCACTTGATCGCTGCCGATTACCAGAGCACCAGGAACGGTAGCCGCAACGGCGGCGGCTTTCTCCCGGGCCAGGCGCAATGCGGTAGCATCCGGCGATTCTTCAGGATGCGGCGTTTCATCGATATCCGGCACCATCACGTCGAACGGAATGCGCAAGCGGGAAAGCAATTCTCTGCGGTATGTCGAGCTTGAAGCGAGAATCAGACGGGATGAAGTGGGCAACGAGCGCATTGGCTAATGTTCGCTTGAAACATGCCCAACAACAGCATGCTAACGCTTTGACGAATAAGGGAAAAGTCTGTTATTATCGCAGGTTTTCCGGGTTCGGCTTAGCCTATGAATGCTTTTGTGCTCGACGCTTTTGATTACTGTCGGCGCGAAGAGCGCCGCGAAGGGCAGATCGCGGTCGCCGATTTGCCAAGGCTTGCGGACGAATTGGCGGACCACTCCGGCGTTTTGCATTGGTCGTTGCAAGGTGGTGCGAATAAATTGGGCCATGCGCAACTGACGCTATCGGTGACGGGCCCGGTACAGCTAAGATGCCAAAGGTGTTTGACGCCGTTTGCATTCGCAATTGCATCCGAATCGATTCTGATTCTGGCGAAAGATGAGGCAGGCGCCGATGAAATCGATGCGTTGCTGGATGATGATGCAATTGATGTGATCGTCGGTTCCCATGCATTTGATGTTGCCAAGCTGATCGAAGATGAGGCTTTGCTGGCGCTACCGCTGGCGCCCAAACATGCAACGTGCCCCGATCAGGCAACGCTCGATGTGTTGAAGACTGCAAAAAAAGATTCGCCGTTTTCGGTATTGAAGAATTTGAAACAATAAATTTTGCCGGAAATCGGCACTTGAAATCCTGGTTTTACAGCAAGTTTGCAAACCGGATGTGTTAAAATTTTAGAACTTAAGATTCAGGAGTTATCATGGCTGTTCAGCAAAACAAGAAGTCCCCTTCCAAGCGCGGCATGCACCGTTCGCACGATTTTCTGGTTGCGCCGCAGTTGGCAGTCGAGCCGACCACCGGTGAAACCCATATGCGTCATCACATCAGCCCGAACGGCTACTACCGTGGCCGTAAAGTTCTCAAAACCAAGAACGACGAGTAATCGTTAACCGTTGTTCCAAGCCAAATGCGGCGTGACGAGTTTCTGACTTGGCGCCGCTTTTTATATGCTGAAACAGCACAGCGCGTCATTTTGAATCACGCCGAATCTGGCCCATAATGCGGTTGGAACAAGGTACTGAATCAACACAATGACAATCAAAATTTCCATCGACTGCATGGGCGGAGATCACGGCCCGTCGGTTACCGTCCCTGCCGCAATCTCATTCGTCAATCGCGAGCCTGACGCCGAACTGGTTTTGGTCGGCCGGGAAGACGCAATTCGAATCGAGCTCAAAAAGCATAAAGCCTCCGATCATCCGCGCCTGTCGATAAAAAATGCGTCGGAAGTCGTCACGATGGACGATTCGCTGGAAGTCGCCTTGCGCCGCAAAAAAGACTCTTCGATGCGGGTTGCGATCAACCTGGTGAAAGAAGGACAAGTGCAGGCGTGTGTTTCCGCCGGCAACACGGGCGCATTGATGGCGGTATCCCGCTATCTGCTGAAAACCATTCCAGGCGTCGACCGTCCGGCAATCTGCACGCTGATCCCCAATCAGACAGACCATCCGATTTATATGCTTGATCTGGGGGCGAATGTCGATTGCGAACCGCAACATTTGCATCAATTCGCGCTGATGGGGTCGGCACTGTTTTCCGCAATCGAAGGCAAGGCAAAACCGACGATCGGCTTGCTCAACGTCGGCGAAGAAGACATCAAGGGTAACGATGTCGTCAAGCAGACGGCGCTTTTGCTGCGCGCCGATCACGCGAAAGGCCTGCTGAATTTCTACGGCAACGTGGAAGGCGATGACATTTTCAAAGGCACGACTGACATAGTCGTTTGCGACGGCTTCGTGGGCAACATAGTACTCAAGGCTGCTGAAGGGATAGGCCGGTTTTTTAAAACCTCCCTGATCGCCGAATTCAAGAGCAATCCGCTCAATATGCTTGGC
>DAIDBD010000104.1 GCA_027310305.1 Herminiimonas sp.
GCCTCGACCGCCAGCCGCATCGCGCGCGCCATGCGCACCGGCTCGCGCGCCCCGGCGATCGCGCTATTCATCAACACGCCGTCGCAGCCCAGCTCCATCGCAATGGCCGCGTCCGACGCGGTGCCGACCCCGGCATCGACCAGCACCGGCACCGTGGCTTGCTCGACGATCAGCGACAGATTCCACGGATTCACAATCCCCATGCCGGAACCGATCAGCGACGCCAGCGGCATCACCGCCACGCAGCCGATCTGCGCCAGCATGTTGGCCTGGATCGGATCGTCGCTGCAATACACCATCACGTCGAAGCCGTCCTTTACCAATATCTCCGCCGCTTTCAACGTCTCGGGCATGTTCGGAAACAAGGTTTTCTCGTCGCCCAGCACTTCCAGCTTGACCAGCTTGTGGCCGTTCAGCAATTCGCGCGCCAGCTGCAGCGTGTACACCGCATCCTTCGCGGTGTAGCAGCCGGCGGTATTCGGCAGGATCGTGTACTTTGACGGCGGCACCGCGTCGAGCAGGCTCGGCGCATTCGGGTCTTGGCCGATGTTGACGCGGCGGATCGCGACCGTGATGATGTCGGCGCCGCTGGCTTCGGTGGCCAGCCGCGTTTCATCGAGGTCGCGGTACTTGCCGCTGCCGACCAAGAGGCGCGAGCGGTAGGTTTTGCCGGCGATGGTGAGGCCTTGTTCCAGATTGCCTTGTAACTTGTCCATGAAATTCCCCTGACTGACTCCTTCCTCCTTGCAGGGGGAAGGAACTTTACATATGTGATTCAACCGCCGCCGATCGCGCGCACGATATCGACCCGGTCACGGGCCTGCAGCACGCGCTGCGGCCACAGTTGCCGCGGCACCACTTCCCGGTTGATCGCCACCGCCAGCGCCTGGTCCGACAATGCCAGCGAGACGATCAAGTCCTGCAGGTTCTGGTGTGGCGCCATCGGATGCGGCGCGCCGTTGAGTTCGATTTCCATCCGTTCCCCATCTGCTATTCATCCGTTACTGCTTGCGATAGATTTCCGCGCCGCCCTTGACGAACTCGACCGCCTTGACCGCCATCCCCTGCTTCAGCGCGGCAATGTCGGAAATACCCTGTTTCGCCGCATACTCGCGCACTTCCTGCGTGATTTTCATCGAACAGAAATGCGGTCCGCACATCGAGCAGAAATGCGCGACCTTGGCCGAATCCTTCGGCAACGTTTCATCGTGGAATTCGCGCGCCTTGTCGGGATCGAGACCGAGGTTGAACTGGTCTTCCCAGCGGAATTCGAAGCGCGCCTTCGACAGCGCATTGTCGCGGATCTGCGCACCCGGATGGCCCTTGGCCAGGTCGGCCGCATGGGCGGCGATCTTGTAGGTGATGATGCCGTCTTTCACATCGGCCTTGTTCGGCAACCCGAGATGTTCCTTCGGCGTCACATAGCACAGCATCGCGGTGCCGTACCAGCCGATTTGCGCGGCGCCGATGCCGGACGTGATATGGTCGTAGCCGGGCGTGATGTCGGTGGTCAACGGTCCCAGCGTGTAGAACGGCGCTTCATGGCATTGCGCCAGCTGCAAGTCCATGTTTTCCTTGATCAGCTGCATCGGCACATGGCCGGGGCCTTCGATCATCACTTGCACGTCATGTTTCCACGCAATCTGGGTCAGTTCGCCCAGCGTTTTCAATTCGCCCAGCTGCGCGTCGTCGTTGGCGTCGTAGATCGAGCCGGGCCGCAAGCCGTCACCCAGACTGAACGATACGTCGTACGCCTTCATGATGTCGCAGATGTCGTCGAAATGGGTGTACAGGAACGATTCCTCATGATGCGCGAGGCACCATTTGGCCATGATCGAGCCGCCGCGCGACACGATGCCGGTCATCCGCTTGGCGGTCAGCGGCACATAGCGCAGCAGCACGCCGGCGTGGATCGTGAAGTAGTCGACGCCTTGCTCGGCTTGCTCGATCAAGGTGTCGCGGTAGATGGCCCAGGTCAGGTCTTCGGCACGGCCGTTGACCTTTTCCAGCGCCTGGTAAATCGGCACGGTGCCGATCGGCACCGGGCTGTTGCGGATGATCCATTCGCGCGTTTCATGGATATGCTTGCCGGTCGACAAATCCATCACGTTGTCGCCGCCCCAGCGGATCGCCCAGGTCATTTTCTCGACTTCTTCGCCGATCGACGACGTCACCGCCGAGTTGCCGATGTTGGCGTTGATCTTGACCAGGAAATTGCGGCCGATGATCATCGGCTCGATTTCCGGATGGTTGATGTTGGCCGGGATGATCGCGCGGCCGCGCGCGATTTCGCTGCGCACGAATTCCGCCGTGATCTCATTCGGAATCGATGCGCCGAACGACTGGCCCGGATGCTGGCGTCCCATCAGGTCGGCCAGTTTGTGGCCCATCGGGCCGGACGCTTGCAATTGTGCCAGGTAGTCGCGGCGGCACAGGTTTTCGCGGATCGCGACGAATTCCATTTCCGGCGTGATGATGCCTTGCCGCGCGTAATGCATCTGCGTGACGTTTTTTCCCGCCAGCGCGCGGCGCGGCGGGCGGTGCAGGTTGAAACGCAATTCTGCCAGTTTCGGATCGTTGAGCCGTTCGATGCCGTAGTGCGAACTCGGGCCGGCCAGTTCCTCGGTGTCGCGGCGTTCGGCAATCCATGCGCCGCGCACCGGGGGCAGGCCGGAGCGGATGTCGATCCGGACCGCCGGATCGGTGTAGGGGCCGGAGGTGTCGTAGACGACAATCGGCGGATTCGTTTCGGCGCCGAACGACGCCGGCGTGTCGGACTGGCTGATCTGGCGCATCGGCACCCGGATGTCGGGGCGCGAGCCTTCGATATAGATCTTGCGGGAGTTCGGCAGCGGCTGGATCGCGGCATCGTCCACCGTGGCGGTGGCGGCGAGAAAGTGGGGAGTAGCGTTCATTACGTTCCTTTGCGCATTGAAAAAGCGAAGGAACGTCGGAAGGGACAAGGCAGTTCCGATAGCTTCCCTTCGCTGGCATTATCCAGATCAGGTAAAGGGTATGTCTCACCCGGCTGCTTGTGTTTATCCAAACATAAACAGCCAGGACCCCTAGC
>DAIDBD010000108.1 GCA_027310305.1 Herminiimonas sp.
CAGGTGAACCAGGCGATCGCGCAGATGGATCAGGTGACGCAGCAGAATGCGGCGCTGGTGGAAGAAGCGGCGGCGGCGGCCGAAAGCCTGCAGGACCAGGCCGGCACTCTGGCGCAGGTGGTCGGCGTGTTCAAGCTGGACATGAACGAGCAGACAGCAGCGGCGGCGCGCCCGGCGCTGGCCCGGCAACCGGCGCAAGGGCAAGTAAAGCGTCTGCCTGCCAGATCGCAATCGAAAGCGGTGGCAGCGCAGCAGCAATCGCAACCAGCGGCAAGGGTCAGGAAACTGGCGGCCGCCAGCGGTGACGATTGGGAAGAGTTTTAGAGTGCAAGAAAGAGCCAAAAACAAGCTATGCAGGGAAATCCGGTCGAAAAAGCAATCCCATTCCGAGGCCGTTCGTCCTGAGTAGGCCGAAGGCCGTATCGAAGGATCGCCCTGCACGACCAATCCTTCGATACGCCGCTGCGCGCCTACTCAGGACGAACGGCCTCGGAATGATACGGCCTTCGGCCTAATCAGGACGAACGATCACGAAATGAGAGAGTGCAAAAAAGCCATCCTTGAAAAATTCGTCACTCGCTATGTTTTGAGTCCTTACTGAAAAGTTTACCGACCGGCGGTCAACGCGCCGTGTCAGAACCATCCCTTCTTCCAACGGCTGCCGGGACATGCATTGTTAACAACGACAGAAGAAATTTATTTGGGACGCCAGCCGATCCTGGATCGCGATCAGCGGATTCATGCGTTCGAATTGCTGTTTCGTTCGGGCGGCGCCAACCGGGCCATGGTGACCGACGACGAGGCGGCCACCTCGGCGGTCATCGTTCATACGCTCAGCGAATTCGGGATCGAGACGGTGCTGGGAAAATATCCCGGCTTCATCAATTGCGATACCGCGTTCCTGATGAGTGATGCGATCGAACTCCTGCCGCCGGAAAAAGTCGTGCTGGAAATACTGGAAACGACGATTTCCAGCGCCGACATCCAGCAGCGCTGCATGGAATTGAAAGCCAAGGGTTTCCGGCTCGCGCTGGACGACTTTCGTGGCGCCAGCGGTTCCAACCAGTTGTTTCTTGCTCTGGCCGATATCATCAAGGTCGATATTCTCGGCATGACCGCAGCGCAACTGGAAGCGGTGACGCGGGAAGTCATCGGCCTGCCTGTCATTCTGCTGGCGGAAAAAGTGGAGTCGCAGGAGGAATTCATCCGTTGTTCTGCGCTGGGTTACCGCCTGTTTCAGGGTTATTATTTTTCCCGGCCGGAGATCGTAACCGGCAAGCGGTTGTCGATGGCGCATGTGACGCTGATCCGGCTGCTGGCATTGCTCCAGCAGGACGTCGATCTGCCCGACATCGAGGAAGTTTTCAAGCAGCATCCGACGCTCGGCGTTAATCTGCTGCGGCTCGCAAATTCCGCTGCCAGCGGCGTGCGGTCGCCGTTGAGGTCGATCGGCAGCGCGATTCTCACGCTGGGCCGCCGCCAGCTGCAGCGCTGGCTGTTGCTGCTGATGCTGGCCGAAGGCAGCCAGAGCGGCGGCAAGCAATCGTTGTTGCTGCACGTCGCAGCCACCCGGGGCAAATTCATGGAACTGGTGGCATTGCCCGAGAAGGGCAGCGCCACGCTCGCGGAGAGCGCGTTCATCGCCGGCATCGTATCGGTGATGGATGCGCTGCTCGGCCTGCCGATGGAAAAGGTGGTCGCTTCGCTGGGGCTCGCGCCGGATGTGAGCATCGCGCTGCTCAAGCGGGAGGGCGCGCTGGGCGAGTTGCTCAGCCTGGCCGAAGCGCTGGAACATGACGATCACGGCGCGGTCGTTCGATTCGTTTCCGCGCATCCGCGCAGTGGCGCCGACCTGTTGAATCAGGCCCAGGGCCAGGCATTGGCCTGGGCGAACAGCATTAGCATTGCCGCGTAGAGTACCTATGGAAAATAGTAGAACCGGAATGGCGGAACCATGAAAATCAAGGTATTGATTGTGGACGATTCGGCGCTGATCCGCAGCGTTCTGAAAGAGATCATCGCCAGCCAGGAAGACATGGAAGTGGTCGGCGTCGCACCCGATCCGCTGGTCGCGCGCGATCTGATCAAGCAAACCAATCCCGATGTGCTGACGCTCGATGTCGAAATGCCGAAGATGGACGGCCTGGAATTTCTGGAAAAGCTGATGCGGTTGCGGCCGATGCCGGTCGTCATGGTGTCGTCGCTGACCGAGCGCGGGTCGGAAATCACGCTGCGCGCGCTGGAGCTGGGCGCGGTGGATTTCGTGACCAAGCCGAAACTGTCGATCCAGAGCGGCATGCGGGAATACACCGATACGATCGCCGAAAAAATCCGCGCCGCAGCCAAGGCCCGGATCAGGCCGCGCACCGTTTCCGCCGCCGCCACGCCGGCTGTCGAGGCGCTGCCGTCGATTCGCAACACGCTGACCAGCAGCGAAAAGCTGATCATCATCGGCGCTTCCACCGGCGGCACCGAAGCGATCAAGGAATTCCTGGTGCGGATGCCGTCGGATTGCCCCGGCATTCTGATCGTGCAGCACATGCCGGAAGGATTCACCAGTTCGTTCGCAAGGCGGCTCGACACCCTGTCGAAAATTTCCGTCAAGGAAGCGCAGCATGGCGACCGCGTGCTGCCGGGCCACGCCTACCTCGCGCCGGGGCATTCGCATCTGCTGCTGGCACGCAGCGGCGCCAACTACATCACGCATCTCGATCAGGGGCCGCCGGTGAATCGGCATCGGCCGTCGGTCGATGTGCTGTTCAATTCGGCGGCGGCGCATGCCGGCAAGAATGCGGTCGGCGTGATCCTGACCGGCATGGGCAAGGACGGCGCAGCCGGCATGCTGGAAATGAAAAAAGCCGGCGCCTGTAATTTTGCGCAGGACGAGGCGACCTGCGTCGTGTTCGGCATGCCGCGCGAGGCGATCGCGGTCGGCGCCGTGCACGAGGCCGGGCCGCTGACCGAACTGCCGCGCATGGTGCTGGGCTATCTCGCAGCGCACGGCAGCCGGGCGTTGCGGGTGTAACGATCGGGCACCTGCAATATGCCGCTCAAGTTTTGCACCGCACTGCCGATAAGGGCGATATCGATATATGGAATCTACGGAGTAATTCATGGCTGACCCGAAAATGAAGTTTCTTGTTGTCGATGATTTTTCGACCATGCGGCGCATCGTCCGCAACTTGTTGAAAGAACTGGGTTACACCAATGTCGATGAAGCCGAAGACGGCTCGATGGCGCTGTCGAAACTGCGCAGCGAGCAATTCGATTTCGTCATTTCAGACTGGAACATGCCGGTGATGGACGGGCTGACGATGCTGCAGGCCATCCGCGCCGACGCGGCCTTGTCCAGGCTGCCGGTGCTGATGGTGACCGCCGAAGCGAAAAAGGAAAACATCATCGCGGCGGCGCAAGCCGGCGCCAGCGGCTATGTCGTCAAGCCTTTCACGGCCGCGACGCTCGACGAGAAGCTTGCAAAAATTTTCGAGAAACTCGAGAAAGCGGGGGCCTGACGTGGATACCGCACACAGCCCTGCCGCTTCCGAAACCTGCCAGCATGAAGAAGTGCTGATGCGGGTCGGCCAGATGACGCGCACGCTGCATGACAGCCTGCGCGGATTGGGTTTCGACAAGCTCCTGCAAAAAGCGGCGCAGGATATTCCGAATGCCAGGGACCGGCTCGATTATGTCGCAAGAATGACCGAGCAGGCGGCGCAGCGCGTGCTGAATGCGACCGATGCCGCAGGACCGCTGCAAGACAGGATCGATGCGGGCGCAGGCACGATTGCAGGCGGCTGGCAGGATGCGCTGCAAGCGCCTTTCAGCGAGGCGCAATACCGCGCGATGGCCGCCCGCACCATCGGATATCTGAGCGAGACGCGCAGTGCCACGCAAGGCACCAAGCAATATCTGATGGAAATCATGATGGCGCAGGATTTCCAGGATCTGACCGGCCAGGTGATCAAGAAAGTGACCGAGCTGGCGCACGGCCTGGAACAGCAACTGGTGCAGTTGCTGGTGGATTATGCGCCGCCGGAAGTGCGGCGCGAAGCCGGCGCCGGACTGCTGAACGGCCCGCAGATCAATCCCGCCGCCAATAGCGAAGTCGTGTCCGACCAGGGACAGGTGGACGATCTGCTGGAGAGTCTGGGCTTCTGATCGCAATCGCCGATGCTGCGCACCGGCGATTGCGCTTTATTAATCAATCAGTGAATCAAAACCCCATGCATGAAGTGAATTTCATTGTGCGAGAGCCGCTGCTCGATCCGAAGCAGCGGGTGCTCGGCTATGCGCTTGGCTGGCAACAAACCGGAGCAAACATGGACGGCGCGCCGGACCCGGATGCGCTGGTCGATTTCGCCGCCGGCCAGCTCAATGATCCGGAAACCGGCTGGCTGCTGGGCGACAGCATGCTGTTTCTGGAAGCATCTCCCGCGCTGCTGTCGAACGCCGTGCTGCAAGCCATGCCGCCAAAAAATACGGTATTGAGCCTGTCGTCGACCGATCTCGCCAATGCCGATACGCGGGCTGCCGCCGGAACATTGCGCGAGCAGGGTTACGGCATCGCGCTGCGCAACGCCGACACGGCTGCGTCCGATCAGGCGCTGCTGTCCCAGGTGTCGCATATCGAAGTAGAGCGCGGCGCGACGGATTTTGCCGCGCAGGCGAAGCTTTACGGTACGTTCAAACCATCGCCGGTGCGCTTGGTCGCGCGCCGGGTCGTTAGCTGGCAAGAGTACGATGCATGCGCTGCGCTGGGTCTGGATGCGTTTGTCGGGCAAGTCTATCTGACGCCGCGCCCCGGCAATCAATCCAAAGGCATGAACGCATCGCAAGCGATCATCGTGCAACTGATGGACCTGGTCAGGAAGAACGCCGATGTGCGGGAACTGGAAGGCGTGCTGAAACGCGATGCGGCGCTGTCCTACAAACTGTTCCGGTACATCAATTCGGTCGGCTTCGGCCTCGGCGCGGAAATACATTCGTTGCGGCATGCGGTCACGATGCTGGGTTATTCCACGCTTTACCGCTGGCTGTCGCTGCTGCTGGCCACGGCCAGCACCGGCGGGTATGCTGCCGTGCTGATGCAGACCGCGATCATTCGCGGCCGTTTCGCGGAATTGCTGGGACATGGGCTGGTAAGCAAGAATGAAGCGGAAGACTTGTTCGTCACTGGCATGTTTTCATTGCTGGACCGGCTGCTCGGCATTCCGATGGAACAGGTACTGGAACATATTCAATTGCCGGGAGCGGTATCGCAAGCGCTGCTGTCGCGGGAAGGGATGTACGGCCCGTTCCTGGCGCTGGCGGAATCGTGTGAAATCAACAATGGCCAGGCTGGGGAACTGGCGGATTCGCTGTTCATCAGCCCGAAACAAGTGAACGAAGCGCATCTGGCGGCGCTGGCGTGGTCGCAGAATCTGAAGATCTGATTCATAATCGGGCGTTTCACCCATCCGATGCGCCCGACCGGCGCCACACTGTAAATGGATCAACTGCAAAACCTGCAATCCCTCGGCCTCACGCTTCCCAGCCCGGCATACATTTTCGGCGCCGTGCTGTTCGGCATCATCGGCTATGCCGCCTGGCGTTACGGAAAAAAATCATCTCTCGTTTATACCAAATGGATCGGGATGGCGCTGATGCTGTATCCATATGCGATTTCGAAAACCTGGCAGCTGTATGCGGTGGGCGGGGCGTTGTGCGTCGGGTTGTATTTTTTTCGGGAATGAGACCGGTAGGGCGGAAAAGCGCAGCGCCTTCCGCCGTTTGGATTATTGTTGATATCGCTGAACTTGATCTGCTCGATGCAGATGTTCATGAAGAACCCGATGAATTCAAGAAGTCCTTTTCCGGTCAATACACCGCGTCCGTCGTAGTCTCCTTGCCGCTCCCGGTCCGCTTCGATGAGATGCGCATAAATGGCGCGCCTTCCAGAGTATCAACCCTGGGAAGTTACACAAAAATGAAGAATCAAGATTCAAATCGGCACCAAATAAAATCGGCCGCCAGGCCGCACCTGTATTGGGTTTTACCAGTTTCATGCGGCATTTAACCGGACACTACTGATTACCGGTCGGTAATATAAAAGAAATCCAAGCGCGGACATTACATTTGAATTACCGGTCGGCAATGTCTTATCAAAAGCGTGTCGAAGCGTAAAACTATCTTCATGAAATTGTATTTGCTTCTGCTTCCGGCCATAAGCGCGGAAATAGGTAGCGGAATAATGGCAGTGGCAGCGCAAGCTCGACCGGGCCTTTCGGGGTTCTGGAGGTGATGACTCCGACTTTGAACAAGTCTGCCAGTACGCGATCGGCTGTGCGGCTTGCCAATCCCATCATGCCCTTGAATTTGGTGCGTTCCAGTGATCTGACCGTACCCAGATATGCCAGGGGCGCTGCCGCTTCTATTTTCAATGCTTTCGTTTTTTCCTTTGTGGATTCTGCGGCCAACATTTGTGCAAGCCGCGCTTCAAAGGCTGGAATATCCAGCATTCCGCTCATGAACTGAATTTGATCGAGACAGATATGCATGAAAAACTCGATAAATTCGATCAGCCCTTTTTCGGTGAGTACGCCGCGCCCGTCATAGTCGCCTTGTCGATCATTATCGGCCCCAATGAGATGGGCATAGTAGCTTTCCTGTTCTCGTGCGAGTCCTCGCATTGGAGACCAAAGTCCCTGTGTGAGACCTAAAGAAGAAAGTCCCAAATGAGTGTGCAGTCGCGCCGTACGGCCGTTGCCATCCAAAAAGGGATGTATCCAGGTAAACCGGTGGTGCGCTGCCATCAGCGCTATCAGCGCATTCTCGCCGGCGCGCGAATAGCTATATCCGTTGTGCCACTCCTCCATGAAACGCGGCACTGCGGCAGGGTCCGGCGGAATATGCCTGCCGATTTTTACGCCTTTGTTTCGCCATGCGCCTGGATGAAGTTTTTCTTCAATCCCGTCGTCGCCGATTTGAATGAGATCCGCTTCTAAAAGTTGTGCATGCAAATGCTCATGAATAGCTTGTAAAACGCCAGGATGAAAAAAAGCAGGTGCATCGAACAGCGGATAAGTTATCTCCCCCCAGCGTTCTGTTTCAATATGGGCAACAGCGACACGTTGCTTCCGTGCTTCATCCGGTTGATTTGAAAAATCCTTTTTTAACGCCCGTTCAATCAGTAGCGGCGTTGTATGTTGTCCTTCTATCTTGTTGGTATAAAAAGAATTCATGGGCCGCAGCGTTTCGCGCAATAGGGTGCGAAGATGCGGCATGCCATGCGCCGCAAGATCTTTTGCGTCGCCAATCACTTCAGCAGCCAATGGACGTAAATCATTCAATGCTCTTTCGCCAGGCAGCAATGGATGCATTTGGTGAGGGCTGTTGTAATGATATTTCGGCAATTTATTTTCCATGGCGCATGTCTGCATTTTCTTGTGATTGTTCGGCGAATCATTTGGCGAATCATAAACCACTTTCTTTTAGATAAAATCTTTTTAAAACCAGCGAGTTACAGGAGTCAATGCTAGTTTATTGGCGAATCTTGAAGACGCAAGAAGCGTTCAAATGAAACGAAGTTTTTCCAAGCGCGACTTGGTGGCATCTTTCATAATCACAAACACTGGCCTTGGGACATCGAAATTCAGACCAAACCGCTCCAATTCCTACACCCATACCCGAAAAAGCAGGTCTTTCCCTAGCTGTTCTAACGATGACCCGCCAGTGTTTTACCCAATAATCGACCCTAATAAGCACTCGTGCGTCATTTGGGCGTGCGGCGGTGCCGCAACAGGAGTCGGCGGTGGCTGAAGACAGCGATCTCGAAAAAACGGAACCGGCATCGCCCCGGCGCCTCGAACAGGCGCGCGAGGAGGGCGATGTGCCGCGTTCGCGCGAGCTGGCGACCTGTACGATTTTGCTGGCTGCCGGCAGCGGGCTGTGGATATTCGGCGACGGCATGATGGCGGAACTGCGCCGCATGCTTTCCTCCAGCCTGGCATTCGACCGGGCCCAGGCGTTCGACACCGAGCTGCTGCTTGCCCGTCTTGCCGCGCAGCTTGGCGACATTCTCATCGCGTTCGCGCCGGTTGCGCTGCTGCTGATCGTGGTTGCGCTCGCATCGCCTGCGCTGATCGGCGGCTGGCTGTTCAGCACCAAGGCGCTGATGCCCGATTTCGGCAAGCTCAACCCGCTCAGCGGGCTGGGCAACATGGTGTCGTCGCGGGCGGCGGTCGAGCTGGGCAAGGCGATTGCCAAGACTATCCTAGTCGGCAGCGTGGCCTGGATGGTCATTTCCTATCAGATCGATGCGGTGCTGGCGTTGGGCGTCGAACCACTGCAATCGGGCGGTGCGCATCTCGGGCACCTGCTGCTGGTCAGCTTCATGTCGATCGTCGCGGCGCTGGTGCTGATCGCTTTCATCGACGCGCCTTACCAGATGTGGCAGTACGCCAACAAGCTGAAAATGACGCGGCAGGATGTGCGGCAGGAAGCCAAGGAATCGGACGGCAATCCCGAGATCAAGGCCAAGATTCGCGCGCAGCAGCGCGAGATGGCGCGCCGCCGCATGATGTCGGAAGTGCCGACCGCCGACGTGGTGGTGACCAATCCGACGCACTACGCGGTGGCGCTCAAATATGCGGATGGCGCGATGCGCGCGCCGACCGTCGTTGCAAAGGGCGCCGATGAAGTGGCGGCCAGAATCCGTGCGATTGCCAGCGAAAATAATGTGCCGCTGCTGGAAGCGCCGGCGCTGGCGCGTGCACTGCATCGCCATGCGGAGCTGGGCGATGAAATTCCGGAAGCGTTGTACACCGCGGTGGCCGAAGTGCTGGCTTATGTATTCCAGTTGCGCGCCTACGGCAAGCACGGCGGCGCGCGTCCCGAAGCGCCGGGCGAACTCGATGTGCCGCCGCAGCTTGACCCCAATAATCCGGCTGCGCAGCAAGCTGAACCAGGGCGCACGCAATGAACGGCCTGAAATTGCCGCTCTGGATGCAGGGCCGGAACTCCAAGGCGTTCGCCGCGCCGCTGATCATCATCATGATGCTGGCGATGATGGTATTGCCGCTGCCGGCGTTTGCGCTCGATATATTCTTCAGCTTCAATATCGCGTTGTCGATCATCGTGCTGCTGACCGCGCTGTACACCGTCAAGCCGCTCGACTTCATGGTATTCCCGACCGTGCTGCTGGTATCGACCATGCTGCGGCTGTCGCTCAACGTCGCCTCGACCCGCGTGGTGCTGACCGAAGGGCATACCGGGCCCGACGCCGCCGGCAAGGTGATCGAAGCATTCGGCCATTTCCTGATCGGCGGCAATTACACGGTCGGCATCGTGGTGTTCATCATTCTGACGATCATCAATTTCACGGTCGTCACCAAAGGCGCGGGCCGGATCGCCGAAGTCGGCGCACGGTTCGCGCTGGATGCGATGCCGGGCAAGCAGATGGCGATCGACGCCGATCTGAACGCCGGCCTGATCGCCGAGCAGGAAGCCCGCCGCCGCCGCACCGAAGTCGCGCAGGAGGCCGAGTTCTACGGCGCGATGGACGGCGCCAGCAAATACGTGCGCGGCGATGCGGTGGCCGGCATCATCGTCACCGTCATCAATATCGTCGGCGGCCTGATCGTCGGCATGGTGCAGCATGATCTGGCGTTCGCGACCGCCATCAAAAACTATACGCTGCTGGCGATCGGCGACGGTCTGGTTGCGCAGATTCCTTCGCTCATCATTTCCACCGCCGCCGGTGTGGTGGTGTCGCGCGTGGCCAGCGATCAGGATATCGGCGGCCAACTGGTGACGCAGCTTTTTGCGAAACCGCAAGTGCTATACATCACCGCTGCGATTATCGGCGGCATGGGAGTGATTCCGGGCATGCCGCATGTGGCATTCCTGTTGTTGGCGGCAGCGATGGCCGGCGGCGCCTACCTGATTTCGCAGCGCGCGCAGACGGTGGAAACCGAAGCGGAACCGGTCGCCGCGATCGCCGCGCCGGAAGTCGAAGAAGCGACCTGGCAGGATATCGTGCCGGTCGATACGCTCGGGCTGGAAGTCGGTTACCGGCTGATTCCGCTGGTGGACAAGACGCAGGGCGGCGAACTGCTGAAACGGATCAAGGGCATCCGCAAAAAATTCGCGCAGGAAGTCGGTTTCCTGTCGCCGCCGGTGCATATCCGCGACAACCTCGACTTGAAACCGTCGGCTTACCGGATCACGCTGAAAGGCGTGGAAATCGGCAGCGGCGAAGCGCATGCCGGACAATTCCTGGCAATCAATCCGGGCATGGTGACGGGCGCGTTGCCGGGCCCGGCAACCACCGATCCGGCATTCGGTCTGCCGGCGACCTGGGTCGATGCGGCGCTGCGCGAACAGGCGCAGACCATGGGGTACACCGTGGTCGATGCCGGCACGGTGGTCGCCACCCATCTCAATCATCTGATCACGATGCATGCGGCGGAACTGCTGGGGCGGCAGGAGTTGCAGCAACTGCTCGATCACCTGGTCAAGGAATCGCCGAAGCTGGTGGAAGACCTGGTGCCTAAATTGATTCCGCTCGCCACGCTGCAGAAAGTGCTGCAGAACCTGCTGACCGAAGGCGTCCACATCCGCGACATGCGCAGCATCATCGAAACGCTGGCCGAACACGCCACTTACACGCAGGAAGCCAACGAGTTGACCGCGCTGGTGCGCATTGCGCTGGGCCGCGCGATCGTGCAGCAACTGTTCCCGAGCGCCGGCGAATTGTCCGTGATGACGCTCGATAACCAGATCGAACGCCTGTTGATGCAGGCATTGCAGACCAGCGGGCCGGACGGCGCCGGCATCGAGCCCGGGCTGGCCGATACGCTCGCCGCGCAGGCCGAACAGGCGACCCGCCGGCAGGAGCAGATGGGCCACACGCCGGTGCTGGTGGTGCCGGGTCCGCTGCGCGCATTGCTGGCGCGCTTCCTGCGCCGCGGCCTGCCGCAACTGAAGGTTTTGTCGCACGCCGAATTACCCGATTCAAGAACGATTAGAGTGACCAGCCTGATTGGAGGGCAAGCATGAACGTAAAAAAATTCTCCGGAAACACGTCGCGCGATGCATTGCGCCTGGTACGCGATGCGCTCGGCCCCGATGCGGTGATTCTTTCGAACCGGACCGTCAACGGCACGGTCGAAATCCTGGCGCTGGCCAGTGAAGACCTGTCGTCGCTGGCCGCGCCGGCGGTTGAAAAGGAGGTGCGGCAGGAATCGGTGCTGGCCGCTTTTGCCGCGAAACGCAAGACCGAAGGCGAGCAGGCATCCGGCCTGGCGCAGGCGCTCGACGCCGCGCGCCATGGCGGCGCGGCGGAATCCGGCAAGGATGCCGGCCGCGACGAAATGGCGCAAATGATGAATGAAATCCGTTCGATGCGCGGCATGCTGGAAACGCAACTGGCCGAACTGTCGTGGAGCAGCCAGCAACAGCGCGAACCGGGCAAGGCCGCCGTGATGCGCGAAATGCTGGCCGCCGGTTTCAGCGCCAGCCTGGCGCGCTACCTGACCGAGAAAATGCCGGACAGCGAAAAGACGCAGCGCGGCATGAGCTGGATCAAGACGATCCTGGCGCGCAACCTGGTGACCGTCGGCAATGAAAACGAGATACTCGACAAAGGCGGCGTGTTCGCGCTGGTCGGCCCGACCGGCGTCGGCAAGACCACCACCACCGCCAAGCTGGCGGCGCGCTGCGTGATGCATCACGGCGCCGGCAAGCTGGCATTGATCACCACCGACGGCTATCGCATCGGCGGCTACGAACAACTGCGCATCTACGGCAAAATCCTGGGCGTGATGGTGCATTCGGTGAAGGACGAAGCCGATCTGCGGATTGCGCTCGACGAACTGAAGAACAAGCATACCGTGCTGATCGATACCGCCGGTGCCGGCCAGCGCGACCAGATGGTGGCCGAGCAGGTCGCGATGCTGTCCGGCGCAGATATGCCGGTCAAGCGGCTGCTGTGCCTGAACGCGACGTCGACCGGCGAAACGCTCAGTGAAGTGGTGCGCGCCTATCGGGGCGACGGGCTGGCCGGCTGCATCATGACCAAGCTGGATGAGGCGGCGACCATCGGCAGCGTGCTCGATGTGATGATCCGGCAGAAGCTGAAGCTGTATTACGTTGCGAACGGCCAGCGCGTGCCGGAAGACCTGCATCTCGCCAATCAACAATATCTGGTGGACCGCGCGTTCAAGCTCAAGCGCGAAACCGCGCCGTTCCGTTATCAGGATGACGAGTTGCCGCTGGTGATCGCCAATACCGCGCGCGCGATGAACGATAAAAGCCTGCGCGAGGTGATTCTTGGCTAGTTTTCAATTCGATCAGGCGGAAGGCTTGCGGCGCATTCTGGGCGGACCGAGGCCGCGCGTCTTCACATTTTTATCGGCTACGCCGGACCACGAAAAAAGCGCGACGCTGGTCAATCTGGGTGCGTCGCTGGTGCGCGCCGGCAGCGCGGTATTGCTGCTGGATGCGTGTTCCGGATCGCGCGGCGTCGCCGCCCGTCTCAGCGCAACGGACGGCGCGACGCTGTTGCAGGTGGCGCGGCAGGAGCGCGCGCTGAATGATGTGGTGCAGGCAATGCCGCAGGGGTTCGGCGTTGCCACATTGACGCGCGGCCCGGTGGCATCAACGTTGCACGATGCCGAGCAGGCGCAACGCCTTGCCGCCGCATTCAATACGCTTGCGGAACAAACCGATATCGTCGTGGTCGATGCGGAGCTGGGCGACGACGATTCGTTTCCGTTGCCGGCGATGGCCGACGGCGAAATCGTGGTGCAGGTATCGACCGGCGCCGCGTCGATCAAGTCTGCCTATTCGATCATCAAGCGCCTCAACGCACGGCTGGGGAAGCGCCCGTTCAGCGTGCTGGTGACCGGCGCATCCGACCGGAATGCGCAAGTGGTGTACCGCAACATGGAACAGGCGGCCAGCCGCTATCTCGCGGTCCAGCTCCGTTCGATCGGCTCGGTGCCGGCCGATGAACATCTGACGCGCGCCGCGCGGCTGGGGCGCAGCGTGATCGATGCGTTTCCGATGGCCGGCGCGTCGGTCGCATTCCGCCATCTGGCCGGACGTTTCGCGCCGGCCGCCGGCGCTTTTCCCGGAGCCTGACGCATGTACACCGTAGAAGGAAAAGCCGACAAGAACCAACTGCTTGCGCAGCATGCGCCGCTGGTGAAAAAACTGGCGCACCTGATGAAAGCCAAGCTGCCGCCCAGCGTCGAAGTGGACGACCTGATCCAGGCCGGCATGATCGGCTTGCTCGATGCGGTCAACCGTTATGAAGAAAACCACGGCGCTCAATTCGAGACTTACGCGGTGCAGCGGATTCGCGGTTCGATGCTGGACGAATTGCGCAGCAGCGACTGGATGCCGCGCAGCATGCGCCAGAACATGCGCAAGATCGAAGTCGCGATGAACACGCTGCAGCAGCGCCTCGGCCGTTCGCCCAATGAAAGCGAAGTCGCCGCGCAGCTCAAGCTGTCGCTGCCGGCTTATCAAGAGATGCTGAGCGACGGCGGCGGCCATCAGCTGGTGTATTACGAGGATTTCCACGAAGGCGAAGGCAACGAGCATTTTCTCGACCGCTATTGCACCGATGCGTCGGACGATCCGCTGCAAAGCCTGATGAACAGCGGTTTCCGCGACGCGGTGATCGAGGCGATCGAAGCGTTGCCCGAACGGGAAAAAATCCTGATGGGCTTGTACTACGAACAGGAAATGAACCTGAAGGAAATCGGCGCGGTGATGGGCGTATCGGAATCGCGCGTGTGCCAGTTGCATGGCCAGGCGATCGCGCGCATGCGCGCAGGTTTGAGGGAAAAGGCGTGGACTGGGGTAGCGTAGCCGGCCTGGTACTGGCGCTGGGCGGCATCCTGCTGGGGCAGTTGCTGGAAGGCGGCCATGCCGGCTCGCTGCTGCAGCCTGCCGCATTCGTGATCGTGGTAGTCGGGACGCTGGGTGCGGTGCTTCTGCAAAGCGGCATGCCCAGTTTCGTGCGCGGCGTGAAAATGGCGCAATGGGTGTTCGTGCAGCCGGATGACAATTTCGTGGCGCTGCTGCACAACATGGGTTTGTGGAGCGCCACGGCGCGGCGCGAAGGCTTGCTCAGCCTGGAGCGCTTTATCGGCAATTTGCGCGACCCGTTCGTCGAACAGGGCTTGCGCCTGATCATCGACGGCGTCGATCCGCTCAAGATGCGCGAACTGCTGGATCAGGAAATCTCGGCCTACGAAACCCGCGAGCGGTCGGCCGTGAAAGTGTGGGAAGCCGCCGGCGGCTATGCGCCGACCGTCGGCATCCTGGGCGCGGTGCTGGGCCTGATCCATGTGATGGAAAACCTGTCCGATCCGGGCCGTCTGGGCGGCGGCATCGCGGTCGCGTTCGTGGCGACCATTTACGGCGTCGGATTGGCCAATCTGGTTTTCCTGCCGATCGGCCACAAGCTCAAGACGCTGGTCAACCGCGAAGTGCGCAAGCGCGAAGTGCTGGTCGATGCGTTCGTCGGCATCGCGGTCGGCGAGAATCCGCGGATGATCGAAGAGCGGATGGGGATTTATTTGAAATGAATACGTCAATAAGCTGGGTCGTCATTTATTTCCTGAAAACTCATTGATCATGGCGCGAAAAAAATATGAAGAAGAGCCCGAAAATCACGAACGATGGCTGGTTTCGTATGCCGATTTCATCACGCTGCTGTTCGCGTTTTTCGTCGTGATGTATGCGATTTCCTCGGTCAATGAAGGCAAATACCGCGTGCTTGCGGATTCTCTCGGCAATGCGTTCGGCAAGATTTTGCCACCGCACGCGCCGGTGATCAGGGAGCCGATGCCGCCGGCATTGCCGGCGTTTCCGGTGCCGCCGCTGCGGTCGTTGCCGCTGCCGAAAAAGCGTACCGGGGAAGCCGCGTTGCGGCGCGAACGCGAAGCGATGACCGTGATCGCGCGCAATTTGCTGAAGGTGCTGTCGCCGCTCGTCAGCGAGGGCAAGGTAAGGGTTACGCAAACGCCGCACGGCGTCAGCGTCGAAATCAATGCGAGCGTGCTGTTCGCGCCCGGCGAAGCCAGGCTTTCGAGCCAGTCCGATCAGACGTTGAAGGCGGTGGCGCTGGTGCTGAAGAACGATACGCACGCGATACAGGTGGAAGGGCATACCGATAATCTGCCGATTAACAATGCGATGTTTCCTTCCAATTGGGAACTGTCGGCGGTGCGCGCCAGCAGCGTGGTGCGGTTGTTCGTGGAAAACGGCATCGGCGAAAATCGCCTGGTGGCGATCGGGCACGGATCGAACCAGCCGGTCGGCTCCAACGATACCGCCGAAGGCCGACTGCGCAACCGGCGGGTGGAACTGATGATCCTGTCGAGGTTGCCGGAAGCAGTAACCGAAGTGCCGTTTGGCACGGCATTGAAAGAGTAAGAATTTTTTAAGGAAATGACATGAGTTTACGCACCGTTCGGATCGGCGCCCGGCTGGGCATCGGTTTTGGGATCATATTGACGATGCTGATCTCGGTACTGGTTGCCGGCAGCTTGTCCAGCGAAAGCAGCAGGCAAAAGCTGATCGGAGGCCTGCAACGGGCCAATGCGAAGGCGGCACTGGCCATCGCGATGAAAAGCGCGGTGCTGGAAGGTGGCATCGCGATGCGCAATATCGGGCTGCAAGCCAATTCCGCCGCCATGAAAAAAGCGGAGGCCAGGTATCAGGAGCAGCGCAAGCGTTTCGCAAAAGCGCACGACGAGCTGGCATTGCTCGGGCTGAACGATGCCGAGAAAAAAATCGCCGACGAAATCGTCGAGCTGGATCGGAAAACCGAAGCGCCTTTGCAGGAAGCCGTCAAGATGGTGCAGGATTACCGGACTGAAGCGGCAGCCGCCTTGATTGCCTCCAGCATCGATGCGCTCAACCAGCAGGCCGTGGTGGAAATCGACAAGCTGGTCGAGTTGCAGCAAGCAGCGGTTCGCGCAACGCTCGACAACGCCGCGGCGGCAGGCACAAGGCTGTTGTATCTGTTCGTTGCGATGGGACTTGCCGCGCTGGTTGCCGGCATTGTTCTGGCCTGGATGCTGACGCGCAGCATCACTTATCCGTTGCGCGAAGCGGTATCCGTTGCCAGGCGGGTTGCTGCCGGCGAACTGACGTCGCAGCTGGATGTGGTCGGCAAAGATGAAGTCAGCGAGCTGCTGCAGTCTCTCAAGGACATGAATGAAAGCCTGCTCAGCATCGTGAGCGAGGTCAGAGGCGGCACCGCGGCGATGGCAACCGCATCGGACGAAATCGCCACCGGCAACGCCGACCTGTCGTCGCGCACCGAGTCGCAAGCCGGCGCGCTGGAACAAACCGCTTCATCGATGGAAGAGCTGACTTCGGCCGTCCGGCAAAACGCGGAAAATGCGCATCAGGCCGATTTGCTGGTGATCTCGGCTTCCGACTTCGCGGTCAAGGGCGGGCAGGTGGTCGGGCAGGTCGTCAATACGATGGGTTCGATCACGGAAAGCTCGCGCAAGATCGTTGACATCATCGGTGTGATCGACGGCATCGCGTTCCAGACCAATATCCTGGCGCTGAATGCGGCGGTCGAAGCGGCGCGCGCCGGCGAACAGGGACGCGGCTTTGCGGTGGTCGCGGCCGAAGTCAGGAGCCTGGCGCAGCGCTCGGCCGGCGCCGCCAAGGAAATCAAGTCGCTGATCGAAAACTCGGTGGAAAAAGTCGGCGTCGGCAGCAGACTGGTCGATCAGGCCGGCAACACGATGAGCGAGATCGTCGAATCGGTCGAACGCGTGGCGGCCATCATGAAAGAGATTACCGCCGCAAGCCGCGAGCAAAGCGCCGGGATAGAAGAGGTCAACCGCGCCATCAATCACATGGATGAAATGACGCAGCAGAATGCGGCATTGGTGGAGCAGGCTGCCGCCGCCGCGGAAAGCATGCGCGAGCAATCGGTGAAGCTGGCGCAGACGGTGAGCGTATTCAAATTGCAGGGCGGCACGGAGATCGTGCATGCAAAAAAGCTGCGGTGTCGACGCCAGCCAGGACGGTACCGGCCATGGCAAGACCTGTCGCTGTAACGCCGAAAACAAGGTCCGAGGTCAAGCCGCCGAAACGGATTGCGAATGTCCATGGCGAAGACTGGGAAGAATTTTAAATGACCGATGTCGCGCGTTCTTGACGAGGAAGGCATGGTCCACGAAAAGCACGAAAGACATGAAAAAGCAGTCGGGAAAACCATGCTTTGAAACTTTTCGTGCTTTTCGTGCCTTTCGTGGACAGGCGGTATATCAGTAAATAATCGTGAATAGCACTGGATCGAATATGCCTGCTGTCTCTGTTGTTCCCAGCGCTGAAGCGCACGCCGCACGCGACCTTTTGTTAAAAAAAATCAGCAGCGATACGGACTTGCCGGCGCTCGGCAGTTCGGTGTCGCGCGTGGTGCAGCTTGCTTCGTCGGACGACGAGGCGGTGCACGATCTGGCCCATTTCATCCTGTCGGACGTGGCGCTGTCGCAAAAGATTTTGCGGCTTTCCAACACCGTGTGCTACCGCACTGTTTCGGGCACGCCGGTCACCACGATTTCGAAGGCGATATTTCTGCTCGGTTTCGATACCGTCAAGACCAGTGCGCTGGCGATGCTGCTGGTGGACGGCATGTCCGGCAAGCGCGCGCAGAGTGTGCGCACCGAACTGGCCACTGCGTTGAGCGCCAGCGTCGTCGGGCGCGAACTGGCGCGGCGCAGTCATTTCAAGGACGCGGAAGAAGCGGCGGTGGCCGCGCTGTTCAAGAACATGGGACGGCTGCTGGTGGCGGCGCACGATCATGCGCTGTACGGCGAAATTGCCGCATTGATTGAAAACGGCTCGCACACGCCGACGCAGGCATCGATGCAGGTGCTGGGCTGCAGTTTCGACCTGCTGGGCGAATCCGTGCTGCAGGAATGGCAGATTCCCGACACGATCATCCAGGCGCTGTCGCCGCTTGCGCCGGGCGTGTTGAAACCCGCCAGGAACCGGCAGGAGTGGCTGCAGCAGGTCGCCGCATTCAGCACCGCCGCCGCCACGCTGATTCCGCACATGCAGGATGCCGCCGGCAGGGGACTGCTGGCGCGTTTCGGCGCCGCGCTGAATCTGGATCAGGAAAAGCTCGCCGAATTGCTGACCACCGTAGTGCATGAAACACGCGTGCTGACCAATAATGCGGATCCGATGCTGTCGCCCGACGAACCGGAAGAATCGGACGAAACGCCGCCGGCTGCGGACCAGCCGCAAAGCGCTGCGGCGGAGGAAGGCTTGCCCGGCGAATTGCTGATGGTGACCATCGGCCACGACAATCTGCGGATCGATGCGCGTCATACCAGCGGAAAACCGGTCAATGCGCGCGACCTGTTGCTGGCGGGCGTGCAGGACGTGACCGAAATGACCGCGTCCGGACGCTGCAAGGTCAACGACCTGATCATGCTGGCGCTGGAAACCCTGTATCACAGCATGGGTTTCAGTTTTGCCACCGTATGCCTGAAAGACATCAAGAGCAATCAGTTCCGCGCCCGCATTGCGCTGGGCGAAAACAACGCGGCGCGCCAGGCCGGTTTCGCATTCTCCGCGATGCCGGCGCGCGACCTGTTTCATCTGGCAATGGAGAACGACGCCGATCTGATGATTGCCGACGCCGGCAATCCGAAAATCCGAGCGCTGATTCCCGCCTGGCATCGCGCATTGTTGCCGGATGCGGCCAGCTTCATCGTGCTGCCGCTGATCGTGCAGAAAGTCCCGTTCGGACTGTTTTATGCCGATCGCAGGCAAACCGCGCCGGAAGGCGTGCCGTCGGATGAAACGGCGCTGATCAAGACGCTGAAGGGGCAGGTGCTGGCGGCGTTGCATTCACGGTGATTGCGGTTTGGTAAAGCCATTTCCAATGGCCGAATAGGGCTTGTCAGAAATCAAGATAGCGCTTTTTGTCGTATAAGCGCAGCATAGAGGTGGGTCGTAGTAGAAGGAGTTGAGCATGACTTCCATGCCAGTGCATCGTTGCGAGTGTGCGAAATGCCGCACCCACAAGCCTTACGCGGATCGCGCCTATCACCATCAAATCAATTTGTTTCTCAGTCGCTTGAATGAGCCGCAGCGACGCTGGTTCGCCGCACTCGAAGCCCTGCATATTGGCCATGGCGGCCAGCGCTTGCTGGCCCACATCACCGGCTTGAGTCCCATGACCATTCGGCGCGGATGCCGCGAACTCAAATCGAGCTTGGCTCCCTGTCCCGACAAAGGCTTGCGTGCACCAGGCGGCGGCCGTCTGGCGCTCGATGTCGAGGATCCCGAACTGGAGGCTGTCTTGGAGACGCTGCTGGCAGCTGAAACCGCAGGCGACCCAATGGGGCAGCGTCCTAAAGCCAAGCGCAGTTCGTTGCGCGCGCTCAGTGCCAGACTAGCGGCAGTCGGGCATCCCGCCAGCCGTACCACCGTGGCCAAGCTGTTGCGCAAGATGGACTACTCGCCCAAGGCGAATGCGCGACGCGCCGAAGGACGTCAGGCATCGCCGCTCCAACGTAACGACCAGTTTGAGCACATCACCGCGCAACGCGAGCAGTTCACCGGGCGCGGTGACCCGATTATCAGCGTGGACACTAAAAAAAGGGCTCTTTATGTGTTTCAGGGTCATGAACGCTGAAAAGGCGGCGATGTCAAAAAAAGCGTGAAGTTGATGCGGAGCGCGAAGAAATGGAACTGCGGATTCAGAATTTACTAGATGATGAACGCTGCTATGAAGCGGTCAGGAAGTTGAGATGGGGAAGCGAGGTAAAGTGCCCACACTGCGCGGCAAAGGAGATCGTCAAGCGCGGGCGGGATGAACAGGAGGCGGGTCGCCAGCGCTATGAATGCAAAGGGTGCGGCAAGCGATTTGATGATCTGACGAATACGGTGTTTGCGGGGCACCATCAGCCGCTGAAGGTGTGGATGATATTTCTGTACTTTCTCGGGCTGAATTTATCGACGCGGCAAATCGCGCAGGAATTGAATCTAAACAAGGGCGATGCGCACCGTATGGCCGAAGTATTGCGCTCTGGGGTGGTGGAACAGAAGCCGGAAACGGCGTTGTCGGGCGAAGTGGAATGCGACGAAGTGTACGTCGTAGCGGGCCATAAAGGCCAGCCTGAAGCCGTCAAAAAAAGAACCGCCCGGGACGACGCAACCGGTTGAAAGGCGCCCGAGGGCGCGGCACGCTGGAAAAAGAAAAACCGCCCGTGTTCGGCATGATTGAGCGTGGCGGCAGCGTCGTCATCCGGATGCTGGAGAACGTGAAACAAAAGACGATTGAACCGTTGATCAAGGTCACGATCGCCGCCGGCACGCTGATCAATACGGATGAGTACGATATTTATGCGCGACTTGAACAATGGGGCTACCGGCATCAATCCGTTTGTCATGGTCGCGGCGAATATGCGCGCGACGATGATGGCGACGGCTTCCATGAGGTGCACGTCAATACGATGGAAGGATTCTGGTCCGCACTGCGGTCGTGGCCCAGGCCGCACCGGGGAATTTCACAAGAAAAACTCCCCTTGTATCTGGGCTTCTTCGAGTTCGTGCACAACGTCAGAAAACGGGGAAAGACTCTCTTGTCTTCCCTCGTCCAGTTGTTAGTGCGGTAAGACCCCGGAATACATAAAGAGCCAAAACTGTTATTGAAATTTCCGTCTTATGAGTAAGCGTACGATTTTTTCGTTTCATGAGCAGACCCCTATACGTACTTTTCGTGGCGATCTGCAACCAAATTCAAATGCGAATCAGGGCTGTTAAGTTCTTCCACGTGCAATAGAGACCGCATGATCGAAGTTGAGGGTACGATAGATGGCTCGTGAGATACATGGCTCATTGCCGGCGCGCATACAGTTCAGTGCGATGGAACGCAGTCGGGCAAGAATGCCCGGCTGCTCCCGAATGCGGCATGCATCTTCCAACATGACGACATCACGCACGTGATGG
>DAIDBD010000113.1 GCA_027310305.1 Herminiimonas sp.
GGATGTCGCGGCACGCGAAATCGCCGCCGGCAATGCCGATCTTTCTTCCCGCACCGAATCGCAAGCCGGTTCCTTGGAAGAAACCGCCTCGTCTATGGAAGAATTGACGTCGACCGTGAAACAAAATGCGGACAATGCGCGACAAGCGAATCAACTGGTGGTTTCCGCATCCGATGTCGCGATGCGCGGCGGTGAAGTGGTTGGCCAGGTTGTCCACACGATGGGTTCGATCAAGGAAAGCTCGCGCAAGATTGTCGACATCATCGGCGTGATCGACGGCATTGCTTTCCAGACCAATATCCTGGCATTGAATGCGGCCGTCGAAGCGGCGCGCGCCGGCGAACAAGGCAGGGGCTTTGCGGTAGTGGCAGCCGAAGTGCGCACCTTGGCGCAGCGTTCCGCCGGAGCGGCCAAGGAAATCAAATCCCTGATCGATGATTCGGTCGAAAAGGTCGATGCCGGCAGCAGATTGGTCGATCAAGCCGGTTCGACGATGGATGAAATCGTCATATCGGTCAAGCATGTGGCCGACATCATGAGTGAGATCACCGCAGCGAGCCAGGAGCAAAGCACCGGCATCGAAGAAATCAATCGCGCGATCACGCAAATGGATGAAATGACACAGCAGAATGCGGCGCTGGTGGAACAGGCGGCCGCCGCAGCGGAAAGCATGCTGGATCAGGCGCAGAACCTGTTGCAGGCGGTGAGCGTATTCAATCTGGGTGAACATCAACAGACGCTGCACGCGGCGCAGACGCGGAAACCTGTTGCCCGAACCGTTACGAAAGCGCCTGCCCTTGCATCGTCTTCAGGTAACACAGTGAAAGCAAAGAAGCTTACTGCAGCGATTTCCGGTAGTGTCTCAGTTTGAATGTAACAGCTTGAAATGCCAACGCCCAGCACGAAGCTGGGCGTCTAAATATCTAGGGGGAGTCGAACCCCCGTCGCACTGATTTTCAATCAGCCGCTCTTCCGCTGAGCTATAGACCCAAATATAAGATGGTGCAGGCAAAGACTTTTTCAAGGGCCATTTTGCAGTTGCGCGGCGGGAATCAATCCAGCAACTTAGCAATGTCTTCAAGACTCCAAAGCTTGTCCGCAACTCCGGCTTCGAGGGCTGGCGTAGTTTTCAGTGTCTTATGAATCCGTGCAAAGTTGTAATGCATGAAGTGCAGCGCAACCGCATGTTCCAAGTTTTCGATTTTCTTGCTGAAACCGTTCGTCAAGCGTGTGAACCGGCGCATCCCCATGCGCATAGTCAGGTTTTGACGTTCGACGTATGAGGTCGAAACTTCTTTCATATCTGGATTGCCGTTGATCCGGCGTTTTTCTGCGCCGACAAATGCAGCCGGGCTGTAACGCTTTTGCCCGTGGCTTTCTTCGCCATAGACCTTGACCAACATCGCGTAGTCAACCGCGCCGCCGAACACCTTTTCAACAGCATTCAGATAGGGGCCGTGACCGTCTGTAGTCAGTTGGATGCGGCTAGCTATGCATCATGCGGATCGCGTCGTTGATCTTTTCCAGCGGCAGCAGATGCGTGATCAGCGGATCGATCTTGATCTTGCCCTCCATGTACCAGTCGACGATCTTCGGCACTTCGGTGCGGCCGCGCACGCCGCCGAACGCGGTGCCTTTCCAGACGCGGCCGGTCACCAACTGGAACGGCCGCGTGCTGATTTCCTGGCCGGCGCCGGCCACGCCGACCACCACCGACACGCCCCAGCCGCGATGACAGCATTCCAGCGCCTGCCGCATCAGCGTGGTGTTGCCGACGCATTCGAAACTGTAGTCGGCGCCGCCGTCGGTCAGTCCGACCAGGTACGCGACCAGATCTTCGCCGTTCAACTCTTTCGGATTGACGAAATGCGTCATGCCGAAGGATTCCGCCAGTTCCTTGCGCGCCGGATTGATGTCGACGCCGATGATCTTGTTGGCGCCGACCAGGCGCGCGCCCTGGATCACGTTCAAGCCGATGCCGCCGAGGCCGAACACCACCACGTTGGCGCCGGCTTCGACCTTGGCGGTATGGATCACGGCGCCGATGCCGGTGGTGACGCCGCAGCCGATAGTGCAGACCTTGTCGAACGGCGCATCTTCGCGGATCTTCGCCAGTGCGATTTCCGGCAGCACGGTGTAATTAGCGAAGGTCGAACAGCCCATGTAATGGTGGATTTTTTTGCCGTTGATCGAAAAGCGGCTGGTGCCGTCCGGCATCACACCCTTGCCTTGGGTGGCGCGGATCGATGTGCACAGGTTCGACTTTTGCGACAGGCAAGTCTTGCAGCCGCGGCATTCCGGCGTGTACAACGGTATCACATGGTCGCCCGGTTTCAGCGACGTGACGCCGGGGCCGACCTCGACCACGATGCCGGCGCCTTCATGGCCGAAGATCGCCGGGAACAGTCCTTCCGGATCGGCGCCGGAGCGGGTGAATTCATCGGTATGGCACACGCCGCTGGCCTTGATCTCGACCAGCACTTCGCCATGCCGCGGTCCTTCCAGTTGCACGGTTTCAATCACCAGCGGTTGGCCCGCCTCATAACATACTGCTGCGCGTACATCCATTTGAGAGTCCCTTCTGTGTTCCGATTGTTTAAAGGCCGGGTTCGAAAATGCCCGGCATGCCGATGAATCCCGGCAAGCGCTTTACGCGTTCGATCCAGCGCCGGATTGCCGGATAATCGTCGCGCGGTATGCCGCCCTCGTCCGACATCGCGATGTACGGAAAGCAGGCGATATCGGCGATCGTCGCGTGATCGCATGCCAGCCAGTGCTGCCCGACCACTTCCATGTCGGACAGGTGTTCATCGATGATGCGGAACAGCTGGTGCGCGCCGCGGCGCGCGTTGTCGATGTCCAGATCGTAGCCGAGCGCATCATGCAACCGGGCCGCCGATGCGGTGCGGGTGACGTCGTCGGCGGTCGCCAGCCACATCGCGATGCGGCCGATGGTCGCCGCATCCTCCGGAAACCAGCGGCGGGCGGGATCGTAACGCACGGCGAGATACATCAGGATCGCCTGGGCGTCGCGCAAGCGCAGCTTGCCATCCTCCAGCACCGGCAATTGGCCGAACGGATTGATCTCCAGGAAGTCCGCCGACTTGTGTTTTTTGCCGGGATAGAAATCGACGGGCGCCGCTTCATAACGCACGCCGAGCATGTTCATCAGCAGGCGCAGTTTGTAACAGTTACCCGACAGCTCGTAGTTGTACAGTTTGATCATTCAATCTTCTCCACTTTCGATAGGCATCATGCGGTTTTTTGCACGCCGTATTGCATGCCGATCTCGCGCAGCCAGCGCCGGTACGCCATCGACCCGGCATCGGCACGCGTCGGGATTTCCGACTTCATGCCAAGCGGCAGCAGCTTCGGCAACTGGTTTTCGAGGATAGGCCGGTCTTGCGCAAAAATGGTTTGCTGGAAGCCGATGATTTCGGTGTCGCTCGCGTCGTCGTCGAACAGCAGCAGCCACAGCGTGGCCTTGCACTCGTCTTCGCTGACCGGCTGCACGTAGACGCCGATCACATCGCGCGCACCCTCGCGCGCCGGGCAGGTTTTATACAGGATCGCCGAAAACGCTTGCGTGACCCGGTAGGTGTACGCAACATCCAGCCCGCCGTCGGCCGATGCAGCCGCTTTCGGCTGCCAGAAGCGGCATTCTGTGGCCCAGATTTCGCCGGTGTCGGGATCGGTAGTGATCTTGTAGTCGGCGACCTCGCTATGCGGGTCCTTGCCCAGGATATCGGTGTGGACATAGGGGAAGTGCCCCATGTCGAGGAAGTTTTCAATGATGCGCAGGCCCGAGGTCTTGACGCCGAATGTGCCGGCATTGATGAAGCGCCGTCCGGGTTCGTCGAACTCCGGCAGTGCGAACAACTCCTTGCGCGGTGTGCCGAGACATACCCAGATGAAACCGTAGCGCTGCTGCACCCGGTATTTGTCCCCATGCTGCCAGCCTTCCATGCGGCCGGCGGCATGCAACGCGCCTTCGCGGTCGCGCCATAACGCAATAGGCGTGCCCAGCAAGGTCGTATGCACCGGCTCGGCGCTGTCGAGTCGGCTTGCGGGCGACACCGCAAACCATTCATTCAGTACGTTGCTATCCAGTTCTTTTTCCATGGCCCTCTCCATTGGGTTTATCGTGGCAATCACGCTGCAAGCGCCGCTTCGATGTCGCGCCGTTGCCGCTTGAAATGCGCAATGTGCCGTTGCCGCAACTCGATGTCGCTGCCGACCGCTGCGCTGCAGCTCAGCCACAGGTGCACCACCGACTTGCGCGGGGTCATCGGTTGTATCAGCAGGATCGCAAGCGCATCCGGGTCGCTGTCGTCGATCAGTACGCCGGCATCGTGGTCGCCGTGCATGGATGGCGTGCGCGCGCGCAGTTGCACGCTCACCTCATGCGCGTCGCCATAGGTGACGAAGCTGCGGCAGAACAGCACGCGCCGCGCGCTGTCGGCCAGCGCCGGTACGGCTGGAGCGTCGTCCGCCGGTTGCCCGAGCGCGACCCAGATCATGCCGTGGCGCTCTATCACCGCGTAAGTTTTCGCGCAGATGGATTTCGGCGGCGTCATGTTCGGATGCGCGGGGATCGCGGTGCATTGTCCGCCGCTGCCGAAACGCCAGCCGTGGTATGCGCATGACAACTGGTCGTCGACGATACGGCCCATCGTGAAGCGCGTGCCGCGGTGCGGGCAGCGGTTTTCCCATGCCTGCACCGCGTGTTGCGCATTGCGCCACAATGCCAGTTCCTGGCCATGCAGCAGCGCCTGGATGATCTGGCCTGGCGGCACCTGGTCGGATGGCATCACCGGCGCCCAGCCACCGGTTTCCTTGTTTTCGTTGAGTGTATTCACGAGCTTGTTCCTTGTGTTTTCCATGTATTCAGTATTAGAGATCGAGTACCAGCAGCGCAGTTTTTGCGCGCGACACGCAGGGCAATATCTTGTTGCCTGCGCTTTTCTCCGCATCGGTGAGGTACACGTCGCGATGGTCGGGAACGCCGTCGAGCACGCCGGTCAGGCAGGTGCCGCAGACGCCCTGCTCGCACGATGTCTCGATGGCGCAGCCGTGAGCGGCGAGCACCTCGGTAATGGGCACGCCGGCCGGTATCGCATAGGTCGCACCGCTCTTCGCCAGCCGGATGCGGAATTCTTGCTGCGGTCCGGCCAGCGCTGCCGGATCGGCGGCGAAGTATTCAAGGTGCACGCTGTCAGGCGGCCAGGACGGCGCCGCACAGCTTGCTATCAGTTCCATGAAAGCTTGCGGTCCGCAAAAGTACAGGTGCGCACCGTCTGCGCGCTGCCCCAGCAGACGTTGCAAGTACGCCCGCAATGCATCCGGATCGAAGCCGTGGTTCAGCGTGACGCGATCTTTCAATTCCGGCCCGGACAGCAGGCTGTGAAAGGCGGTATGCGCCGCCGAACGCGAAAAGTAATGCAGCTCGAACGATGCGTTGCCCGCTTGCAGATGCTGCGCCATCGACAGCAGCGGCGTGATGCCGATGCCGCCGCCGAGCAGCACATGGCGCCTGGCCGATGGATCGAGCGCAAAATTGTTGCGCGGCGCGCTGATGGCAATGGCATCGCCTTCCTGCAGCGCATGCATGCCGCGCGAGCCGCCGCGCGACTCGGGCTCGCGCTTGACGGCGATCAGATAACCGTCACGCTCGCCGGGGCCGTTGCACAGCGAGTACTGCCGCACCAGGCCGGCGCCGACATGCACATCGATATGCGAGCCGGGCGTGAATGCGGGTAACGCGCCGCCTTCGGGGCCGACCAGCAGGAACGATTTGATATCCAGCGCTTGCTGCTGGATTTGTTTTACTTTGACAGTAAGCGTAGTCATGATGGATTTCGATTTCATCGTCGTCAGCGACCGGCGTGCGGATGCCGGTCCGATCGCTGCGGACATTACTTGTCATCTGTCATTCACGTCTGCATGAATGACAGTCTTGGGAGTGCCGCGACGATCAGCCGAGGCCGCTCATGCCTTCCACCAACCAGTTGATGCTCTTGATCTCGCTATCCGGCAGTACCGCGCCTTTCGCGACGCGCTGTTTGCCGCCCTGGTCGTTGATGGGCCCGGCGAACGGATGCAGCGTGCCGGCGATGATCGCTTGCTGCTTTTCGTTGGCCAGCGCGACCACCTCTTTCGGAATCGCGCTGTTGTACGGCGACATTTTCACCACGCCGGCGCTCAAGCCGTCCCAGCGATGTTTCGAGCTCCAGGTACCGGCCAACACTTCCCTCGCCGCACCAATGTAATAGCTGCTCCAGTCGACGACGAACGAAGTCAGATGTTTTTTCGGACCGTACTTGCTCATGTCGCTGGCGTAACCGATGGTCCAGACATTGAGTTCCTCGCCGACCTGCACCGTGGTCGGCGTATCGGTCATCGAGATCACCACATCGGCGCCCTGGCTGATCAGCGTCTTCGCGGCATCGCGCTCCTTGCCCGGGTCATACCAGGAATTGAGCCAAATGGTCTTGCAGGTGATCTTTGGATTGACGCTACGCGCGCCCAGCATCAGTGCATTGGCCGGACCGACTACATCGGGCACCGGGAAGCCGCCGACGAAGCCGATGACATTACTCTTGCTCATCTTGCCGGCGACGATGCCGGCAAGATAGGTGCCTTCGTAATAACGCGCTTCGAACGTGCCGACATTCTTGGCCGATTTGATGCCGCTGCAATGTTCGAACACCGTACCCGGCATGGTTTGCGCGACCTTGTGTATCGGCGTCTGCTGTGAAAAGCTGGTGCCGAAAATCAGTTTGTTGCCTTGCAGCGCCAGGTCGCGAAACACGCGTTCCGCGTCGGCGACTTGCACCACGTTTGCCACCGCAGTGGTCTTGATACGGCCGGGAAAGGCCGCTTCCATCGCCTGCCGCGCCAGGTCGTGCGTCTTGGTCCAGCCGACGTCGGCCACTGGCGATACATACGCGATGCCGACTTTCAACACCTCTTGCGCATATCCATTCATTCCCATGCCGCCGCCTGCCACAAGCACTCCGCCGGCTGAAACCTGTTTCAGAAAATCGCGTCTTGTAAAATTTGCCATGTCACCTCTCCCGTCATGAATTGGTCGGAAATCAGTTGGTTTTCGTGTGTGCCGGCGGCTTCAATAGCGCCTTCTTGCACTATTTTCCGTTCTTTATGACACGCACAATTGCACTGTAAATGGTATACCAAACTAATACAATGGTATTCCAAAAATATTTTTACGCGTTCGCATTCGCGATGTTTTTCGACATTGACCTCGAACTCCGAACGCACTGCCCTGCGAAAATCCTTGTGAGATAATGGCCCGGATTTTTTGCAGCTTGCTCGCCGGAAGCCCGGTACGATCGCATCGCGCCCGACCAGTCATCGTGGCGAAGGTGCAGGGTTCGACAGCGGCCTGCCCATTGCTCCGGAAGAACCAAACTGTATGCGCACTGAGGAAATAGTCGACCGTATCGCCAATGCCATCTTTCAGCACCGGCTGCTGCCGGGCGCGAAACTGAATGAACGCGACCTGGCGAAGATTTTCGGCATCAGCCGCACACTGGTCCGGCAAGCGTTGATCCGGCTGGAAAAAGGGAAGCTGATTACGATCGAACCGAATCGCGGCGCCTTCGTATCGCGGCCAACGCTGGAAGAAGCGCACTATCTGTTTGAAGCGCTGATCGTACTGGAAAAAGGATTTATCGAAGCGATCGCGCCGACCATCACGCCGCAGGACATCGCCGCGCTGCAAGCGCATACGCAGCGCCAGCAGCAGGCCGAAGCCGCCGGTGATCACCGGCTCGCCGATGAACTGGGTATCCAGTTTCACCTGGTGCTGGCAAGCATGCTGCGCAATCCGGTGCTGGAAGAAATGCATCGCGACCTGATGTCACGCGAGCGCGTGATTACCGCGATCTATAAAACCGATTTCGATTATTGCCGGCTGCATCACGATCACAACGCGATCATTGAACATCTGGA
>DAIDBD010000123.1 GCA_027310305.1 Herminiimonas sp.
ATTCTTGCCCGACTGCGTTCCATCGCACTGAACTGTATGCGCGCCGGCAATGAGCCATGTATCTCACGAGCCATCTATCGCAATACCCTCAACTTCGATCATGCGGTCTCTATTGCACGTGGAAGAACTTAACAGCCCTGCTGCCAAGGTAACGTTTGCCCCACTTATCTCTCTATCGCGATATGCTGCAGTATTGACCAACGCTGGATTGTCGGATCAACAGATTGCAGCTAAGCTTGAGGCAATACGCAGACAAAAAATCACTACAATTTTTTATCTCCCTCGTGGCGGAATGCTCGATGAAGAACACATTTCATTATTCGATGACCTTCATACAATTCCTTTGCCTCATTACATCGCAGAAGCTGACCGCCAAAAACTTTTTACCTTAAGCCAAGTTGGCTTCTATCTTTTCGTCATGAAGCTTTCAATCCATTTTTGCCGTCTACACGAGGAAGTCATCCGATAGTTATAGAAAGCTATTAGTACACAGGTTAGTACACAAAACCTGAAACTATTCACCACACCCGCATGAAAACTAGCTTTCCAGCCGATCGCTATCTTCTGTATCGGGCCGGATTGACCCCGACTCCCTTGTTGCTACCTTAATAATGCGTCAACTGCCTCGCTTGCTTGCACGAATTTCTACATTCATTTGCGCAATGTCAAACTCCTGTAACAGCATTTTGCTAATCTATGCACCTGCTCTACAGATGAGCAGTTTCTAGCGCCAATTTACCGGCGTCTACTACCGGGGCTGGCGGTCGGGAAATATACCAGCACCAATTCATGTAAAAAAGCCCGTCTTCGTAAGAAGAGCGGGCTTTTTTACATCTAACCTGTTTCAGCAATCAGCGCCCATGTCCGCCTCCATGCCCTCCGCCGTATCCTCCTGCGTGTCCGCTTCCATGGCTGCCGCCATAATGCCCGCCGTCCTGCGAACCGTATCCGCCATGAACGCCTAACCCGAATGTAACTCCCGGACTGGGATAAACCGGCGGCACTGCATAAACGCCCTGTCCATAAGGGCTGTTGTAAGTCGAATAGCCGGAATAAGGATCATACGGCGCTATTGCACAGCCCGTCATTAGCATGATCGGAAATAACGAAATTATCAAGCGTTTCGCCGCGCCTTTGGTAACAATGTCCATGCAAATTAGATGTAAAAAACGCCTGGTCGTTCTGCAAATGTTCGATTCAATCACTTTTATTTCGTATCGAAATGTATCAGGGCCATTTTCAATATTTTTCAAAGCATTATGCGCCGACACAAACGTAGCTGCCGGCCAGGTTGATATTGCCGCTGCCTTTAACTGTTATTGAAATTTCCGTTTTATGAGTAATTGATCCATCGATGCGCCTCAGTGAACAAGTGCGCGTCATCATGCCATAGGTGATCGGCTTGTGTTTTACGGTTGAAATATGGAAATGAAGGGACTATCGCAATCAACGTTCGACCGGGTTCCGATTCGGCATCATCGATTGCGTTGCGGCAGGCGCAGATACCTATTCCCGATAATCAGGAAGTCGGCGTCTGCTTGCCGGGATGCACATTACGGGAATGCAGGTTGCCAGAAAATTTTAGGTCAATGAAATACTACCGGCTGACTCATCAACAAATCATAATTCCCTAAGAAGGCATCAATATCTTCGACGCTCGGTTCGGTGGCGATCAGGGTTTCGACGTTTTTGCGAAAAGCTTCGGCCAATGTTCCGCCGATAAAGATTTCCCGCTTGCCGGGCTTGTCCATGATTTCATAGCCGCCAAAGCGCAATGCCTCGCGGTCGTCGTCGGCCCCGAATTCGACCACGCTGTATTGCTCGCTGTTGTAGATCAAGTTCATGTGCACTCCTTATGCTTCATATGCTGCGCTAAGCTCTAAGCAGAACATGCCGCCCCAGTGGGCTGTTTTCAAGGCTTGATATCGATAAATATGAGAGTCGTTGCAGCAAGCGAAAGTTGCAAGAAAATTCAAAGGCTGGTTTACGCGCGCAGATCGTCGGTCAGCGTCAGCAATGCATCATAGGGCGCCTGGGTCAGAAAACGGCGCAACTGGTCGAGATGGGCTGTTGTGGCAAGACCGATATAAAGCCGTTCGGGAGAATGGCGCAGCATGCGGTTCAGGGTAACGCGCATGGTCAGGTTGCCGGTGCAGCACAGGCAACCGGGGGCGATGCGGGCTGTTTGCATGCTGGAAATGCCGGTGAATGCATCAAGCGGCGACTTGCCGTTCGGCAAACCTTCCAGGATCAATGCGGTACTCAGATGGGGATCGATGGCGGCCGCAATCGCTGTTTCCCGCGCAGACGCGCGGGCGCCGATAACCAGAGTGGCGAGCGTCATCCTCCTTTTCTCGACAGCTTGCCGGGTTCGACGCCCAGCTGTTTCAATTTCCGATACAGATGTGTGCGCTCCAATCCGGTACGTTCGGCAACACGCGTCATGCTGCCGTTTTCGCGCACCAGATGATGTTCGAAATAGGCGCGTTCGAAGGCATCGCGCGCCTCGCGCAGCGGCAATTCGAACGACACGGTGAAATGTTCGTGCGGCAGCAGCGCAGCAGGCGGCATCGGTCCGATGGCGCCGGTAGCCGCAGCCAAAGTGGATGCCGGCATCGCAGCGCCATGCTCTTCGGCCGTCGATGCGGCCGGCCGCGCATGAAATGCCGGGCTGCGCACGGCTTCGTGGCCGCGCGACAATCCTTGCTGGACCGCCTTCAACAGTTTTTGCAGCGAAATCGGTTTTTCCAGGAAATTGAGCGCGCCGATGCGCGTCGCTTCCACCGCAGTGTCGATCGTCGCATGCCCCGACATCATGATCACCGGCATCGTCAGCAATCCATCGCGCTGCCATTCCTTCAGCAGCGTCACGCCGTCGGTGTCCGGCATCCAGATATCCAGCAGCACTAGGTCCGGCGCGCCGCCCGCCCGCGCTTCACGTGCCTGCTGCGCATTTTCCGCGGTTGTTACGGCATGCCCTTCATCGCCCAGGATTTCCGAGAGCAATTCGCGGATGCCCATTTCATCATCAACTACCAGTATATTTGCCATGCGGGTGCCTTCAATTCGATACTCCCTTTTTCTGATCTTATCAGCCGTATGCGGAAAAATCTTTATCTTTTGTTAATCATCGATGGCTAACTTTAACAGCAAAATTGATATTTTTGCACCATTTGCCTGTTGCCGGTTTTGTATATCAATCCGCCCGCCATGTTCTTCAATAATTTTTTTCACCATCGCCAGCCCCAGTCCGGTGCCGCGCGGTTTCGAGGTGACGTAAGGCTCGAAAGCGCGCGCCAGGATTCTGGGCGCGAAGCCGGGACCGTTGTCGGTGATCGACAGCCGTACCGCCGTCCGCACTTCGCCATCCGAACTGCGGTAGCTGATCGATTCGGTCGCGACGTCGATCCGCGGCGCAGCCGCATTCTCGACCCGTTCGGAAACCGCATCCTGCGCGTTCTGCAAAAGGTTATGCACCACCTGCCGCAATTGCGTTGCGTCTCCCATCACCTGCGGCAGCGTCGGCGACAGCGCGGCGTTGATGATGTCGCGCTCGTCGCCGCCGATATACAGCGCCAGAATTTCCTCGATCAGCGCATTCAGGTCCAGCGGCGCTAACACAGCCGGAGGCGTTTTCGCATAATCGCGGAAGTCGTCGACCATGCGCTTCATCGCGGACACCTGGTTCACGATCGTGGCGGTGCCCTTGTTGAGCATCGCCGCATCCTGCGGCGCAAGTTTGCCTTCCAGTTTCATTTGCAGGCGTTCGGCCGACAGCTGAATCGGCGTCAACGGATTCTTGATTTCGTGCGCCAGGCGCCGTGCAACTTCGCCCCAGGCGATCGAACGCTGCGCGGAAATCACATCGGAAATATTGTCGAACACCACCACGTAACCGGTGCCGCTTTCGACCGGCAGCCGCGATCCGCGCGCCAGCAGCGTGATGTCGTTGTCCTTGTCGGCGTCGTCCGGCTTGCGCTGGATTTCGATCTGCTGCTGCCAGTGCAGGCCGGAGGTTCCGGTATCGCCGGCCGCCGTTTGCGCGCTCTGCTCGGAAAATGCCCTGGTGACCGCCGCCGCGAACATGCCCAATCCGTCGATTGCGGCCAGCGGCTTGCCGATATGCGGGTCGAAATCGTGCTGCAGGATGCGCTCGACCGATTCGTTGCATGTCACCAGCCTGAAATGGTCGTCCAGCACCATGACGCCGGCCGACATGTTGGCCAGCACCGATTCGAGATAGGCTTTTGCGTTTTCCAGCTCGGTCCGATTTTTTTCAACCGCGGCGCGCGCATCGAAAAGCTGGCGCGTCATGGTATTGAATGATTTGGTCAATGTGCCCAATTCATCCGACGATTCGACAATCGGACGCGGCGACAAGTCGCCTTCGGCCACCGCCTTGGTGCCTTGCGCCAGCAGCAATAAAGGCTTGGCCAGCTCGGTTGCGATCAGGAATGCGCTGGCGATCGCGCCGAAAATCGCCAGCAGCAAGGTCAGCGTCAGCGTCACGATGTAAATTTTTCGCAGACCGGAGCGGGCCAGCGAGCGTTCCTGATATTCGCTGTAGGCAGCGCGCAGCGCTTCGGCATTGGCCGCCAGCTGGGTCGGCACCGGCTGCAACAGTTGCAGGAAGCGCGTTTCGTTTTGCAGCGACAAGGCATTGGTCGTGGCTGGAATCGCAACCACCACGCGCAATCGCAACCCGATGCTGTCGGACGGACGTGCAGCGGCCGCATTTATGCCGCGTGCAGCCGTTTTGGCGTTGAAATCGTTAAAGTCGGCGCCGCCTTCAATCACCGAATAGCCGCGCGTCATGCGGGCCTGGTGCAGCATGGTTGCGGTCGGCAGCTCGGGAATCAGCGTGCCCAGCGCGCCGCCGACGCTGGCGACGACGCGGCCGTTGGCGGTGACGATCAGCGCTTCCTGCAACTGGGTTTCGTCGCGCAGCCGGGACAACTGCATGATTTGCGCCGCATCCGAAAAGTCCGACAGCTCAAGCGCCATGCTGCGGGCTTTTGCGTTCAGGTCCGCCAGCGATGCATCGAGCGCGCCGCGGCCCAGGTTCAAGCCCGATTCAAGCGCCGATTCGACCCGCACATCGAACCAGGATTCGATCGAGCGCGATACGAACTGCACCGAAACCAGATAAATCACGGTACCCGGCAGAATGCCGACGACCGCAAACAGCAGCACCAGCCGCGCCATCAGCCTGGAGCCGAACTTGCCGCGCCTGTAACGCTTGTACAGCCGTGCGAGCAGCAAAATGACAAGGCCCAGCAGCGCCACGGCAACCAGCGCGTTCAAGCCCAGCAGCCAGGAGTAATGCTGATCGAAAAAGGCGGAATTTTCGGATGCCGACGCGAGCAGGAACAGCAGGATGCTGGCAACCGCACCGCCCACCACCAGCAAGTACCGCAACACGCGCGTCATTGGGATGAACTCTTGTCGACCTTGAAGTTGAAATATTTCCAGTCGGACGACAGGCGCCAGTCGCTGTTGTTGAGCGCGTTGACCTGGAACGGCTTCGACAGTTGCGCAACGTCCAGGTGCATGCGCACCGCGACGTTATAGGTTTCCCCCGTTTTCAATGCATTCCTGTCCGCCACGACCCATCGGCTGGGTCGCCGCACCAGCGACAGGACATCTTCCAGCGAGTTGAAATTCTGCTGCAGATTGCCGCTGACGGCAGCGCGGTACTGGCGGGTCAGTACATTGTAGGAAATCCGGATCGTGTTGGATTCGGCGATCGTCCGCTCATCGAACCAGTACCAGCGCGGCCGGGTGATTTCGACATCGGTCGTGAAGTACAGCGGAAAGCCGCGCATGATGGCGTCCTCCAGTCCGCGATTGAGATCGAACGCAAATGTCGCCGACAGTTTGTAGCCCTCGTCGGACGGTTCCAGATGCGCCTGAACGATGTCGACGCCTTCCGCCGCGCGCGCCGCCGAAGGCGGAAGCGACAGGGCGAGCATCAATGCAGTCAGCAGCCAGTACGTCAGGAAGAGTCGTCGAATCACGCGTGGGGGCGGAGTGCAATCCGCTGAATGAGGTTGGCTGATAGTATCAAACTGCCGGCTTCCGGAATAGCGCATAAAACAAACCGTCGTGATCCTGTTCGGTGCTCGCCGCAGGCAACAACTGGCCCGGCGCGGGCAACCGCACTGCCTGTTTGCGCATCGCGAAAGCGGCGGCCTGCGCTTCCGATTCCTGCGGCCATAGCGAGCAGGTTACGAATAGCAATTTACCACCGGGCCGCAGCATCCGCCAAAGGTTGTCGAGTATTTGCGCTGAAAGTGTTGCAAGCTGCGCAGCATCGCCTTTGCGGCGCAGCCAGCGGATGTCGGGATGGCGCCGCACGATGCCCGATGCGGTGCACGGCACATCGGCCAGGATGCGGTCGAACAGGATGCCATCCCACCAACGATCGGCGCCGGCGTCGCCGACCTTGAGCGCTGCGTGCAATTGCAGCCGTTGCAGATTCTGTTCGATGCGCGGCAAGCGTTTCGGGTCATTGTCGAGCGCCGTCAGATCGAGATTCGCGCATTCGAGCAGATGGCCGGTCTTGCCGCCGGGGGCGGCGCAGGCATCGAGCACCCGCATGCCGTCCCGCAGATCGAGCAGCGGCGCCGCCAATTGCGCAGCCGCGTCCTGTACCGACACCAGCCCTTCGCCAAAGCCGGGAATCTGGCCGACCGGTACCGGCCGGGCCAGCCGCACCGCATCCGGGCCGATCTGCGTGGCGGGCATCGCGTGGTCCGACAGCATCCGTAAATAATCCGCCATCGTCGCGGCGCGCCGATTCACGCGCAAGGTCAGCGGCGGCGCGCCATTGCCCGCTTGCAGAATCGCTTGCCAATCACGCGGATAGGCGGCTGCGGCCGCATCGATCCACCATGCCGGATAATTCCATGCCGCTTCGGGGCTGGTCAGCGCTTGCCGCAACAGCGCGTCGCGTTCGCGCAGGAAACGGCGCAATACCGCATTGACCATGCCTTTCGCATGCGCGATGCCGGCATCGGCCGCAGCCGCGGTGACGGCCTGATCCACCACGGTGAAGGTTTCATAAGACGCATCGTCCGGATCGACGATCAGCGTCAGCGCGCAACTCAGCAAGCCGTGCAGCAGCGCCGGTTCGGGCGATTTGCTTGTCAGCAGCGCCAGCAATGCGTCGACCCGTCCCCGCTGGCGCATGGTGCGATAGGCAATGTCCTGTATTGCACCGCGTGCCTGCGCCGGCGTATCGGATTTCGTGAAGACGTGGGACAGCGCTTGCGGCAATGCGGTGCCGGTTCGCACCAGGGCGACGGCCTGCGCCGCGCCGAGCAGGCTGAACGCGAGCGAATCGATTTTCAGAGAAGGTTTTGGCACATTAATTTTTTGTAAAGGCAAGCTTGGCGCCGAGCGCGATGAAGGCGGCGCCGACAGTACGTTCCAGCCGGTATTTGATGCGTGGGTTTCGACTGGCGCGCCGTGCCAGGGTTCCGGCCAGTAAAGCCGTGCCGCTGTTCCAGGCCGTGCTGATCAGCGCCATCGTCAAGCCCAGCAGCAAAAAGGCAGCGGTTTTTTGGGACGAATCGTTGCGCACGAATTGCGGAATGAATGACAGAAAAAACAGGACGACTTTCGGATTCAATACATTGGTAATGACCGCTTGCCAGAAAATCACTGTCAGCGACCGGTTTTCATGCGACGCGACCGATTCCGCCCCGGCGTCCGGTTTCGCCAGCAGCATCCGGACGCCGAGATAAACCAGGTAGGCGCCGCCGCCCAGTTTGACGAGCGTAAACGCGGTGGCGGAGGCGGCCAGGATGGCGGACAGCCCGAATGCGGAAGCCACCGAATGCACGCAGCAGCCGAGCGAAATTCCCAGCGCCGACACTAGGCCGGCCGCGCGGCCTTGCGCCACGCTGCGGCCGACGATGTAGGCGGTATCGGGGCCGGGTGTCGCATTCAACAGCAGCACTGCCGCACAAAACAAGCCGAAATCGGCAATGCCGAAAAATGTCATGATGATTTCCTGTGATGCCGCGGTTATGAAACCCGGTAAAGCCATGCATGGACGTCATCGAATACGCGGCGCGCCTCTACTTCGTTGAAAATTTCGTGATAAAAATTGTCGTACCGGTGCATGGTACCGATGCCGGGCGCCAGCTGCTTGAAGAATCCGGCGCTGCCGGCCGCATCGACCAGCCGGTCGTCGCCTGCCACCGCCATCAGGGTCGGCACTGTCAGCGCGGCGGCATGCGATTGCGCAAAATCGACCGCCGCCAGCATGCATCCCAACAGCCGTGCGCTGATTTTCGGATGAACCAGGAAATCGTTCAGATACGCCGCTTCCACTGCCGGATCATGCGACAGGAATGTCGTTTTCAGGCCGTTCGATAGGCCTAATCCCGGTGCGAACGAACCCAGTACTTTCAGCAGCAGTTTTTGCACGCCTGAAAGCGGTATCGATAACGCCGGCGAAGACAGGATCAGGCCGCGCAGCGGCGTCAGATGCGCTGTTGCAAAGCGCGCCGCAAACAGCCCTCCCATGCTATGCCCGAACAGGAACGGCGTGGCGGCCCGCCCCGAAAACTGGCGCGCAAAATCATCGATGACGATTTTTGCATCCCGCAGCATCGCCATGCCATCGGGCACATCGCCGCGCGCCCCGCCGGAACGTCCGTGGCCGCGATGATCGTAGGTGCGCACCGACAAGCCGCGCTCGTTGAAGAAGCGGACGACGTGCGCATAGCGGCCGCTGTGCTCTCCCAATCCATGCATCAGTACAATGCTGCCGTTCGCGGATTCCGGCGGATCAAGCAACCAGTCGGTGACGAATAGCGCAGTCTTGTCGTCCGCGTGCAGAAGCAGTTCACGCGGCTGAATCACCAAATGCCCCAGGCCACGGCATGGCCGCCCTTTTGCGCGGCGCGCAGCATTTCCAGCAGCGGATAGGCGCGCGTCGCGAAACTGACGAGTTGCGTCGGTTCATGCTCGTTATCGTCGCCTGAATCGCCGTGATGCGCTTCCACGTCATGCCGCACATCCTCTGCTGCGGAATGCATCCTGCTTTGCAGGATTTCAGCCTCCAGTCTGGCGATCGCGTTGCCGGTTTCGGCGGCGGTAATGACGCCGCGCCTGACGTCCTTGTGAAGCAGATCGAGGATGCGTTTGGCATGGGCTTCGTACATCAGTACATCGGCGGCGGCTTTGGATTTGAATGTGATCAGCATAGTGCTTTCATCGATTTGATTGTAGATGGTAAAACCATATCACGACTTGCCGATGCGAGCGAGTCATGCGCTTGCGGGATTTGCTTTTAATCGCGGATACCGCGGCAGGCTGGGGTCGCGCGCCATGTCAGTTCAATTCAGTTCAATTTGAAGGACGTGAAAAAGGTTTCGACCGCATCGCGGGAAACGGCTTTTTCGCGGCCGATCACCACCGCTTGATAAATCCACCGATCCTTGGCCGCGAAGCGTGCAAACAGAAGCATCGGCTGACCGCCGCCGGCGGCGTTTGATGTGCCGGCCGCCTCAATATCGATCGATGCAACGCCGGCAGCGGCAGCGGATTTTTCATGCCTGACGGTGCCGCCGATATTGTTGACCAGCGCCGTCTTCATCGCCTGCAACGCAGCTTGCGCCTTGGCGGGTTCGGGCAATTGCGCGCTGCCGACCGCGAAAGTGACGCCATCGGTTTCCGCCGCGGTCATCGTCATCACAAGCCGGACGCCGTCAAGATTGATCGGACGCGAATAGGTTGCCGGTTTGGCCGGCAGCACGATGCTGAACGGCGCTTCGGTGCCGCGCACTTCGCGCCAGTCATATGTGGGAGTGCACGCAGGCAAGGCGAGCACGCCGGCCGCAACCACGATGCGGGAAAGGACGGGACAGGAAAATTTCAGCATGACCGAGATGGTAACAGGGCTATTCGTGCAGGCGGTCGAATTACGCTTCGGGCAATAAAAAACCCGCGAACCTTTCGGCCGCGGGTAAAACTTCCAGGGACTGGTGCTTCTGGGAAGAACCACGAATATGCTATTACGCAATCAACGAGGCGTCTTTGCGCCATCGCAAGTTGCCGTCCACTTATTGTCCTAACGCGCAGAATCGAATCGCTTGATGCATTTGAACGTGCGGGAAAAATTTCATCAGTGAATTGGATTTTAATAACGCAAACATGTTTATTGATTAACATCATCTCTTGAAAAATTCCAACGTCTACACTCTCTATTAATTTCCTATCAAGTAATGTTTCCGGGTATCTATCGCACGGTCGATACCCGTCTTGAAAAATCTTTTCCGATTGAGGTATGCGATGCTGCGAACCATTTCCGGAATATTGAGCAACCGTAATTCGACCTGGCTGGCGGCAAGCCTGTTGTCCTTTTTGCTCGCCGCATGCGGCGGCGGAGGTGCGGGCTCGGGCCCTTCGCCCACGCTTGCCGTGGCGGCCGGCACGCAATTCACGGCGGCCGGCGGCAATAATGTCGTATTCACCGCCATCAAGCAATTCACCAATGATCCGGTGGCGTGGCGTCTTGCGACAGGCAGTCCCGGCAGTTTGAGCGCCGCCAGCGGCGACGCGATCAGCTATATTCCACCGGCGGCAGGCAGCGTCTCGGTCGATATGCCCGTCACCGTAACGGCTACGCTTGGCAACTTGACCAAAAGCGCCAGCATTACGCTGCTCAAGAAAACGGGATTATTTTTACTGGCAGGCAAAGCGGGCGTGAATGGCAGCGCCAATGGTACTGCGTCGCAAGCGGAATTCAGCGGTCTGGAAGGCATTGCCGCCGATGCGATCGGCAACCTTTATGTCACCGATAAACATAATCTGACCGTGCGCAAAATCACGTCCGCCGGCGTAGTCACGACGCTGGCCGGCAATCCCGGTTTCATCGGCGCTGTTGACGGTACCGGTGCCGCCGCCGGATTCAATTTTGCGCATGCCATTGCGGCTGACAGGGCAGGCACCATGTATCTGGCCGATACCGGCAATCGCACCATTCGCAAAATCACCGCTGCCGGCGTCGTCACGACCATTGCCGGTACGGCAGGAGTGACCGGCACCGCCGACGGCATCGGCGCCGCTGCCAGTTTCAACGCGCCGCAAGGCATCGCGGTGGATGTGAACGGCAATGTGTACGTGGCCGATACGGATAGCCATACCATCCGCAAAATCACCACAGCAGGTGTCGTCACGACCATTGCCGGCACGGCCGGCGCGATGGGGAACGCGGATGGCACCGGCGCGGCTGCCCGCTTCAACACGCCGGAAGGCATGGCGGTGGATGCGGCCGGCAATGTGTACGTGGCCGATACGGGTAATGGCACCATCCGCAAAATCACGCCGGCCGGTGCCGTTACCACCATGGCCGGTACCGCCGGCCTGGATGGCAGCGTCGATGCCACGGGCGCCGCCGCCCGCTTCACTCAGCCTCGCGGCATCGCGGTGGATGCGGCCGGCAATGTGTATGTGGCCGATACCGGCAATCAGACTATCCGCAAGATAACGCCAGCCGGCGTTGTGAGTACGGTGGCTGGTGTGGCCGCGAAGCCGGGTATCGTTGTTGGAGCATTGCCGGGCGGCCTTGATACGCCATTCGCCATAACGCTGATGGCTCCCAACAAGCTGGCCGTGACCTCGTCGAACGCGATATTCATTTTGATTGAACAGTAACCTGCCGCTGCAATCCGGCTGTCGATTGCCTGATTGCAAACCGGACAGACGCCCGCCTTGGTTGCGGGCGTCTGTTTTTTGGAAAATCGTATTGTTGTGCGGGTAATGCGTTCATGGCTTCCGGAATACGCGCATGCCCAATAGCACGCCGGCGCACAGCAGCAGAATACCGAGCAGCACCTGGGTTTCCGGCGGCTTGCCGCGCAAGATGAACGCATACAGCAGCGCGGCGAGCGTTTCGAACACGATCAGTTGTCCGGCCAGCGCGGTCGGCAGGCGTTGGCTGGCACGATTCCACAACAGCGTGCCAAGCCACGAAGCGCACAACCCCGGCGTCAGCATCAATCCGATGAATTGCGCGGGCCGGGGGCCGAACGGAAACGCGAACCGGCTGCGGGACAGGCCGGCATACAACCCATAAGCCAGAAATCCCAGCAGCGCCAGCGGCAACGTCACCAATCCTTGCGCGGTGGCCCATGTCGACGAACGCAACTGCGGATGCGCTTTCATATGCCGCGCATTCACGATTGGATGCCAGGTCCAGGCCGCGACGGCGCCCAGCGCGATAAAACAGCCGAGTGCGTAATCCCGCACCGGCCGTCGGCCGTCGAGATGCATCAGTTCGCTGGCATTGACCAGCATCAGTCCGATCAGGATGATCGCCAGCGAAGGGGCCAGCCGTTTCCACGCGACACTGTCGGATGGATGGCCGGGCGCCCAATTCGAACAGATCGCGATCACCATCGGCAATGTGCCGATCAACATAGCGTGCAATCGAGAAACAATGACAAGGAAGAATGGCGGCGCGCGCCATTCGGATTGCCTGGATTATCGGCGTTCGCTCGCTACGGGTCTCAGCGCCCCGGCGCGATGCCGTAAGCGCGTTTGAAATGGCGCGTGAAATGGTTTTGGTCGGTAAAGCCAGTGGCCGCCGCCGCATCGGTCACCGACATGCCCCGGCGTAGCAAACCCTGCGCGCGATTGAGTCGCAACTGGTTGCGCCATGCCGTGCGGCGGCATGCCGACACTGCGTGAAAACAAGCGCGTCACGTGGAACGGCGACAATCCGACAGTGGTAGCACGCGCCGTCAGCGTCACCGACTCAGCCAATTCTTCCGCCAGTTTTGCCTGCATCGCCTGTACCCGCGCGAAGTCCGGATGCAATGCCTGCGGCTGCTGCTTGCTGCGCGCATGACGCGACAACAGCAGCGCGAATCCGGCGGTCAATGCGGTTTCTGCGGCGAGCGGATCGGTGCCGGCTTCCAGCATGATATGCGCGTGCGACAGCTTGGTCGTGACCTGCGCATCCTCGATTGCGCCATCGGGTAGCCATGGAATATCGACCGGCCGCCCCGCAATGTCGCTCGCAAGTTGCTGCATCCATGCCGCCGACGGGTAGGACGCGCGGTAAGCCCAGCCGATGTCGGTGTCGGCGGCGCGCTCGCTGGTATGCATTTTGCCGCGGTAGCGATAGCTTTGGGCGCCAGCCGTGAATCACGGGAATGGAAGACCCTTCATGTCAGTGCGGCGCAAATTCCTGTTCATAATATTCGGCCGTGAGCAATTCCGTGTCCGGCAGCAAGGGCGTGCGCCAGTAGCGCGTCATCCTGGTATTTGTGGGCCATGTTGCGCCTTCCAAATTGATGCTGCCGTGCTCATTCCGGCGCCGCTACCAATGCAATGTCCGCGTGCGGCGATTTGATCGCCGCCATAGAGCCAAAATATTGAGCATCGCAACACAGGTTTAATCTGCTCTGCGATCGCTGTCTTCTACCGTGTGTATTAAGATTTTTTCCACTGCACGGATAAAATCGTTGTTTTTATAAAGCACGTCAGAATGGTGTTCAATAAGTGCCTGCAGCATGGCTCGGTGCGCCGGCTCGCACGCGACTCGTACTGCCTTTGCCGCATAGTCCTCGGCGTCTGATGCGATCAAATCTGTGAATAGCGCTTCTCCCATTGCTTTGTACATCCCGATGGTATGGCGCTCTCTTTGCATAATTCCTGGCCAGGTGACTACCGGAATGCAAAGTGAAAACGCTTCCAGATTCGTATTCTGACCGTTGAAGTGTACGGTATCGAGCATTACGTCGGCACAGCTCATCAAGCGCAAGTAATCTGCGTACTTCAGGCGCTTGATGAAGGAAATCTTACTGTAGGCCGCTTCCGGCAAACGATGCTTCAACCGGTCTTCAAGTGCGTCACGCATATGCCGATGCGCCGGCTCAATCAAGACAATGGGAGCGTCCGGATCGCGCTGTGCAATGCCCTCAAATATATCCTCCATTTTTGGATGCATCTTGAACAGTGTTTGCGGGCAGAAGTACACAATGCTCCTGACTGCTCAAACCAAATTCGGTGCGTGATGCAGGCGGCGCCGGCAACTCCGGCTTGTGATAGTACGACAGGGTACCGGCGTTGGGCACAAGGACCAGGCGTTCCGAATAGTGCTCTTGGGCGCCTTCCAGTTCATAGAGCGTTGAAGAAATGAAATAGTCCATGTTTGGCACGCCGGTGGTGTCTGGATGCCCGAACGTGGTTAATTGAACTGGCGCCAACCGGGAGAATGCGAGGAAATAGCTAAAGGGCTCCATGCCGATGTCCTGATAGAACAGGACATCAAGGGACAGAGATGCGATTCGATCGCGCGCGGCCGCCCCCCGCAGTAATCGTTACAACAGTATCGGCGGCCGCATCGATCGCTTTTGCAATGGAGTGTCCAGGTGACGGCGCAAGGCGAATCACGGTGACCTCGAACAAATCACGATTGAATTCTTCGACAAAGCCGCGGGAAGTGTGACCAATGCTGTGATCGAACAGGTAGGAAGAAGTAATGCCTATCTTTAGTCGCCGACCCTTTGGCCTTGGGGCGCGAACGTTCGGCGCTTCCCATGCCAATGATGGATACAGATGAAGGTAGGCTTATGCAATTTTCTTGTGCAGTGCTCGGTTAGGTCGGCCGTGATAAGAAAGATAAAAATATGGTGCTGCGTAGGTTTCTGGCGGGATCGCGATTGGCTTTGACCGCAAACATTCGTCAAGCAAATCATTAATTTTTTGGCGTATCTGATCGGGATAAGTCAGGTCTGGAACGATGCTACGTATCAGCATCGCTTGCCTCATCAGATAGAGACCGGCATTGGCGGGATCGATGGTTGCCAGGCGCTTAAACAGTATTTCGGCATCATCATAGCGGGTAAGTCGCTGGTAGCAAACCGCGAGATTTCGCAGGCTTTTCAGGTGGCGTGGATCGGCGTCCACCGCCTTTGAATAATAAGCAAGAGCTTCATCTAATGCTCCTGCCCGGTCTTTCAATACACCGAGATTATTGAGGGAAAGGGTGTGGAGCGGATTGTATCGCAAGGCCGTGACAAAGCATTTTTCCGCTTCCTCGAACATGCCACTGAATGCGGCATGCATCATGCCCTGATTGTATAAACAATCCGCCATCATCTTGCGAGCGATGCTTGCGAGATTTTGTTTGCGTAGCGCTTTATGAAGGAGTGCTTCCGCCGCCGCATATTCGCCGGCTGCAAAATGCTGTTGGGCTTGCTTTAACAGATTTGACACACATTTCCTTCGTTTAATATTGGGGGTGCTGCACTGCTCGCCACAGGCCCCTGGATGCGTCTGAAGTAACTACGCCATTGAACCTTTGTTAAGCTGTCAGAGAAACGCCGCAGCGGAAACACCGAAACGTGCAGCAAGCGCCTTGGCTTGTCGCGCGTTGACTTCGCGTTTGCCGTTGAGAATCTCACTGACAACGGACTGGCCTCCAATCTCTTCCGCAAGATCTGTTTGCTTCAAACCGTGCTGCTCCATGATAAAGCGCAATACTTCGTGCGGTGTTGCTTCAGGAAAGGGGTAGCGCGTGTTTTCATAATCTTCCACAAGCTGACCTACAAGGTCGAGGAAATCGGCCAATTCGTGATCTTCATTGTCGCCAACGAGATCGAGCAAGCCATTCATGAAGTCAACGACTTGCTCATACTGTGCGTCGTTGCGAATCGTGCCAATTTTTACGGGCAGCGCATTTTGAAATGCGTCCCAGGCAGGTGCGATGGTTGCGGTATCGATCGTAACTATGTTCATGATTTTTTTCTCCTATAGGCTTTATTCCAATGGTCATATTCGGCATGCGTGAACACTTCCCGGATGTAGAGCTTTTGCCGGTTATAGTGAATTACAGCGATGACACGAAAATTGTTGCCGCCCACGTCAAATACGGTGTAAGGAGGCACATAGTCGGCCGAATTGAACGATTGCTTGACCTTGGTGAAATTGTCAAAGCTGGATGTACTTGCGAGCCTGTACCATGCCTCCAAAGACGATTTGGCGACAGGGTGTTTAAGCCAGAAGGTTTCAATCGCTTTTTTGGAAATGACATGCATGGAAAAATAATATAGCAATTTGCGATATTATGCAAGAGGGTACTCGAACTGTCGTATAAATACGATCCACGCAACCGATAATCACGGTGCGCGGCATGGAGCAATCCTGCCGAAGTTTGCAATAGTTTGTTTAATGGCCTTCTTGTCGTGACCAGTGCCAATTGAAGGAAAACGCAGCATGGCCCAGCATTCGTCTTTCGCCACGCACAACCCTGTTCCTGCCGGCTTTCAGCAAGCGCAATGGTTCAATGTTCGCGCAAAGCCCGCCGATACTGGATCGCCTCGGCCACGTGCGGCTGGCTGATGGCGGCGCTGCCACCCAGGTCGGCGACGGTGCGCGCGACTTTCAGCACGCGATGGTAGGCGCGCGCCGACCAGTTGAGGCGGATCATCGCGGTGCGCAGCAATTGTTCGCCGGCGGCGTCCGGCCGGCAATGCAGGTCGATTTCGGTCGTCGTCAGCCCGTTGTTCGCCTTGCCCTGGCGCGCAAGCTGCGCGGCAAACGCCTGCTCGACGCGCATGCCGACCGCGGCGGACGACTCGCCGTCGGCTTGTTTCAGCAGATCGTCATGCGGCAGCGCGCCGACCTGGATCTGCATGTCGATCCGGTCCAGCAGCGGCCCCGAAATGCGGCCCTGATAGCGCGCCACGATGTCCGGCGTGCAGCGGCATTTGTTCGACGGATGGCCGAGGTAGCCGCAGGGGCAGGGATTCATCGCGGCGACCAGTTGAAAGCGCGCCGGAAAATCGGCCTGGCGCGCCGCGCGGGAAATCGTGATCTGGCCGGATTCTAGCGGCTCGCGCAAGACTTCCAATACGCGTCGATCGAATTCAGGCAATTCATCGAGAAACAGCACACCGCGATGCGCCAGCGAAATTTCGCCGGGGCGCGGCGTGCTGCCGCCGCCCACCAAGGCGACGCCGGAAGCGGTGTGATGCGGCGCGCGATACGGCCGCACTTTCCAGCGCGCGGTCGTGAAGCCGCTGGTCAGCGATTGCACCGCCGCCGACTCCAGCGCTTCGTCATCGGTCATCGGCGGCAGTATGCCGGGGAAGCGCGCCGCCAGCATCGATTTTCCGGTGCCGGGTGGGCCGACCATCAACACGCTGTGGCTGCCGGCGGCCGCCACTTCGAGTGCGCGCTTGGCCTGATTCTGTCCCTTGACGTCGGCGAAATCGAGATAGCTCGGGCGCGCCGTATTGACCGCGGCGATATGGCGGATCAGTCCGGCGTCGCCGTTGACGGCGGCAAAGTGGGCGCATACCTGCAGCAGCGAATCGGCCGGAAAGATGGTGGCTTTCCCGACCAGCGCCGCCTCGTCGGCGTTGGCGCGCGGCAGGATGAAAGAACGTTGGATGCCCGATGCGCCGCCGGCGCGGTGCATCGCGAATGTCATTGCCAGCGCGCCGCGAATCGGACGCAATTCGCCCGACAGCGACAGCTCGCCCGCGAATTCGTATTGGTCGAGACGATCGGCCGGCATCTGGCCGGAAGCGGCCAGGATGCCGAGCGCGATCGGCAAATCGAACCGGCCCGATTCTTTCGGCAGATCGGCCGGCGCGAGATTGACGGTAATGCGCCGCGCGGGAAACTCGAAGCGCGCATTTTGCAATGCGGCGCGCACCCGGTCTTTCGATTCCTTGACCTCGGTTTCCGGCAAGCCGACGATGGTGAAGGAAGGCAAGCCGTTGGCCAGATGCACTTCGACCGTGACTTCGGGCGCGTCCATGCCGGCCAGCGCACGGCTCTTCAAAACCGCAAGACTCATCGGGTTATTTTTTGAGCAGCGCTTCGAGTTCAGTCACGCGCGCTTCCAGCGCTTCGAGCTTGGCGCGGGTTTTGGCGAGCACTTGCGTCTGCACGTCGAATTCTTCGCGCGTCACCAGATCAAGCTTGGAAAAGCCTTGGTTCAGCATCGCCTTCATGTTTTTTTCGATGTCCTTGGCCGGAGAGTTTTCCAGCACCTGATTGAACTTCGCTTGCAGATCATTGAGGAAATTCGGTTTGTCCATTGCGGATATATCCTTGATGTAGGTGTGCACTGCTTTGATGCGCACCGGATTCGTGCGCGCTGATTTGGTGCGGTATTTTGAAACGGCTGCTGTAGATATTAGGGCAATCAACAATTAATAGCAAAAATGATAATGCATCCCGATGGAAACAGGCTGGCACGCGTCCTGCTAATGTAGCTTCAGGCAAACAGTCGCGCCACTTGTTTTTGTTTCGATTACACCCAAAGGGAAATGCCATGAAAAAAATCATTATTGCCTCTGCGCTGGTCGGCGCATTTGCCGGTTCGGTTGCGCAGGCTCAAGTAACATCCGCACCTCATGTTCCGGTTCCGGCGGCCGCTAATGTCGCTCCTCCTGAAGACGGCGCAATGCAGTTTGGTGGTTATCTGGATGCTTCCTATAATTATTTGTCGGAAAGCAGCAAGTTCACTGGCGGTTCCTCGAGCCGAGTATTTGATTTGGAGCGCAACGCCGGAGCGATTCGCCAGCTTGCCGTCACTTTGGCTGCACAGCCCAAGCAGGGATTGGGTGGTTTGCTTAATCTTGTCGCCGGCAAGGATGCGGACATCATTGGCGCTTATGGTCTTGGCGCAGGCAAAAAGAACAAGTTCGATGTCACGCAAGCGTTTGTCCAGTATGCGACCGGGCCGTTCACGATCATCGGCGGCAAGTACGTGACCATGGCGGGGGCGGAAGTGATCAATAGCACCGCCAACACCAATTTTTCACACTCTATCCTGTTCGGCTACGCGATTCCCTTTACGCACACGGGTGTGCGCGGCACCTATGCGGCCAGCGACAACGTGAGCCTGATGTTTGGCGTTAATAATGGATGGGATGACTTCAAGGATACCAACAACGCGAAAACACTGGAATTCGGACTTAGTTATGCGCCCTCAAAAATGTTTGCGCTCGCCGCGCAAGGATATACCGGAAAAGAGCGCGTAGGCGGATTGGCGGAAACCGGCCCGGAAGGAACGCGCAATCTCGTTGATTTGGTCGGCACTTTCAACGCAAGCGACAAGCTGACTTTTATTCTTAACTACGACTATGCCACGCAGACCAATACACCGCTTGCGAATGGTGCAACAGGGACCGCAAAATGGTCGGGGCTGGCCGGGTATGCGAATTATCAAATCAATGATCAATGGCGCCTATCCGGACGCGCCGAATACTTTGATGACAAAGACGGCTATCGCACAGGTGTCGTGCAGAAGTGGAAAGAAGCCACGTTGACGGTTGCCTATCTGCCGACGAAAAACCTCGAACTGCGCGCAGAAGTACGTGCCGACAATTCCAACGTTGCTTCTTTCCTGAACTCGTCCGGCACGAGCGCCGGTAAATCGCAGCAATCAATCGGCGTGCAGGCGCTCTATAAATTTTAAACCAGGGACCTGATCATTATTTGAGGAGTACATAAACATGAAACTGATTACTGCGATCATCAAGCCGTTCAAACTCGATGAAGTGCGCGAGGCCTTGTCGGCCATCGGCGTGCAAGGCATTACCGTGACCGAAGTCAAGGGGTTCGGCCGCCAGAAAGGCCATACCGAGCTGTATCGCGGCGCGGAATACGTGGTCGACTTTCTGCCCAAAACCAAGATCGAAGCCGCCGTCGATGAAGCCATCGTCGAACGCGCGATCGAAGCGATCGAAACCGCGGCGCGCACCGGCAAAATCGGCGACGGCAAGATCTTCGTCTACGATTTGCAGCAAGTGGTGCGTATCCGCACCGGCGAAACCGGCAAAGAAGCACTCTAAGGGGACAATATGAAAAAACAATTTGCACGCTTTCTGGCGGCCGCCATGCTGCTGTTCGCAGCCGGTCTTTCAAACCCTGCGCTGTCGGCCGATGCGCCGGCGGCCCAGACGGAAGGGGCTGCTGCAGCCGCGCCCGCCGGAGCGGCGCCGAACGCCGCCGCTCCGGCCATGGCCGCTTCCGCGGCTGCGCCTGCTCCGGCCGCAGCGGCACCTGCCGCCGCACCGGCGGCAAACAAGGGCGACACCGCCTGGATGATGGTCGCGACCCTGCTCGTGATCCTGATGACGATCCCGGGCCTGGCGCTGTTTTACGGCGGCCTGGTCCGCTCGAAAAACATGCTGTCGATCCTGATGCAGGTATTCATGATCTTTGCCGTGATCATCGTGCTGTGGTGCATCTACGGTTATTCGCTCGCATTCACCGAAGGCGGCAGTTTCATCGGCTCGTTCGATCGCCTGTTCCTCAAGGGCATGACGCCCGACTCGCTCGCCGCCACCTTCAGCAAAGGCGTGATGATTCCCGAGTTCACGTTCGTCGCATTCCAGGCAACCTTTGCCGCGATTACCTGCGGCCTGATCGTCGGCGCGTTCGCCGAGCGCGCCAAATTTTCCGCGGTGCTGCTGTTCATCGCGCTGTGGTTCACTTTCTCCTACCTGCCGATCGCGCACATGGTCTGGTTCTGGCCCGGCCCGGATGCCTTTACCGATGCCGCCGCCGCTGAAAAGGCGACCGCTGCCGCCGGCTGGCTGTTCGCCAAGGGCGCGCTCGACTTCGCCGGCGGCACCGTCGTGCATATCAATGCCGCCGTCGCCGGTCTGGTCGGTGCGTATGTGATCGGCAAGCGGGTCGGCTACGGCAAGGAATCGATGGCGCCGCATTCGCTGACGATGACCATGGTCGGCGCGTCGCTGCTGTGGGTCGGCTGGTTCGGCTTCAATGCCGGTTCCGCGCTGGAAGCCAATGGCACGGCTGCGCTGGCGTTCATCAATACGCTGCTGGCGACTGCCGCTGCAACGGTATCCTGGACCTTCGGCGAATGGATGGCGAAAGGCAAGCCATCGATGCTCGGCGCCGCGTCCGGTGCGGTTGCCGGGCTGGTCGCCATCACGCCGGCCGCCGGTTTCGTCGGCCCGATGGGTGCGTTGGTCATCGGCCTGCTGGCAGGCGTGATCTGCCTGTGGGGCGTCAACGGCCTGAAGCGTCTGCTGGGTGCCGACGACTCGCTCGACGTGTTCGGCGTGCACGGCGTCGGTGGCGTTCTGGGAGCGCTGCTGACCGGCGTATTCGCCGCGCCGTCGCTGGGCGGCACCGGCATCTATGATTACGTCGCCAACAAGGTGGCGCCCGATTATTCCATCGGCAGCCAGGTCTGGATCCAGTTCCAGGGCGTGATCACCACGATCGTCTGGTCCGGTGTCGTGGCGTTCGTTGCCTACAAAGTGGTCGATTTGATCATCGGCCTGCGTGTGCCGGAAGAAGAAGAGCGCGAAGGCCTGGATATTTCCAGCCACGGCGAAACGGCTTATCATTCCTGATCGTTGTTGGTAGCGCAATGCCCGCTTCGGCGGGCTCGTGTGAAAAGCGCCTCGGCCGGAGGCGCTTTTTTTTCGTCGGGGGACTTTAAAAGAGGCGCCTTGCCCTAATGTAAAAATTCAAGCGGCTGCGCATTCAATCGACCGCAACGCGCAAATCGGGGATTCCCGTTAGAATCTGCGTCATTCCTTGCTGTTGATTGGTGTGGGACATCCTTCGATACGCTATTCACACCTCAAAGGGCGCCCCGGGACGAACGGTATGCTTGATTCTTCCCGCAATACTGAAAAGGTTTCATATGGTTCCGCATCTCGTTACGGCCTTGAACGGCCCCTTGCTCGATCTCGAAAAGAAAATCCTTGCCGCCACGCCCGCCATCGAGCGCTGGTTCCGGCTGGAGTGGCAGGAGCACACGCCGCCTTTTTATTGCTCCGTCGATTTGCGCAATGCCGGATTCAAGCTGGCGCCGGTCGATACCAACCTGTTTCCGGGCGGCTTCAATAATCTGTCGCCCGAAATGCTGCCGCTGGCGGTGCAGGCGGCAATGGCGGCGATTGAAAAATATTGTCCGGATGCCAAGAATCTGTTGATGATTCCGGAACGCCACACCCGCAACACGTTTTACCTGCAAAACGTCGCGCGCCTGATCCAGATTTTCCGGCAGACCGGGCTGAATGTGCGGCTCGGATCGCTGTCGGATGACATCAAGGAGCCGACGCCGATCGAACTGCCGGACGGCAGCATGATCACGCTCGAACCGCTGGAACGCTCGCACAACGGCCGCCGTCTCGGTCTGAAGAATTTCGATCCGTGCACGATCCTGCTGAACAACGATCTGTCGTCCGGCATTCCGTCGATTCTGGAAGGCTTGAACGAACAGAGCTTGCTGCCGCCGCTGCATGCAGGCTGGGCGGTGCGCCGCAAGACGAATCACTTTTCCGCTTACGATGACGTGGTCAAGAAATTCGCCAAGCTGATCGATGTCGATCCTTGGATGCTCAATCCGTATTTCGGCAAATGCGGCCAGATCAATTTTCACGAGCGCACCGGCGAAGACTGCCTGGCATCCAATGTCGATACGCTGCTGGCAAAAATCCGCAAGAAATACAAGGAATACGGCATCAAGGAAACGCCGTTCGTGATCGTCAAGGCCGACGCCGGCACCTACGGCATGGGCATCATGACGGTGCGCGACGCGAGCGAAGTGAAAGACTTGAACCGCAAGCAGCGCAACAAGATGTCGGTCGTCAAGGAAGGTCTCGAAGTGACCGATGTGATCATCCAGGAGGGTGTGCACACATTCGAGCACATCAACGACGCGGTCGCCGAGCCGGTGGTGTACATGATCGACCGCTACGTGGTGGGCGGCTTCTATCGGGTGCATGCGGAGCGCGGCGTCGATGAAAATCTGAATTCGCCGGGCGCGCATTTCGTGCCGCTCGCTTTCGCGCAGCAGCATGCGCTGCCCGACCTGCAGGCCAAGCCCGGTACCGCTGCGCCGAATCGTTTTTACATGTACGGCGTAGTCGCGCGCATGGCGCTGCTGGCGGCATCGCTGGAACTGGAAAAAACCGATCCGAACCCGGAAATTTATTAATCATTGTGGGACAGAGTTAAGCGAAGCGGTACTCTGTCTCCAACATGATAGAAATTGCGGAACAGAGTTAAGCTTACCGTTCGTCCTGAGTAGGTCCGTTCATCCCGGGGCACCCTTTGGGGTGTGAGTAGCCGCGCAGCGGCGTATCGAAGGATACTCTGTCCCCAACACTATAGAACAATATGAAAATCGCCTTCCTCGCCGATCCGCTCGCCGGATTCAAGATCTACAAGGACACGACCTACTCGATGATCGCGGAGGCGGGCAGGCGCGGCCATGAACTGTATGCGTTCGAGCATAAGGACATCGCGTTCGAAGGCGGTGCGGTGGTTGCCAATATCGCCCGCATCGCGCTGACCGGCGATGCCGACGACTGGTTTCGCGCCGAAGCGCCGGTGGCGCAGTCCCTGACCGGTTTCGATGCGGTGGTCGAGCGCACCGATCCGCCGTTCGACATGGAATACATTTACGCGACCTATCTGCTCGAACTGGCGCAGATGCAGGGTGCGCGCATCTTCAACAAGCCCGAAGCGGTACGCAACCACAATGAAAAACTCGCGATCGCGAAGTTCCCGCAATTCATTCCGCCGACGCTGGTAACCAGCGACGCCGCTAGGGTGCGCGCGTTCCATCGCACGCATCAGGACATCATCCTGAAGCCGCTCGACGGCATGGGCGGCGCAGGCATTTTCCGGGTGAAGGAAGACGGCCTGAATCTCGGGTCGATCATCGAGACGCTCACGCACAACGGCGCCCGTACCATCATGGTGCAGCGCTTCATTCCCGATATCGCGCGCGGCGACAAGCGGATTTTGCTGATCGGCGGCAAGGTCGTACCATATTGCCTGGCGCGCATTCCGCAAGGCGGCGAGGTGCGCGGCAATCTGGCCGCCGGCGGCCTCGGCGTGGCGCAGCCGATTTCGGCGCGCGATCGCGCAATCGGCGAAGCGCTGGCGCCGGTTTTACTGGAACGCGGCTTGTTGCTGGTAGGATTGGATGCGATCGGGGATTACCTGACTGAAATCAATGTCACCAGCCCGACCTGTTTCCAGGAAATCAAGCAGCAAACCGGTTTCGATGTTGCGGAAATGTTCGTCTCCGCACTCGAAACGGCAATATGAATTTGTTTGAGAGTATGTCGGGAATGGAGTCCCCCTCAAAAGAAATCGGAATCGGTCGTTGTTCGTCGTCTTGAACCCTGTTTCACAACAATAACGAATATGGTTGGCATCCTGCTACTGACACATGCTCCGCTGGGCCACGCTTTCATCGAGGCGGCCAGCCACGTATTTCGCGGGCGGCCCGAGCGGCTCGAATCGATCGACGTCAGGGCCGATCAGGACCCGCTTGAAGTCAAAAAGCTCGCCCAGGAAGTGATTGTCCGGATAGACGATGGCAGCGGCGTGCTGGTCATCACCGATGTAATGGGCGGCACGCCTTCCAATTGCACGCTGCAGTTGTGCCAGCCGGGTCACGTCGAAGTGATCGCCGGCATCAGCCTGCCGATGCTGTTGCGCGCGATCACGTATCGCAACGATACGATCGACGTGGTGGTGGAAATGGCGCTCGCGGGCGGACAAAGCGGTGTAGTCAGGGTGGATAACCGCGTCCGTCTTTCTCCCAATTGATCATGCCGCGGCATTGCGTCATCAACAAAAATCACAAATAAAAAATGATTCAACAAGAAGTCGAAATAATCAATAAGCTCGGCCTGCATGCGCGCGCGTCCGCCAAACTGACGCAGCTCGCGGCAAAATTCCAAAGCGAAGTCTGGATGACGCGCAACAAGCGGCGCGTCAATGCGAAATCGATCATGGGCGTGATGATGCTGGCGGCCGGCAAGGGCGCCGTCGTTACGCTGGAAACCGAAGGCCCCGATGAAAAAGAATGCTTCGATGCGCTGCTGTTCCTGATTCAAGGCAAATTCGGCGAAGGCGAATAATCAACCGCTCATTAACGGGCTAACAGACTGATACGGCGATGGCATCTTTCACGCTCCACGGCATTCCGGTTTCGCGCGGCATTGCGATCGGCCGCGCGCATCTGCTCGCGGCGGCGGCGCTCGACGTCAAGCATTATCTGATCGCGGAAGAGCAGGTCGAAGCGGAAGTGCAGCGCTTGCAAAACGCGTTCGACACGGTGCACAAGGAATTGCAGGTGATCTGGAAGGATCTGCCGCAGGATGCGCCTGCCGAGCTGGGCGCGTTTCTCGATGTGCATGCGCTGATATTATCGGACCCGATGATTTCCGAGGTGCCGCTCGATATCATCCGCAACCGCCACTACAACGCGGAATGGGCGCTGGTTACCCAGATCGACGAGCTGTCCGCGCAATTCGACGAGATCGAAGACGCCTATCTGCGCGAACGCAAGGTCGATATCCAGCAAGTCGGCGAGCGCGTGCTGAAGGTGCTGACCGGCTCCGCCACCGCACTGTCCGGATTCACCGGCTCCGATGAATTGACGGCGCACATGATCGTGGTGGCGCACGACATATCGCCGGCCGACATGCTGCAATTCAGGGATCATGCATTCGGCGGTTTCATCACCGATGTCGGCGGCCAGAATTCGCATACGGCGATCGTGGCGCGCAGCCTCGATATTCCGGCTGCGGTCGGCATGTACAACGCATCGGCGCTGATTGCGCAGGACGACTGGATCATCATCGATGGCGATGCCGGGGTCGTGATCGTCGAGCCGACGCCGATGGTGCTGGAACAGTATCGCGAGCGGCAGGCGCGGCTGGTGCGCGAACGCAAAAAGCTCGGCAAACTGAAAAAGACGCCGGCAATCACGCGCGATGGAACCGAAATCGCGCTGCTGGCCAATATCGAATTGCCCGAAGACTGCGCCGCCGCGATGGAAGCGGGCGCCGCCGGCGTCGGGCTGTTCCGTTCCGAATTCCTGTTCATGGGCCGTACCGGTTACGGCAAGCGCCTGCCGTCCGAAGACGAGCAGTTCGAATCCTACCGCAAGGCGGTGCTGGCGATGAAAGGCCGCCCGGTCACGATCCGCACGCTCGATATCGGCGCCGACAAGCCGCTGGATACGGCCGAGGAAACGGCGCTCAATCCGGCGCTGGGCTTGCGCGCCATCCGTTATTGCCTGGCCGAGCCGCAAATGTTCCTGGCCCAGTTGCGCGCGATTTTGCGGGCGTCGGCATTCGGCCCGATCAAGCTGCTGATTCCGATGCTGGCGCATGCATTCGAAATCGATCAGACGCTGACGATGATCGAGCAGGCCAAGGCGCAATTGCGCACAGCGAACAAAAAATTCGATCCTTTGATTCCGGTCGGCGCGATGATCGAAATTCCGGCGGCCGCATTGACGCTGCCGATGTTCGTCAAGCGCATGGATTTCCTGTCGATAGGCACCAACGACCTGATCCAGTACACGCTGGCGATCGACCGCGTCGATCATGAAGTCGCCCATCTGTACGATCCGTTGCATCCGGCGGTTTTATATCTGCTGTCGAGCACGATCTCGATCGGCGCAAAGGCCGGCATACCGGTGGCGGTCTGCGGCGAAATGGCGGGCGATACCAAGCTGACGCGACTGCTGCTGGGCATGGGATTGCGCGAATTTTCGATGCATCCCGCGCAACTGCTGGAAGTGAAGCAGGAAATCCTGAACAGCGATCTGACCGTCATTGCGCCGCAGGCGAAAAAAATCCTGCGCACTTTCGAGCCGGCCGCTATCAACGCGGCGGTCGAGCAATTGCGCCTGCTGTAATCCCGGCAAGACGATTGCTTTAACGCAGCCGCCCGATATAGCCGCGGTCCACGGCTTCATTGGCATCCACATGGGGCGGCGGCATCCGTTTGATGGGCTGCGATGATGCGGCGGGGAGCATGTTTCCACATCAGCATTATTTGTGTCATGCAACAAATCAAATCGAACGATAGCAGATGCCTCTGATCCGGGCGCTTCGTGAATGCTTTGTGCATCACGAGAGAACGGGGCTTGCGCAAGCTGCCGGGCATGAATTCGAAAATCATGCCGGCATCGATTCAGCGGGATGTGCGATCACATCATGTAGTACATCGGCTACTTCGCCAGCGTCACCGGCACGCTGCTTAACCGGATCACGTCGCTTGCCACCGAGCCGAGCAGCAGGCCGGTCAGCCCGCTGCGGCCGTGCGTGCCCATGATGATCTGATCGAAGCCGTGTTGCCGCGCAAAGTTGGCGATCGTTTCGGCCGCGTGGCCTATCGCGATATGCCGGGTATAGGGGACGGCTGCCTGATCGAGAATCCGGCAGGCGCCATCGAGCGCCTGCCGGCCTTCCGTCTGATAGTAGTCTTCCAGGTCGCTTTTATTGACGAACATGCGGGCATGTCCCGATCCGGGCCGGATTTGCACATTCAGCAAATGCAGATCGATTTGCCCGTTGTTCCGGTACAGCTTGATCGCATGCGCCACGGCCGGGTTCGATTGCCGCGAACCATCGGTGACAGCCAGTATTTTCAGCATGTGATGCTCCTATCCGGATTGGCAGTCCGCACTTGCGGTCTGCTATTTTTGCTGCGAGCCGTTGTCGTTCGGCGGTTCCATCTTCAATTCATTCACCGGCGCCGGCGCCGATTGCCTGCGCCGCGCCAGAACGGTGCCGGTTGCCATTACCAATATCGCGCCGGCGGCGGCTGCCAGATAATGCAGCCATCCCGGCAGATCGGCCATCAAGGGTTTGACTGCCGCATCGGCGAATATCATTTCGCCGGCGATCCAGCCCAGCAGCGCGCCGCCCAGCGTGATCACGATCGGAAAGCGATCCATCAGCGTCAGCACGAATTTGCTGCCCCAGACAATGATCGGCACGCTGAACAAAATGCCGAATACGACGAGGCCGAAATCATCATTGGCGGCGCCCGCCACCGCGATCACGTTGTCCAGGCTCATCGCCGCGTCGGCTATCACGATCGTCTTGATCGCTCCCGGCAAATGCGTACTGCCCTCGATATTGCCGTGGCTGTCGTCGTCCGGCAACAGCAGCTTGATGCCGATCCATAGCAGCAGCAACGCGCCGGCCACTTTCAAATACGGCAGCGCCAATAGTTGCAATGCGAAAAAGATCAGCACGATGCGCAGCCCGATCGCAACGACAACGCCCCACAGGATGCCTTTGCTGCGCTGTTCCGGCGGAAGCTTGCGGCAGGCAAGCGCGATCACCACCGCGTTATCGCCGCCCAGCAATACATCAATGGCGATGATCTGCAATACTGCGACCCAGAAACTGCTTTGCAACATCAATTCAAACATCCGTATACCTTGTGTCCTGTCGGATAGAATGGCGTGCTGTTATGCGTCCGGTAAATAATGGGCATGCAAACCCGGCTTGTCAATGAAGCGGGTTTGATCGCGGTTGAAGGTTCGCATCGGGCCGATCCAGCGGAGCGCGCATGCGTTTGACGCCGCCGGGCTACTTGGTTATTCTTACGCCACTGCGCCGATTTGATATCAGCTTGCGGGCGCATAAAAAATACGGCTAAAGCGTGCTTGAATGTAATCATCGAATTCAGCCCGACAAGCCGATACCGCTTTCGGGCTTTTTTAATTTTTACTCTATCTTCAACCGACCGGAACAGTATGTCTCTCGGAATCGTCTCGCCCCAATCGATGCATTTTTCCGCGCCGCTGCCGCTGCAAAGCGGCGCGTCGATTGCCGACTACACGCTGGTGTATGAAACCTATGGCGCGCTGAATGCCGACCATTCGAATGCCGTGCTGGTTTGTCATGCATTGAATGCATCGCATCATGTGGCCGGGGTTTACGCCGGGCCGGGCGGAACCGGCACCGTCGGCTGGTGGGACAACATGGTGGGTCCCGGCAAGCCGCTCGACACCGACCGGTTTTTCGTCATCGGCGTCAATAATCTCGGTTCCTGCTTCGGCTCGACCGGGCCGATGCATGTCAATCCGGCAACCGGCAAACCGTATGGCGTCGCCTTCCCGGTCGTCACCGTCGAAGACTGGGTGCAGGCGCAGGCGCGCCTGGCCGATGCGCTCGGCATCCGGCAGTTTGCAGCGGTCATGGGCGGTTCGCTGGGCGGCATGCAGGCGATGGCCTGGAGCATGCTGTACCCGGAGCGGATTCGCCATTGCGTGATCATCGCCGCCACGCCCAAACTATCCGCGCAAAACATTGCATTCAACGATGTCGCGCGGCAGGCGATTCTGACCGACCCCGATTACCACGGCGGCGATTATTATGCGCACGGCGTGGTGCCGAAAAGCGGTTTGCGGGTGGCGCGGATGGTGGGGCACATCACCTATCTGTCCGATGACGACATGGCGGAAAAATTCGGCCGCGCGCTGCGCAACGGCGATTACCAATTCGGATTCGGCATCGATTTCGAGATCGAATCCTACTTGCGTTATCAAGGCGACAAATTCTCCGAATATTTCGACGCCAATACTTATCTGTTGATTACCAAGGCGCTCGATTACTTCGATCCGGCCCGTGCCTTCGATGGCGATCTGACGAAAGCGCTGGCCGGAACGCGATCGGAATTCCTGCTGGTGTCATTTTCGACCGACTGGCGTTTCGCGCCCGCGCGCAGCCATGAAATCGTGCAGGCGCTGGTTAACAACAAGCGCAAGGTCACCTATGCGGAAATCGATGCGCCGCACGGGCACGACGCATTCCTGCTGGAAGACGCGCGTTATCTCAAGGTAGTGCGGTCTTATTACAACAATGTGTGGCAAGAGATCGAACGCGGCAGGGTCGCGGACAAGGCACGCGCATGAACTTTCATCAACTCAGCTGCCTGCGCGCCGACCTGGCGTTTATCGCGCATTGGGTGCGCGGCGAATCGCATGTGCTGGATCTCGGTTGCGGCGACGGCGTCATGCTCGACTATCTGCAATCCGATAAAAAATGCATCGGCTACGGCATCGAGATCGACGATGACAAGATTCCGGCCTGCATCGAGCGCGGCGTGTCGGTGATCCAGCAGGATCTGGAAGCCGGCCTGGCGATCTTCGCCGACAATGCATTCGACACCGTGCTCTGCCTGTCGGCGTTGCAGATGATGAAAAACGTCGAAGGCATCCTGCGTGAAATCGCCCGCGTCGGACGCGAAGCGATCGTGTCGTTTCCGAATTTCGCGTATTGGCCGCATCGTGTCTCATTGCTAAGAGGCCGCATGCCGGTATCGAAGAGCCTGCCGTATGAATGGTATGACACACCGAACCTGCGCTGCGCGACAATCAAGGATTTCGAGGAACTCGCCAACGAAGTCGGGCTCGAAGTACTCGAATGCGTCGCATTGAAGGAAGATGGCACACCCGTTACATTTTCACCGAACTGGCGCGGTAGTCTGGCCGTATTCCGGCTCAGGAAAAAATAATGATACCTCGGCAGGAAGCGGCCATGACCACCATTGCAATACCCTGGCACAGCTATCTGAACCGCCGGATGCTGATCTGCGTTTTCCTCGGGTTCAGCTCCGGCCTGCCGTTGTTCATCCTGCTCAGTCTGATGCAGGCGTGGCTGGCAAAATCGGGGCTGAACGTCAAGGCGCTCGGCCTGTTCGCGCTGGTGATGTTTCCCTACACCTGGAAGTTCCTGTGGTCGCCGCTGATGGACCGTTTCAGTTTCGGCTCGCTGGGCCGGCGCCGCGGCTGGATGGCATTGACGCAAGGGTTGCTGTTCATCGGGATCGGCTGCATGGGCCTGCTCGATCCGATCACGCAATTGCCGCTGATCGCCTTCATGGCATCGGTGGTCGCCTTTCTGTCGGCCAGCCAGGACATCGTGATCGATGCCTACCGGCGCGAAATCCTGCCGGACAATGAACAGGGATTAGGCGGCGCGATCCATGTCAATGCCTACAAGGTGGCGGGCATGGTGCCGGGCGCGCTGTCGCTGATCCTGGCCGATCTGATGGCGTGGCAGCCGGTATTCTGGATTACCGCCGCGTTCATGCTGCCCGGGCTGCTTTGCACGTTCGTCATCAACGAGCCGAAGGTGTACGGCGCGCCGCCGAAAAACATCCGGGAAGCGGTGGTGCTGCCGTTTCGCGAATTCATTGCGCGCGACGGCTGGAAAAAAGCATTGCTGGTGCTGGGCTTCATTTTTCTGTACAAGCTGGGCGACAGCATGGCCACCGCGCTGGCGACCAAGTTTTATATCGATCTCGGTTTTTCAATGACGCAGATCGGCGCGATCGCGAAGACCACCGGCTTCTGGGCCAGTATTGCCGGCGGCATCATCGGCGGCGTCTGGATGATCCGGATGGGCATCAATCGCGGCTTGTGGATTTTCGGCGTGGTGCAGGCGGTTGCCATCCTGGGTTTCGCATGGCTGGCGCACGCCGGCACCAGTACCATATTGCTCGCCGCCGTGATCGGTTTCGAGGCGTTCGGCGTCGGGCTCGGCACCGCGGCATTCGTTGCCTACATTGCCAAAACCACCGATCCGCGTTACACGGCGACCCAGTATGCGCTGTTCACCAGCCTGGCCGCCGTGCCGCGCACGTTCATCAATTCATCGGTCGGCTTCATCGTTGCGCAAACCGGCTGGTTCAATTTCTTCATCATCTGCTTCATACTGGCGCTGCCAGGCATGTTGCTGCTGCCGAAAGTCGCGCCGTGGAACGAAAAGTAAATTACGCGGCGTACTCGATCGTCAGCGGCGCATGATCCGAAAACCGTTCATCTTTATAAATCGCCACTGCTGACGCTTTGGCGGCAATGCCGGCGGTGGCAACGTGATAATCGATCCGCCAGCCGACATTCCTGGCCCATGCCTGGCCGCGATTGCTCCACCAGGTATATTGATCGGCGCGCGCATCGACCCGGCGGAATACATCGACCAGCGCCAGCTCGTCGAATACGCGCGACAGCCATGCCCGCTCCTGCGGCAGGAAGCCGGAATTCTTCTGATTGCTTTTCCAGTTCTTCAGGTCGATTTCCTTGTGCGCGATATTCCAGTCGCCGCAGATGACGATTTCGCGCCCGCTGCCGGTCAGCGCCAGCAGATGCGGCAGGAATACCTCCATGAAGCGGAATTTCGCCAGTTGCCGTTCTTCGCCGGATGAGCCGGACGGGCAATAAACGGAGATGACCGAAAGGTTGCCGAAATCGCACTGCACGTAGCGTCCTTCGGCGTCGAATTCCGGATTGCCGAAACCGAGTTGCACCGCATCCGGCCTGGTCTTGCAATAGATGCCGACACCGGAATAGCCCTTTTTTTCGGCATAGTGGAAATAGCCGTGGTAATCGCCGGGCGCCAGAAATTGCGATGTCATGTCGGGCGCTTGCGCCTTGAGTTCCTGCACGCAGACGAAATCGGCGACCTGTTTGGCCATCCAGTCGAAAAAGCCTTTTTTGGCAGCGGAACGGATGCCGTTCAAGTTTGCGGAAATGATTTTCATCGTTAAAAATAGCGAAAAAGGGTGTAACAGGATAACCGATTCCGTGTTGACGGAAGCTGGGCGCCGGACTTGCATTTCTGGTGATGCGGCTACGATATCCATATAAAATGCAGGCTGCCCGACTGCAGAACGGCAAATTTCGTCACCTTCATACGATACGGCGCCATCTTGAACAATTTACGCGAACAATTCATTGCATTCTCGGTTTCCGCCGGCGTCTTGCGATTCGGCGAATTCGTGACCAAGGCGGGGCGCAATTCGCCTTATTTCTTCAATGCCGGCTTGTTCAACGACGGCGCGACGCTGGGACGCCTGGCCGATTTTTACGCGCAGACGCTGCTCGATTCCGGCGTCGAATTCGACATGCTGTTCGGGCCGGCCTACAAAGGCATCACGCTGGCGTCGGCTACCACGGTTGCGTTGGCCGGCAAGGGACGCAACGTGCCGTTCGCGTTCAACCGCAAGGAAGCCAAGGATCACGGCGAGGGCGGCACCATGGTCGGCGCCAGGCTGCAGGGACGGGTGGTGATTGTCGATGACGTGATTTCAGCCGGCACCTCGGTGCGCGAATCGGTCGATATGATACGCGCGGCAGGCGCAACGCCTTGCGCGGTATTGATCGCGCTGGACCGCATGGAGCGCTCCGGCCGGGATGGCCGATTGTCCGACCATTCGGCAGTACAGGAAGTAAGCCGAACCTATGGCATGCCGGTGATCTCGATCGGCAATCTGGACGATCTGCTGAACTATCTTTCCGGCGCGGGAGCGGATGCGGAACTGGCGCAGTACAAGAATGCCGTTGCCGCTTACCGGAAGCGGTACGGAATTGCATAAGCAAGGTTCCTGGAATCGTTTGGGAGGATGCGATGAAAAGCGTGGCGCGCATGCTGTTTTATTCAGCAACGTTTGGCAAAATCAGCGGCGCGGCCTCCGGCAAAGGCAACGCCGTCAAAGGTATTTTGTCATGCGCTTTAATGATATTGGCGCCGCCGGCCGCACAGGCGCAAAAGATTTTGATGTGCAAGGATGCATCCGGCCGGACGCTCTCATCAGATCGTCCGATGCCGGAATGCGCCGATCACGCGGTGCGTGAACTGGATGGAAACGGGCTGGTCCGGCGCGTGATCCCCGCACCGCTGACTGCCGAACAAAAGCGTCAGAAACAATTGGAAGAAGAAAAAATCAAGGCGGGTGAAATCGCCGCCGCCGAACAGAAGCAGAATGATCGCGCCATCATGGACCGGTATCGCAACGAGGGCGAAATCGGCGCCGCTCGCGAGCGCACCGTCGATCTGGTGCGGGAACAGGCCGGGCGGGAAGCCATCGCACTGGCCGCTGCGGAAACGCGGCGCAAGGATACGCAAACAGAAATCGGCCGGCTGAAGAACAAGAAAACCGTTCCGGCCGCCTTGCAGCGCCGGTTGGACGAGTCCGAGCTAGCCATTCTGGATGCGAAGAAAAAAATGCAGGATTACGAAGCCGAAATCGCGCAGATCAATGCCAAATACGATGCGACGTTAAAGCGCTATCGGGAGCTTGGCGGCGGAACGGCGGACAAGTGACATGGATTTGGCATGACATTTCCGCCAGTTGCATCCAGCGGCCGTTGCCTTTAATCCGCCAATTTCCGCTTCAGCAAATCAGTCAGCTGTGCCGGATTGGCTTTGCCCTTGCTGGCTTTCATCGCCTGCCCGATCAACGCGTTGAATGCTTTTTCCTTGCCGGCGCGGTATTCCTCGACTGACTTCGCATTCGCCGCCAGCACGTCATCGACGAGCTTTTCCAGCGCGCCGCTGTCGGAAATCTGCTTCAAGCCTTTGGCTTCGATAATGTCGTCGGCCAGCGCGGGCGCAGCCGAGTTCGCTTCCCACATTGCACCGAACACTTCTTTTGCGATCTTATTGGAAATCGTGCCGTCGGCGATCCGCTGCAGCAGCAATGCCAGCTGGGCTGCAGTCACCGGCGCGGCAGCGATATCGGCGCCTTCACGGTTCAATATGGAAGACACGTCGCCCATCAGCCAGTTAGCCGCCGGTTTGGCTTGCTCCCTGCCCGCAGCGGCGACCACGGCCTCGAAATAAACTGCCATTGCTTTCGATTGCGTCAGCACTGCCGCATCGTATTCCGACAGAGCATAGTCGCGCACGAAACGTTCGCGCATCGCACCCGGCAATTCCGGCATCGACGCCTTCACGCGCGCAATCCAGTCCTGCGCGATCACCAGCGGCGGCAGATCCGGATCCGGGAAATAACGGTAATCCTGCGCATCTTCCTTGCTGCGCATCGACCGCGTTTCCTTCCGGTCCGGATCGTACAGCCGGGTTTCCTGCACCACGCGGCCGCCGTCCTCGATCAATTCGACCTGACGCCGCACTTCGTAATTGATCGCCTCTTCCAGGAACCGGAATGAATTCAGGTTCTTGATCTCGCACCGGGTGCCGTATTCCTTTTGCCCGACCGGACGCACCGATACGTTGGCATCGCAGCGGAACGAGCCTTCCTGCATGTTGCCGTCGCAAATGCCGAGCCAGGTGACCAGCGAATGCAGCGCCTTCGCATAGGCGACCGCTTCGGCGGCGCTGCGCATGTCGGGCTCGGTGACGATTTCCAGCAGCGGCGTGCCGGCGCGGTTCAGGTCGATGCCGGTCATGCCCTGATAATCTTCATGCAGCGACTTGCCGGCGTCTTCTTCCAGATGCGCACGTGTCAGCTGCACGGTTTTCATTTCCGTCTTGCCGTTTTTTTCAACGATGAACGACAGCGTGCCGCCCTGCACCACCGGAATTTCGTACTGGCTGATTTGATAACCCTTGGGCAAATCGGGATAAAAATAATTTTTGCGCGCAAAGATCGACTGCGGCGCAATCGTCGCGCCGATCGCCAGCCCGAACTGGATTGCGCGCTCGACCGCGCCCTTGTTCATGACCGGCAGAACGCCCGGCAGCGCCAGATCGACCGGACAGGCTTGCGTATTCGGTGCCGCGCCAAACCGGATCGGCGCGCCACTGAAAATTTTCGATTGGGTCGTGAGCTGCGTATGCGTCTCCAGACCGATGACGACTTCCCATTCCATGATTTTCTCGCTCTCTTATTCTTCGTAACGGCACGTGCCGGTTTTGATGTCGACCGACAGTTCCGAAAAATTGGGCCGTGCGCCGCACAGCGCGGGGCAGGTCGGCTTCATCTGCACCATGTCGCCGTCACGCTCGATCCGGATGCTGCAATTGACCCGGCTGCCGAATGTGTAGCCGCGCCGGGTGCGCGCGGCTTGTCCATCCTGCAAGGTGATGCGCCATGCATTGTTGCGCGCTTCGAGTTGCAGGCCGTCGCTTTCGTCGATGCTGCAATCGGCGCTGCGCGGCGGGTTGAATAACGCCGACTCCCATTGAAATGCGTCGATCCGATCGCCATTCAACTTGACCGTGCCGCTGTCGGCATAGGTCACGCGTTCATCATCCAGTTCGCGTTCCACGCCGCATGAAAAACGCATGTCCAGTTGCTGCGCGAACGCCGGCGCAGCGCATGCGATCGCTATTGCCGGCAGCAGCAAGGTAATGCGCGGCGTAATGTTGAACATGATTTTCAACTTCCCGCAGGTTGACGCTGATGCCAATCCGTCACGGATTGATATCGATGCGCGACGTTGAGCAATTTCGCTTCGTTGAAATAATTGCCGATGATTTGCAGGCCGACCGGGCGTTGCGCATTTTTTCCGCCCTGGCCGAAACCGCATGGAATCGACATGCCGGGCAAGCCGGCCAGGCTGGTCGACAGCGTGAAAATATCGGCCAGATAATTGGCAACCGGATCGTCGGCCTTATCGCCGAGATCCCATGCAACCGTCGGCGACACCGGTCCCATGATCACATCGCACTGCTTGAATGCGTCCTGAAAATCCTGCGCGATCAAGCGCCGGATTTTTTGCGCCTGCAGATAATACGCATCGTAATAACCGTGCGACAAGACATAGGCGCCGACCAGAATCCGGCGCTTCACTTCTTCGCCGAAGCCTTCGGCGCGCGTCTTCTTGTACATGTCCGACAGATCGGTGTATTCCTTGGCGCGATGACCGTAGCGCACGCCGTCGAAGCGGGAGAGGTTGGACGACGCTTCAGCCGGCGCAATCACGTAATACACCGGGATCGACAGCTCGGTCTTGGGCAACGAAATATCGACCAGCGTCGCGCCCAGTTTTTCATATTCCTTCAATGCCGCACGCACCGCCTGCTCGACATCGAACGCCAGTCCGGGGCCGAAATATTCGCGCGGCACGCCGATTTTCAAGCCCTGCAAACCGTTGTTCAAATCACGCGTGAAATCTTCTTTTTCCCGCTCGACGCTGGTCGAATCGCGCGGATCGAACCCGGCCATTGCATTGAGCAGCAATGCGCAATCTTCTGCCGTTTTGGCGATCGGTCCGCCTTGATCGAGCGACGACGCAAACGCAATCATGCCGAAGCGCGACACGCGGCCGTACGTCGGTTTGATGCCGGTCACGCCGCAGTGCGATGCCGGCTGGCGGATCGAGCCGCCGGTGTCGGTCGCTGTCGCCGCCGGCACCAGCCGCGCGGCAATTGCCGCGGCCGATCCGCCGGACGAACCGCCCGGCACGGCGCTTTTGTCCCACGGATTTTTGACCGCGCCGAAATACGAATTCTCGTTGGACGAACCCATTGCAAATTCATCACAATTCAATTTGCCGAGCGTGATCATGCCGGCCGAATTGAACTGTTCGACGACGGTTGCGTCAAACGGGCTGCTGTAATTTTCCAGCATCTTCGAGCCGGCAGTGGAACGCCAGCCGCGCGTCACGAAAATATCCTTGTGCGCAATCGGAATGCCGGTCAATGGCGTTGTATCGCCTTTTGCAATCCGTTGATCGGCTGCCGAAGCTTGTTGCAATGTCAGCGTTTCATCGATATGCGTGAATGCATTCAGGTCGCTGCGCTGCATGCGGCCCAGGAAGTGCGTGGTCAGCTCGGTGGCGGAAATCTGTCTGGCGTGCAGCAGTGCCGACAGCTGTTTGATGGTTTTGGTATGCATGAGGTGGCTTGACGTTTTGGTTCCGGTGCGCCGTTATTCCGGTTATCCGAGTTTGTCGGGCGCATGTTTCAAAAAAGGACGGTTTATTCAATCACCTTCGGCACCAGATACAAGCCGTCTTGCGTCGCCGGCGCGGGTTGCTGATAGTCGTCGCGGCGGTCCGGTTCGGTCACGATATCGTCGCGCAATCTGAGCGACAGATCGTGCTGATAGGCGGCAATCGGTTGGCTCAGGGGTTCGATGCCGGTGGTATCGACCGCCTTCATTTGCTCAACCAATGCAAAAATGCCGTTCAGTTTGATCAAGGTGGCGGCAGCCTGGTCCTCGCTGAGATCGAGTTGCGCCAGATGGGCCAGGCGTTTGACGTCGGACAGGACAAGTGACATGGTCGGATGACGCGGACGAGCCGCGTGTGAAAGGGTTTTTAAAAAAGCAAAAAGTTGTTAAAAGGGCGGTAAAGACTTGTCAAAACAATGCATCAAGCGTGTATTTTTGAAGTTTCTATGCGCTAATTCTGGGTAAATTATAAGGTAGAATGTCAGGCTGATGCCTGCGGGTGCCGATATTGAGCCACAGCAGTGCAAAGAAGCTTGATTGGTCGGAGACAGAGTGCTGCTTCCTTAACTCTTTCCCGCAATTTTTATAATGTTGTGAACACGGTCATTCGGTGCGCTTAAACTGCACATAAGCGCTTCACGAATTTTGTTCCGCAATGCTAATGGATTAATTCATGTTCGGATTTTTACGCAGTTACTTTTCCAATGATCTGGCAATCGACCTGGGCACGGCCAACACGCTGATCTATGTGCGCGGCCTGGGCATCGTGCTGGACGAACCGTCGGTGGTCGCGATTCGCCAGCAGGGCGGTCCGAACGGCAAGAAAACCATCCAGGCCGTCGGCAAGGAAGCCAAGCAGATGCTGGGTAAAGTCCCGGGCAACATCGAAGCGATCCGTCCGATGAAAGACGGCGTGATCGCCGACTTCACGGTAACGGAACAGATGCTCAAGCAGTTCATCCGCATGGTGCACGACACGAAACTGTTCAAGCCTTCGCCGCGCATCATCATTTGCGTGCCGTGCGGCTCGACCCAGGTCGAGCGCCGCGCGATCCGCGAGTCGGCCCTCGGCGCCGGCGCATCGCAGGTGTACCTGATCGAAGAACCGATGGCCGCGGCGATCGGCGCCGGTTTGCCGGTGTCGGAAGCGACCGGTTCGATGGTGGTCGATATCGGCGGCGGCACCACCGAAGTCGGCATCATCTCGCTCGGCGGCATGGTCTACAAAGGTTCGGTGCGGGTCGGCGGCGACAAGTTCGACGAGGCGATCGTCAATTACATCCGACGCAACTACGGCATGCTGATCGGCGAGCAGACCGCCGAAGCGATCAAGAAGGAAATCGGTTCCGCGTTCCCGGGTTCCGAAGTCAGGGAAATGGAAGTCAAGGGACGCAACCTGTCCGAAGGCATTCCGCGTTCGTTCACGATTTCAAGCAATGAAATACTCGAAGCGCTGACCGATCCGCTCAACAATATCGTTTCCGCCGTCAAGAATGCGCTGGAGCAGACGCCGCCGGAACTCGGCGCCGATATCGCCGAAAAAGGCATGATGCTGACCGGCGGCGGCGCATTGCTGCGCGATCTCGATCGTCTGCTGATGGAAGAAACCGGGCTGCCGGTGATCGTCGCCGAAGATCCGTTGACTTGCGTGGTGCGCGGCTCCGGCATGGCGCTGGAGCGGATGGACAAGCTCGGTTCGATTTTTTCCTACGAATAAATTTCAACAGGAATCATTGGGCAAGCCGCGATCCGGCAGCTTGATTTTTTAAAATGATTCGAGTGCCATGCCAGATGCGAACGCAGCAGGACTCATGCAATCAAACACTCATGTCAGTTCGGCAAGCCTGCGCCACGCAGGCTGATCCTCTCGTCAGTCGTTAAATGGAATACAGCCCGCCACCACTCTTCAAGCAAGGCGCCTCCGCACGCGCCAAAGTGGTGTTTTTCGCATTGATTGCAATTTCATTGCTGGTGGTCGATGCGCGAATGCGCACGCTGGCGACGATACGCCAGGCAGTGGGCAGCGCACTGTATCCGCTTCAGATGGTTGCGCTGATGCCGCGCGACGCCGCTTACATGGTAAGCGGCTATTTCTCGTCGTTGTCCGCACTGCAAAAAGAAAACGACGCGTTAAAGCGGCAGCAGGTCGCCAATGCGCAGGCGCTGCAGCAAGGCCAGCAGCTGCTCGCCGAAAACGAGCAACTGCGAAAGCTGCTGGCGGCCGCCGAACGGTTGCCGGTCAAATCGGTGATGAGTGAAATCCTGTACGACACGCGCGACGCTTTCACGCGCAAGATCGTGCTGGACCGCGGTACGCGGCACGGCATCGCGCTCGGGCAGCCGGTGATCGACGATGTCGGCGTGGTGGGGCAGGTAACGCGCGTATTCCCTTTGACCTCCGAAGTAACGCTGCTGACCGACAAGGATCATGCGATTTCGGTGCAAGTGCTGCGCAGCGGGGTGCGCAGCGTCGCCTACGGCCGCGGCCAGTCCGGCGCACTGGATTTGCGATTCATGGCGCCCAATGCCGATATTCAAAAAGGCGATGTGCTGGTGACTTCCGGCATAGACGGGGTTTATCCGCAGGGTTTGTCGGTAGCGAAAGTGGTACGGGTCGAAAACAAATCGTCCGATGCATTTGCCCATATCGTGTGCCAGCCGTCGGCCGGCATCGACCGCAACAAGCAATTGCTGATTCTGCTGGCTGAAGCAAAATCCGCTCCGCGTCCGGAGCCGGAAGGCGCCAAGGACAAAAAGGAAAAGCCCGTCAAAAAAACTGGCCGCGGCGGCGTGCCGGAGCCGGCGAAGGAGCCGGTCAAGCAGTCGGGCAAAGAGGCCGTCAAGGCGGTTTCCGTCAACAATCCGATTACCCAGAGACCGAACAGGGCGGGCCGATGAACCATCCGCATTACATCCTGCTGCCGGTCAGTCCGGCATTTATCGCAACCAGCCTGATCGGCGCTTTTTTGCTGAATCTGCTGCCGTGGGGCAGCTGGGTCGGCGTGCCGGATTTTGTCGCGCTGGTATTGATTTTCTGGAGCATTCACCAGCCGCGCAAGATCGGCATAGGCGTCGCCTTCCTGATGGGTTTGCTGATGGATGTGCATGATGCGTCGCTGCTTGGCGAAAATGCGCTGGCTTACACATTGTTGTCGTATTTCGCGATCATGATTCACCGGCGCGTGCTGTGGTTTTCGCCGTTGACGCAGGCATTGCACGTATTGCCGCTGCTGCTTGTAATGCAGGCAGTCCAGCTGGTGATTCAATTCATGGTCAGCAGTAAATTTCCGGGCTGGTTTTATTTTATCGAAAGCCTCAGTACCGTCGCGCTGTGGCCGATCGTGACATGGATGTTGCTGGCACCGCAGCGGCGCGCGATCAACCGGGACGAAACCCGGCCAATCTGAACAAGAACCTCAAAAATCGCATCGATGTGCAAGGCGCAGCGTCCACCCCCATCCTCACCCCCGCTTGCGGGAACGAGAGGCGACACCACGGAAATGGTCGTCAACCATTTCCGTAAGGCTCGATTGGCATGACTGAATTCAAGAATACCGAACGCGAACTGCATTTTTTCCGCATGCGTCTGTCTGTAATCGGCGTGTTCGTATTCATTTTTTTCGGGTTGTTGCTGTCGCGGTTTCTATGGCTGCAGGCATACAAGCACGACCACTATGCGGCGCAGGCGGAAGACAACCGTATTTCAATCGTGCCGGTGGTGCCGAATCGCGGGTTGATCGTCGACCGCAACGGCGTGCTGCTGGCCCGCAATTTCTCTGCCTATACGCTTGAAATAACGCCGTCCAAAATAGAAGGCGAACTCGATGCGGTGATCGACGATCTGGCGACGCTGGTCGATATCCAGCCCAAGGACCGCAAGCGTTTCAGGCGGGAGATGGAAGAGTCGAAGAATTTCGAAAGCCTGCCGATCAGAACCCGCCTGACCGATGAAGAAGTCGCGCGCTTTACCGCGCAGCGCTACCGTTTCCCCGGCGTCGATATCCAGGCCCGGTTGTTCCGCCAGTATCCGCTGGGCCAGGTTGCATCGCATGTGATCGGCTACATCGGCCGCATCAACCAGAAAGAGGCCGACAAGATCGATGAAATGGACGATGCCGCGAACTACAGCGGCACTGACCATATCGGCAAGGAAGGCCTGGAAAAAAGCTACGAGAAAAGACTGCATGGCACCACCGGCTATGAAGAAGTCGAGGTGTCGGCCGGCGGCCGGGCGGTGCGCACGCTGTCGAGAACGCCGGCCACGCCCGGCGACAATCTGATCCTGTCGATCGACATCGAACTGCAGAAGGTGGTCGAACAGGCTTTCGGCGACCGGCGCGGCGCGCTGATCGCGATCGAGCCGTCCACCGGCGATATCCTGGCTTATGTATCGATGCCGACCTTCGATCCCAACCTGTTCGTCGAAGGCATCGACCAGCAAAGCTGGGACGAATTGAACAATTCGCCCGATCGTCCGCTGGTGAACCGCCCGTTATCCGGCAGCTATCCGCCCGGCTCGACCTACAAGCCGTTCATGGCGCTGGCCGCGCTGGAGCTCGGCAAACGCACGCCGCAGATGACGATCCGCGATCCCGGCTTTTTCATTTTCGGCAATCACCGATTCCGCGACGATAAAGAGGGCGGCCACGGCACCGTCGACATGTACAAATCGCTCGTGCAGTCCTGCGACACTTACTATTATCTGCTCGCCAACGACCTCGGCGTCGATACGATGCATGATTTCATGAAGCCGTTCGGCTTCGGCCAGTTGACCGGCATCGATCTCGATAACGAACGGGCCGGGCTGTTGCCGTCGACCGCATGGAAGCGTGCCGCTTACAAAAGGCCGGAGCAGAAAAAATGGTATGCGGGCGAGACGATTTCGCTCGGTATCGGCCAGGGATACAATTCGTTCACGCCGCTGCAAATGGCGCATGCGATGGCGACCCTGGCCAATAACGGCGTCGTGATGAAGCCGCATCTGGTCAAGATTCTCGAAGACGGCGGAACGCGAGTACGCACGCAGACGGTGCCGAAGGAAAGTTACCGGATTCCATTGAAACAGCAGAATATCGATGTGGTCAAGCAGGCGCTGGTCGGCGTCACTACTGAGGGAACATCGTCGCGGGTGTTTGCCAATGCCGGTTATGTATCGGCCGGCAAGACCGGTACCGCGCAGGTGATCGCGATCAAGAAAAATGAAAAATACGATGCGAAAAAAGTCGATGAACGGCATCGCGACCATTCGCTTTACACCGCATTTGCGCCTGCCGATAACCCGCGGATCGCGATTGCGATCATTGTCGAAAACGGCGGCTTCGGCGCCGCTGCGGCAGCGCCGATCGTCAGGCAGGCGCTGGACTATTATCTGCTCGGCATAAAACCGGAAGACAAAATCCGGATGGCTGCCGAAAAAATGGATGCCGCCAATATCCGCGTTGCGGCGAAATTGAAAGCGGATCACGAATCCGGCGGCAAGCCGAAGGCCGTGCCGAAACCTTCGGTCGTCAGGATTCGGGCGGAGCATCAATGACGGCACTTTTTCCATGGCGATACGGCGCGATCGATAATGCATAAACGTTCCTTCCTGCAAGTCATCCGGCCTTATTTCACGGTATTCGACGGGCCGCTCGCGCTCATCGTATTCCTGCTCCTGTCGGTAGGCATCGTGACGCTGTACTCGGCCGGCATCGATTTTCCCGGACGGGTCGAGGATCAGTTGCGCAACATCGTGGTGGCCTTTGTCGTGATGTGGATCGCGGCCATCGTGCCGCCGCAAACCCTGATGCGCTTTGCGGTGCCGATTTATACCGTCGGCATTGCACTGCTGATCGCGGTCGCCATGTTCGGCATGGTCAAGAAAGGCGCGCGTCGCTGGATCAATCTCGGCATCGTGATTCAGCCGTCCGAAATCATGAAAATCGCGATGCCGCTGATGCTGGCATGGTTCTTCCAGAAACGGGAGGGAATGATTCGCTGGCAAGAGTTTCTGGTGGCGGCATTGTTGCTGATGATTCCGGTGGGCCTCATCATGAAACAGCCGGATCTGGGTACGTCGCTGCTGGTGCTGGCAGCCGGCTTTTATGTGATTTTTCTGGCCGGCCTGTCGTGGAAAGTGCTGATCGGCCTGACCGTCGCCGGTCTGTCGAGCCTGCCGCTGATCTGGTCGATGATGCACGACTATCAGCAGCATCGGATCATGACGCTGATCGATCCGACCACCGATCCGCTCGGCAAGGGTTTTCATATCATTCAGTCGACGATTGCCATCGGTTCCGGCGGCATCACCGGCAAAGGTTGGCTCAAGGGTACGCAATCCCATCTTGCATTCATTCCGGAACGCACGACGGATTTCATTTTCGCCGTGTATTCGGAAGAATTCGGGTTGATCGGCAATATCGTGCTGCTGGTGTTGTATCTGTTGCTGATCGGCCGCGGCCTGATCATCGCGGCCAATGCGCCGACCTTTTTCACGCGGCTGCTGGCCGGCGCGCTGACGCTGATGTTCTTTACCTACGCCTTCGTGAACATGGGGATGGTCAGTGGTATTCTGCCGGTGGTCGGCGTACCGCTGCCGTTCATGAGTTACGGCGGCACCGCGTTCGTCACGCTCGGATTGGGCGTCGGCATTTTGATGAGCATTCAACGTCACCGGAAACTGATACAGACATAAGAATTTTCAAGAAAGGAATCATGCATGCAGTTGCGATTTCAACCTGGGCAAGGCATTGCATCATTTCTCGTTGCATTGTTATTGGCATTGACCGGCTGCAGCAGCGTGCCGGTAGCTACGTCACCCGTTGCAGACGCTACTTCCAAGCGCCAATCGATTCCCGCAACCGGCGCCAGGCAATTGCCTGCGCTGCCGCCGGCCGGCTCCGGGCGCGGCGGCTATTACCAGGACGATGGCCCGGGCGACAGGCCGCCCGATGGATTGCACGATTTGCCGGATGCGGAACCGAAAGTCGAACCCTATTCCAGAAGCGGAAATCGTCCTTATGTCGTGTTCGGCAAACGCTATACGCCGATTACCGATGACCGTCCTTTCAAGCAGCGCGGGCGAGGCAGCTGGTACGGCAAAAAATTTCACGGCCAGAAAACATCATCCGGCGAAATTTACGACATGTACAAAATGACCGCGGCGCATCCGACGTTGCCGATTCCGTCCTATGCGCGAGTGACCAACGTCGGCAACGGCAACCAGGTCATCGTGCGGGTCAACGACCGCGGCCCGTTCCATGCCGGCCGCATCATCGATTTATCCTACACCGCAGCGCTGAAACTCGGCTACATCGGCAAAGGCAGCGCCGAGCTGGAAGTCGAGCGGCTGCTACCCGAGGAGATCGAGCGCATCGCCGGCAATAAACAACAAGTCCGGCCGGACGCTCCGCAGCCGCCGGCATCGACGCCGGAAGCGGGATTGCGGCAAGAGTCCAACCCGATCATGGCGACCCGGCCGGCACCCGCCGATAGCGCGGTTCCCCTTGCGGCGGCAATGCAAACCGAACCGGCGCCGCCGGCAATGCCTACGGTGAGCGGCAGCGCCGCCAGCGGCTTTTATCTGCAGCTCGGCGCGTATGCGCAGGCAGCCAATGCGGAAGCTGCCCGCAACCGGCTGACGCGGAACTGGGTCGCGACATTGCCTGCGCTGCAGGTCATGCCGCACGCCACGCTCTATCGGATTTACAGCGGTCCGTTCGCCACCCGCGCCGAAGCGGAGTCGGCGGCGCAGCAAGTGGAAGCCGCCGGCGCCAGGCCGGTGGTTGTGCAGCGTTAACCGGGCCGGCCCGGCGCAGCGATGTCATTGTTCCTTCATTCGCAACGCCCGCTCGTACAGCGCATTCTTTTTTTGCCCGGTGATTTGCGCCGCCAGCGCAGCAGCCTGTCTGACCGAGCACTCGGCCAGCAAAATGGCGAGTATGCGATCGGCTTCCACGTCGTCGGCTTCGGCGGCAGCCGGCACGCCTTCGAGCAGAATAACGAATTCGCCTCTTTGCCGGTTGCCGTCCGCCGCCAGCCACGCAGCAGCGCCGGCCAGCGGGCAACGGTGGATTTCCTCGAACAGCTTGGTCAATTCGCGCGCGAAAACGATTTGCCGAGCCGGCTCGAATGCGCGCGCCAACGCCTCGACGGTTTCAGTGATGCGGTGTGGCGCTTCGTAAAACACCAGCGTGGCGGTCATGGTCCGCAAGCCTAGCAGCACAGTGTCGCGCTGCTTCGCTTTCGCCGGCAAGAAGCCGGCAAAATAAAACCGGTCGTTGACCAGGCCGCCGGCCGACAATGCGGCAACCGCAGCCGATGCGCCGGGCAATGGCAGAACGCGGAATCCCGCTGCCCGCACCGCATCGACAATACGTGCGCCCGGATCGGATATGGCGGGCGTGCCGGCGTCGGACACGAGCGCGATGCGTTCTCCGGCTTGCAGCCGGGCAATCAGTTTGTCCGCCACTTCGCGTTCGTTATGCTGATGCGCGGCGATCAGATTCTTCGACAGGCCGTAGCGCGCCAGCAGATGCGCGGTATTGCGCGTATCTTCGCAAGCGACCGCATCCGCCAGCGATAGCAGGTGCAGTGCGCGCAATGTGATGTCGCCGATATTTCCGATGGGGGTCGCCAGCACATATAATGCGGATGCAGGATACGTTTGCTGAGAAACATCATGCATGATCGGCAGGACTGTGGGTAAGCTGGATATCAATTGGGTCATTGGGAGCCGACGATGGTGTGCAAATTAGCGAAAGTGTTGCTGCTGGCAAGTGTACTTGGTGGATTGTGCTCGTGCGCATCGCTAAATACAACCGCCGCCAGGGTAATGAGAATGCCTGCGCCCGTCAGCGCAGCGGCACCGCAAACCGCTGCTCCAGGTCAACCCGCGCAGGGCAACGCGGCTGTGCCGCCGGTGACAACCAGCTCCGTACCCATGCCTTCAGCAGCGCCGCTGCCGTCATTTCCGCCGTTGCTTGCCCAGCCATCGATGCCGGTGCGGATCGCGCTGCTGCTGCCGCTGCGCTCGGAGGCACTGGGCCAGGCAGCAGGCGTGGTGCGGGCCGGTTTTCTGGCCGGTTACGAGCGTGAAAAAGACGAGCGCCTGTCGATCGACGTGCTTGAAACAGGCGATGCCGCGCAGGACGTGCTGTCCGGTTATGGCAATGCAGTGCTCAATCACGATATCGTGGTCGGCCCGCTGTCGCGCACCGGCGTTACTGTCATAGCGCAAAGCGGCGCCGTCAGCAAGCCGACCATCGCGCTGACGCAAGCGGATACGCTGGGCGACGCGGAGATCATGCTGCCGAAACAGATGCTGGTGATGGGCTTGTCGATCGAAGAAGAAGCGCGTCAGGTGGCCGGCTGGGCGCATGCCGACAACCCGGTCGGCAAGGCATTCGTGATTTCCACCCCTATCGCGTGGCAGCGCCGTGCGGCCAAGGCCTTTTCGGCGCAGTGGCGGCGCTTGGGCGCGCAGTCGGAGTCGATGGAGCTGGGCGTAATCAACGGTTATTTAAGCCCGAACGGACTGGTGCAATTGATCAAGCGCATCCAGGCCGAGCAGCCCGGCATGGTGTTCGCCGCGCTCGATGCGGCGCAGGCAAGCCAGATGCGGGAAGCGATCGGCCACGACATCGCGCTTTACGGCACGTCGCAGCTCAATCCGGTTGCGTTGCCGGATTGGAACACGGTCGACCGGATGCCGGGAATGGATGGCGTGCGGCTGGTGGACATGCCGTGGCAATTGCAGCCGGATCATCCTGCGGTGATGGTTTATCCGCGCCTGGTCGGCAATCCCAGCCAGAGACGCAATGCCGATCTGGAACGGCTGTATGCGCTCGGGATCGACGCCTATCGCGTGGCGCGGGAAATCGCAGCGAATCGCACGCAATTCGCCATCGACGGCGTGACCGGCAAGCTGACAGTCGATCTCGGCAGCGACGCGTCCCGATTCGAGCGGATCGAAGTGCCGGCGATTTATCAGGACGGCATGGTGATGCCGGTCGCCGTCGCCCAATGAAAGCGTTGCTGAACGCACTGAGTCGGCCGCGCACCGTTAAACAGATGGACGGCCAGGCCGGCGAAGATCAGGCGCTGGCGCATCTGGAGCAGAACGGCTTGATACTGGTCGAGCGCAATTTCCGCTGCAAGGGCGGCGAGATCGACCTCATCATGCGGCACCGGCAGGCGCTGGTATTCGTCGAAGTCAGAAAGCGCGCCGACCGGCGCCACGGCGGCGCTGCAGCGAGCGTGACGGCAGCCAAGCAGGCGCGCCTGATTGTTGCCGCGCAGGTTTATCTGCAACGCTGCAAAACCCCGCCTGCCTGCCGGTTCGACGTGGTTGCAATCGACGGCACGGCATTGACCTGGCTGACCAACGCGATAGAAGCCTGAATTCGCGCGCGCGCTCCCCGACCATTTTTGGATACCCTCTATAATCCCTCGAAATCATGATCAATCAACGCATCCTCGGCCACTTTCACGAAAGCGCCGAATTAAAAATTCAGGCCGCAACCCAACTGGCGCAACCAATTACCGAAGCCGTGGAACTTATGTTCACGGCATTGTCTAATGGAAACAAGATTCTCGCCTGCGGCAACGGCGGATCGGCGGCGGACTGCCAGCATTTCGCCGCCGAACTGATCGGTCGCTTCGAGCGCGAACGGCTTCCGTTGCCGGCGCTGGCGCTGACGACCGATACCTCGATCCTGACGGCGGTCGGCAACGATTACAGCTTCAAGGAAATCTATGCCAAGCAGGTGCAGGCGTTCGGACAGTCGGGCGACGTGCTGCTCGCGCTGTCGACGTCCGGCAATTCGGCCAATGTAGTCGCGGCGATCGAAGCGGCGCTGGAACGCGACATGCGCATCGTCGCGCTGACCGGCAAGGGTGGCGGTGCAATCGCCAGACAGTTGACGGAAGCGGACGTGCATATCTGCGTGCCGCATGACCGCACCGCACGCATCCAGGAAGTGCATTTATTGACGATTCATTGTTTATGCGACGGTATCGATGTCGCGCTATTCGGAGGAGATGCGAATGATTGACAAGTCTGGCAAGCAGCGTGGCTGGCAAGGTATGCGGCGTCCTTTGGCAACCATCATTCTGTGCGGCGCGGTCGCCGCCAGTTTGCAGGGTTGCATCGGGATGGCCATCGGCGGCGCCGTGATGGGTACGCTTGCCGCAACCGACCGCCGCACTCTAGGCGCGCAGACGGAAGACGCGGCGATCGTGCTGAAGGGCGAGGCGCACATACCCAATGTGGTCGGCGGCGCCGGTCATGTCAACGTCGCGAGCTTCAACCGCAAGGTGCTGCTGACGGGCGAAGTCAGGGATGAAGCGATGAAGGCGGCGGTCGAGCGCGAAGTATCGGCGATCGAAGGCGTGCAATCGATTGTCAACGAACTGGCCGTTGCCGGCCCGTCGAGCTTCACGTCGCGCTCCAACGATTCGCTCATCACCGGCAAGGTGAAGGCATCGTTCGTCGATACCAAGGATCTGTATGCGAACTCGATCAAGGTAGTGACCGAGCGCGGCACGGTGTATCTGATGGGGCGCGTCACGCAACGCGAAGGCCTGCTTGCCGGCGAAGTGACGCGCGGCATCGGCGGCGTGCAAAAAGTGGTGAAGGTGTTTGAGTACATCACGGACAATGAATTGAGGCAGTTGAACAGCATGCCGGAGAATCAAAACAGGAAGTGATTGCCGGTTTTTGCATCCGCTTTTTTGAATGCTATATTAGGCCGTCGGACAATTTGTCCGGCGGCCTTTTTTCAAGGGGAAGACTATGATTGCAGCCATCGTTTTACTGGCGATCGTCCTGTTGATCGTGTTCTGGGCAGTCGGCGCCTACAATCGGCTGGTCGGCCTGCGCAATCAATTCAAAAATGCATTCGCGCAAATCGACGTGCAATTGAAGCGGCGTTACGACCTGATTCCGAACCTGGTCGAGACCGCCAAAGGGTACATGAAGCATGAGCGCGAAACGCTCGAAGCGGTGATCGCCGCGCGCAACCAGGCGGTCAGCGCAAATGCCAGGGCTGCCGGCGATCCGGCCAATGCCGCTGCGATCCAGCAGATGGCGGCGGCCGACGGCGCATTGAGCGCCACGCTGGGCAAGCTGTTTGCGCTATCCGAAGCGTATCCGGACCTGAAAGCCAATCAGAACATGATGCAGCTGACCGAGGAATTGACCAGCACCGAGAACAGGATCGCATTTTCCCGCCAGGCCTATAACGACGGCGTCATGGAATACAACACGTCGCTGGAACAGTTTCCCGTTTCATTCATCGCCAACATGTTTTCGTTCAAGCAGGCGGAATTGCTGCAGGCGACCGAATCGCCGGAAGAGCGCAAGGCAGTCAAGGTTTCGTTCTGATTTTTCGCGCCATGCGCGCCGTTCTCACACTCCAGAGGGTGCGCCGCCTACTCTTAGCGAAAAGGCCCGGTTGAGGGTGGGTTTCCAGCGCACGGCACCAGCCAAATGAATTTCTTCGAGCAACAGCATCAGGCCCGCCGTCAAACCAGGACGCTGATCCTCCTGTTTCTCCTCGCTGTCATCGCGATTGTGGTGGCGGTCAACCTCGTGGCGTCGCTGCTCTGGATCTGGGCGCAAGGCGGCACGCTGGCCGGCCCCAATCTTTATCCGTCGGGTTTTTTCGCCGCCAATACGCTGATCACGATCGGGCTGATCGTCGGCGGTACGCTGGTCGAAACGTACAACCTGCGCGACGGCGGCGATGCTGTCGCGCAAATGGCCGGCGGCCGCATGGTGTCGCCGGCGTCGCAAGACTTGCAGGAGCGTCGCCTGCTGAATGTGGTGGCCGAGATGGCGCTGGCGTCGGGCATTGCCTGTCCCAAGGTGTACGTGCTCGATCGGGAAGACGCAATCAATGCATTTGCCGCCGGCTACAATCCGAATGAAGCGGTGGTGGCGGTCACGCGCGGCACGCTGCATCGGCTGACGCGCGACGAATTGCAAGGCGTGATCGGCCATGAGTTCAGCCATATATTGAACGGCGACATGCGCTTGAACGTGCGATTGATCGGCGTGCTGTTCGGGATTCAGATGATCGCCGGCTTCGGCCAGCACCTGATCGATTTCGGCGCGCGTTTTTCAGGCTCGCGCAGCCGCGACGACAAGGGGCCGTCGCTGCAACTGATCATGCTGGCGCTCGGCATCGCGTTGTTCGTGATCGGCTACATCGGCATTTTTTTCGGCCGCCTGATCAAGTCAGCGGTGTCGCGCCAGCGCGAATTCCTGGCCGATGCCAGCGCGGTGCAATTCACGCGCAATCCGGACGGCATCGGCGGCGCATTGCGCAAGATCGGCGGCCTGTCGCGCACGATGGAACCAGGGTCGCGCATCAGGCATCCGAATGCGGAACAGCTTTCCCATATTTTTTTAAGCGCGGTCAAGCCTAGCCTGTTGTCCGGCCTGTTTGCCACCCACCCGCCGATCGGCGAACGCCTGCGCCGCATTTACGGCAAAAGCGCCGATCCGCTCGATGCGCCCGAAATCGCGGACGAGGTTTCGCATGCTGCGATGCTGCCCGCTATTCCGTATCCGGTTTCCGATTTTGCCGACAGTGCATCCACGGCAGCCGCGCCGGCCATGCAGTCGGTCGCGTTCGGCCACAGCGCCGGCAGGCAGAATCGGTTGTCGCCCGAACTCGACAGCGCGGTGCGCGATCCGCAGGCGGCATCCGCGGTGGTGTATGCATTGTTGCTGGAGCGCGATGCCGACAGAGGGCCGCATCTGGCAGTGCTGAAAGCGGAAGCGCCGCAACAAGCCGCGTTCGTTGATTATCTTGCCGAGTCGATCGGCAAGCTGCCCAAAAGCGCCCGTCTGCCGCTGCTCGATTTGGCGATGCCGGCACTGCGCCAGTTACCGGAAACCCATCGCGCGGTTCTGTTGACGACGGTGGATAAACTGATCGCCGCCGACAGCAGGGTCACGCTGGCGGAATTCGTGCTGCAAACCGTATTGACCCGCCGTCTCGATGCGCGCGCCGGCCGGCTCGTTCCGGTCAGGTTTGCCAGTCTGTCCGCGCTGAAACCGGAGTGCGCCATCTTGCTGTCGCTGGTGGCGCACATCGGCGCATCCGCCGGACAGCAGGCGCAACATGGAACGCCGGCGCAGGCTTTCATGCGCGGCGCCGCATGCTGTCCGGAACTCGGTTTGTCGCCGGCCGATTTATCCGCCGCCCCGGCAATCGGATTTGCCCAGGTACAGATGGCGCTGGATCGCGCAAACCAGCTTGCGCCGCTGGCAAAGCCGGCGCTGATCAAGGCGCTGCTTGCGACGGCAAGCGCAGACGGCATGTTGCCGATCGCCACCGCGGATCTGTTGCGCGCGATGTGCGCGGCACTGGAAGCGCCGATTCCGCCGGCGGTCGCCGCAACTTATACGGATTACGAACTGTCGGAGAATTATCATTAACGCCATGCCATCGGTTGCCAAGCGCATTGCCGGCATGGCAATCCCTGTCATCTGCAGCAAGGAAATATCATGCGACGAACTATTTTAAAATCTCTTTCTGCCGGCTTGATCGCGTTGACGTTCAGCGCAGCTTTCAGCGGCCAAGCATTTGCCGCCGACCAAATCAAAGTGGTGTATCACCTGGCCGACGGCATCGATCAGGCATCGCGCGCAATGGCCAACATTCGTAACCACTTGCGCGGCGCGCCCGATACGAAAATTGTGGTCGTAGCGCTTGGCGACGGCATCAAATTTTTGCTGGCGGGTGCGAAAGAGCGCAATGGCAAGCCATTCGATACCGCTGTCAGCGCACTGGCAGCGCAAGGGGTGGAGTTCCGTATCTGCAACAACACGCTCGCGGCGCATGAAGTTCCGTTGTCGCAAGTACTGCCGGAGGCAAAAGTGGTGCCGGCAGGCGTGATCGAGACCGCGCTTGCAGCCGAAAGAAGGATACGCCTATCTGCGTCCGTGACGCCCGGCCTATCCAATAGCCTGCATCGGTCGTGCCAACTGACTATAATGACCGCATCGTCACGTAACCCATAGGCAGAATAATCATGCAATCGCCCACTCCCGCAGCACCTCGCAATCGCATCTGGATCAAGGCACTCACGGCTGTCGTTATTGTTGCCATTGCCGTAATTGGTTATTTTTCGCTGGCCGCAAAAGAGGCGGCGCCCAATGTCACGTTTACCGGGCTGAACGGCGAAAAGATCACATCGCAAAGCTTGCGCGGCAAAGTCGTGATGGTGAATTTCTGGGCCACTTCCTGCACGACCTGCATCAAGGAAATGCCGCAGATGATCGAGACTTACAACAAATATAAAGGCCAGGGGCTGGAATTCGTGGCGGTGGCAATGAGCTACGATCCGCCGAACTACGTATTGAATTACACGGAAACGCGCAAGCTGCCATTCAAGGTCGCGCTCGACGTGCAGGGCGATCTGGCGAAATCATTTGGCGACGTGAAGCTGACGCCGACCACGTTCGTGATCGACAAGAATGGCAATATCATCAAGCGTTATGTCGGCGAGCCGGAGTTCGCGGCGCTGCATCAGTTGCTGGAAAAGGCGCTGGCGGCGTAACGAATGCCGCACCATCCAGATAAAAAGGCGCCAACGGCGCCTTTTTATCTGATCAACGTAAAATCAAGCCACGCCCGCATCATGCGCCTGCTGATCCGCGTGATAGCTGGAGCGCACCATCGCGCCCACCGCCGCATGCGCAAATCCCATCTTGTACGCTTCCGCTTCAAACATCCTGAACGTATCCGGATGCACATAGCGCCGCACCGGCAAATGATCGCCGCTCGGCATCAAATACTGGCCGATGGTCAGCATGTCGACATCGTGCGCCCGCAAATCGCGCATCACTTGCAGGATTTCGTCATCGGTTTCGCCGAGGCCGACCATGATGCCCGATTTGGTCGGCGTAGCCGGATGCAGCGCCTTGAAGCGCTTCAGCAGGTTCAGCGAGTATTCGTAATCCGATCCGGGACGGGCTTCCTTGTACAGACGCGGCACGGTTTCCAGATTGTGGTTCATCACATCGGGCGGCGCGGCTTGCAGGATTTCAAGCGCGCGGTCCATGCGGCCGCGAAAATCGGGCGTCAGAATTTCGATGCGGGTGGCGGGCGACAATTCGCGCACGCGCCGGATGCAATCGGCGAAATGGCCGGCGCCGCCGTCGCGCAAATCATCGCGATCGACCGACGTGATGACGACATAACCGAGTTTCAGCGCCGCGATGGTCTTGGCGAGATTTTCCGGTTCATTTATATCGAGCGGATCGGGACGGCCATGGCCAACATCGCAGAACGGACAGCGCCGCGTGCATTTGTCGCCCATGATCATGAAGGTCGCGGTGCCCTTGCCGAAGCATTCGCCGATGTTGGGGCAGGACGCCTCCTCGCAGACCGTCACCAGATTATTGGCGCGCAGGATATCCTTGATCTCATAAAAGCGGCTTGACGGCGAGGCCGCCTTGACGCGAATCCAGTCGGGCTTGGGCAATCTTTCAGCCGGCACGATCTTGATCGGAATGCGCGCGGTTTTGCCGGCGCCTTTTTGCTTGTCGTTCGGATTGTAGGTCGAAGAGGCGAAGCCGGTCGGGGTGGATGCCATGTTGTGGATCGCCGCGGCATTGCGTGCCGTGCGCAGCGATTATCCTTTCAGTCGTTGAATCAATTCATAAGCAAGTGCTAACTGTACATCGTGCAATGGCGCTTCAACGCCCAGCGTTTTCATGTCCACCGTCGGCAATCCTTCGTAGCCGCATGGATTGATCCATGAAAACGGCGTCAAATCCATCGCGACATTGAGCGACACGCCATGATAGGTGCAGCCGTTGCCGCGCACTTTCAAGCCGAGCGCGGCGATTTTCGCGCCTTGCCGGATGCCGCCGGACAGGTAAATTCCCGGCGCGCCGGGCTTGCGTTCACCGGCCAGATTATACGCCGCCAGGGTATCGATCACTGCCTGCTCGATCTTGTTGACGAATTCCCGTGCGAACAATCGTGCGCCGGGCCGTCTGCGGCGCAGATCGACCAGCAGGTAGATTACCGCCTGACCGGGGCCATGATAAGTGACTTCGCCGCCGCGATCGGTTTGCACCACCGGGATATCGTGCGGTTCCAGCACGTGGGATGGATCGGCGGCCAGCCCCAGCGTAAAGACCGGCGGATGTTCGACGATCCACAACTGGTCGGGCGTGTCGGCGTCGCGCCGGTCGGTGAAGCCGCGCATCGCGGCATAAGTCGCTTCGTAGGGTTCCAGGCCGCGCTGGAGAATGGCGGGGGTCGACATAGCCGCCAGTGTACCGAAACCGGCGCTGCCGTGTG
>DAIDBD010000006.1 GCA_027310305.1 Herminiimonas sp.
GCCGCCGCGCTGTTCGCGCTGAACCGGTTCGGCGCGCACATGGATTACTACGAAAAAATCATCCTGATGGCGGCCGCGCCCACCTTCGCCTGGCTCGGATGGCACTGGAAACCGGTGCGCCCGCTGATGGCCGGTCTGGCGCTGCTGGCGCTGTCGGCCATCGCGCTGTACGGCGGCGCACTCGACATGGCGAACCAGAAATTCCTGCTCAAATACCTGCTGTCGAGCCAGTCCGCCATCCTGTGGATGAGCACGCTGTTCTTCCTGTCCACCCTGTTTTACTGGGGCGGCCTGATCGCCCGGTCCGAGTTCGGCGGCGCCGTCGGCAGCAAGCTATGCTGGGCCGCCGTCGTGCTGGGCTTCACCGGCATGCTGGTGCGCTGGTACGAGTCATACCTGATCGGCGCCGACATCGGCCATATCCCGGTATCGAATCTGTATGAAGTGTTCATCCTGTTCTGCATGATCACCGCGCTGTTTCATCTTTACTACGAGCAGCATTACGCCACCCGCCAGCTCGGCCCGTTCGTGCTGTCGGTGATCTCGGCCGCGGTCGGCTTCCTGCTGTGGTACACGGTCAGCCGCGACGCCGCCGAAATCCAGCCGCTGGTGCCGGCGCTGCAAAGCTGGTGGATGAAGATCCACGTACCCGCCAACTTCATCGGATACGGCACCTTTGCGCTGGCGGCGATGGTCGCGGTCGCCTACCTGTTCAAGTCGCACGGCATGCTGGCGGACCGGCTGCCGGCGCTGGAAGTGCTCGACGACATCATGTACAAATCGATCGCGGTCGGCTTCACCTTCTTCACCATCGCCACCATACTGGGCGGGCTGTGGGCGGCCGAAGCATGGGGCGGCTACTGGTCGTGGGACCCGAAGGAAACCTGGGCGCTGATCGTCTGGCTCAACTATGCGGCCTGGCTGCACATGCGGCTGATGAAGGGCTTGCGCGGCCGGGTTGCCGCATGGTGGGCGCTGGTCGGCCTGCTGGTGACGACGTTCGCCTTCCTCGGCGTCAACATGTTCCTGTCCGGCCTGCATTCTTACGGACAGTTGTAAAAATTTTTCCGGCACACGGAAAACAAATCGCGAAAAACGAATGGAAACAGCGTTGGCATTCTTTTGCCAACGTTTGCCGCGCTGCATCCGCAATGAAATTCGTGTAAGGTTATTGCAGTCTGCAAGACTAACCAGCCTGAGCAATACCTGCCGGTTTTCATCACTACGGAGCAGCCATGCTGATCAAACGCAGTCCGAACGGAATAGACCCCCCGCTTGTCTCTGACATCACGCCGCGCGCAGTGTTTGAATCGCGTCGCGCCTTCATCAGACAGCTTGCCATCGGCTCCATCGCCGGCGGCGCGCTGCTGGAAATGGCATCCCGCGAAGCGTTCGCACAATCTGCCGCGGTGCAAAAACTGGCGGCCAAACCCAATCCGGCCTATGTGGTGATGGACAAGCCGACCACGTACAAGGATGCCACCACCTATAACAACTTCTACGAATTCGGTACCGACAAGGCGGATCCGGCCAAATACGCCGGTACGCTCAAGACGCGTCCGTGGACCGTGGCGATCGAAGGCGAAGTCAAAAAGCCGATGACGCTCGACATCGATAGCCTGTTGAAGCTGGCGCCGCTGGAAGAGCGCATTTACCGGCTGCGCTGCGTCGAAGGCTGGTCGATGGTGATTCCATGGGTCGGCTATTCGCTGGCCGAACTGATCAGGAAAGTCGAGCCCACCGGCAATGCAAAATATGTCGAATTCGTTTCACTGGCGGACAAGAAGCAGATGCCGGGCATCGGCAGCCCGGTGCTGGAATGGCCGTATGTAGAAGGATTGCGGCTCGACGAAGCGAACCATCCGCTTACGTTGTTGAGTCTCGGAATGTATGGGGAAGTCTTGCCGAACCAGAATGGCGCGCCGGTACGGATCGTCGTGCCATGGAAGTACGGTTTCAAATCGGCCAAGTCGATCGCCAAAATTCGGTTCGTCAAGGATCAGCCGAGAACCGCCTGGAACATCGCCGCAGCGCGGGAATACGGATTTTATTCCAATGTAAATCCTGGCGTGGATCACCCGCGTTGGTCGCAGGCAAGCGAGCGCCGCATCGGGGAAGACGGGCTGTTTGCAAAGAAGCGAAAAACCCTGATGTTCAACGGTTACAGCGACGTCGCATCGCTGTACAGTGGCATGGACTTGAAAAAGTTTTTTTGAGCGGCTGAAAATTCAACGGCGTTGGCGACAACCATGTTTAATCCCACGATCAGGCAATTCAAGCTTCTTAAAGCCGTACTGTTCCTGGCGGCGTTGCTGCCGTTTGCGCGCCTGGTGTTGTTTACCTTCACTGACCAGCTGGGCGCTAACCCGGTCGAATTCATTACACGCAATACGGGCGATTGGACGCTCTATTTTCTATGCATGACGCTGGCGGTGACGCCGTTGCGACGGTTGACCAGGTGGAACTGGCTGATCAAGCTGCGCCGGATGACAGGACTGTTCGCATTTTTTTATGCGGTCTTGCATTTCACGACGTTTCTCTGGTTCGATCATTTTTTTGATGTGCAGGAAATGTTCAAGGACGTCATCAAGCGGCCGTTCATCACGGTAGGTTTCATCGCGTTTCTGCTGTTGATTCCGCTTGCCGCGACCAGTACCAACGGCATGGTGAAACGGCTCGGCGGCAAGCGCTGGCAGTGGCTGCATCGTGCGATTTATCTGATCGCGCCGCTGGGGATTCTGCATTTCTGGTGGATGAAGGCCGGCAAGCATGATTTTGCGCAGCCGATCCTGTTCGGCATGATCGTTGCCATGTTATTGCTGATGCGGGTGTATTGGAGCTTGGCGCAAACCCGCAATCAAAAACATCAGGTCCGGCCGACCCCGATCTGACCGCGCAATCGGCGCTGCGTTGATGGCGTCAAACGTCTGCTTGCGGCGGCAGCAGCGATTTCTGCTCAGGGCAGTATTGATTCCAGCGCGAATAAGTCATGTGCCGCTTCGCGCTTGCGGATCAAATGCACACGGCCGCCATCCACCATCACTTCCGCTGCACGCCCGCGCGTATTGTAATTCGACGCCATCGTCATGCCGTAAGCGCCGGCCGACATGATCGCCAGCAGATCGCCCTGCTCGATCGCCAGCGCGCGCGCGCGCGCCAGCCAGTCGCCCGATTCGCAAACCGGGCCGACCACGTCATATGTCCGGGCCGGCACATCGCGCTCCATGACCGGTTGTACGCGATGCCAAGCCTCGTACATCGCAGGGCGCATCAAGTCATTCATTGCCGCATCGACCACTGCAAAATTTTTTGTCGCACCGTGTTTCAGATACTGGATTTCAGTCAGTAAAACGCCGGCATTGCCGACGATCGAGCGGCCGGGTTCGAACATCACCTTGATTGGCGTGCCTTGGTATTTTGCAGTTCTCCATGCGTCGATTCTGGCGAACAAGCGCGTCAGATAATCGCCGATCGCTACCGGTCGTTCATCGTCATAGGTGATGCCGATGCCGCCGCCGATGTCCAGATGATGCAACTGAATGTTTTCTGCGGCGAGCCGGTCGATCAGGTCTATCACTTTGTCGAGCGCTTCGAGCAGCGGCGCGTCGTCCAGCAATTGCGAACCGATATGGCAATCGATGCCGGTCACTGTCAAGTGCGGCAGCGCCGCCGCTGTGCGGTAGGCCGACAACGCATCTTCATAGGCGACGCCGAATTTGTTTTCCTTCAGCCCGGTCGAAATGTAAGGATGCGTTTTGGCATCGACATTCGGATTGACGCGCAGCGACACCGATGCCTGCTTGCCCATTTCTCCGGCGACCTGGTTCAAGCGGTGCAGTTCGGGGACCGACTCGACGTTAAAGCATAAAATATCGTGTGACAACGCCAGCTTCATTTCGTCGCGCGTTTTGCCGACGCCGGAAAAGATGACCTTGCCCGGATCGCCGCCCGCCGCAATCACGCGCAGCAGTTCGCCGCCCGATACGATGTCAAAGCCGGAGCCGAGCCGGCCCAGCAAGTTCAATACCGCAAGATTGGAGTTCGATTTGACCGAATAGCAGATCAGCGCCGAATTGTGGTTCCGATCATTCTGCTTGCAAGCATTGGCATAGGCCGAATAATTTTCCACCAGCGTTGCTTTGGAATAGATGTAGGTCGGCGTGCCGAATCGGCCGGCGATATCCGCGAGCGCCGTGTTTTCGACGCATAGCACGCCATTTTGATAAGAAAAATGCGACATGTCGAGGCGGATTATTTGGGAGCGGGAGCAGGAACGTCGGAAGGCGCCGGTACCGACAGCGGTGTCGCGGTTTTCTCGGGCGCAATCGCAGGTGCCGGTTTGGCCGGCAGGTAAAGCGGCCCGGTCTGGCCGCATGCGGCCAGCAACCCCGCTAACGAGACAGCGGCAAGACCCGGCAAATTAAAAATGAGCTTCACGATTAGAATCACGGTTCAAGAAAATTTATTGGAGTGTAGCATGACAGAATCAGAATTCATGACCCTTGCCGAGACGACGCTTGACGCGATCGAAGCTGCGCTGGAGCGTGCGGTGAATACCAATGACCTTGACATCGAATGCAGCCGCGCCGGCAATGTGCTGGAAATCGAGTTTGCCGATAACGGGTCGAAAATCATCATCAACAGCCAGGCGCCGATGCAGGAAATGTGGATCGCCGCGAAGTCGGGCGGATTCCATTACAAGCGCGAAGGCCTGCAATGGATCAATACCCGCGATGGGTCGGAACTGTTTGGCGCGCTGTCGAAAATGGTCAGCGCGCAATCGGGAAGCGCGCTGATACTTGATGTGGATCCGTAACGCCGATTAACGCGGGCAAAGCCGCTGCCATTTCCAGCCGCGCTGCCCGGATGGCTTTCTGCCTTCACTGGTTTGTGTGATGACAGGTGGCAGCATCAGAACAATTCGTTCTTGACTTCGTCCCTGGCTTTTTCCGCTTCAGGAGACGTCGCGCCTGGCATGCGTTCGCCCAAACCGAGATTGCGCACGCCCGCTCCCGGCGGATATTCGGCGTAATAATATTCATTGCCTGCCTGTATCAAGCCGTCCGGGACCGATCGCTCCTGGATCGGCACATCTTTCAGCGCTTTTTGCATATATCCGATCCAGATCGGCAATGCGAGGCCGCCGCCGGTTTCCCTGTTGCCCAGGTTTTTCGGCTGATCAAAACCGATCCAGGCGATGCCGACAATTTTCGCTTGATAACCGGCGAACCAGGCATCAATCGAGTCGTTGGTGGTGCCGGTTTTGCCGGCAATGTCGGGACGTTTCAAGACGAGTGCTTTGGTTGCCGTGCCGGACTTGACGACGTCTTTCAGCATGCTGTCCATCAGAAAAGCATTGCGCTCATCAATTACGCGATTGGCCTCATTGCCCGCCTTGTCGGGATTGACCTGGGATAGCACCTTGCCGGTAGCGTCGCTGATTCTGGAAATGATATAAGGGCTGACCTTGTAACCGCCGTTGGCAAATACCGCATAAGCGCCCGCCATCTGCAGCGGGGTGACGGCGCCCGAACCAAGCGCCAGCGTCAGATAGGCGGGATTCTTGTCGGCATCGAAGCCGAAGCGCGTTGCGTATTCCTGCCCATACTTTGCTCCGATCTTGTTAAGGATGCGAATCGAAACCATATTTTTCGATTTGGTCAGCCCTTTGCGCATCGTCATCGGGCCATCGTATTTGCCGTCGTAATTCTTCGGCTCCCATGCTTGCCCGCCGGTTTGCCCGGCATCGAAAGTGATCGGCGCATCGTTGATGATGGTCGCCGGCGACAAGCCTTTTTCAAGCGCCGCCGAATAAATGAAAGGCTTGAACGATGAACCGGGCTGCCGCCAGGCTTGGGTGACGTGATTGAACTTGTTGCGATTGAAGTCAAAGCCGCCGACCAATGCGCGAATCGAACCGTCGTCGGTGTTGGCGGCGACGAATGCCGATTCGACTTCGGGCATTTGCGTGATGCTCCAGGTCTTGCCTTCCCGGGTCACGCGGATGATTGCGCCGCGCTTGACGCGACGGTTGGGCGCAGCCTTGTCGCTCAACAAATTGGCGGCAAAGCTCAGGCCGGGACCGCTGATCGTGATTTCTTCGCCGGAAGCCAAAACCGCCTTGACGTTTTTTGGCGATGCCTCCAGTACCGCCGCAGCGATCAAATCATCGCTGTCGGGATGATCGGCAAGCTCGGTTTCAATCGCCGCTTCGGCTTCATCCCTGGCCGATGGGATATCCATGTAACCCTCCGGTCCGCGATAGCCATGGCGCTTTTCGTAATCCATGACGCCCCGGCGCAAGGCGAAATAAGCGGCATCCTGATCGGCTTTGGTAATGGTCGTGAAAACATTCAGGCCGCGCGTGTAGGTTTCTTCCTTGAACTGCTCATAGACCAGCCGGCGCGTCATCTCGGCGACATATTCGGCATGAACGCCAAATTCATTGCTGTCCATCTTGATTTTGAGTTCTTCGTCCTTGGCTTTCGCATATTGCGCATCGGTGATGTAGCCGAGTTCGCGCATGCGTTGCAGAATATAGAGTTGACGGCTTCTGGCGCGCTTCGGATTGACTACCGGATTATTGGCCGATGGCGCTTTCGGCAATCCCGCCAGCATCGCTGCTTCTGCAAGAGTGATATCCGGTAGTTTCTTGCCGAAATAAATTTGCGCGGCAGACGAAAAGCCGTAAGCCCGCTGCCCCAGATAAATCTGATTCATGTAAACCTCGAGAATCTGATCTTTCGATAGGCTCTGCTCGATTTTCCAAGCTAAAAGGACTTCATACAGTTTGCGTTTGAGAGTTTGCTCGCTGGACAGAAAAAAATTGCGCGCAACCTGTTGCGTGATCGTCGAAGCGCCTTGTTTGGTGCCGCCAGTCAAGTTGTGGATTGCGGCGCGCGTAATGCCGAAATAATCTACGCCGCCATGTTCGTAAAACCGGTCATCTTCAATGGCGAGCACCGCCTTTTTCATAATATCCGGGATTTCCTTGAACGGCACCACATTGCGCCGTTCCTCGCCAAATTCTCCTATCAGCACGTTATCCGCTGAAAATATGCGCAGCGGAATCTTCGGTCGATAATCGGTCAGCGAATCCAGCGCAGGCAAATTGGGATACGCCATCGCCAACATGAAAGCGATGAGCAGCATGCCGATAACGGCAAGGCCGGCAAAGGCGCCGACGAGACCGATTAAAACGCGGGCAAGCATGCTGAATTGGCGTTTGGATGGCTTGTCAGGTGTGCTGCCGGGGGAATTATGAGAAATCATGCGGAGAGAAGAAGTGGGGGAATCTGAATGGGATCTTGATCCGCATCATTATAGCGGCACGTAACGACGGCACGCGATACCGAGCTGGAAACAATAAAACTGTCTGTTCGTCAACTCTGTCGTGGGGTTTTGACAACGGATTTATAAATTACTATATGGAAATTGCTTTACACCTTCAGAGGCTTATTGCTACGATTTAATGTAACGTTTGATAAATGTCACCTAAACACTGGTTTTTAAAAGGATTTTTGAATGTACCTTCTTTGCTGCAACGTTGGACAGTCAAATAATCGGTGCGTTCAAATGAAAAACCACGTTTCCGGGGAGAACCGCTCTTGGCTTTAGATCTTGGATCTTTATTCGGTAAAAAAAATGCTCCGCTGGTCGGTCTCGATATCAGCACGTCGGGTGTCAAGCTGGTCGAATTGTCTGAAGTCGGTAAAAACGAGTTGCGTCTCGACCGCTATGCTACCGAACCGTTGCCGCGCGGCGCGGTAGTGGACGGCAGCATTGAAAACATCGAACAAGTATCGGAAGCGGTGCGCCGCGTCTGGCAAAAAAGCGGCACCCATGCCAAATTCGTGGCAATGGGAATGCCGTCCGCATCCGTTATAACCAAGAAAATCATTCTTCCGGGCGGGCTGTCCGAGGAAGAACTGGAAGTGCAGGTGGAAACCGAAGCAAATCAATATATTCCATTTGCACTCGACGAAGTCAGTCTTGACTTCGACGTGATCGGCCCGGCGCAAAACTCTCCCGAGGATGTTGAAGTATTGCTTGCCGCGACCCGTAAGGAAAAAGTCGAGGATCGCGTGGCTGTAGCGGAAGCCGCCGGCCTGAAGGCGACAATCATGGATATAGAATCCTATGCTGCGCGCGCGGCCATCGATCGCATCACGATGCAATTGCCGGAAGCCGGACAAGGCCAGATCGTCGCATTGTTTCAAGTCGGCGCCCAAATCACGCATATTTCAGTTTTGCTGGATGGCCAGCTGCTGTATGAGCGCGAACAGCCGTTCGGCGGGAATCAGCTGACGCAAGACATCGTGCGCGCTTATGGCATATCGCAGGAAGAAGCGGAGGCAAAGAAAAAAACCGGCGACTTGCCCGAGGGGTATGAGCGCGAACTGCTGGAGCCGTTTCTGGAAAGCGCCGCACTGGAAGTGACGCGCGCGATACAGTTTTTCTTTACTTCTACACCTTATACACGGATCGATCAGATATTTTTGGCTGGAGGCTGTGCCATTATTCCGGGCTTGGTGGATATTGTGGCAAGCCGCACACAGATTTCCACATCGGTCGTCAGCCCGTTCAAGGGCATGCAGCTCGGCTCCGGCGTGCGGGAAAAGCAATTGCGCATCGAAGCGCCTGCCTATCTGGTCGCATGCGGTCTGGCAATGCGGAGATTCGGGCGATGATCAAGATTAATCTGCTTCCGCATCGCGAAGCAAAACGTAAAGAGCGCAAGAACGCATTTTTCGCATTGCTTTTCTTGTCCCTCGTCATCGGCGGCGTTGTTGTATTGGCAGTCGGCGGTTTCATAGCCAACAAGATTTCCAATCAGGCTCAGCGCAACGATTTCATCAAGGCAGAAAATGCCAGGCTCGATAGTCAAATCAAGGAAATTGCCACGCTCAAGCAGGAAATCGAAGCACTCAAAGCGCGCCAGCAAGCGGTTGAGGATTTGCAGAGCGACCGCAATCAGCCTGTGTATTTAATGGATGAATTGGTCAAGCAGGTTCCAGAGGGCGTTTACCTGAAATCATTCAAGCAGACCGGCCAGCGCGTGGTGATCAACGGCTTTGCGCAGTCGAATGAGCGGGTGTCCGAATTATTGCGCAATTTAAGCAACAATTCGCCTTGGCTTGAGCGTCCGGACTTGATTGAAATTCGTTCTACCGGAGCGGGGCAAGGCAAAGACGCGAAAAAAGTGTTCGATTTCACCATCAATGTCGGCATCAAGCGTCCTCGCGATAAAGAGCAGGCTGCAGCTGTCGCCGCAAAAAATGGTGATGCCGCGCCAAAGAAACCCTGATATGAGAGTCGCACCATGGCAGATTTGAAAAATTTGGGAGGGCGGCTCGCCGCACAATTTCGCGGTTTGAACGGACGTCATCCGGGCCAATGGCCGCTGATACCGCGAATGCTGTGCGGAGTGGGTGTGCTGGTGGCGACAGTTGGATTGGGGTGGTTTTCTTATTGGGATAGCCAACTGGGAGAGCTCAATCTCGGCGGGCAAGAAGAAGCGAAGCTTAAAGAGGCCTATAAAGGCAAGGTGCAGCAGGCGATCAATCTCGATGGCTTGCGCAAGCAGAAAGCACAAGTAGCCGAATATGTCGCTACGCTGGAAAAGCAATTGCCGAGCAAGGCGGAGATGGACGCGCTTTTGTCCGACATCAACCAGGCAGGCCTGGGCCGCGGCTTGCAATTCGAGCTGTTCAAGCCGGGACAAGTAGTCGTCAAGGATTATTATGCGGAGCTGCCGATCGAGATCAAGGTAACAGGCAGTTATCACGACGTCGGGGCGTTCACCAGCGATATCGCGAATTTGCCGCGTATCGTGACGCTGAATAACATGGGTTTGGTAACGGTCAAGGACGGCGTGCTGGTACTGGATGCCGTGGCCAAGACATTTCGCTATCTTGACAAGGAAGAAGTATCGGCGCAGCGCAAGATTGCCGGCAACAAGAAGGGGGACAAGAAATGACGATCTCTCGCATCGGATATGTTTTCTCAGTGGGGGCTTTGCTGTCTGGACTGGCTGGTTGCAGTGATGGCGGCGTGCAGGAAGTGAAGCAGTGGATGGATGAAGTGAAACGGGAAACCAAAGTGGTGATTCCTAAATTATCGGAACCGAAGAAATTCATTCCTTTTATTTATAGCGGCAAAACTGCCGTTGATCCGTATAACCCAAGCAAGATGGCTGTAGCGTTTGCCAAGTTGCAATCCAATTCCGCCAGCGGATTCAAACCTGATCTGGAACGCCGCCGGGAAGCGCTGGAAAGTTATCCGCTTGATTCCATGACAATGGTGGGTACGCTGCAAAAGACGGGATTGAGCTATGCGCTCGTGCAGGCGGACAAGACTATATATCGAGTCAAGGTGGGCAATTACATTGGGCAAAATTTCGGCATGATCACCAAGATTGATGATACCGAAGTCGATATCAAGGAAATTGTACAAGATGCGGCCGGCGATTGGGTCGAACGCAAAGCGAAGTTAGAGTTGCAGGAGACTAAGAAATGATGATTTTAAAAAATGGAAACCTGGGTGCGCTGCCACGCCAAGCGCTGCGATTCTGCGCTTTGGTCTACCTCGCAAGCGTCTGCGGCGCCGCTGCCGCGCAGGAAAATGCGATCGAGTCGGTTAGCGCGAATCAGCAGGGCTCGAATGTGATCGTGAAAATCCTGCTCAAGAACCCCGTCGCCAAACCGCCTGTCGGGTTCACTATCAGTAGCCCGGCGCGTATTGCGCTGGATTTTTCAGGAACTACAAACGCAACCGGCACTGCAGTACAGGATATCGGTCTGGGCGACGTGCGCAATGTGAATTTGGTGCAGGCCGGCGACCGTTCACGTCTGGTGTTCAATCTGAAACGGCCGTTGAATTATGCAACCGCGATTGAAGGCAAGGCGGTTATAGTGACGATCGATGGATCAGGCGGCATTGCCACGGCGGTCAATTCATCCGGCCTGCCGGTTTCCGCCGCGCCGGCGGCGGCCGACAAGCAAAGTATCCGTGATATCGATTTTCGGCGCGGAGTCGGCGGTGAAGGACGCATTGTCGTCGATTTGCCCAATAATCAGATCGGGGTCGATGTGCGTCAGCAAGGCCAGGCAATCCTGGTGGATTTTTTCAAAACCGGTTTGCCGGACGTATTGCGCCGCCGTCTGGATGTGTCCGATTTCGGCACGCCGGTAAAGACGGTCACCACTTCCACGCAAGGTGAAAACGTTCGGATGACCATCGAGCCGAAAGGCTTGTGGGAACACAGCGCCTATCAAAGCGATACGCAACTGGTGATTGAGGTCAGGCCGATCAAGGAAGAACCGAATAAGCTGACACAGGGTACGCAGGGTTATCGCGGTGAAAAATTGTCTTTGAATTTCCAGAACGTGGAAGTCAGGGCGGTACTGCAAGTGATTGCCGATTTTACCGGCTTGAACATCATTACCAGCGATACCGTCAACGGCAATCTCACATTGCGCCTGAAAGATGTGCCATGGGATCAGGCGCTCGATATCGTGATGCAGGCCAAGGGCTTGGATATGCGCAAGAATGGCAACGTGATATGGATTGCTCCTAAGGATGAGTTGCTGACGAAGGAAAAACTGGAACTGGAGCAGCGCTCGCAGATTGCGGAAATTGAGCCGGTGCGAACCGAGATTTTCCAATTGAATTATCAAAAAGCAGAAGCATTCAAGGCGGTCTTTGGTTTGGATAATGGAGGGAAAAACAGTATTTTATCGAAACGTGGTAGTGCTTCAATTGATCCCCGCACTAATAAATTATTCATAACAGACATTCCTTCGAAATTGGAGCAAGTTCGAAATTTGATTCAGATAACAGATATTGCTACGCGGCAGGTACTGATTGAAGCACGCATTGTCGAGGCAGACGACAAGTTCAGCAAAAATTTGGGAGCCAAGCTTGGGTTCGGAATTCAAACACCAGGTGCAGTCACCCCTTCGGCAATAGGCGGCCGGCAAATCGAGACCGGTACCGGTGCTCTAACAAGAAGCACTGTTGGCGGCAATTCTGTGAATCTACCTGCTTCAGGACTTGCCGGGTTCGGTGCAGGTACCGTGGCATTAACATTGTTTAATGCCGCAGCGACCCGGTTTATTAATCTGGAATTATCGGCATTGGAATCGGACGGGAAAGGCAAAATTATTTCGAGTCCGCGCGTAGTAACAGCGGATCAACAAGTGGCGTTGATTGAACAAGGCGAAGAAATACCTATTACCATCGCCGGAATAAATGGCGGAGCACCTACGACAACTTTCAAAAAGGCCAACTTGAAACTTGAAGTGACGCCGCAGATCACGCCTGATGGCGGAGTGATATTGTTTGTAGATGTAACCAAAGATAGCCGCGGCGATATTACTCCTGGCGGTTTGGCAATAAATACCAAACATGTGAAAACAAATGTGCAGGTTGAAAATGGAGGTACAGTTGTGCTGGGCGGTATATATACGCAGCTTGAAAACGATAACGTAACAAAAATCCCTTTTTTTGGTGATATTCCTGTTGTGGGCAATCTATTTAAGAATAGAACACGTATTTATAATAAAAGTGAATTGTTAATTTTCCTGACTCCCAAGATTATCAATGACAAAATCGTCGTTAGATAATTCGGATTAAACATTTATATCTGTCCCTTGTTTTCTTTCAGGGGTTTTGGAAAAACGTTAAAACGTGTCTCGAAACATTTTTCTGGTGGGCCTAATGGGCTCCGGCAAGACCACAGTCGGCCGTGCGCTCGCAAAGAAACTCAACAAACGGTTCATTGATTCCGATCATGAAATCGAGGCACGCACCGGCGCTTCGATTCCTTTGATTTTTGAGATCGAAGGCGAGGAAAGTTTTCGCCAGCGCGAAGCGGAAGTGATTCGGGATCTCACGGCGCAACAGGATATCGTGCTGGCTACCGGCGGAGGAGCGATCCTGAATCCGGATAGCCGTTCCTATCTCAAATCGCGCGGCACCGTCGTTTATCTGCGGGCCAGCGTCAACAGCATTTTGCAACGCACGAGCCACGATAAGAACCGTCCGCTGCTGCAAACCGCCGATCCGCGCAAGCGCATTGAAGAACTGGCGCGACAACGCGAGCCCTACTATCGCGAGGTGGCTCACATCACCATTGAAACCGGCCGGCCTAACGTACAATGGCTTGTCCATACCATCCTGGCGCAACTTGAACTTGCAACAGGTATGCCGGCCGACACAGATTCTTCTGACGGACACATCAACCCCGTTTTCTTGAAATCCGAATATTGCATGCAGCAGTTATCTCCCATTACCCTGTCGGTTGATTTAGGCGAACGCAGTTATCCGATTGTCATCGGGCAGGCGCTTCTTTCCGATACCGAGTCCATCGGCCGCCATGTCGCCGGTTCGCGAGCCGTGATCGTCACCAATACCGTCGTCGCGCCGCTTTACCTCGACAGGGTGGCAGCATCGTTGGCGGCGGCCGGCAAGCAAGTCACGCCAATCGTGCTGCCTGACGGCGAAAAAGAAAAAAACTGGGCAAACCTGATGCAGATATTCGATGTCCTGCTCACCGAAAAATGCGACCGGAAAACGACATTGATTGCATTGGGCGGCGGCGTGATCGGCGACATGACCGGATTTGCCGCCGCGACCTACATGCGCGGCGTCCCGTTTATCCAGGTGCCGACGACATTGCTGGCGCAAGTCGATTCCTCGGTCGGCGGCAAGACCGGTATCAACCATCCGCTTGGCAAGAACATGATCGGCGCGTTCTATCAACCACAGATCGTGATTGCCGATACGTCAACGCTCGATACCTTGCCGCCGCGTGAATTGTCTGCCGGCCTGGCCGAAGTGATCAAGCATGGCGCGATTATCGACGCGGCGTTTTTCGACTGGATCGAAGCCAATATCGCGAAACTGATCGCCAAGGATGCCGCCGCGCTGGCATATGCAATTCAGCGCTCGTGCGAAATCAAGGCCGATGTGGTGCGGCAGGATGAGCGGGAAGGCGGTCTGCGTGCGATTCTCAATTTCGGCCACACATTCGGCCATGCGATCGAAGCCGGACTGGGCTATGGCAAATGGCTGCACGGCGAGGCGGTTGGATGCGGCATGGTGATGGCCGCGGAGCTGGCGCATCGCATGCAATTCATTGATGCGGATGCCAAGGCGCGCATTCGAGCACTGGTGCAAGCCGCTGGCCTGCCTGTCGTCGCGCCGGATCTCGGTGCCGAACGCTGGTTGGAATTGATGCAAGTGGACAAGAAAAACGAAGGCGGACAGATCAAGTTCATCCTGATCAAGCCGCTCGGCACGCCCATCATCATCACCGTGCCACCCGACATTCTGCTGGCAACACTGAAGGCTTGCGTCACTCAACCGACATGAATCTCGAAGCGCACCTCGCTCCCTATGCCGCCCATTCGGCGCAATCGCGAGGACGCCGCTTTGCTGAAGCACCGGCTTTATCCCGCACCGAGTTCCAGCGTGACCGCGACCGCATCATCCATTCAACCGCGTTTCGGCGGCTCGAATACAAAACGCAAGTGTTCGTCAATCATGAAGGCGACCTGTTTCGCACGCGTTTGACGCACAGTATCGAAGTAGCGCAAATCGCGCGTTCGATCGCCCGCAATCTGCGCTTGAATGAAGATCTGGTGGAAGCGATCTCCCTGGCTCATGATTTGGGTCATACGCCGTTCGGCCATGCCGGCCAGGACGCGCTCAACGCCTGCATGAAGGACTACGGCGGTTTCGAGCATAACCTGCAAAGCCTGCGGGTGGTCGATGCGCTGGAACAGCGTTATGGCGCATTCGACGGCTTGAATCTGATGTTCGAAACGCGCGAAGGCATCCTGAAGCACTGCTCGCCGGCCAATGCAAAAAAGCTTGGCGATATCGGTCGGCGCTTTATCGACAAGAAGCAGCCGACGCTGGAGGCGCAGCTGGCAAATCTGGCCGATGAAATCGCCTACAACAATCATGACATCGATGACGGTTTGCGCTCGGGGCTGCTGACCACTGCGCAACTGGATGACATCGATGTTTACGCGCGGCATCGGCGCGAAGTCGAATCGGTATTTCCCGGCATCGGCGGGCGCCGTGCAATCAATGAGACAGTCCGCCGCATGATCAATGCACTGATCGTCGATCTGATCGACGCGTCGCAAACGCGGATACAGGAAGCACAACTCAAGACCGCCGATGATGTGCGCAATGCGCCTGCCCTGATTACTTTTTCGGAAAGCCTGGGCCGGGAAGCCGTGCTGTTAAAGCTTTTTCTGCGCGAAAATCTGTATCAGCATTATCAAGTCAACCGGATGACCAGCAAGGCGCGCCGCATCATCAGGGAACTGTTCGAGGCGTTCATGCATGAGTCGGCGTTGCTGCCGCCGGATTATCAAGTGGCAAACGGCGATCGCGCGGAAAACCTGCCGGCGCAGGCACGCAAAGTCGCCGATTACATTGCCGGCATGACCGATCGCTATGCGATGCGCGAACATCGGCGCTTGTTTTTGGTGGATGAAATCTGAGCGGCGGAATCTGCGGAATTTAGCGAACGGTTTCATTGCCGGACGCTAATACAGTGCCCGTAACGGATGAGCGCAAGCCGGCCATGCCGGCTTGAAAAACCGCTCAATCATGTCAGGCGTGACCGCGTCCAATGTCGTCGGCGTCCAGTGCGGCGTGTTGTCCTTGTCGACCATCCGTGCGCGAACGCCTTCCAGCACTTCGCCGTGCTCAAAACATCGACGCACCATCGTGCGCTCCATGCGCAGGCAATCTGCCACATCCATCTTTGCGCCGCGCCTGATCTGTTCCAGCGTCACGCACATCATCAATGGCGAGTGCTGCCGCATCAAGGCCAGCGTTTTGTGTGCGAAAGGGCTGCCGTCCTGCGCCAGTGCGTCGGAAATGGCACGCACGTCATGCTGCGCGAAATGGCGGTCGATCAGCGCGCGTTGCTGTGCCAGCGTGCTGTCGGCCGGATTTGCCTGCGATTGAAACGAAGCCGCAAATTCCAAAACCGCGTCGCGCATATCGATTGCCGCAATCGATTCCAGCATCGCAATCAGCGCAGGCAATTGTGCTGCCGGAATGAATGCATCGGCCAGTCCGGCATATAGCGCATCGGCCGCGCCGATTGTTTCTCCCGTGATGCCAAGATAGGTACCTATTTGGCCCGGAGCGCGCGACAGGAAATGGCTGCCGCCGACATCCGGGAACAGGCCGATGTGCACTTCCGGCATCGCCATCCTGGTACGCTCGGTGACGATGCGCATCCGGCATGTCGGGCCGCCTTGCGCAATCCCCATGCCACCGCCTATCACGATGCCGTCCATCAGCGCGATATACGGTTTGGAATAGTGATGGATCAAATGGTTCAACGCATATTCTTCGGTGAAGAAATCTTCCAGCAATGCGCTGCCGCCCATCGGCGTGGCGCGGCCAACATCATGAAAAAAGCGGATGTCGCCGCCGGCGCAAAACGCTTTTTCGCTGCTGCTGCGGATGACGGCCGCGTTGATATCCGGCGCATCGCGCCAGATCAGCAATGCGTGCGTGATCGCACGAATCATGTCGAGCGACAGCGAATTGAGCGCTTTCGGACGGTCGAGCGTGATGAAGCCGGTCTGGTTTTTAACAATGGTTTGAACGTGTTCCGTCATGGCAGAATAAATGAGCAGTGAAAGAAGCGGTAGTGTATCGGCATGCACTGATATTGACAGTCAGGCGGCGGACAAAATAACAAAGGGCGCATCCGTTGCGCCCTTCATTGATTTGCCAACCGAATTGGCAGAGTCTGTCGCGGTTATGGAGCGGCGGCGTCGGATAGCGGTCCTTCCGCTTTCGGCATGCGCTTCTTGGTAGCCTCATGCTGATGGTCCTGCAGCTTGGTCTTGTACTTGATCACCTGGCGATCGAGCTTGTCGATCAGCGCATCGATGGCGGCGTACAAGTCATGCGCTATGCTGACGGCGTGTAAATCTTTTCCCCTTACATGAAGATTGATTTCAGCTTTCTGGCGCTTTTCTTTTTCGGGAAGTTTGTCAACGGTCAGGATGACCGCAATATCAATGACATGATCGAAGTGGCGTTTTATGCGTTCCAGCTTGCTTTGCACGTATTCACGGATGGCGGGGGTCAATTCGAGATGATGTCCACTGATGGTGAGATTCATACAACGCTCCTATGGATGTTGTCGCTGGCGGTTCTGAACGTGCCCGCGTAGATGGGCTACGGCGGAACACAGCAACGTGAAACAAACAACAAAAACTACAAGGACTTGCGCAGATTTACTGGGGGAATTTTCAACGCTTCGCGGTATTTCGCAACGGTACGGCGGGCTACCACCATACCCTGTTCCGCCAGCATGTCTGCAATTTTGCTATCGGAAAATGGGTTCTTGGGGTCTTCAGCTCCTATCAGTTGTTTGATGAGTGCCCGTATCGCCGTCGATGACGCTTCACCGCCTGCTTCAGTGGCGACATGGCTGCCGAAAAAGTACTTTAATTCGAACATCCCATGCGGGGTAAGCATGTATTTCTGGGTTGTCACGCGAGAAATAGTGCTCTCGTGTAGACCTAGTGTATCAGCTATTTCACGCAAGACAAGGGGCCGCATCGCGACCGCGCCATGCGAAAAAAAGTTCCGTTGCCGGTCCACAATTGCTTGCGCAACGCGAAGAATGGTATCGAAGCGTTGCCGCATATTCTTGATCAGCCATTTCGCTTCTTGCAGTTGCGAAGTGAGCGATCCCTCACCTTTGCTTTGCTTCAAGATATTGGCGTACATCGCATTCACGCGCAGCCGCGGCATCACGTCATGATTCAGCGTAACCTGCCACCCGGCTTTCGAGCGTTTGACAATGACATCCGGCACCACATAATCGGATGCATCGGTGGCGAAGACCGCGCCGGGATGCGGATTGCACTGCTTGATGACGGTTTGCGCTTCCCGCAAATCCTCATCATCGCAATCCAGCGCTTTCTTGAGCTTGTTGAAATCGCGCTGCGCAAACAAGACTAGATGATTTTCGACGATCGTCAATGCCATGCGCCGCGTCACCATCGGCACTTTGGGAAACCGCCTGATTTGCAGCGCCAGGCATTCCGCCGCATCGCGCGCGCCGACGCCTGCCGGATCGAAGCTTTGCATCAATTTGAGTGCAATCGACAATTCATCCATGCCGATTTCGAGTTCCGCCGGCAACCGCGCATGAATTTCTTCGAGCGACTCTTCCAGATAGCCGTTGTCGTTCAGCGCATCGATCATCAGCTCGACCAGCGCGCGGTCGCGCAGGTTATCGACCGTGACGCAACATTGTTCCAGCAAGTGTTCGCGCAGCGTCGTTTCATGCGCTTCAAGCTGCGGACGGGCGTCGTCGTCTTCCGGCGCTTTCGATGTGCGCGCCACATCGTCGAAGCTCCAGTCGGTGTCGCCGGGAGCGGGCGCTGTATCCGGCATCTCGGGATGTTCAAATCCGTTTTCCATATCGGCAGGGCCGGAAGTGCTATCCGTATTGCCTGTATCCGAAGCGGATGGCGCGGGCGTCGTGCTGACCGCACCATCCGCCAGCAGGCGCACCGAGTGATCGAGCGGATCGTCCAGCCGCTCCAGCAGCGGATTATCGGCGAGAATTTGCTCCAGCTCCTGATGCAGCTCCAGCGTCGACAGTTGCAGCAGGCGAATCGATTGCTGCAACTGCGGCGTCAGTGCAAGATGCTGCGAAATGCGGAGTTGAAGGGTCTGTTTCATGCTGATTGGTTTCCGTTACATCCGGAAATGTTCGCCCAGATAAACGCGGCGCACCGATTCATCGGCAATAATGTCATCGGGCCGGCCGCTGGCCAGAACGGCGCCCTGGTTGATGATGTAAGCGCGGTCGCAGATGCCGAGCGTTTCACGCACGTTGTGATCGGTGATCAGGACGCCGATGCCGCGCTCTTTCAAAAAACGCACGATGCGCTGAATTTCGATGACGGCAATCGGATCGACGCCGGCGAACGGTTCATCCAGCAATACGAAACGCGGGTTGGTCGCCAAGGCGCGTGCAATTTCAACGCGCCGCCGTTCGCCGCCGGATAATGACAGCGCCTGATTCTCGCGCAGCTTCTCGATCTGCAATTCGGCCAGCAGCGTATTCAGGCGCGTCTCGAGCGCCGGCTTCGACAACGGCTTGCCGTCGGTTCGCTGTAATTCGAGCACCGCCCGGATATTGTCTTCCACCGTCAGCTTGCGAAATACCGATGCTTCCTGCGGCAGATACGACAATCCCAATGCTGCGCGACGGTGGATCGGCAAACGGGAAATGTCGACGCCGTTCAAATTGATCTCGCCTGCATCGGACGGCACCAGGCCGACGATCATGTAAAACGACGTCGTCTTGCCGGCGCCGTTCGGGCCCAGCAGCCCGACCACTTCGCCGCTTTCAACCTGCAGCGCCACATCGCGCACCACCTGGCGCGCGCCGTAGCTTTTTTGCAAGCCGCGGACAATCAGCGTACTGGTCATCTCACTTGCCCTTGGTTTCATTGCGCGGCTGAATCACGGCCTTGATCCGTCCGGCGCCCGGCTTGCTTTCGCCGGTAGGCGTGTTGTTGACCGAATAGAATTCGGCGCGGCTGTCGTAAGAAATGAATTCGCCTTCCACTTCGTCGGTCGGCTTGCCGCCGTCCAGCAATTTTATTTTCGCTTTCGAAAACAACTTGGCGACTTCTGTCTTGCTGTCGTATTCGATGCGATCGCCAGCCTGCCCCTCGATCCACAGATTCGGACCGCCGTCGCGCTTCTGACGAAAGGTGGTCAATCCGCCCGGCGCTGCGAACAGCGTGGCGAACTGGTAACCCTCGGGGCTTTGCGTCATGATCATCTTGTCCGCTTTCATGGTTAGCGTGCCGCGGGTCAGGACCACGCTGCCGGTGAAGGTATTGACTTGCCTGACATCGTCGTAAGCCATCTGGTTGGCTTCGACATTGGTCGGTTTATCGGCGTCCGCTTTTTCCGCCTGCGCGCCATTGACGACGGCAATGCCGAGCATGAACAGCATCGGTAAAGAAAATCGTTTCATCAGTGCTTTCCAAAAGAGTGCATTCGGTTATACATGAAGTAATCGTTCAGCGCGCTGCAGCCGGCGGCGGAGGTTGATATGTAGCATGAACGTTGCTCGACAGCTGCAATTGCCGCATTGCATTGTTGGCGACCATGCCGGTACCGGTCAGCTTCGATGCGCCCAGCGTGATTTCAACCGGCTTGTCGGTTTGCATCACGTCATCGTCCGGCAGGATCAGCAGATAATCGGATTTCAAATGGAAATGTTCCGCCGTCGCGGTTGCCGGGCGGTCGATATTGACGTTGTCATACATGTGTATTTTGCTGTTGTCGCGATCGACCATCGCGCGTTCGGCGACCGACGTCATCGGCGGCCGGTCCTTGCCGAGGCTGTTGACGACCGGCAGCGTGATCGCAGCCGTATCGTCGACCGGGTTATGCGTGAGCCGCATGCCGGAAATATTGTATTGCGCCTGCCCGGTCTCGGACATCCGGACGAAATTGAATTTTTCAACGTAATAATCCGATTCGGTGCGGGGCGCTTCGGGCAGGCTGTCATTGACGCCCTTGCGCATGACTTCGAGTACCCAGAAACTGCCCAGCGCCAGCATTGCGCCGAGCGCCATGATGAGCGCCAGCCGGAACCGGTCCGCCGAGCGGGCATTGATCATGTAAGGTACGGCGCCAGAGACGCCTCGTAATTGCCTTGGGCGCGCATGATGAAATCGCATATTTCACGCGCCGCGCCGCGACCGCCTCCGGCTTGCGTCACATAATGCACGCGGGCACGGACTTCGGCATGGCCGTTGGGGACGCTGGCCGCAAAACCTGCTCGTGTCAGGATCGGCAAATCGATGATGTCGTCACCCGCAAAACCGCAGGCTGCGGGACAGAGGTTGTTATGCGCCATCAATTGTTCGAATGCGATGCGTTTGTCGCGCATGCCTTGATGGACTTGAGCGATACCCAGATCCGCCGCCCGCCGCGCGACGATCGGCGATTGGCGCGCGCTGACGATCGCGGCCGCGACACCGGATTGCTGCAGCAATTTGATGCCGTGGCCGTCGAGTACATTGAACGTCTTGATGACTTCGCCTTCCGCACCGAAGTGCAGGCTGCCATCGGTCAGGATGCCGTCGACATCGAAAATCATCAGCCGGATACGCGCCGCGCGCGCAACGGCATCGCTGTCAACGTGAGCGTCGGCTCGCATCAGATCACCTTGGCGCGGGTCAGATCATGGATATGCAAAGCGCCGACCAGCTTGCCGCCGGCGTCCGCGACCAGCAGCTGATTGATGCGAAACTGCTCCATCAGTTCAACCGCTTCCACCGCCAGCTGGCCAGGGCCGATCGTGCGCGGATTGGCATGCATCACATCGGCAATCGACAGTTTTGTGAAATCCTGCACGTTTTCAATCAGGCGGCGCAAATCACCGTCGGTGAATACGCCGATCGCGCGGTAGTCGGCATCGACGATCGCGGTCATCGCCATCCCTTTTTTCGTGATTTCGAGCAGCGCGGCGGATAGCGACACATTCGCGCGTACCGCCGGTATCGCGTCGCCGCTGCGCATCACATCGTAGACATGGGTCAGCAGGCGGCGACCGAGCGCGCCGCCTGGATGGGAGCGGGCAAAGTCTTCTTCGCGAAAGCCGCGCGCATCGAGCAACGCAACCGCCAGCGCATCGCCCAGCGCCAGCGTTGCGGTGGTGCTGGCGGTCGGCGCCAGGTTCAACGGACAGGCTTCCTTGGCGACGCCGACATTCAGGTGCACATTGGCCAGTTGCGCCAGGCTCGACGCATCGTTGCCGGTCATCGCAATCAGCCTGGCGCCCATGCGCTTGACGATCGGCACGATCGACATCAGTTCGCTGGTTTCGCCGGAATTGGAGATCGCGACGAATGCATCGTTCTCGGTGACCATTCCCAAATCGCCATGCGCGGCTTCCGCCGGATGCATGAATAGCGCAGGCGTGCCGGTCGACGCCAGCGTGGCGGCAATCTTGCGCGCGATATGGCCCGATTTGCCGATGCCCGACACGACGACGCGCCCGCTGCAGTCGAGCAGCAACGCAACGGCTTTTGCGAAAGGATCGTCGGGACTGCTGGAAAGCCGGTTTTTCAGCGCGAGGATCGCGTCAGCTTCGATTTGCAGCGTCTCGCGCGCCAGTTCCAGCGCGCGCTGCGCATGTTTGATATCAAAAGCTTTCGACAAGGTTTTTCCATGGGTTACACTCATGCCGAAAGTATAAACGAATTACCTAAGCAAAAAACCTGCCAGACAGAACAAAAAATCCTGCCTTGATACCGGTCAAATCATTTCCGGCGGGCCTTCCAACCGATTCGGATGCGTTCCAACCATGTTTTCCGCTCTTGAACTGACGCTTGTTTTGCTCGGCGCCGCCGTCCTCGGGGTCGTTGCCTTCCGCATGCTGCACCTGCCGCCGATGCTGGGCTACCTGGCGGTCGGCATCGCGATCGGGCCGCACGCATTGGGTTTGGCTGAAGACAGCGCGAGCACTCATGCGCTGGCCGAATTCGGCGTCGTGTTCCTGATGTTTTCGATCGGCCTTGAATTTTCACTGCCCAAACTGTCGGCGATGCGCCGTACCGTGTTCGGTCTGGGCATGGCGCAGGTGCTGCTGACGATTGCCGTCACCATGGCGTTCGGTTGGGGGGTGGCTTACCTGTTGCCGCAACTGATCAACATCAGCTGGCAAGCCGCGTTCGCGTTGGGCGGCGCGCTGGCAATGTCGTCCACCGCGATCGTGTCGAAGCTGCTGACCGAGCGGCTCGAACTGGAAAGCGAGCACGGCAGGCGCATCATCAGCATCCTGCTATTCCAGGATCTGGCGCTGGTGCCTTTGCTGATTCTGGTTCCCGCGCTGGCTTATCCTTCCGGCAACTTGTTCGCTACCCTGGCATGGGCCACGCTCAAGGCGATTCTGGTGCTGGCGCTGCTGCTGCTGCTCGGCCAGAAACTGATGCGCAGCTGGTTTCAGATAGTCGTCAAGCGGCGCTCGCAGGAATTGTTCATGCTGAACCTGCTGCTGATCACGCTGGGCGCGGCATGGATCACGGAAAAAGCCGGCTTGTCGCTGGCGCTGGGCGCCTTTGTCGCCGGCATGCTGATTTCGGAAACCGAATACAAGCATCAGGTGGAAGAAGATATCAAGCCGTTTCGCGATGTGCTGCTCGGGCTTTTTTTCATCACGATCGGCATGCTGCTCAATGTCCGGCTGGTCATCGAAAACTGGTGGCTGGTATTGTTGCTGCTGACGGGGCCGGTGCTGTTGAAATTCGGTCTGATCGCCGTGCTGGCCAGGCTGTTCGGCGCCACCCCCGGCGTCGCATTGCGCACCGGCCTGGCGTTGGCCCAGGCCGGCGAATTCGGCTTCGTGCTGCTGAACCAGGCGGGCGGCCTGCAACTGATGGACCCGCTCATCATCCAGTTGATCCTGGCGTCGATGGTGCTGTCGATGCTGATCGCGCCTTTCATTCTGGAAAGCTCGGATGCGATCGTGATGAAACTGTCCGCCAACGAATGGATGCTGCAATCGGTGGCGTTGACGCAAATCGCAACCCGCACGATGGCCACGCAAAGGCATGTGATCATCGCGGGCTTCGGCCGCAGCGGACAAAGCCTGGCGAAGCTGCTGGAAGAGGAAAAAATCGCCTACCATGCGCTCGATCTCGACCCGGAGCGCGTACGCGAAGCGCAGGCGGCAGGCGCGAACGTGTCCTACGGCGATGCGGCGCGGCGCGAGAGCCTGGTCGCGGCCGGCATTCATCGCGCCGCCGCGCTGGTCGTCACGTACGCCAGCACGCCGTCGGCGCTGAAGACGCTGCATTTCGCGCATGAGCTGGCGCCGGCGCTGCCGGTGATCGTGCGCAGCTACGATGACACCGATCTCGACAAGCTGCGCGCCGCCGGCGCGGCGGAGGTGGTGCCGGAAGCGCTCGAAGGCAGCCTGATGCTGGCATCGCACGCGCTGGTGATGCTGGGCGTGCCGCTGCGGCGCGTGGTGCACCGGGTGCAAGCGGCGCGCGACGAACGCTATGCATCGCTGCGCGGTTATTTTCACGGTGCCGGCGATGCGCCGGACGATGCGGAGCATCTGCATGTACGGCTGCACTCGGTTGCGCTTTCCGAGCATGCCAAAGCGATCGGCAAATCGCTTGCGATGCTCAATCTGGCGGAGGTCGGCGCCGAAGTCACCGCGATTCGCCGCAGCAAGAACCGCATCGACGTGACGCCGGAGACAGTGCTGCAGGCCGGCGATATCGTCGTGCTGCGCGGCGCGACGGAAGGCGTTGCGCGGGCTGAAGCGCGGCTGCTGAAATCGTGATTGCCTGATTCGAAGATATCAGTAGTGTCCGGTTTAATTAATGTGCGCCGACCGGAAAGCCAGACTTGACGCGGGTTTCGAGAGATTTAGGGGTGTCCACGATTTGAATTTCAAGTTGCGCATTTGCGATACTTTCGGGTTGAAACGACCTGGGGTGA
>DAIDBD010000009.1 GCA_027310305.1 Herminiimonas sp.
CACCCGCAGCGCCATCAGCGCCGGCGTGGTCATCATCACCGACGAGAAGGCGCAGCACGCCAAGACCGGCAAAACGGGTGATGAGACCGTTGCCAGCATTAACCGCAACACGGCCACCGCCAATACGGTGGTGCAAAAGCAGGATGTACAGGAAATGAAGCAGGCGGCCGAGGCCGAGCGGGTCATCAAGCAGGCGGCGGTCAAGATCGTCACCGCCTTTACCGACGAAACCTACCGGTCCCGGTTCCAGGAAACGCCGAAGTTTTTCAAGGTGGAGTGCCCGGCTGGTGCCAACTGCGTGGCCGACCCGAGCCAACTCAAGCGAACACCGGCCACCTCGCAGGAAGTCGCCGCCAATGCCAGCCCGGACATGGTGATGGCGGTCAATGGTATTCTCAATGATGAAAAACGGGCGATGGAGTTGGCATATCAAAATGTGGCAAACGTGGATAAAACTCCTCAAAATCCAGACGGAAATAAACCCACTACCATCTACCTGATGCACGTCAAGCCTGCCGACAACACGCTCTCCGAGTTGATGGGCGTGGCCTATGAGAAAGCCACCAATTCCATGAGTTATGGGCTGGCCAATTTCCTGGGTTATACCAATGCGGCCGAAACATACGCCGGTTCACTGATCAGCCGGGACGATAGGGCCACCAACTCGCTGGGGCATAGCCGAGGTACGCTGGTGCAAGAAAGTTCGTTCACGATTCTGGCCAATCGCCCGGGTGAAAATGGCAATACCTACACTAACCCGAATCTGACGGTGCGCGGAGTAGGCGGTGCGGCCGATGTGCAGAGTTATACGGATGCGGCGGCGAAGATCATCAATGATCCAGAAAACAACAAAAATATTACCTACAACTACTTCAGCAACGACCCCGTCTCGACATCCAAGCTTTCAGGCGACAATCCCGGGGTGTGGACGCTCAAGGATTTGTGGCAGGTGTATGACACCAACAACAGCATGCACAGTTGTTACGGCACGGGAGGCAATGGCTGCGCACAAGTGGAGATGCCTGTGACCGGTGGTCCGCAAGGGACACCGGAGGGCAATGCCAGACTGATTCGGTATGTAGGTGGCAAACGGGTTAACAACAATCCAATTGGTCGTGATACGCAAGGAGGCTCGAAATGAAAACAATGATTTCTTGTTTATTGTCAGTTGTACTGCTTGGTGGATGCGGCATCGAAGAAGGCATCAAGCGCAACGATGAACGCTACTTGAAACCAGGTGCGCTGGATTTACCGTTGACCAATGTTTATGACACTTATCAGTACAAGTTTCTGGATAAATATCGCATCACACATCAGTGGCCACACACGGCTGGGACATGCAAATATAGAGCGGTCATAAAAGATGATCCACATGGAGGAAGATATTTTCCAGTAAGAGATATTTACGAAGTTGATGGCCATACTTGGCAAGCCGGGACGAAGACGTTTGAGGAAGTCAAACGCACACGTTACGTTCACCCGACATATCCGACACCTCCCCCAACTTTCGATGAGTACGCCTATAGCCACAGTTTCGACCGCTACGTACGTAGCGTCAAAATCATGAATCCAGTGTATGGAAAAGTTAAGGGTGTACGGCAAAAAATCGGTGAAGAAGAGATTGAGGGAGGGTTGCAGTCACTGTGCTTCGAATCCTGGTACGCAACCAGTCATTCATTGGTAATGCGGCTTCATAAGCAAGATCAAAACACCTGGAAGGCGCAGTGGACGCAGTTCAATCCAAAAGGAAAATGGTCTGAACAGCGTGTGGGGGGCAATTTGTGGGCAGTGCAAGAAACCCCGGAACAAGAACTTTCGCCGCGAGCACCAGGTGCCGCAGGAGGATGGTTTCAAAGCTGGATGCTACCCATAGGCGATACCGGCTACACCATTACCCTACAACTTGGTGCCAGCCAGGAATCATTGCAATACCCAGAAGCCCATGCGCGCATGAAGGCGTCGTTTCGCCACCTGATCGAGTCGGTCAAGATCGAGCCATTGCAGCCATGACCGCACAAACCCACCAGCTTCTTTTCAATAAAGCCCGGGGTTGCATGACGGTGATAGCTGAAATTGCTCGCTCTTGTGTCAGAGGCAAACAAGGTAAAGGACGGCGCAGTAGACGCCAAAAAATCGGCGCATTCCTTCCGGAATACAGTCCAACAAGATAATAGAAAGGCAGCAGAAAAAACAGTATCCATTCACATCTCCTTCACTACACAAAAGGTTAAAAAGCTTTTCTCCCGCAATCATTTAGAAAGTAACTATGAACCTGAACCATCTCGTATTGCCATTCATTCTTGCAGCCTCCGTCAGCGCTTGCGGCGGCGGTAGCAGCTCTTCATCGCCTGCTCCGGCGGCTCCTCCTGCAGCGCAGACGCCCGCCACAATCACCAACAGCGGAAGCGTTAGCGCACCGTATGTCAAGGCAGCCAGCGCGCGCTATGTTTTGTTTGGCGTTGGAAGCCAATCAACCGGCGTGTTGTCATCCGCCACGCAAGATAGTGCAGGTGTACTGACCGCTATCTCAGGCAATACATTGACGGGGGCGACAACCGCAACGAAAGAAATCAGCGGCGATTCAAGTTATGCACAAGGACGCTGGTTCGTTGGTACTGTTACCTCTGTATTTGGATCTCCACGTCAATTGAACGGGAGCAGCAACGAAAGTTTCCACTATCAGGCGCTGAACGATTTGACCGCTATTCCTACTACAGGCAACAAAACGTGTGATGCCGGCAAATTCACCACGCCTAGCTATGTGGGCGGCACCAGTGTTACATCCTCCGGATATTTTGGTACAACCACGGGTAGTGCGACGCTCACCTTTGACGGGTCCGGCGCTCATCCAAGCATGGTATTGAACACCACTTCCAATGCCAATTCCGGTAATGTAACCGTATTCGGGACGGTGGCCGCGCCTTCGACGTTTGCAGTATCAGGCGCCTTTTTCGGAAGCGGTGCAGGCGGCGTGATAACAGTTGCAGATGGCGGTGCAGGGACAGTTATCGTGGCAGGCGGGTATCGAGTCGTGCTGGCCAACGGCAGTGCTTATATAGGGGTAGCAAGTTTCCGTTGCTCATAACTATTAACTGCAAGAATAAAAGCCGTGCTTTATCGATCCTAAAATACACTGAGCCAACACGCAAAAGGGTCTGTGGGAATAGCATCGGTTAATTTTAGAAACGGAGCTCCTTTTTTATGAGATTCATCCGGCTTTTTCCCGAGGACGAAAAACTTTGGAAACGTGCGGTTTTACCGTAAATTTCACCCACAAAAAAATCTGAAGAACCAATTTATATGGCTGCGTGCTGAACCGGGTACACGATATCCGGTGGAAGTCGATCCCCTACAAACCATTTAAGAAAGACCAAATAATGATTAAAAATGCAGCGTTCATGTTTCTCTGTTTTTCGATGCTTTGCTCGACGAGTTTTGCCGAAGAGGCTGCAAAATCCACTACTCAGGTCGCTAGCGACAATGCCCACATCAGTCGCTTGCGCATGTTTGGGCAAAACGGCGCTTCGGCAGCACTGTTTAGAGATAGCGCCTGCGTCAAAAGCTTCTGGAGCGACGATGCTGAAAAAGTATCGGGCGGATTCAGCAGCGCATTCAGTTCATTTGTCGGCACGGCATCCAACACCAGCTTGGGCATCGCCGAAACGGACACAACGCGCAACTTGTCCAGGAAAGACGGAATTCTTTCCAAAGCATATTTCCGCGAGTACGTCGTCCCGGCAGATAAGCCATCCAGCATGCGTATGGGATTTCAGGACGTATCGTCGTTCTATGTCGTGAAGAGCGTTGCTGGCATGCCGGGCTTCCGCTACGACGCTGTTAGCCCGAGCTGCAGAGGCGCTATCAGCTTCATGCCGCGCGCCGGAGAAGATTACGAAGCGGCTTTTGCCTGGGAAGGGAATGCCTGCAAACTGTCAGTCAATCAAGTGGTAACCAAAGACGGCAACACCGAGCTGATTCCTGTACCTGTCGCCTTAGCGCCAGATTGTTGATGCTGCTGTATAAAAATAGATGATGCCAATGCTATTGCCAGATCAGTACCGCTTGGTCAGCGTCATCTGTTCGCCCTCTCGACGCATGTCGGTGCGGTTCAGGAACGACATGCCAAGCAAGGCAAAAGGCAGGCCGCTTTCCTGAACCAACGCTTCCACCTGGTTGAGTTCGATATCGCCGATCCGGACGGTGTTGAGCTGGACGCGATAAACCGGTGCAACGCCATTGGCGGTGTTGACCATGCCGGGCTGGCCTTTTTTGTAATCGATGCCCAGCCGTGCCGCATCGGCGGCCGACAGCGTGATCATGCTGGCGCCGGTATCGACCAGCATCCGCACCGTGCCGCCATTGATTTGCCCTTGCGCGGTGAAGTGGCCGCGGCCATCGGCTTGCAGCGTGATGCTGGCCGCGCCGGTCGGGGCAGTACGATTGATGTGTTCGCCGATGGCGATGGTTTGCCGTTTGCCGTTGATGTCTATCGTTGCGGTGGATTGATTGACCGCTATCAGCCTGATGCCGGCAACAACTGCATTGCCGACGGAATAGGTTTTGGGCGCTGCGCCATCCACGACCAGCACTGCCTTGCCGGGAAACAGGCCAACGACGCCGATGTTCGCCGCGTGCGTGATACTGGCTGATATGAGCAGGCAAATGGCGAGCATGAGCGGATGCATATTCAGGGCCCAGGTTAGAACAACGGTTCCGGCACAATCGCCTGATGCAGATACAGCAGCGCAAAGATTTCTTCCCACACTTCCTTGGGAAAGCCACCCCGATCGCCTCTGCTATCCAAAGTAAGTTTGCGGAAATAAATGTTCAGTTCCGGATAACCCCACATCGCCTGCACGGCGACCAATATGCGCGGGAAATCTTTTTCCAGAGCGGTTTGGTATGTATCCGCCGATCGTGACTGGCTACTCGCGGACGAAGCCGTCCCGAGCGGCAATGTGTCAGACGGATCCGAATCGTGCGGCATGGTCTTTACGACGATGGCGGCTTAGTCGCGGAAATTATTGAATTCAAGCGGCAGGTCGGCCACTTCCTTGCGCAGCAGCGCCATCGCCGCCTGCAGATCGTCGCGTTTGGCGCCGGTGATGCGCACTGCATCGCCTTGAATGCTGGCTTGCACTTTCATCTTGCTGTCCTTGACGATGCGGACGATTTTTTTTGCGGCATCGGTTTCAATGCCGTTTTTGATCTTGATGATTTGCTTGACCTTGTCGCCGCCTATTTTCTCGATTTTGCCGATATCGAGAAAGCGCACGTCGACATTGCGCTTGACCAGTTTGCCGGTCAATACATCGCGTACCTGGCCCAGTTGAAAATCGGAATCCGCATAGGCGGTCAGTTCGCGCTCTTTTTGTTCGATGCGCGCATCGCTTCCCTTGAAATCGAAGCGGGTGGAAATTTCCTTGTTCGCCTGGTCGACGGCATTTTTCACTTCGACGGTATTGGCTTCGGATACGGTGTCAAACGATGGCATGATTTATTTCCTCTTAAGTCTGCGACCTTGCTATTTCATTAACTGAACATTTTAGCGGACAAAAAACCGGGTGGCTATAGGAGCGCGCAGCTTAAACCGTCAAGGCGTTATAATCGCCCCGCCATGACCGCTCACCTTCCCATTCAGCATGACGTTTCATTGCGCAGCCATAATACTTTCGGTATCGAGGCCAATGCGCACAGGTATCTGCGCGTGCTGTCGGTCGATGCGTTGCAGGCTGTCAAGAACGACGCTGACTTGGCTGCGCTGCCGCGCCTGGTGCTGGGCGGCGGCAGCAACCTGCTGTTCACCGGCGATTTTCCGGGACTGGTGCTGCATATGTGCAGCCAAGGCATCGAGGTCACCGATGAGGATGCCAATACGGTATATGTTCGCGCGGCAGCCGGAGAAAACTGGCATCGGTTCGTCCGTTGGACGCTAGCTCAGGGTTTCGGAGGGCTGGAAAATTTATCGCTGATTCCGGGGAGTGTCGGCGCCGCACCGATTCAAAACATCGGTGCATACGGCGTCGAAGTCAGGGATTGCATTCATGCGGTAAGCGTATTCGATTTCGCAACCGGCGAAATCCGCACGCTGGACAATGCGGCATGCGATTTCGGCTATCGCGATAGCATATTCAAACATGTGTTGCGCGATCGTGCCGTGGTGTTGAACGTCATCTTTGCGCTACCTAAACGCTGGCAGCCGAATAGTCGTTATGCCGATGTTGCGCAGGAGCTGACGGCGCGCGGCCTGGTTGCGCCAACTGCGCAGCAAATCAGCGATGCGGTGATCGCGATCCGCACGCGCAAGCTGCCGGATCCGGCCGTGATCGGCAATGCAGGCAGTTTCTTCAAGAATCCGGTAGTGCCCAAGGCGCAGCGCGATGTGCTGCTCGCACAGCATCCGCAATTGGTCAGTTACCTGCAGCCCGACGGCAGCTTCAAGCTCGCCGCCGGCTGGTTGATCGATCAATGCGGCTGGAAGGGGAAAAGCATCGGTGAGGCAGGCGTCTATGAAAAACAGGCGCTGGTGCTGGTCAATCGCGGCGGCGCGCTCGGGCAAGACATCGTCCGGTTGGCGCATGCCATTCAGGCGGATGTGAAGATGCGATTCGGTGTACTGCTGGAACCGGAACCGATCTTCATTTGATCGGTTGCCGCATGCATTCCTGCAATTTTTTTAACAGGTGCGCCTAACCGAAATGACACACATAATCGAGCGTCACCAGCGTTTCGATATCGAAGCTGGAATTGCCCGGCACTTCGAAGCTTTGGCCGCCTTCATAAGTTATCCAATTCTCTTCGCCCTTCAAGCGGATGCGGCATTTTCCGGCATTCAATTCCATGATTTCCGGTGCGCCGGTATTGAATGTCAGTGAAGAAGGAAAAATCACGCCGATGGTTTTTTTGGTCGCATCCGGAAAGACCACCGTGTGCGAGATGCATTTTCCATCGAAATAAATGTTGGCTTGCTTGATGACGGATACATTGTCGAATTGCGTGCTCATGCCGGTTCTTTCATTTAAATTTTGAATTTGAAAAGGGCCCGCAACGGGCCCTCGGAAATACGTTGCAAACAGTGATTACCTGGCGCGTTTTGCCCGCGCGATTGCGGCGATCCGCATCCGCAGTGCGTTCAGCTTGATGAAACCGCCGGCATCCGCCTGATTGTAAGCGCCGCCATCTTCGTCGAACGTGGCGATGTTCATGTCGAACAGCGAATCGGTCTTCGAATCGCGCGATACGACGATCACGTTGCCCTTGTACAGTTTCAGCCGAACCCAGCCGTTGACGGATTGCTGCGTATGGTCGATCAGCGTCTGCAGTGCAACGCGCTCGGGCGCCCACCAGTAGCCGTTGTAGATCATCGATGCGTAGCGCGGCATCAGATCGTCTTTCAGATGCGCGACTTCGCGGTCGAGCGTGATCGATTCGATCGCGCGGTGCGCGCGCAGCATGACCGTGCCGCCCGGCGTTTCATAACAGCCGCGCGACTTCATGCCGACATAGCGATTCTCGACCAGGTCGAGGCGGCCGATGCCGTGCTTGCCGCCGAGGCGATTGAGTTCGGTCAGCACTGCCGCCGGCGACAGGCGCTTGCCGTTCAACGCAACGATGTCGCCTTTTTCGTATTCGATGTCGAGATATTCGGCCGCATCCGGCGCCGCTTCCGGGCTGACGGTCCAGCGCCACATCGCTTCTTCCGCCTCTGCGCTCGGGTTTTCCAGATGGCGGCCTTCAAAGCTGATGTGCAGCAGGTTGGCATCCATCGAATACGGCGCGCCGCCTTTCTTGTGCTTCATGTCGACCGCGATGCCGGCGTCTTCCGCATACTTCAGCAATTTCTCGCGCGACAGCAAATCCCATTCGCGCCATGGCGCAATGATTTTTACATTCGGCATCAATGCATACGCGCCGAGTTCGAAACGGACCTGGTCGTTGCCCTTGCCGGTGGCGCCGTGCGAGATCGCATCGGCGCCGGTTTCGCGCGCGATGTCGATCAGCCGCTTGGCGATCAGAGGGCGCGCGATCGACGTGCCGAGCAGGTATTCGCCTTCGTATACCGTGTTGGCGCGGAACATCGGGAATACGAAGTCGCGCACGAATTCTTCGCGCACATCATCGATGTAAATATTTTCCGGCTTGATGCCGAATTTCAGCGCTTTCTGGCGCGCCGGTTCGAGCTCTTCGCCCTGGCCCAGATCGGCGGTGAAGGTGACGATTTCACACCGGTAGTTATCTTGCAGCCATTTCAGAATGACCGAGGTGTCGAGTCCGCCGGAATAGGCGAGGACGACTTTTTTGATATCAGACATGGATACTTTCCTATAAAAACGAGGGGATCTTTTAAATCAGGGAGAGGTGATCACGGCAACGATACGGCGCACCCGATTGCCAAATATCAGTATGCAAGTGCAGGCGAGCGGCCATGCAAGCAAAAATGCGTGCATCCAGCGCGCCGGGAAGCCGTTGCCGAATCCGGTATTGACCGCGGTGACAAGACAGGTCACGATGAACGCCATCACGCACGACATCAATGCCGCAAACAGGAAAGGTGCGTGGCGTGCGGAAATCTTCGGCATTGGTCCGGACATATCAGGCCGCCTTGCCCAGAACCAGATATTCCAGCAACGCTTTCTGCACATGCAGACGATTTTCCGCTTCATCCCATACAACGGATTGCGGCCCGTCGATCACTTCAGCCGCGACTTCTTCGCCGCGATGGGCAGGCAGGCAATGCATGAACAAGGCATCGGGCTGGGCGCGTTGCATCTTCGCGCCATCGACGATCCAGCCGTCGAACGCTGTCAGCCGCGCCGCGTTTTCTTCTTCGTAACCCATGCTGGTCCAGACATCGGTCGTGACCAGGTGCGCGCCGACGCATGCATCCGACGGATTCGCCAACAGCGTGTAGCGCGCATTGCCGGGTGAAACCAGCGCGGGATCGATCTCGTACCCTTTTGGCGTCGAGACATTGACATGGAAGCCGAATACTTCCGCCGCCTGCAGCCACGAGTACAGCATGTTATTGGCGTCGCCGATCCATGCAACGGTTTTGCCGGCGATCGAACCGCGCTGTTCGATGTAAGTGAATACATCGGCCAGCACCTGGCAGGGATGATGTTCGTTGGTCAGGCCATTGATGACCGGCACCCGCGAATTGGCGGCGAAGCGGTCGATGATTTCCTGGCCGAAGGTGCGGATCATGATGATGTCGCACATGCGCGACATCACTTGCGCCGCATCTTCAACTGGTTCGCCGCGGCCGAGTTGGCTATCGCGCGTGTTGAGATAAATCGCGGCACCGCCAAGTTGATGCATGCCGGCTTCGAACGACAGGCGCGTGCGGGTCGAATTTTTTTCGAACACCATGACCAGCGTGCGGTCTTCCAGCGGATGGTACGGTTCGTAATTCTTGAACTTGCACTTGATGATGCGCGCGCGTTCGATCACATATTCGAACTCGTCGAGCGTGAAGTCGGAAAACTGCAGAAAGTGTTTGATTGCCATAAATGAAAACGACGGCGAGGTTGGCGCCTGCCGCCGAAGTATCTAACGTCTTCAATTATAAGGGATTTTTTTGCTAAAAGACACCGAAACGGGATGTCTTTAAAGCATGTTAATCACGACGTTACGTCGGTTTCAATAAAGCTTTTGCGATGATTCATGCAGCAATTGCAGATAAAGCGCATGGCGCATCCGCGCGATGCCGCCGGTTTTGACGGCCGTCAAAATAGCGCATTCCGGCTCGTTGACATGGTGGCAGTTGTAAAACCTGCAGCGTCCCAGATAAGACGAAAATTCCGGAAACGCACGCTCCAGCATGCCTTCGGTCAACTGGTACAACCCGAATTCCTGGAATCCCGGCGAATCGATAATCGCGGTATCGGCATCGATCTGGTACAGGCGGGTAAAGGTCGTGGTGTGCTTGCCGGTATCGAGGGCGGCTGAAATTTCGCGTACCGCAATGTCGGCATCGGGCACCAGCAAATTGATCAACGACGATTTGCCCATGCCGGACTGGCCGATCAAGATCGTCGATTGGCCGGCCAGCAATGGGGAGAGCGCCGTGCAGGTTGCTTCCGGCGCGGCGCGGGCGCTTACCTCGTGCACCGGATAGCCGAGGCCGGCATAAAAAGCCAGCCGCTGGCGCGTCCTGGCGAGCGATTCGGTCACATCTATCTTGTTGAGGATGATATGCGCCGTGACGCCTGCCGCTTCGGCCGCGACCAGCGAGCGCGATACCAGATCGTCCGAAAATCCGGGTTCGGTCGCCACCACGATGAACAGTTGCGTGACGTTGGCCGCGAGCAGTTTCGATTTGTACTGATCGGAGCGGTACAGCAGCGTGCTGCGTTCGGCGATGGATTCGATCACGGCCTGATCGGGCGACGTCATTTGCAGGTTGACGATATCGCCGACCGCGACATCGCTTTTTTTGCCGCGGGTGACGCATTGCAATTTTCGGGTATCGGATTGCGCCAGGTAATGGCGGCCATGTGCGGCGATGATGGTGCCGGCGACATTATCCATGCTTGAGGAATTCAAGCGAACGATTGCTGAAAAATCGCATCCACTTTGGCCGCGCAGATAAAATCGTTTTCGGAAATACCGCCGCGTCCGCCATTGACCGAATGCGTGTCGAATTTCACGATGCAGCGGTTGTAGGTGACGACCAGTTCCGGATGATGGTCTTCGGCATGAATCACGTAGGCGATCGCGTTGATGAACGCCAGCGTGTCATGGTAATTCTTGAATGCGAAGGATTTGACGAGCCTGCCTTCGTGCAGCACCCAGCCGTCCACCGCGGAAAGGTGATCGGCGATTTCGCGGTCAGTCAATCCGGTTTCCAGATGCCGGCATTTCTTTTCGAGCAGTTCGGTGTTGGTTACCATGATGCGCCTCGCTTAGGTGGCAAGCAGTTTGTTGATCCGTGCCGTCGCAGGCGGATGCGAATCGTAAAAGGCGGAATGCAGCGGATCGGGCGTCAGCGTCGATGCGTTGTCCTCATACAATTTTACCAACGCGGACACCAGGTCCTGCGCATTGCTGTGTTTCGCGGCGAATGCATCGGCTTCGAATTCATGCTTGCGCGAGCTGATCGATGTCAGCGGCGACAGCAGGAAGGTGAATACCGGCAGCGCCAGCATGAACAGGATCAGCGCCATGGCGTCGTTGCCGGCGCCGAGCATCGGTTCGACGCCCAGGCCGGTGTAAAACCAGGTCTGCGTTTTCAGGTAGCCGAGCAACGCCAGAAAGCCGAGCGACACGGCGAACATCACCGCGATGCGCTTGACGATATGCTTCAATTTGAAATGGCCGAGTTCATGCGCCAGCACCGCTTCGATTTCCTGCGGCGCGAGACGCGACAGCAAGGTGTCGAAAAACACGATGCGCTTGGCCGAACCAAAACCGGAAAAATAGGCGTTGCCGTGCGCGCTACGTTTGGAGCCATCCATCACGAACAAGCCTTTCGATGCAAAACCGACGCGCTGCATCAATCGTTCGATGCGCGCGCGCAGGCTGTCGTCGTCGAGCGGTGTGAATTTGTTGAACAGCGGCGCGATCACCGTCGGATACAGCACCAGCATCAGCAACTGGAATCCGCTCCAGACGATCCACGCATACAGCCACCACAAGCCGCCTGACTTTTCCATCAAGGTCAGGATCACCCAGATCAGCGGCAAGCCGATCCCCGCACCGAGCAGCAAACCCTTTATCCTGTCGGCGAAGAACAGGCCCGGCGTCATCTTGTTGAAACCGAATTTTTCTTCCAGTACGAACTGCTTGTAATAATCGAAAGGCAGATCGATGATGCCCGAAATGGCGGCGAATGCGATCAGCAATCCGATTTGATACGTCATGCCGGGACCGGCAAGATTCAGTATGGCAACCGATAGCCATTGCAGCCCGCCCAACAGCGTGAACCCGATCAGCACGGCGGTATTGACCACCAGCATCAACAGGCCGAGCCTGGTTTTGGCAATGGTATAAGCGGCTGCCTTCTGGTGCGCGGAAAGAGGGACTTTTTCTGCAAACTGGGACGGAACTGCATTGCTGTGCTTCATCACATGGCGCATATGCCGCGCGCCGAGCCAGAAACGAACCGCCAGTGTGATAATGACAAAAGCGGCGAACAAAACTGAAAATGCGGCTGAAGACATTCTGTGCCTATGAGAAAATGGCGGAAACCAAAAGGAAAAAACAATTATGTCACAAGCTACAGAATCGAATGCAGTATCCGGCACGCCGGTACGGCCGAACGAATTCAACCTGGTGTGGGTCGATATGGAAATGACCGGCCTGGATCCCGATGCCGATCGCATCATTGAAGTTGCGGTGGTCGTGACCGATTCCAATCTGAATGTTCTGGCCGAAGGACCGGTTTTCGCGATCCATCAAACCGATGAAACGCTCGATGGCATGGATGCGTGGAACAAGGGCACGCATGGCCGCTCGGGTCTGATCGATCGGGTCAAGGCATCGACCGTGTCGGAAGCCGATGCCGAAAGTGCGCTGATCGATTTCCTGAAGCATTTTGTGCCGAGCGGAAAATCGCCGATGTGCGGCAACACGATTTGCCAGGACCGCCGCTTCATGGTGCGCGGCATGCCGAAGCTGGAAGCATTTTTTCATTACCGCAATCTCGACGTATCGACCTTGAAAGAATTATGCAAGCGCTGGAAGCCGGAATTGGTCAACGGCTTCAAGAAGCATCAAAAGCATACCGCGCTGGCCGATATCATTGAATCGGTCGAGGAATTGCGCTACTACCGCGAGCATTTCATCAAGGCTTGATTCGGATGGAAAAATGGTTTTACCGGGGATAAGGGAGAAAGCGGTTTTCAACGCATCATCTCTGCATTTTCTGAAAAATCATGCTGACACCTGCTTATATCTGCGACGCGATTCGCACACCGTTCGGCTGCCATGGCGGCATGCTGTCTTCGATTCGCGCTGACGATCTCGGCGCCATTCCGCTGATGGCGCTGATGGTACGCAACCCCGGCATCGATTGGGAACAGGTCAGCGATGTCCTGTACGGCTGCGCCAATCAGGCCGGCGAAGACAATCGCAATGTCGCGCGCATGTCGGCGCTGCTGGCCGGCCTGCCGGCCGGCGTGTCGGGCGCCACGATCAACCGGCTGTGCGGTTCCGGGCTGGATGCGGTCGGCACCGCGGCGCGCGCGATCAAATCGGGCGAAGCGATGCTGATGATTGCCGGCGGCGTCGAATCGATGAGCCGCGCGCCATTCGTGATCGGCAAGGCTGAAATCCCTTTTTCACGCAACGCGCAGATGCACGATACGACCATCGGCTGGCGGTTCGTCAACAAGCTGATGCAGGCGCAATACGGCATCGATTCGATGCCGCAGACCGCCGAAAACGTGGCGCGCGAATTCGGTATCGACCGCCGTTCGCAGGACCGGTTCGCATTGGCATCGCAGATGAAGGCGGCTGCCGCGCAGCGAAGCGGTTTTTTCGATGCGGAAATCACGCCGGTGACGATTGCGCAAAAAAACAGTGATCCGGTCATCGTTACCGAAGACGAGCATCCGCGCCAGACATCGCTCGAGGTACTCGCCGCGCTGGAGCCCATCGTCTGCGCCGATGGCGCCGTAACCGCGGGCAATGCGTCCGGCATCAACGACGGCGCTTGCGCGCTGCTCCTCGCGTGCGAAAAATCCGCATACAAATATGGTTTGGCGCCGAAGGCGCGGGTACTCGGCATGGCAACCGCCGGTGTGCCGCCGCGCATCATGGGCATCGGTCCGGCGCCCGCGACGCGTAAAGTGCTGGTGCAGACCGGCTTGACGATGGAGCAGATCGACGTGATCGAATTGAATGAAGCGTTCGCCGCGCAAAGCCTGGCGGTATTGTCCGACTGGGGCTTGCAGGATGACGATCCGCGCGTCAATCCGAACGGCGGTGCGATCGCGCTGGGCCATCCGCTCGGCGCGTCCGGTGCGCGGATGGTAACCACCGCGATCAATCAGTTGCACCGGATCAAGGGGCGCTATGCGTTATGCACGATGTGCATCGGCGTCGGGCAGGGGATTGCGCTGATCGTTGAACGGGTTTGATTTGCTTGTTGGGACGCGACCTACAAACTCCCAGTTTCGTAGCGCCGCACACTATGGGCATGCGGCGCAATGCGCTACGCTTATTGACACCCTACGATCAAAGGAAGTCCCTTTTCGGATGACCAACGCAAGTCCCTTTTTGGAAAGAAATCACTTGGATGCGCCAGTAGTGTTCACGCCATTTTTTAAATTGTCCGGACTCAATGCAAAACCGGATCGGCGCCGCAGCAATTCTTGAATTTCTTGCCGCTGCCGCATGCGCACAGTTCGTTGCGTCCGATTTTGGGCGTGGCGCGCTGGACCGGAGCGATGGCGGATTTGCGATGCGGCAGCCAGAACCGATGAATTTCCGGTATCGCCGCTTCGATCTCGACGGTCAGCTTGTGGCATTTCAGCGGGTTGTCGACCAACACTATTTCTGCTTCTTCGATTTCTTCGGCGCCCAGCAAATAAATCGGGCGCAGCAACGGTGCGAGATTGGAGCTCCGGATCGGTTCCCATGCTCCGGCACGCAAATTCATGCCTTCCCAGAATCCCCAAGCCCACGCTTCGCCGTCCAGCACTGCGCGTCCTTCCCATTGATGTTCGCAAAAGAGCGGTTCGAATTCTTTCGGCGCCACTTCCAGCGTGATCGCGATTTCATTCATGAAGCGCGCGATCAGGCCGGTAATGTGTTCGAATTCCTTGTCGGATTTGAATTCGGGGGCGTCTTCAGCCGACGATCCCCATATGCGCGGCAGCCATTCGGCGATCGGAATGATTTCCGGTCCGATCACCAGCGCGGTCAGATAGCCATGCAGCGAATCCATCATCATGCCATCGTCGGCACAGCGGTCGGACAGCAGGAATTTGTCGAGCTCATTGAACTCTTTGTCGGATAGGGGCTTGTCGAATTGCATGAAGGATCATTGGAAATGATTGAACGATGAAGCCGCCAGTTTAACGCGTCGCCACGACATAGGTTTTTAAATCGGTTACGAATGATCAAACTGATGCCGGAATTGAACGGGGCCTGAATTGCATCATTCAGGCCCCGGCTTTCATCCTGCATCCGTACCCGGTCAGTTGATTGCTGTCGGCTCGGTGTTATCCGGAACGGTCACTGCAATCGAATCAATTGCAACCGGCTCGGTATTTTCCGCGGTGGTTCCGATGATTTCCATAACCCTGCTGAAGAAAGCGGCAACGGTTGGACTGGTGCCAGCGCCACCCGGGGCGCCTGCACCAGGCGCTCCGGGGGTTCCGGAAGCGCCTGGGGTGCCCGGAGTGCCAGTACCAGGCGCTCTGGGGGTTCCGGAGGCGCCTGGGGTGCTCGGAGTGCCAGTACCAGTCGCTCCGGGGGGGGCAGTGCTAGCTACATTGTCGCTGCCTCCGCAACCCGACAGTCCAAGCGTCAACACCACCGCCGCAGTCGTCCATACATGAGAACGTTTGATAAGCATGGTGTTCTCCTTATTGGTTGAATGATCCGGAAAGCGGCGTGTTGAAGTATGGGAAGGTCGCTTTGAACGTCGTTGCATCTCGCCGTACGCCATCCGTCAGAGCAAGGCCGCCGGCCGGCGCATCGGATGGCTTGCAACCGACTTTCAGCTTGTCGGTGTCGCCGGTCAGTGCGCACAACGCTCCCATTGCGACACGCAGCGACAGGTCGACTACATCGTCGCCCGGACGGCGTCCGTTAGGAAAGCCCGCATTGTCTCCACCGGCAACGCCCAGAGGACTTTGCGCGGCCGGATCGGTTACCGGCGCAATCGATGTATTCAACCGCAGCATTTCCGAAGGCACCACGTTTTTCGGTTGATTCAGGCCTTCAATGCCTTTCAGGAAAACCGTGACGAGATCGGTTCTCGGGAAATTGGTCGGCGCTTTTGCGCTGGGGAACAGCGTCTCGACCAGTGCCGGCAGCACGGGATTGGTGACGTAATTGATGAATTGCGCATCACCAGAGGGCTTGGATGCATTGAATTTATCCTTGTCTTCCACGCCTATTACGACCTCATTGACGAGCGGCATGCCAAGTCGGGAAACCTGGGTCCATGCGCCGCCTTCCTTGGTCGCGTTACCCAGGCCGGTAGCCGGCGACGGATTGATTAGCCGGCCCTGACGCACGCTGGCAGTCGTATAAGCGCCGATCACGGGATCGGCGGCAGTCGTGAGACAGGCGATCGGCACTTCCATCGCAATCGAGTTCACGTTCTTGTTTTCAAGATCGTTCTTGTTGCCGTCTACTTCAGCCCCGAGCGGATTCAGGTTGAACAAGTCGAAAATCTTGCCGACCGCAATGTAGAACGGTTCCTTGCGCTGCCCTACAAATACTTTTCCGTTGCCGCAGCCCGGGATCGCAACCTCATAAATATGCTTGTTCGCATACGTTTCGTATCCGGTTGCGCTGCCAAAAGACTTGTCGCCGATGTTGGCGACGGGCTTGTCGAATTCTGCTGCGCCGCCGGCAACATTGGTCAGGCTGGTTTTCGTTCCGGTGCGGCGGTCGCCTTTGATCATGTCGATGGTGTAGGTATCGCGCCGGTTGAGCGTGGCGGCGTTGACATCGGTAATCGGCCCGGAATTGATGAGAGGAATCAGAACATCCTTGTCGCCGATCTTGAGCGTAGTGGCCTTGGAAGTATTCTTGAAGCGGAACTGGAAGGTAATGTCTTCCTTGCCGTCGCCGTTATTGTCGATGTGAATCTCGTACAGACCTTTTTGATCGAACGGGTAGAAATTCGGCCCGCCCTGCGGATCCTGGAATGGCACGTAATTCGCCATCATGGTGACGTAGTCCTGTCGTCCCGCTTCATAGCTGCGGAACATGTACAAATCGGTGCCATCGACGTTCGGCATGCTTGAAATGAACGGTGCTTCCTTGTGACTCGATGCATTTGCAGGCATTGCAAAAACACTTGCCAGAGCACTTGCCACAAGCGTGGCGTGTAACGCATGTTTGGAAATTTTGTTCGACATCGCTATCTCCTGTTTGAAAGGGGGCTCTAAAATAGAACGCCTAACAATCAGAGAAAGGAAGCCTTGTTTAATTCGATTTTTCGTTTGTCAAAAATCAAACGCTTCTACAATAAAATTGCAGCTGGTTTGCTGAAAATCATTGTTAAAAAAACAGAAATTCATGCAAGAAAAATTATTGTTTTCCAAGGAGTGACAGAAGGCAGAAAACATGGAAAACGGGGCCCGGATCAAACAATCGGGGCCCCGAATTCATATTGCAAATCGATGTAGCGCGATCAAATGACCGGCATCGGCTCCTTGGTTTCAGACGTGCCTAGCGTGATCGAATTTACATCGATCGGCTCAGCGGTTTCCGAAGTGCTGCCGACGAGGTTGGCTACGGCGGAAAAAAACGCATCCGACGCTGCATTGGCTGCCGCGGTCGGATCGCTGCCTCCGCCACCGCCGCAACCTGTCAGCAGCGCCGCCAGTGCCAGCGGCAAAAGATAATATTTCATGTTTCTCTCCTTATGCAATTGAGCAATGACGGATTCGGCCCGGCTGATTGAATCTGGTCCGGCCGAATCCATCGCGGTTACGGTCAAGGACGCGGCGAACCCGGGATCGGCGCTTTCATGTACGGGAAGGCGGCATCGAAAAAGGTGCTGTCGACATAGGCGCCGTCCGTGAAATCAAGACTGCCGGCAGCAGCCTGGTCGGGTGTGCAGCCGATGTTCAGCTTGCACAGACGGCCCATTGCAACGCGCAATGTGATGTCGACTACGTCGTCGCCCAGTCGACGGCCATTAGGAAAGCCGGCATTGTCGCCGCCGATCACGCCAAGCCGGTTTTGCGTGGCACTGACTGGCGTCGTGGTGTTCAGGCGCAGCATTTCCGATGCAACCACATTGGCCGGTTTGTTGATGCCGGGCACGCCGGTCAGGAACGCGGTCACCAGGTCGTTGCGCGGGAAGTTGGTCGGGGCTTTCGCGCCGGCGCTGCCGTACAGTATTTCAACCAATGCCGGGAAGGTCGGGTTGGTCACATAGTCGATGAACTGGCCGTCGCCGCTTGGCTTGCTGGCATTGAACTGATCCTTGTCCTTCAAGCCGATCACCACTTCGTTCACCAGCGGCATGCCCAAGCGCGATACCTGCGCCCATGCGCCGCCTTCCTTGGAAGCCGCGCCGCCTTTTGGCGATGGGTTAATCAATTGGCCCTGACGCACGCTGGCAGTGGTCCATGCGCCGATGACCGGTTCGGTGCCGTTGGTCAGGCAGGCGATCGGCACTTCCATTGAAATTGCGGTGACGTTCTTGTCGGCCAGATCGTCTTTTTCGGCTTTTTCCGCATTCGGATCGAACGCGGTGGCGGGCGCCTTGATATTGATCAGGTCGAAGGTTTCGCCGAGATTGACGACGAACGGATCCTTGCGCTGGCCGACGAACACGCGGCCTTGCGTGCTGCAACCTGGAATATTGACGGTGTAGATATGCTGGTTGGCGTAAGCCGGGTAATCCTTGATGGATTTGTTGCCGATGTTGTCGACCGGTTTGTCGAACGTGGTGCCGCCGGCCGCATTGGCCACCAGTTGACGAGAGCCGGCTGCCGCGCGCCGGTCGCCGTTGATGACCGAGATGGTGTAGGTTTCACGCACGTTCAGCGCAGGCGATGCGACCGTGTTGATATCGGATGCGCCGTTGATGACGAGCGGTATCGAAACCTTCTTGCCGCCAACCGTCAGTTGCGTGTCGCGGTTCTCGTTGTTGAAGCGGAACTGATAAGTGATGTCTTCCTTGCCGTCGCCGTTATTGTCGATATGGATTTCGTACAACGCGTCCGGATCCATCTGGAAATAATTCGGGCCGCCGTACGGATCTTGCAGCGGAACGTAATTAGCGACCAGGGTAACGAAGCCTGAACGGCCCGCTTCGGTGCTGCGGAACATGTACAGGTCGGTCGCATCGACTTTCGGCATGCGGGTAATGAACGGTGCTTCACGGTGGCTGGACGCGGCTGCCGGCAGGCTGACGAGCCCCACGAGCGTGCTGGCCACCAGCGATGCGCCCAATGTATATTTGCTGATCGAACTAGGCATGACTGTCTCCTCAAGGAAAAATGGATCAAAGAAATCCGCAATTGCATTGAGTTATACGAACGACAATCACCGCCGGATTCAGACGGATTCAATTTTTTTGAAAAAATTTGCAATCAGCTTTCAAGTGCATTTTGTAAAGATGTTTTACCTCCGGCTGTGAACAAGATTGCCGCCGCCCCGTACAATGGCAAGCATGAATTCAACCGCCGCCCCATCTTTTGCAACGCTTGCTCCGGACCTGGTCCTCGCTGCGCTCGACAGCGTCGGCCTGTACAGCGACGGCCGTCTGCTGGCGCTCAACAGTTACGAGAACCGGGTCTATCAGATCGGCATGGAGCAGGGGCCGCCGCTGGTCGCGAAGTTCTATCGGCCCGCCCGCTGGACCGACGCCGCAATCCTGGAAGAACATGCGTTCGTGCATGAACTGGTCGAACGCGAGATACCGGTGGTGCCGGCGTTATTGCTGTCGGACCAGACGCTGCATCGATTCGGCGGCTTTCGCTTCGCCGTTTTCGCCAGGCATGGCGGCCGTGCGCCGGAGCTGGAAGACCGGGCGACGCTGGAATGGATGGGGCGCTTCATCGGCCGCATTCATGCGGTCGGCGCGCTGCAACCGTTTCGCGAAAGACCCACGCTCGATATCGCCGGTTTCGGCGAACAGCCGCGCGACTACTTGCTGGCGCACGGCTTTATTCCCGACGAGCTGGACGCCGCGTACCGCAGCGTCGTGGCGCAGGCGCTGGACGGCGTGCGGCACTGCTTCGAGCGCGCCGGCGCTGTATCCGTCCTGCGCCTGCATGGCGATTGCCACTGCGGCAATGTCCTGTGGACCGATGCCGGGCCGCATTTCGTCGATTTCGACGATAGCCGGATGGGGCCGGCGGTGCAGGATTTATGGATGCTGCTATCAGGCGAGCGCGCCGACATGGTGCGGCAACTGTCCGATCTATTGGCCGGCTACGAAGATTTTTTCGATTTCGATCCGCGCGAATTGCATCTGATCGAAGCGCTGCGCACATTACGGCTGATCCATTATTCGGCATGGCTGGCGCTGCGCTGGGACGATCCCGCCTTCCCGGTTGCATTTCCCTGGTTTAACACGCAGCGTTACTGGCAGGATCGGATTCTTGAATTGCGCGAACAGATTGCGTTGATGGATGAAGCGCCGCTGTGGTCGGCTTGATTGAAATAGTCGAGGTTATGTGCGTTCATTCATTCGCAAGCGACGGCAACCTTTTTGTATGACGGCACGCTTGAATAGGTAGCTTGAATAGGTATTCAGGATTTCCATTCGACTCCGCAGCGCACTTGATATGGCAATCCATGACCACGCAGATTTCCTTGATCGCTTTGAAAGCCGAAAAAATCAACTGCGGGCCAGCAAAACGATTCCAACCATAATTACGCTAATCGCCAGCAGGCGTTGCAGCGAAATTATCTCGCCCAGAAAATACCAGGCGCCGGCGGCATTGATGATGTAGCCCAGCGAAAGCATCGGATATGCAATCGTCACATCGACCCGCGACAGTCCTATGATCCAAACAAAAACGCCAATGGCATAACAAGCCAGTCCGGCAATGATCGGCAATTGCGTTACCAGTTTCGCGGCAATGTCAAGCCAGTTCTCCGTCGTGAAATGAATCGCGCCTACAGAATTGGTTCCCATTTTGAGCAGCAGTTGCGCGATGGCGTTCAAACATATGCCGATGCCGATGAAGCCGAAGGTGCTTGCATTCATCGAATTATCTTTCCTGCTCATTGGTGACGACGATGCGGCGAGGATCTTGCGTGATGATTCGCATCGGTACGCCGCGCTTTTGCAACTCCGCAAAAATATCGGGCCGCAGAATCGCGATTGCCTTGCTGCCATTGACATGGCCGGCTTGCCATTTTTCGATGAAGGTTTCCAGATCCGGCAGCCATAACTGCGGTTCCTGCTTCAAGCCGAACGCCATTTCATCCGCCTGGCCGACCAGGATCAATGTATGGCGCAGGTAGAATGGCAGCGATTGTTCATACAGGCCGACCGAATATATCGGGGTCCGCGGTGTCAGTTCTGCTGCAATAGCCGGTACGTGCAATACTCCTGCCTTGTAACGCCCAAGCGGCTCGTGCCCCAGCATCAGGATCTGACCGCTTGCAAATCCTGTTGTCGCCAACAGTGCAAGAGCCCACTCCCGGCGGCGCCGCGCCAGCGATGCGGCGCTCAAGCCGCCTACTAGCATCAACGCACCGGCGGCGACAATCCATGGCACATAAGCCTGATAAAGCGGGACTTCGTACGCTCCTTTGGCAAGCGCAGGGATTCTTGCCGTGAAAGCCAACCCGACTGCGCCGGCTAATGCATTCATGCCGGCCGTTACGACCAGCACTTTGTGAGACGCCTGTTCCAGATAGCATGCGATTAGCAGCGCCAGTGCCGGAAAGATGGGCAGGATGTATGAAGGCAACTTGGAACTGGAAATGCTGAAAAAGAAGAAAATGAACATGCTCCAAATGAGCAGCATTTTTTTGGGCTGGAAACCGTCAGTTTTTTCTCGTCGGGCACTCCATAAACTTTGCACCAGCACGCCAAGCCAAGGCACGATTCCCAGTAGCAGGATAGGAATAAAATAATACCAAGGGCCTGCGCGGTGGTGGGCTTTGCTGGTAAATCGCTCGAAGTGTTCGTAAATGAAAAAGTAACGCGGAAATTCGGGATTTTTCAGGGATACCAGCACAAACCATGGTGTCGCGATGGCGAAAAAAATCAGTAGACCGGGACCAAAATGCAGCCGCTTCCAAATCAGCCGATCCCGGGAAAGCAGTGTATACAGCACCAGTATTGCTCCCGGCAACACCACGCCGATCAGGCCTTTGGACAAGACAGCCAGGGCCATACCGGCCCAGCAAGCCAGCATCCAGTTGCGGCGGCCTTGTGTATTTTCAGCATTTCGCTGCGCCAGAAGCAGCGCGCACAGCGTCAGCGTCATCATTCCCGCCAGACCCATATCGAGCGTATTGACATGGCCGAGTGCTGCCCATAGAAAACTGGATGCCAGCACCAGTCCGGCAATGAAGCCAACCCGTTCGTTAAACACGCGCCGCCCGGTATAAGCCGCAAGCATGATGCCAAATAGCCCCGACAATCCGGTCCATAAGCGCGCCTGCCATTCCCCAAGGCCAAATAGTTTAAAGGTCAGCGCATTCAGCCAGATTTGCAGCGGCGGCTTCTCAAAATATTTGATGCCATTGAGTCGAGTCGTGATCCAATCGCCACTGGCAACCATTTCCCGCGCCATCTCGGCATAGCGTCCCTCATCGGTCGGGACCAGGGTGCGTGCTCCCAAAGCATAGAGCCAGACAAGGGAAAAGATAAAAAACAGGCCCCAAACAACGGGTCTGGATTTGTGCAGATCATTCATTATTGATTCGATCTTTCGATAGTTGGAAATAGAAAGGAATACTCGCTGACATGCCCTCGAACTGTTGCACGGCGCCTGGCCCGGACCCATGGCGGCATGCAAAGGTGCGCGCGAAACAGAATGCAATCTGGGTGGTGAACGGTCATTTTTTTCTTGCCGCCAGCAATAGCGATCCTCCCATGGGAAAAGACATTCCCTTTTTTATGAGAAATCGCTCAAGCGCCATGAACGAACTGAATAGGCGGTTGACGGGGCGGCTGACATTAAATCCTTCGTCGATGGCATCGTCTCTATCGGGATAAACATTTTGTATCAATCTGGAAATAATCATTAGCGGAAAAAGAAAAAAGACGAACGAACTGACATGTTCAACTTTGAATCCCGCACGTTCCACCTTGGCTACCAATTCCCGGCGAGTATAGCGTCGCTTGTGGCATGCGTATTCGTCGGTTGCACTCCAGAGAAAGGGATGTTGCGGGACCGTCAGGATAATTCCTCCTCCTCGCTTGCATGCGCGATGCATCTGCCGCAGTACTAGTTCATCTTCTTGAATGTGTTCGATTACATCGAAGGCGCCAACGATATCGAACTCCTCCTCAAACGGAATAACTCGTGCATCCATCTGGTAAAACGTTGCGTTGGGAACCTTGTTTGCTGCGTAACCTAATCCTTCAAACGTTATTTCAGATCCAGACAGCGCGATTGCCGGAAAAGCATGATGGACGCCATTCAGGACAGCGCCGGTTCCGCAACCGATTTCCAGGAAATTTTGTATTCCTGGAAAATGAGTGCGTATCTTGTCCACGATCAGATCGTTCCTTGCCTTGAACCAGAAGTGAATATTCTCTATTTCGGTAAGGGCTGAAAAAGTGTTTGCATTGAAGCCGTCATCAGTTCCCGAATTTTTTTGAACAAAAGAACGATATTTACTTTCTTTAACGGGAACAAAGTGGCACTGCGGGCATAACCATTCGGGCGAAACAAAACGTGCATTGCACCTGATGCATACTTGCATAACTACCTCGCTAATAAATAAACACGTGACTTGCAGGTCGGCGCACGCAGGCGCTGGCCTGACCGGACTTCATCCGTAAGGGATCAAGCTGGAAAATCGAGAGCGTTATTCGGGCGGGGCGTTAGGTGTGCAGCAGGACGTCATCATCAGTCGATAGACACGAATGCTTGCACTGGCTGCTGAAGCGATTCGTTTGAAGCAGAGAAGGGAGAGCGGGGGAAAATATAGGGCAGTGCAATACAAAAATACAAACGAAGCCAAAATTTTTGCAATAGCAGCAGATAACAAGACTTCATCATCTGGCTCATCGCACGCCTCCAAGGAAGAAGCTGGCGCCTTATTGATAGTCCCTGACTTGACGTCGACTGGATAGCTGTCTGCATCGTCGGACACGACTCGCTGTTCTTGCAGATTGTTCCATTTTGGAGAGGCATGCGTACTCTTTTCATCCAAGTTGATTTCAAATTGATGGAACCATGCCGTGCAGCCAAGAAATTGAATTGCCCAGATCGCGAGCATAGCCCACAGCGCTGCTTTTTTTGACAAGCTGTTTCGTGGTGAGCAAAGGCTAAATATCATGATCGGAGGCAGATTGATTTGTCGCATCACAAGAGCTATGGCGGTGCGGTTTTCAATTATATCGATAGGCTCATAAAGCGCTTGATGGAACAATTTACATTACGCTTGGCTTTCTGCCATTGTTACTATTATTGAGGAAAGCCATTTTCATGCGTCTTCAAAGCAGTGTCAATAACCGGATTGTATAAATTTCAACTAGAAATGCCTTTAGGATTAGATGCCGGCAAGCGCCGCAAACATTGGCGCAGATGCATCCCTGGCAAAGCGCCGCCGTTTTTTGCCGGTTACACGCTGGTCACTGCATTGCCGGTTCCCGGCGTCGCAATTCTCACGTTGGCCACCGGTCCAATTTTCGGATTGTGGTGGGGAATATTTCCTAACGCAGACGAATTTTCAGCTGCAGAGCGAGCGCGCCGTCAACGCGCGGCGCAATGGTTGGAATGTAGACCAGGTTCAAACCGGTATCCTGATCGAAGGCCTTGAAATGGTAGCTGACGATCGGCATGATCGACAGCGCGACTCTGCCGCCGCGTAATTTGGGATAGCCGTCGATCAGGCCGATCGCGGTGCCCAACCGGAAAGGCCCTACGCTTAACGGCGTCCATGCGTACTGAAGATAATGGGAAGTCCGACGCACGCTATTGCGATAAATTCCGGCCGCAATCGCATTGCTGTCGTCAAAATATAGTTCTGCGCCGATGCCGGTATTTTTTTCGTTGTAACCGGCATCACGCTTGAAATGATACGACAGGAAGCCGCTGGTCAACCAGATCTGCGGCCCTTGTTCCGCCGGAGCGATCTGCCGGTCTGCCTGCGGCACCGGCGCATCAGCGGCGCGTACGCTGAAAGAGAGCGGCAGGAAAATCAGGAAAAGGAAAAGTTTGACACTTGGACAATGTCTGGATATATTGTTCATAACATAATCTCTGTTTAGCGATGGGGTTTATGTTGATGTACGGCTTCAAAGCCCCGTTCGGTTGCCGCCGAGCGGGGCTTTTCTTTTGCGCTGATTGCTGCACAATCTTGCCGGTTGCCGCCGATCGGATCGATGCTTTTTAATGCGTTAAAGCGATTGCGGTCGCCGCCGCGACCGTTTTTTTATTTTCCGGTATTTAAGTTCGTGCGTCACCAATTCAATGCGCCAAAGCATCAGTCCTGTTGACTATTAACATCACAGTTATGTGTCTGGCATTTGGCGATTTAATAACGTGCTTCAATGCGAACGCGCATCGACCGCTATTTTTCATCGGCGGGAAAAATGGCGGGGAAAAGAAGAGTGTCGTTAGACGTTCTTGCTGTTGTCGGAATGATTTTTTTCCTGAATTGAAATGGACGCTTCTTCGAACGTCGTCCAGGAAGTTTCCATCACGTCGGCTTTCGGCAGATGCCGATAATGCGTCAAGCCCTCGGTGATGTAGTCATCATCATCGGCTGTCCGGTCCCTTGCTTTGGCAGGATCTCCCGGCATCATCCCGATCTGCGCTTCTTTCCCGATCGGGAAGCGCCAATACACCTTGTCCAGATCCAGGCCATGCAGGTTATGCACCAGATCGCGCAGCGTGGATTCAATGATATGCGACAGGCGGAATCGCTTCATCGGCTCGGATTCGATGAACGCCGTGAAGCGTTTCGTGCCCGTTATTCTCATGCAGGTAACCGAAACATCCACTCTGCTTTTGCGGAAGTATTCGACGATTGTGCCGGCAATCGCGGCGGCATTGCGTGCTTCGCGCCACTTCCTGAAGCGGAGGATCAGCATATGGACGAGGATGACGCCACCGCCCGCCAGGAGCAGATAGAAATTTTTCAAGTCGAATAGATCAGTTGGAAAACGCATCGCTGTTCGCTCCTTGTTCAATGATGAAAACTTCGCGACGATCCGGAATGCTATCTCAGTGTCGATTTCTGCGCGCTGTCCGCGGGCAGTTCGAACGTCAGATTGCCCCAATAGCTGTCCCAATCCGCTTCCTGCGTATCGGTGGCCGGGATCATGTGGACGGCACTGATCATCCATGTTCCGGCATAGGGCAGCGTGAAAGCCGCTTTCCCTTCCGCGGTGGCATGCGCCTTGATGATCAGGGTCTGGCCATCGCGCTTGTGCCAGGCTTTCAGCAGCGTGCCGGTAACCGGTTTGCCGTCGAAGAAAATGCTGAAATTCACCGTATCGCCCGCAGCCTTGGCAAAGGGGTCCGCAAGCGGCACGATTTCCAGGCGCTGGCCGGTACGCACCGCATATGTCGCATCCGATTTGCCGCCGGCGCGCAGCAAGGTCTTTACATTCCGGCGAAAGCGTTCGCGTCCGGGCATGCCGACGGTTCCCGCAGCCGCGCGCTGTTGCACGATCGCGTCGAGACCTTCATCGTGCAGATAAGCATGGAATTTATCGGGGGTCATCGTTATCTTGCTTGGATGGCTATCGAACGCTATCAGGTGCGTGCCGGCCCGAGTCACCGGGAGCCCTAGTTCGGGTAATACGGTGGTAGCCGGAATCCGGCTGGCCAGATCCTGCACGGTTCCCATTGAATAATGACGCAGGCCGGCAACCAGCGCTGCATAGAAAGGAATCTGTTCGCCGGAGAAGTCCTGCCCTACGGTCAGGGTGAGCCCAATGGTGGCGCCTGCCGCGGGAGTGAAAGATTGCGGCAGCATCCAGAATTCATGCGCGGAGGCAGGCAGGGATGTTGCGAGCGCAAGTGCCGCAACAGAGGAAAGGAACCGGTTTTTCATTTTAAGCAAGGGACCATGGTTGCTGAAAGTTGACCGTTCAATGATAACCGGAGCGGCTGCGGCTTCATGATTGAACGTCCGCCGGGATTCGGAAACCCGGCGAATCCGCTATCGGCCGGAATGAATTCGCCGGTCGTTTTCGCGGCGCCGATGCCCGACGACGATCCGGTGATGACGGCAACCTTCTTGTTCATGCCGGGCTTTCAAAAACAGTGCGCTGGAGGCGCTACGTGATGCGCACGGCGGATTCTCCGCTCCGCCTGCCGGAACCGAGCGCCGAGATTATGGCAGCCAATCCGAGCGCGGCGGCGCCGATTGCGAACAGCAGATTGAATGAATGCGTCGCTGCATACAGCGTTGCCATGGCATATCCGGCCGCCGCCTGCAGCATTGCGTAAACAAACGTCAGCATGGCCCAGTTGCGCTGGTGCGCCGCCGCGCCCGCGATTTCGATCACCCTGCCCGATGCTACCGCGACCATGCCCGGCGTCAGCGCGCCGACCGCAAACGAGGAGGCGAACAGCGCGAGCATCGAGGTCGATATCAACGGCAATGCGACGGCTGCCGCCTTCAGTGTGAAGCATGCGATCAGCGTATTGCGAAAGCCGAACCGGTCGGCCGCATGGCCGCTCAACAGCGGACCGACTGCAGCACCGGCGCCGAACACCGCCCAGAACGCGCCGCCGGTCGACAGCGGCTTGTTCAATCCGTGCACCAGGTACTCAACCCAGAATACCGTATGCGGCAAATACCCGATTGCATCCAGTACATAGGCGCATAGCAGCGCCAGCAGTGCGCCGCGCGGCATCAGCCTGGCTTGGGCGGCGGGCGCCGGCGCAGTCGCGACCGGCTGGCGAAATTTCGGCCAGGAATACAGCAATGCAATCGCCACGAAAGCGGCCAGCACGAGCCACGCCGCTGCAAGATGCGCGGCGCCCAGCGCAGGCACCGCAAAACCGGACAGCATGATGCCGCATCCGATGCCGGAAAACACCACGCCGATTGCCTTGCCGCGCACGGCGACCGGAACCCGGCTCAAAATGGCGGGGGCGGCCGTGATCATCAGCACGCCGCCCGCCGCGCCGGCCACCAGCCGCCAGAACCACAGCCAGCCCAGACCGGGATTGATGCTGCAGAAAAGCAGGCTCAGCAATATTGCCGCCATCGCGCCGCGAATCGCCATCGGCGCGCCGATCTTCAGCGCAAGCCGATGCGCCATCAACGCGCCGATCAGGTAGCCGATCAAATTCGCCGCCGCGATCTGGGCCGCGCCGGAGGCCGATGCCCAGCGTGCGTCGATCATCAACGGCAGTAGTGCGACATAGGAGAAACGGCCGATGCCGAGGCCGATCAGCGTCGCGCACAAGCCGGCGAGAGCCGCGGGAAGCCAGGATGAAAGAGGATGTGAAGCGCGACTGGTATTCATCGGAGTGATTGTCTGTTCTTTAGCCGGCGAGTATCCCATGAGCCCGGAATGGCTGCATGGCCGCTTATCCGTGCAGCAGGGCGGCGACGCAGCGATCGCAGCGTATGGACAGGTTGAAAGACCGGAAAATAAAAGAATCCGCGCAGCTGCGCCGCGCAATTGCATCGGCATGCACGAAATGCTAATATCGCTGAAACCGGTTTCATGTTTATACCATTTACAGACCGCTCCGAGCATCATGCCGACCAAAGCCCGATCCCAGCCTGCGGCCCGAACCACCATTGCGGATGTCGCCCGTAAAGCAGGCGTTTCAAAAGCGACGGTATCCCGCTTTCTCAACCACCGCGACACGCTGCTGTCGCGCGACATTGCCGCACGGGTTGAAGCTGCCGTCAGCGCTCTCGGCTATTCGCCCAGTCCGATGGCGCAGTCGCTCAAGCGCGGCCGCTCGCGGCTGATCGGATTGATCGTCGCAGATGTCACCAATCCGTTTTCCGTGGCCGTTCTGCGCGGCGTCGAAAAGGCCTGCCAGGAGGCGGGGTATGTGGTGATGCTGTTCAACCTGGGCAATGACGCCGGCCGCGAACGCGAGGCGATCGCAACGCTTTCTTCCTATCAGGTAGAAGGATTTCTGCTGCATACCTTCGGCCGCGATGCGGGCGCGATGACGGAAGCGGCCCGCCATGGCAAGCCGGCGGTCCTGATCGACCGCCGCCACAGCAACATGCAAACCGATTTCGTGTCATTGGACAACGCCGGCGCAATGGAAATGGGCGTCAGCCATCTGGTCGCCGCCGGTTACCGGGAAATTCTGTTCGTCACCGAACCGGTGCAGGACGTGAGTCCTCGCGCAGAGCGCGAAGTCGCGTTTCGCGCCTGCATCGGCGCGCAGGCTTCGGACGTCAGGGGAACCACTTGCGAAAATACGCAGGCCGACAGCGCCGGTCTGGAAGCCGCTCTGCGCGCATTGCGCGCGCGCGCATCGAACCGCCGGCCCGCTGTGCTGACCGGCAATGCCGTTATTACCTTGCGCGTGGCGGCCGCAATGGCCCGGCTGGGGTGGCAATTCGGCAGCGACATCGGACTGGTCGGGTTTGACGAGACTGATTGGGCGCCATTGGTCAGACCCGGCCTGACCACCATCGCGCAGCCAACCGACGATCTCGGCCGCATGGCTGCGCGCTGCCTGATCGAACGGCTGCAAGGGTTGAAATTTCCTCCGAGGCAAATTCTGCTTTCCGGCACGCTGATCGAGCGCGATTCTTCCCGCCATGCAACTGAATAGCGATGGCATGAGGAAGCTATTTTGACTGAAACCGGTTTCTTGCAAATTCGAATTGATCGCGCTAGAATGATTTTTTGCCCGATAAAATCGTCATCTCGCGGCCGGGTAGCCCGCATCAGGGAGCAAGAGTGAACTACGCGTTCCAGTTCGACGCTGTTTTTGCGGCATGGCCGTTGCTGGTGAAAGGCACCTGGATCACGATTCAGCTATCTTTGCTGGCCATGCTGCTCGGCTTGCTGGTGGCGATCGCCTGCGCATGGGGCAAGACCGCAGGCCCCCGGCCGTTGCGCTGGGCGATCAACGCCTATATCGAATTGATCCGCAATACGCCTTTCCTGGTGCAGCTGTTTTTCTTTTTCTTCGCGCTGCCTGCGCTTGGCTTGCGCTGGTCGGCCTACACCGCCGCGTTGACGGCGATGGTCGTGAATCTCGGCGCTTATGCCACCGAAATCATCCGGGCCGGTATCGAATCGATCCCGAAGGGCCAGATCGAAGCCGGCCTCGCCCTGAACCTGAAACGGCATGAAATCTTCCGCTTCGTCATTCTGAAGCCGGCGCTGCGCGCGATCTATCCGGCGCTGACCAGTCAATTCATTTTGCTGATGCTGAGTTCCAGCGTCGTGTCGGCAATCTCCGCGGACGATCTGACGTCGGTCGCCGCCAACCTGCAATCGCAAACCTTCCGAAGCTTCGAGATCTACATCGTCGTCGCCTGCATTTACCTGGCGCTGTCGCTGGCTTTCTCGGTGCTGTTCGGCGTCGTGTCGCGGCTTTGGCTCAGCTATCCGGAGCGCAGATGATGCGCACTTTCGGCTTCCCCGAATTTCTCTTCATCCTCGAGGCGGCAAAATGGACGATTGCATTGTCCATGATCGCTTTTGCAGGCGGCGCAGTCGGCGGGTTGGCAATCGCGCTGTGCCGCACGTCCGGCATTGCCGCGCTGCGGATCGTATCGTCCGGCTTCATTCTGATTTTCCAGGGCACGCCGCTGTTGCTGCAATTGTTCCTGATCTTCTTCGGCGCGCCGATACTGGGCCTGGACATCAACCCGTGGGCCGCCGCCGGCGTTGCGCTGATCTTCAACAGCAGCGCCTTCCTCGGCGAGATCTGGCGCGGCTGCATCGAGGCGATTCCGCGCGGCCAGTGGGAAGCCGCCGAAGCGCTCAGCCTGTCCTATGGTGCGCGCATGCGCGACGTCATCCTGCCGCAGGCTTTCAGGATTGCGTTGCCGCCCACCGTCGGATACATGGTGCAGATCATCAAGGGCACCTCGCTGGCCGCCATCATCGGCTTTGCCGAGATTACCCGCACCGGACAGATCATCAACAATGCCACCTTTCAGCCGCTCATCGTGTTCAGCGTTGTGGCGGCCATTTATTTCGTGCTGTGCTGGCCACTGTCGCTGCTTGCCGCGCGAATGGAGCGCCGCCAAGCGACGGCGCTCGCACGCTGAACGAAAGCGTTTCTGCTTCGTCAATCATTAACTCAAAACGCAATCAATGGAGACTCAGTCAATGATCCACTCTTTTCAACGCCGTGTTTTCACCGCTGCCGCCCTGGTTTTGGGTCTGAGCGCAGTATTGTCGATGTCGATCCCGTCCGCTTCGGCGCAAACCGTGGCCGACCTGAAGAAAAAAGGCGAGATCACCGTCGGCTTGCTGGTCGATTTCCCGCCGTACGGCACGGTGGACGGCAAAAATCAGCCGGACGGTTACGACGCCGATGTTGCGCGCTTGCTGGCCAAGGATCTGGGCGTCAAGCTCAAGCTGGTTCCGGTCACCGGCCCCAACCGCATTCCGTTCCTGCTGACCAACAAGGTCGACATGCTGGTGGCTTCGCTCGCTATCACTCCTGAGCGCGCCAAGCAAGTGCAGTTCTCGCAGCCGTATTCCGCCGCCGGCATCGTCCTGTTCGGCAGCAAGAAAGCGAACATCAAGACCGCGGCCGACATGAAAGGCTTGCGCATCGGTGTCGCACGCGCCAGCACGCAGGATGTTGCGGTGACCGGCATCGCGCCGAAAGACACGGAGATCCGCCGTTTCGACGACGACGCGTCGGCGATGCAGGCGCTGATGTCGGGGCAGGTTGACGCCATCGGCTGCTCCACCACGGTCGCTGCGCAAATTGCGAAACGCGCTCCCGCCAATACGTTTGAAACCAAGTTCCAGCTTCTGCAACAGGTGATGGCCGTCGCCCTGCGTCCCGGTCAGCCTGAGCTGCTTAAAACGGTCAATGATTTCGTGGCGCGCAACAAGGCCAACGGCGAACTGAACAAGCTGTATCAGAAGTGGCTGGCGACGGACTTGCCGGCGATGTCGGCAGGATCCTGAAACCGGGCATCATGATGGATAGCGCAAGCACGGTGCAACAACCCGGATCGTCCGGCGGCGATCCCATCATCCGGATCGAAGCGGTCGAGAAATGGTACGGCGCCTTTCAGGTGCTGGCCGACATCAACCTTGCGGTTCGCGCCGGCGAACGCATCGTCGTCTGCGGTCCGTCCGGGTCTGGGAAGTCGACGCTGATTCGCTGCATCAACCGTCTGGAGAATGTGCAGAAGGGGCGGATCGTGGTCGACGGCATCGATCTGACTGCCGGCGGCCGCAATACCGAAGCGGTGCGGCGCGAAGTCGGGATGGTGTTCCAGCAATTCAACCTGTTCCCGCATCTCACGGTGCTGCAGAACTGCATGCTGGCGCCGATGCGCTCGCGCGGCATGGGCAGGGAAGAAGCCGAAGCGACGGCGATGAAGTACCTGACCCGGGTGAGGATTCCGGACCAGGCCCGGAAATATCCGAGCCAGTTGTCGGGCGGCCAGCAGCAACGGGTCGCCATTGCCCGCGCGCTGTGCATGACGCCGAAGATCATGCTGTTCGACGAGCCTACCTCGGCGCTTGATCCGGAGATGGTGAAAGAAGTGCTGGACACGATGGTCGGCCTCGCCGAGGACGGCATGACCATGCTGTGCGTGACGCATGAAATGGGATTTGCGCGCAGTGTGGCCGACCGTGTCATTTTCATGGCCGACGGACAGATCATCGAGCAAGCCCCGCCCCGGCAATTCTTCAGCAACCCGCAACATGAAAAGACCCGCAGCTTCCTGGGTCAAATCCTGAACGCGCATCATGCCGCATGACGAACACGATTCAATGATGACATCTCCGAAGATATTGATTTCGCTTTCTTCGTTCGGCGCGGCGGAGGTGCGGCGCCACGGCCAGCTTTGGTTCGCGCGGCTGTGCCATGCCGCCGGTGCGGACGGCGTGGAAGTGCGCGGCGAACTGCTGACGGATGCCGCCGCCGAACTTGCTGCGCTTGCCCGCGCGGCGCGCGAGTTATCGCTGAACATGGTCTATTCGAGCCCGGAAGGAATATGGTCGGCGGACGGCACGCTGGATCTGCCCGCGCTCGACAGGGCGTTGCTGGCTGTCGAACGGCTCGGCGCCCGGCGCCTGAAGATGTCGATCGGCGCCTTCGGCCTGCGATCGATGGCCACGCTGGCCATGCTCAAGGAGCGGCTGCATGCGTGCAGTGTAGAGCTGGTGATCGAAAACGACCAGACGCCCGCCGCCGGAACATTGGCTGCAATGCAGGATTTTTTTTCCGCCGCCGGCGAATGCGGCCTGTTTCTCGGCATGACCTTCGACATGGGCAACTGGCACTGGGTCGGAGAATGTCCGCTCCAGGCCGCCGTTGCCTTGGCGCCGCAGGTGCGCTATGTGCATTGTAAAGGGGTGCAGCGGCAACCCCAGCGATGGATAGCCGTGCCGCTGGCCGAATCGAGCGCACCCTGGCGCGCCGTGTTGAATGCGCTGCCGGCCGATGTGCCGCGGGCCATCGAATATCCGCTGGCCGGCGGCGACCTGCTCGCCGTTACGCGGCGGGAGATCATCGCTCTGCGGGGTGTCGCGGCCGGCGATGCCGCACGTGCCGGAGCCCGCGCATGAGCGGCGCGCTCGACGTCGTCACCTTCGGCGAAGCGATGCTGCTGCTGGTGGCCGATCGGCCCGGGCCGATCGAGGACGCCGAGGCGTTTTACAAGCGCACCGCCGGCGCCGAAACCAATGTCGCGATCGGCCTCGCGCGGCTCGGCCTCAAGGTCGGCTGGGCCAGCCGGCTGGGCACGGATTCGATGGGCCGCTATCTTCTCGCGGCGTTGCAGCGCGAAGGCGTCGATTGCTCGCACGTGGTGTGCGATGCCAACCAGCGCACCGGTTTCCAGTTCAAGGGGCGCGTCACCGATGGCGGCGACCCGCCGGTCGAGTACCACCGCAAAGGCTCCGCGGCCAGCCGGATGGGCGTGGACGATATAGATCAGGCGTGGCTGCAATCGGCCCGCCATCTGCATGCCACCGGCGTGTTTGCCGCCATTTCCGGCACCAGCTTGCAGGCGGCATGCAAAACCCTCGATTTGATGCGCGCGGCGGGACGGTCTGTTTCGTTCGATCCCAATCTGCGTCCCACGCTGTGGTCTTCTGAAGAATCGATGCGCCACTGGATCAATCATCTGGCGGTGCGGGCCGACTGGGTGCTGCCCGGCCTTGAAGAAGGCCGGTTTCTCACCGGCGAAGAATCGCCCGAGGGTATCGCGCGCTATTACCTGCAGCGCGGCGTGCAACTCGTGGTGGTAAAGCTTGGCAGCGACGGCGCCTACTTCGAGGGTCGGTTGCGCGGCGAAGAAACCTCCGGTCATGTGCCGGGTTTCCCGGTTGCCGAGGTAATCGATACTGTCGGCGCCGGCGACGGCTTCGCGGTCGGCGTGATCAGTGCGCTGCTCGAAGGCCTCGGCATCCGTGAGGCGGTGCGGCGCGGCGCCTGGATCGGCGCCCGCGCCATACAGGTGCTGGGCGACACCGAAGGCCTGCCGACCCGCGCCGAGCTCGACGAGGTTAACCCGTGATGGCGCATCCATGACTCCGCATCCCAAACAAGTGCTCGTGTTCCGCGAGCTGCCGCCCGACCAGCTCGCCCGGCTCAAGCAAGCGCATCACGTGACGGTGGCCAATCCGCGGCTGCCGGAGCAGGCCGCCGCATTTCGTGCCGCATTGCCGGCTGCGCAAGGCATGATCGGTTCAAGCTACCACATCGACGAGACCTTGCTGGCGCTTGCGCCCCGGCTTGAAGTGATCTCCAGCATTTCGGCTGGGGTCGACAACTATCCGCTTCAAGCGTTGCGCGCGCGCGGCATCATGTTGTGCCATACGCCGGATGTCCTGGCCGAGACCACTGCCGACGCTCTCTTCGCATTGATCATGGCCAGCAGCCGGCGCCTCGTCGAATTGGCCCAATTTGTGCGGGAAGGGCGCTGGACGCGCAATATCGGCGAAGAATTGTTCGGTTGGGATGTCCACGGCAAGACGCTCGGCATCCTCGGTTTCGGCCGCATCGGCCAGGCCCTGGCGCGCCGCGCCGCGCTCGGCTTCGACATGCCTGTGCTTTATCACAACCGGCGCAGCGTGGATGTACCCGCCCTGGCCGGGCGCGCGACCCGCATGCCGCTGGACGATGTGCTGGCGCGCGCCGACATTATCGCTGCGACGCTGCCGCTATCCGACGCCACGCGCGGCTTGATGGATGCGCGCGCATTCGGCTTGATGAAGCCCGGCGCCATCTTTGTCAACGGGTCGCGCGGCGGGATCGTGCGGGAAGATGCGCTGCTTGATGCGCTCGACCGCGGTTCCCTGCGCGCCGCCGGCCTCGACGTGTTCGCTGTCGAGCCGCTGCCGATGGATTCGCCGTTGCGCACCCATCCGCGCGTGACCGCGCTTCCGCATAGCGGCTCGGCCACCCACGAGACGCGCCATGCGATGGCTGAACTTGCCGTCAGCAACTTGCTGCAGGCATTATCAGGAGGACAGCCGTCGGCGGCGTTCGACCTCTCGCGCATTTGACCAGATGCCGATGCAAACTTTGCCATGGGCTGGAGCACGACTATCGTTACAGGACAAATGATGAAAAATCCTTCAGTCGGAATCATCGGTATCGGTGCAATGGGAATGGCCATCGCCAAAAATCTGCATCGCAAGGGGCATGCTGTCGCGGTTCGCGACATCCGGCCGGAAGCCGAACAGGAAGCGCGCGCTGCCGGCATGACGGCCTGCGCTTCACCCGCCGCGCTTGCAGCCGCTGCCGGCCTGATCATCGTGGTGGTGGTGAATGCCCGGCAGATCGACGCTGTGCTGTTCGGTGCCGACGGCGTCACGCAGGCGCACGCCAAAGGCAAGACTGTGATGATCTGCTCGACCATTGCGCCGGAAGACACCATGCGCTACGCGCAGCGGCTGCAGGAGCATGGCGTTGCAACGATCGATGCGCCGATTTCGGGCGGGCCGGCGCGTGCCGAAGCCGGCACCATGAGCATGATGATCGCCGGCAATGCGGCAACGATCGCGCAATGGGACGACGTGCTCACCGCGATGGCCGACAAGCGTTTCAGGGTCAGCGGCACCATCGGCGATGGCGCGAAAGCCAAACTGGTGAACAATCTGCTGGCCGGCATCAATCTGGTGGCGGGCGCGGAGGCGCTGGCGCTCGGCATGAAGGTCGGGCTCGATCCGCAAACACTGTTCGAGATCATCTCCGCTTCCAGCGGATCGTCCTGGATATTCCAGGACCGCATGGCGCGCGTGTTGCAGGATGATTTCGCGCCGCGGGCGTTCGCGCACATCCTGACCAAGGATGTGACGCTGGCCACCGCGATGGCCGATGCGGTGCAGTACCACACGCCGCTGGGCGATGCGGCGCTGGCGCAATTCCGGGAAACGCTGAAGCTCGGCTGGGAGCAACTGGATGACGCCGCGGTGATCAAGACCTATCAGAAGTAGCCGGACTTCTTTCATCCTCGCTATTGCGGCTTCCCGTCTTTCCGCCACCCGCAAGCCGGTCGAATATCGCCGCGCGCAGCCATTGGCTGCCGGGTGCCGGTTTCAATTCCGTTTCGGGTCGAACCCGATAAACTTTTGGATAAGAGCCGCGCCGTCGCTCATCAGGAAATTTTTGAATGCAAGCGCCACCGGCGGCAACCGCTTGTTCTTGCGATGAACCACGTACCAGTTCAGCATCATGGGAAAACCTTGCACATCGAGCACGGCGAGACTGCCCGCTTGCAACTCAAGGGTGATCGTATGCGCCGAGAGGAAGCTGATGCCCATGCCGGCGATGACCGCCTGCTTGATTGTTTCGGTACTCTTTATTTTCATTGCAAGGTTGAGTTCGGCCAAATGGCGGCCGAAACCTTCTTCCATCGAATGCCATGTGTCCGATCCCTTTTCCCGGACCACAAAGGGTTCACGCTTCAAAACCGACATGGGTATACTTTTTTTCGACACAAGAGGATGGTCGGGCGGGGCTACGATAACGTAGGGATGGGGCGCGAACGATTCGTTGATTGTATCCATGTCTTGAGGCGGCCGTACCATGATCGCCAGATCGGTCAGGTTGTTCGCCAGTTGCCCCAGCAGTTCTTCGCGATTATGGACCGTGAGGTTAAGAGTGACGCCGGCGTGGCGGCGTGCGAATTCAACCAGCAGCCGCGGGAAAAAATAATCGCCTGCGCTGATTACCGCGACGTTCAGCTTGCCTCCCGTGATGCCCTTGAACTGCGTCAGCGCTTCTTCCGCCTCCTGGAACTGCTGAATGATTGCACGGCTGAAGTGAAGCACTTCCATCCCGCCTGGCGTAAGGTAAATCTTCTTGCCGAGCTGTTCAAAAAGCACTATTCCCACATGCTCTCCCAAAGTCTTGACTTGGATTGATACGGCCGGTTGGGTCAGGTGCAACTCTTCCGCCGCGCGCGCGTAGCTCAAATGCCTGGCGACGGTTTCGAATATCTTTAGCTGGCGCAATGTCGCGTTTTTCATCGCACTTCTCCGAAAAATAATAAGCTATGGTTAATGATTATGCTTAAAAACTTTAACTATACCTAATCATTTTTTGAACCTACGATGTGCTCGAAGCCTGATGCAGTCGCATAGGCGAGTATTCACAGCGAAGAGTTCATGCAGAAGGAGCACAACCGTGGTCGATACCAGAATTAACAGCGAGTCCACGCACGATGCGGTGGACATTCATCGTAACGCCTACAACGCGGCGTTTTACGAGTTGGGACTGAAATGGCACTGGGATGCCGATACCTATAAAAGCATCTTGCCGCAGTCGCAGGAAAAAGATTATCTCCGTGATTATCTGGAGACGCATCAGCCGCATCTGTTGAAGGCTTATGAGGCCGATTTTCTGATCGATGCCATACAAACGACGAAGGCGCGCTGCTACGACGCTTTAAAGGCCTGCGGCGGCAGGATCGCATCCCATGTCGACTGGGCGGAAATTCAGAAGGCCGAAGTAGGCGTCTGACTCCGACTTCGACTTCGAGAAAGTCCGGGTTTCATGCATGCGCCTTGCGGCCGGATCGACCGGCTTCAAAACAGCGATTGGCGCCAACCAATTTATTTTGGCGGATTTTTGACCGGGCACTGCTGGATTGAAGTTGGGTGCCCTTAATAGGTCGGGCGTTTTCAACGGGTGCCGGCAAGGGGCGAAAATTTCAAAACTTAACCGTGATCAAGGATATCGGCAACCGATTCTCGCACAATCTTTACACTGCCGTTCCAATCGATCGGTATTTGACAGCATTGACAGCAGCGGCGCGGCGGGCCGCATCCGCTGCCGATCGTCGGATGGCAAGTGTAGCGGGCAATACGCCGCTCAGAGCGGCTTGCCATCACCGATGCAAAAAAGAAGGAGACAACGCAAACATCGTGGACGATCACTGATCGGCTCCGGCAACTCTACACTACCTGTCTTGCATGCTCGACGCGAGAGAAATTCAACCCCTCGATCCGCAAATGCACGGCTTGGATAATCGAAAAGTTGTTTGACGAAGGAATTTATCCGAACCAGTGCATATCCGCACCAGAACTTGCGTGGCATTTGATCCTGCGCGCGCAATCGGACAAATCAATTGGCTGCCAGCTCGTTCTGCATGGCTGCGATTTTGGAAATATTGTAGAAAAAATCGGCGATCGACAAGGAAGGCATGAATATTCACGAATATCAGGGCAAGGAAATACTGCGCAGATTCGGCGTTGCGACGCCTCGCGGTTTCCCTTGTTTTTCGGCGGATGACGCCGTCCGGGCCGCGCAAGATCTGGGCGGCAAGGTCTGGGTCGTCAAGGCGCAGATCCATGCCGGCGGGCGCGGCAAGGGCGGTGGCGTGAAGGTGGCGAAATCGATCGCGGAAGTGCGCGAGTACGCGTCGAAGATCCTGGGCATGAATCTGGTCACGCACCAGACCGGCCCCGAAGGAAGGCTGGTGAGGCGCCTGTTGATCGAAGAAGGTGCCGACATCAGGAAGGAACTCTATGTCGGCATGGTGGTGGACCGCGGCACCCAGCGCGTTGCGCTGATGGCGTCCAGCGAAGGCGGCATGGATATCGAAGAAGTCGCCTCTCATACGCCGGAAAAAATTCACAAGATTTTCATCGATCCCGTGACGGGATTGAAAGACGGCGAGGCGGATGGCATCGCCCGCAAGATCGGCATTCCGGAAGCGTCGATTCCGCAAGCCCGCGCCTTCATGCAAAGCCTGTACAAGGCATTCGATGAATGCGATGCGTCGCTGGCCGAAATCAATCCGCTGATTCTGACCGGAGACGAGCGCGTCATCGCGCTCGACGCCAAATTCAATTTCGATTCCAATGCATTGTTCCGCCGTCCGGAAATCGTCGCGCTGCGCGATCCGGATGAAGAAGATCCCGCGGAAATCGAAGCATCGAAATTCGACCTCACCTACATTTCGCTCGACGGCAACATCGGCTGCCTGGTGAACGGCGCCGGCCTGGCGATGGCAACCATGGATGCGATCAAGCTGTATGGCGGTTCGCCGGCCAATTTCCTCGACGTGGGCGGCGGCGCAACGACTGAAAAAGTCACCGAAGCCTTCAAGATCATGTTGAAAAACCCGGGCCTTAAGGCGATCCTGGTGAACATTTTCGGCGGCATCATGAAGTGCGACGTGATCGCCGCCGGCGTGGTCGAAGCGGCGCGCCAGGTGGACCTGAAAGTGCCGTTGGTGGTGCGCATGAAGGGCACCAACGAAGAGCTCGGCAAGAAAATCCTGGCGGAATCCGGACTGCCGATCATCGCCGCGAAGAACATGGCCGAGGCGGCCGAGAAAGCCGTCAAAGCGGCGCGAGGAGAATAAAATGTCGATCCTGATCAACAAGCATACCAAGGTGATCACGCAGGGAATTACCGGCAAGACCGGCCAGTTCCATACGCGCATGTGCCGCGATTATGCGAACGGCAAGAACTGTTTCGTGGCCGGCGTCAATCCGAAAAAAGCCGGCGAGGATTTCGAGGGCATTCCGATTTATGCCACCGTGAAGGACGCCAGGGAACAGAGCGGCGCGACCGTCTCCGTGATCTACGTGCCGCCGCCGTTTGCCGCCGCGGCAATCGACGAAGCGGTCGACGCCGGCATCGACCTGGTGATTTGCATCACCGAAGGCATCCCGGTGCGCGACATGATCCGGACCCGCAGCCGGATGCAAGGCAAGAAAACCATTCTGCTCGGACCGAACTGCCCGGGTCTGATCACGCCGGATGAAATCAAGATCGGCATCATGCCGGGGCATATACACAAGAAGGGCCGCGTCGGCGTCGTTTCACGCTCCGGCACGCTGACCTACGAAGCGGTGGGCCAGTTGATGGAACTGGGCCTGGGGCAGTCCACCTGTGCCGGCATCGGCGGCGATCCGGTCAGCGGACTGAAGCACATCGATGTACTGAAGATGTTCAACGACGATCCCGATACGGACGCGGTCATCATGGTGGGCGAGATCGGCGGCGATGCGGAAGAAACCTGCGCGCGCTGGATCAAGGATAACATGCGAAAGCCGGTGGTCGGCTTCATCGCCGGCGTGACGGCCCCGCCGGGAAAGCGGATGGGCCATGCCGGCGCCATCATTTCCGGCGGCAAGGGAACGGCGCAGGAAAAACTGGATGTGATGGAAGACTGCGGCATTCAAGTGACGCGCAACCCGGCAGAAATGGGCAAGCTGCTCAAATCGGTGCTGTACCGGGAGTCGCCCCGGATGATTAGCTGAACAATGACCAATGTGACCAATGATTCGTGGCGCGGTTCGGCCGAGCCCGGAAACCGCAATCAGGTGCCGTCTTGAAAAGAGAAGATTATCAAATGACACAACACTGGCTTCGCTTCCTTCACCTCGATACCGTCCGTTTCGGTACGCTCGAAGGCGAAAAAGTCCGGGTCTACAAGGGCGACATGTTTGGCGACCCGCAACCTACGCATAGCACGATGCAACTGGGGGAAGTCAAGGTTCTGATGCCGACCGTTCCGGGCAAGGTGATCGCCTTGTGGAACAACTTCCATGCGCTCGGACAGAAACTGGGTTTGGAACCCCCTGCGGAGCCGTTGTATCTGCTCAAGACGCCGAACTCGTATCTCGACCCGAATGCAACGATCCGGAAGCCGCTGTGCGACGGCAAGGTCGTGTTCGAAGGCGAACTCGGCATCGTGATCGGCAGGACATGCAAAGATGTTTCGGAGGCAAATGCCATCCACTACATCTTCGGATACACCTGTGCCAACGATGTAACCGTCGCTGACATCATCAAGCGCGACCCGACATTCCCGCAATGGGTCCGCGCCAAAGGGTTCGATACTTTTTGTCCGTTCGGGCCGGTGATAACGACCGGCCTCGATCCGGCGATGCTCGTCGTCAGGACCATTCTGAACGGCGAGGTCAGGCAGGACTATCCGGTCAACGACATGGTTTTCTCGGTGCGGCAGCTGGTGAGCCTGATTTCCAGGGACATGACGCTGAATCCGGGCGACATCATTTTATGCGGCACTTCGGTCGGTGTGGGTTCAATGAAACCCGGCAGCACCGTCGAAGTCGAGATTGACGGCATAGGAAAGCTCATCAACCGATTTGAATAAACTTTTGAGCAAGGGTGCTGTAAATGAAAATTGCAATCATAGGAGCAGGAGCGATCGGCGGCTACGTCGGCGTGAAGCTGGCATTGGCAGGGGAGGATGTGACGTTCATCGTCAGAGGCGCGAACCTGAAAGCGATCCGGAACAACGGCATGAAACTCATCATGCACGATGGCGTCGAACACATCGCGGCGAACGTGAGGGCCACCGATGATTACGCGGAGGCGGGCAAGCAGGACATGGTGATCCTGGCTCTGAAGGCGCACCAGGTGGATGCGGTCGCCGACGAACTGCCCAAGCTGTTCGGCCCCGATACCACCGTGGTCACCATGCAGAACGGTATTCCTTACTGGTATTTTCACGGGCACGGAGGCGAGTTTGAAGGACGCCATGTGAAGAGCGTGGATCCGACCGGACTGCTCGGCGAGAAAATTCCGGCGCGGCGCGTCATCGGATGCGTGGTCTATCCGGCTTCCGAACTGATCGCGCCGGGTGTCGTCCGGCACATCGAAGGGGAACGCTTCCCGGTTGGCGAACTGGACGGCTCTGCCAGCGCCCGCGTCACGAAGATATCGGAATGCTTCACCAACGCCGGATTCAAGGCGCCGGTGCTGGACAATATCCGCGCCGAGATCTGGCTCAAGTTGTGGGGCAATCTGACTTTCAATCCCATCAGCGCGCTATCCCATTCGACGCTGGTCGATATTTGCCAGTATCCGCTTTCGCGCGAACTCGCTGCCAACATGATGCGCGAAGCGCAAGCGGTGGCGAACAAGCTCGGCATCGCATTTCGCGTGACGCTTGAAAAACGCATCGCCGGCGCCGAAAAAGTCGGCAAGCACAAGACTTCAATGCTGCAGGATGTGGAAGCGGGGCGCGGCACCGAAATCGATGCGCTGGTGGGCTCGGTAGCCGAGCTGGGCCGTCTCACCGACACCGCGACGCCGCATATCGATACGGTATATGCGCTGGTAAAGCTGCTGGACAGGACGATGACGGAAGAAAGCGGTCAGGTGCGCCTCGAAAAAGCCGCCTGAGCGGTTCCGGTTGCGGCATCGAGCGGATGCGGCATGATGGCATCTCCGCCTTGCGGCGCGCGCATTACGAGCGCCGAATTTTCCGGCGGCAATTGGCAAATCGGAAACGCCTGCGCGGAGAGCGAGGAAAACCGGACTGAATCTTGGAAAATTGACTGCGGTCAAGAGGATTTTCAAGCGAATGGGTAAGTATGCAATCTACTATGAAAAAGCAGCCTGAAAACCGATTCCGGCATGACGGCGGCAAGCGGTTTGCGGCAGTACGAATTTCAAGGCGTCTCGACCAATGGCGAGATTAAACGATTAAGTTGTGAGCGGTACGCCGCGCGAGGGAAAATCGAACATGCTGGACATGCTTTCAACGTCCCAATTCTGGGTCGCATTGGGACAGATCATCGGAATCAATATCATTCTTTCCGGCGATAACGCCGTTGTCATCGCACTGGCGGCGCGTTCCCTTCCTCCGGCGCAGCAGAAGAAAGCGATCCTGTTCGGCAGCATGGCCGCCATCATCATGCGGGTGGTCCTCACCGTGGTGGCGGTGGAGATGCTGACACTGCCTTACCTCAAGATTGTCGGCAGTATGCTCCTGCTGTGGATCGGCATTCAATTGCTGCTGCCTGAAGATGATAATGACGAGGATGCGCACAGCGTCGGCAATCTGATGGGCGCCATCCGCACCATTCTGGTCGCCGACCTGGTGATGAGCCTGGACAATGTCCTCGGCGTCGCAGCGGCTGCCAAGGGCAATATGCCGCTGCTGATAATCGGCTTGGCGGTCAGCATTCCACTGATCGTCTTCGGCAGTACCGTGATACTGAAACTGATGGATCGTTTCCCGGTGATTGTCACTATCGGCGCCGCGCTGCTCGGCTATGTCGCCGGCGAAATGCTGATCAGCGATCCGGCGCTGGTGCATTGGATCGAGTCCCAGGCGGGCATGCTTCATCAGGTGGCGCCTGTGGCCGGTGCTATTCTTGTTGTCCTGATCGGCAAGGTCGTGGGGCGCGCGAAGGCGAAAATGCCGCAACCGGGATGATGACAGAGCGGTAGTCGGCAAATGACTGCAGCCTGCTGGGCTGCTGGCGATGGATGGAACGCACGGAATCAACGGGCAACTGCAAACAAGGAGCGGCGGCGATGTTAAAGGTAATGGTGCCGGTAGACGGTTCCGAGCATTCGATGAATGCGGTGCGGTTTCTGATCAAGAAGGTTGCGCTGTACAGGGATCCGGTGGAAATTCATCTGATCAACGTGCAGTATCCCATTGCCTCCGGCAATGTAAAGCATTTCATCAGTCATGAGGCAATCGAAAAGTTCTACCATGACAGCGCAATGCTGGTGTTGCAGCCTGCCAGGAATCTTCTGGAACAAGCCGGGATACCCTGCTTTTTCCATGCGGCGGTAGGCGAACCTGCCGAGACCATCGTTCGTTATGCCCGTGAAAAGGCTTGCAAGCAGATCGTGATGAGCCCCCGCGGTCTGGGTACGGTGTCCGGCATGCTGCTCGGCTCCGTATCGACCAAGGTGCTTCACTTGTCGGAAATACCGGTGCTATTGGTGAAAGGCGACGCATGATCCGTTCTTTGTTTGCGGCGGTAGCCTGGATCTGGCTTGTGCTGTGATGCCGGACGCAATGCCAGTTGGAATTGACTTGGAAAAAATATTTTCGGCCGAGCGAATTCGAAAAGCATGCGGCATGTTTAATGTCTTTGAAAGGAGCTTCTATAAGTCATGAAAGCGTATTTCGAAGTGCGTCAGCGCGCTTGACAGGCGCGTTGAATCGATAGCCAGTATTAAAACCAAAATCATTAGGAGATAGCATGAAAAAAGCCTCGATTTCTGAATTCAAGGGCAGTCTTAAATGCCTGACGGTCGGCGCATTGGCGGCGGCATCCCTGGCCGCGGCGCCCGCATTCGCCGCCTGGGAGCCAACCAAGCCGGTGGAGTTTGTCATACCGGCGGGTACCGGCGGCGGTGCCGATCAGATGGCCCGCCTGGTACAGGGCATCGTCATCAAGCACAAACTGATGAAGGAGCCTCTGATTGTCGTCAACAAGTCGGGCGGCGCCGGCGCGGAAGGCTTTCTTGAGGTCAAGAACAGCAAGGGCGATCCCCACAAGATCATCATTACCTTGTCCAACCTGTTCACCACCCCGATGGCTACCGGCGTGCCTTTCAACTGGCGCGATATGACCCCGGTGTCGATGCTGGCGCTGGACCAGTTCGTGCTGTGGGTGAACGCCGAAAACCCCGCCAAGAATGCCAAAGAGTACATGGCCGAGGTGAAAGCGGCTGGTCCCAACAAGATGAAGATGGGCGGCACCGGTTCCAAGCAGGAAGATCAGATCCTTACGGCGGGGCTGGAAAAAGCCACGGGCACCAAGTTCATTTATGTGCCTTTCAAAGGCGGCGGCGAGGTGGCGGTGCAACTGGTGGGCAAGCACATTGATTCCAGTGTGAACAATCCGATCGAAGCCGTCGCGCAATGGCGCGCCGGCAAGCTGCGCGCGCTGTGCGTGTTCGATGAAAAGCGCATGCCCTATAAGGCCAAGATCACCGATACCCAGTCCTGGAACGATATTCCTACCTGTACCGAAGCCGGAGTGCCTAGCAGCTATGTGATGTTGCGCGGCATTTTCATGCCGGCCGGCGTGACCCCTGACCAGCTTGCATTCTATGTGGATCTGTTCAAGAAAGTCCGCGAAACCCAGGACTGGAAGGATTACATGGAGAAGGGTGCCTTCAACCAGTCCGCCATGTCGGGTCCTGAATACGCCAAGTGGCTTGAGAATGCCGAGAACTTGCACCGGACTCTGATGAAGGATGCCGGCTTCATGGCCAAATAAGGCAGGCATTCGGATGAGTAGCGCTGCCGGCCAAAACCGGCAGCCTGCTTCTTCGTCTGCAGTCGTCCCAGTCAACATCAAACAAATTTAGCAGGAGCGTTCGCCATGGAGCAGAACTTGGAAGCCGACAGCGCCAGCCGTTCGGGAGTTGCCACTTACGTCGTGGAGGCGGTAGTTGCCTTCCTTGTGTTGGTGATCGGTATCGTTGTTGTCGTTAGCAGCTGGAAGCTAGGCGCGGGCTGGACTACCGACGGCCCCGGAGCCGGCTATTTCCCATTCTATATCGGCCTCGTCGTCTGCATATCCGGAGCGGGAATTCTGTACCAGGCGCTGTTGGGCAAAAATAAGAACACCGAGGTGTTCGTCGATAGCGAGCAGTTGAAGCGGGTCATGTCGGTTCTGATTCCGGCTGCCGTATATATTCTGTCGGTCCAGATAGTGGGACTGTACGTGGCGTCGGCCGTCTATATCGCTTTGTTCATGGCTATTCTCGGGAAGTTCTCCCGGATCAAAAGCATCATCACTTCCCTGACGGTGATGACAATATTTTTTCTCATGTTTGAGGTGTGGTTCAAAGTGCCCCTGTTCAAGGGACAACTTGATCTGCTGAGTTTTCTCGGCTACTGAGCGACGGTCGTTCCGCTTCATCCGCGCTAGCCACCGAATCAAACTGGATTTCAAGGAGTTTAGATAGAATGGAAGAAATTAATGCACTGTTTCATGGGTTCGCAGTCATTCTGACTCCCATGAACATGGTTTTGATGTTGGTGGGAATTGTGCTGGGGGTCCTGATCGGCGTATTGCCGGGACTGGGGGGGGCCAACGGCGTGGCGATCCTGCTGCCGCTTACCTTCACCATGTCCCCTACCGCCGCCATCATCATGTTGTCCTGCATCTATTGGGGCGCATTGTTTGGCGGAGCCATCACGTCGATATTGTTCAATATTCCCGGCGAGCCCTGGTCGGTGGCCACTACGTTTGACGGCTATCCGATGGCCCAGCAAGGCCGGGCCGGGGAAGCGCTCACCGCGGCATTCACATCGTCTTTCATCGGCGCCTTCGTGGCGGTGGTCATGATCACCTTCATGGCTCCTCTGGTGGCCAAATTCGCATTGAGGTTCGGGCCGCCGGAATTTTTCGCGGTGTACCTGCTCACCTTTTGCAGCTTCGTCGGCATGGGCAAGGGATCGCCCTTCAAGATTCTGGCATCGATGGCGCTGGGCTTTGCGCTGGCTACGGTGGGTATGGATACGGTCACCGGTCAGTTGCGTTTGACTTTCGGATGGTCGGAACTGATGCGCGGCTTTGATTTCCTGATTGCGGTGATTGGTTTGTTCGGTATCGGTGAAATCCTGCTGTCAATGGAAGAAGGCCTGGCATTTTCCGGCAAGAACGCGAAGATCAACCCGAAGGTGGTGTTCGAGACCTGGAAGAAATTACCTCAATACTGGCTGACGTCCATCCGCAGTTCGCTGGTTGGCATCTGGATGGGTATCACCCCCGGCGGCGCCACGCCGGCCTCTTTCATGAGTTATGGTCTCGCCAAGAAGATGTCCAAGTCTGGCGCCAAGTTCGGTACCGGCGAACTGGAGGGTGTGATCGCGCCGGAGACTGCCGCCCACGCTGCCGGAACCAGCGCGCTGCTGCCGATGCTGGCGTTGGGTATTCCAGGTTCGCCTACGGCCGCAGTGCTCCTGGGCGGCCTCCTGATCTGGGGTCTGCAACCCGGCCCGCTGCTGTTCGTGGAGCAAAAGGACTTCGTGTGGGGGCTGATCGCGAGCATGTATCTGGGCAATTTGGCGGGTCTCATCGTGGTATTGACCACCGTGCCGCTATTTGCGTCGATCTTGCGCATCCCCTTCTCCATCATCGCCCCGATCATCATCGTCATCTGCGCCATTGGCGCTTATACGGTGCACAATGCGATGCTGGACATCTGGTTCATGCTGTTGTTCGGCATAGTGGGCTACCTCTTCAAAAAGCTGGACTATCCGCTGGCGCCGCTGGTTCTCGCGCTGGTGCTGGGGGACAAGGCGGAAGATTCGTTCCGCCAGGCCATGCTGATATCCCAAGGCGAGGTTTCCATCATGTGGTCCAATCCGCTGGTAGGCGGCATTACCACCCTGGCATTGATCCTGTTGTTGTGGCCGTTGATTTCCCGGGTACTGAAAAAAATCAACCCTGGCAAGCCGGAAAAATTTGCCGTAGAGCAGCCTGTGGACTAAACGGTGGATAGCAATATGATGATCGCAATGAACCGGAAAGCGGGCGGCTCGCCGAGGACATGGTCCGACGGCGCGCCTCATTGTCGATTTGCCGCGCAACCGCCTGTGAATCGCAAAGGAGGAGAAAGATGCCAGTAATCGCAATGACCCAGGAAATGGGGTCGCTCGCCAAGGATGTGGCTTTACAGCTTGCCCAATCGGAGAATCTTGCGGTAATGCGCCATGAGGTGATAGACCACCTGGCGTTGAAGATGGAGATGCCGAAGAGCGTAATCCGCCGTCTGCGGGAGGGGAAGGCGGGTCTGGTGGATCGGCTCACCGTCGATGGCGAAAGCATGGCGGTGTATACCGCGCAGGAGATGCTGGATCTGGCGAATCGGGGCAACGTGGTATTGCGGGGCTGGGGCGCCACCTGCCTGCTGCGTCCAGTGTCCCACGTGGTGTGCATCCGGGTCACCCGCCCCCTCAAGAATCGGGTCGAATGGCTGATGGACCATTTGGAAACCGACGACGCGGAGTTTGCCGAAGCCGAAATCCGGCGCAGCGATGCTGCCCATGCATCGCGCATGCACCACCAGTTTGACGTTACCTGGGGCGACCCGGTGCTCTATGACCTGGTGCTGAACACGGATCGCATTTCAGTGGAAAGCTGCGTCGAGCAAATCAAGAGTCTGATGAGGCGGCCGGAGTTTCAGGAAACCGCGGAATCGCGCGCGATGCTGGCCAACATGACCCTTGAAGCACGTATCCGGGCAGCCCTGAAGGATAATGCGGGGACCCGCGACATTCGCATCACCATTGAATCCAATGGCGGTCAGGTCGTCCTGCGCGGGATACTGCTTAGTGCGGCCGAGCGCAGCGAGGCGGAAAATGTAACGGCTGCGGTGCCGGGCGTGCTCGGCGTCGACAACCAGTTGCGGCTGATGGCCAATTCGAAACGGTTCGTTTCGGCCAAGCACGGTTGACCTGGTTTTAACTCCGGCCTTTGGCGTACTGCGTCATATTTTCCCCTGATGTTTAAGGCGGCTGAGGGTTTCGGGGGAGAGGTTGAGATAAGAGGCGAGTTCTTTTTTGGGGATACGGTCGAACAGGTCGGCATGCTTGCGCACGAAGCGGTGGACGCGGCCCGGGGCATCGAGCAGATGCAGCGTGATGGTATGAGCCATGATCTCGCTCATCAGGCGCATGACCTCATACTCGAAGGCATACTTGACCTGGGTATGGCTCTCGATGAACGCGACCCATTGCGGCAGCGGCAGCTTGGCCACGCGCGCCTTGGTCACGCACACGATGCTGTAAGGGGTCGGGGTTTTCAGGCGCCAGGCCGCATAACTGGTTTCGATGTCGCGCTCGGCGCCGAAGCGCAAGATCATTTCATGCGCCTGCTGGTTGGTGACGACGCGCTTCAAAATGCCGTCGAGGATGAAATACTGCTCCATTTCATGCACGCCCTGATGCAGCAGGAAATCGCCCTTCTGGCAATCGACCACGACCAGATAAGGTTCCAGCGCGGCCATTTCACTGTCGCGCATATCCTTGAGCACCAGATTCTGCTTCAACTGGACGCGGATGATGTTTCTTTCAGGATGGTTGTTGACAAACGACATGGCGGTATCGGCAGCAAAGCGGAAGAGTCGAATATGATGCGGCGAAAATTGACCCTGGTCAATGAGCGAAGTCATAGGGCCTCGATATGATGGGCGCACTGAAGCACTGGACGGCGCAACAGGCGGGCGCGCCGCGCCGGGCGCACCGCGCCGGCCAAGTCCCGGTTTCGCCGATGCAACCCCTTGATAATCGAACACCACAGGAGCGACCATGTCAGCCGTATTAGAAACAGCCGCCGCCACCCCGGCGCAAGACGCCGTGCCAATGACCGACGGATTTCATCTGGTCATCGATGCGCTCAAACACAACGACATCGACACCATTTTCGGCCTGGTCGGCATCCCCATCACCGACCTGGCGCGGCTGGCCCAGGCGCAAGGGATGCGCTTCATCGGCTTCCGGCATGAACAAAACGCCGGCAATGCCGCCGCCATCGCCGGCTACATGACCAAACAGCCCGGGATTTGCCTGACCGTATCGGCCCCCGGCTTCTTGAACGGGCTGGCCGCGCTGGCCAATGCCACCGTCAACTGCTTCCCGATGATCCTCATCAGCGGCTCTTCCGAACGCGAAATCGTCGACCTGCAACAAGGCGATTACGAAGAAATGGACCAGCTCAACGCCGCCAAGCCGTACGCCAAGGCCGCCTACCGGATCAACAAGGCCGAAGATATCGGCATCGGCATCGCCCGCGCGATCCGGGCCGCCGTCTCGGGCCGTCCCGGCGGCGTCTATCTGGACCTGCCGGCGCAATTGCTCGGCCAGACGCTCGACGCCGCCCACGGCAAGCAATCGCTGGTCAAAGTAGTCGACCCGGTGCCGCGTCAACTGCCCGCGCCGGACGCGGTGCAGCGCGCGCTCGACCTGCTCAAAGGCGCCAAGCGGCCGCTGATCCTGCTCGGCAAAGGCGCCGCCTACGCCCAGGCCGACGCCGACATCCGCGCCTTCGTCGAAACCACCGGCATCCCATACCTGCCGATGTCGATGGCCAAAGGGCTGCTGCCCGACACCCATGCGCAATCGGCGTCGGCCGCCCGCTCGTTCGTGCTGGCCGAAGCCGACGTCGTAGTGCTGATCGGCGCCCGGCTGAACTGGCTGCTGGCCCACGGCAAGGGCAAGACCTGGGGCGGGCCGAAGCAATTCATCCAGATCGACATCTCGCCGACCGAAATCGACAGCAACGTCGCGATCGCCGCGCCGGTGATCGGCGACATCGGCTCCTGCGTGGCGGCGCTGCTGGCCGGCATCGACGGCGGGTTCAAGCAGCCCGGCGCCGAGTGGACCGGCGCGATTGCCGAACGCAAGCAGAAAAATCTGGCGAAGATGGCGGAAACGCTCGCCAGGAATCCGGCGCCGATGAACTTCCACAGCGCGCTGCGGGCGATCCGCGACGTGCTCAAGACGCATCCCGACATCAACCTCGTCAACGAAGGCGCCAACACGCTCGATTACGCCCGCAGCATCATCGACCAGTACCAGCCGCGCAAGCGGTTCGACTCCGGCACCTGGGGCATCATGGGCATCGGCATGGGCTATGCGATCGGCGCGGCGGTCACCAGCGGGCTGCCGGTGGTGGCGATCGAAGGCGACAGCGCATTCGGCTTCAGCGGCATGGAACTGGAAACCATCTGCCGCTACGAGCTGCCGGTGACCACCATCATCTTCAACAACAACGGGGTCTACCGCGGCACCGACGTCAACCCGACCGGCGGCAAGGACGTGGCGCCGACGGTATTCGTCAAGGGAGCGCGCTACGACAAGATGATCGAAGCGTTCGGCGGCATCGGCTACCATGCCACCACGCCGGCGGAACTGGCGAAGGCGCTGACGGAGGCGATCGCCTCGGGCAAGCCGGCGCTGATCAACGCGGTCATCGACGAGGCGGCGGGCACCGAGAGCGGCCGGCTGACCAACCTGAACCCGCAAAGCAAGGCAACCAAAAAGTGAGACGAGGCGCCATGCC